>CAWADT010000022.1:0-195469 GCA_963780865.1 uncultured Chloroflexia bacterium | reverse complement strand
GGGCGCATCCAGTGGCTGGTGGCGGCGCTGCTCAAGCTGGCCCGCCTGGATGCCGGCACCGCTGCTTTCAAGAGCGAGCCGGTGGACGTGCGCCGGCTGGTCGAAAGGGCGCTGGAACCGCTGCAGATCCCGCTCGAGATCAAAAGACAGCGCCTCGAGGTCCACGGGGATGAAGGCGCGAGCTTTACCGGCGACCTCAACTGGAGCGCGGAGGCGCTTGACAAACGTGGTCAAGAACTGTGTGGAGCACACCCCTGAGGGTGGGAAGATCGAGATCACTTATGGCGCCAACGCCCTGTACGCCGAGATCACCGTCAGCGACGATGGCGAGGGGATCGCCGAGCCAGGACTTGCCCAACATCTTCAACCGCTTCTACCGCGGCGCGAACGCCGGCGAGAACAGCGTCGGCATCGGGTTGGCGCTGGCCAAAGCCATCTTCACCGCCCAGGGCGGGGATATCTCCGTCCGCAGCCAGCGCGGCGTGGGGACGACCTTCGACATCCGCGTATTCCGTGGGGTAGTGTAGGTTGCGATCGATTATTTGACCGCAAAGTAACTGTCAGGGAAACAAGTCAGACTGGCGATTATATGCACCCCAAAGGGGCGCACACCGAAGGCGTCCCTTTGGGAGAGCGGGTGGCGGGTTTCCAAGAAACCTGAAGGCCATCCAGACTGCTTGAAACCCGCCCCTATGATTAATATTTCGCTATGTGAATAAATTGTCACAATTGCAGTCACCGCAGGGTCACTCGCCATCTGTATGCTGTGAATATCGGTACTATAAAAATCTTGGAGGTACATTGTGGAAATTCTCAAGTTGAACAACCTTTCGAAGGTATACGGAAAAGGCGATACGCAGATCAAGGCCCTGGATGACATCAGCTTCAGCGTGGAAAAAGGTGAGTTCGTCGCCATCGTTGGGCCTTCCGGCTCGGGCAAATCGACGCTGCTGCACATCCTGGGCGGGGTGGATATACCCAGCTCCGGTCAGGTACTGGTGGATGGCACGGACATCTGCGCCCTCGACCAGACGAAACTGGCTATCTTCCGCCGCCGGCAGATCGGTCTCATCTACCAGTTCTACAACCTGATCCCCATCCTCAACGTCGAAGAGAACATCACCCTGCCGCTGCTCCTGGATGAGCGCAGCCTGGACGAGGCGCGCCTGAAGGAGATCGTCGCCACGCTGGGGCTCGCCGACCGGGTCAGGCACCTGCCCAACCAGCTTTCCGGCGGGCAGCAGCAGCGCGTCTCCATCGGCCGTGCGCTGATCAATAACCCCGCGCTGGTGCTGGCCGACGAGCCGACCGGCAACCTGGATAGCAGCAACGCCAAGGAGATCATGTCGCTGCTCAAGCTCTCCAACCAGCGCTACCACCAGACGCTGATCGTGGTGACCCACGACCACGACATCGCCCTGCAGGCCGGCCGCATCATTACCTTCGGCGACGGCCGCATCGTGCGCGACGAGACGGTGCGGGCATGAACATCCTGACAACGTATACCCTGAAGTACCTGCGGCTGAACAAGAAGCGTACTGCAGTGACCATCCTGGGGGTGATCCTGTCCTCCGCCCTGATCTGCGGGGTGTTCCTGCTGGGCGTCAGCTTCCAGAAGGTGATGATCGACCACGAGATCTTCATGTCGGGGAATTGGCACGCCCAGTTCCTAGGCGTGCCTTACGCAAACGCGAAATATATCATCGAAAACAGTGCTGTCCAGACGGCGATGCTCAGCCAGCCGCTCGGGAACGCCACTTACGGCAGCCACAACACAACCAGACCCTACCTGGACATCACCGCCTATGACGCGCTTTCATTCCAAAACCACCCAATCCAGCTGATCTCCGGACGCTTTCCTCATAACACGAATGAGCTCTTGATTTCGCGGGCGATGGCCTTTGACTCTGGCCTGGGTCTGGAACCCGGCAGTACACTGAAGTTAACCTTTGGCCAGCGGACATTCCCCAACTACGATGAGCTCGTCAAGGCATGGGGAGGAGAAGAATATGTCGCTCTGCAAGATGGGGAAACCTTTACCCCGTCCGGTTCCCAAACCTATACGGTGGTTGGCGTGGCGAAAACGCTGGTCGATGAGACCAGCATGCCCGCAGCCTTCCCGGCCTTGACGTACCTCGACCCGGCGCAATTGGCAGCCGCAGACAAAGTGGACATCGCGATCCTGGCCCGCGATCCCCGCAGCATATACACCCTCGCGCCGGAGATGGCGAAGAGCGCTGGAGCCGAAAGCATCGCCTACAATGAGAACCTGCTTGGCTGGATGGGCCTCAGCGCCCGTACCAACTACGTGGGTTTCTTCCTTGCGACCATCGCCGTCGTTATCGCCCTGATCGTGTCCGGCTCGGTATTGCTGATCTACAACGCTTTCGCCATCTCGATCGGCGAGCGCAAGAAGCAGTTCGGCATGTTTGCCAGCGTGGGCGCCACCTCGGCGCAGATCCGCCGCATCGTGCTGACCGAAGCCGGGGTCATCGCGGTGATCGCCATCCCGCTGGGCATCCTGGGCGCCATCGCCGGGGTGGAGGTCCTGGCGGTGCTCACCCGGGGGATCGTCTCCCAGTTGATCCTTGACGCGGATCAGGGGCTGCAGTTGGTGGTCTCGCCGCTGGTCATCGGCGCGACCGTACTGTTCTCCGCGGCAACGATCCTGCTCTCCGCCTGGATCCCCGCCCGGCGCGCCTCCCGGGTTTCGCCCATCGAGGCCATCCGCCAGAGCGGCGAGATACAGGAGGGCAAACCGCTCAATTTCAAGACCAGCCCGTTGATCCGGCGTATATTCGGGTTCGAGGGTGAGCTGGCGCTCAAATCCCTCCAACGCGACCGTAAGAGATACCTTACCACGCTGCTCTCGCTCATGATCAGCATCATCATGTTCGTAGCCTTCAACGCACTGATGCTGTATACCAAGACCACCACCAGCATGGCCAGCAAAGCGATGAACTTCGACCTGATAGTCTCCCTGGACTATCGCCAAAGCCACGTTCTGGATTTTGCCAACCTGGTCAGCCAGCTGCCAGAAGTGCAGAGGGTTGCCTACAGGCGCTGCGCCTACGAGCAGTATGTCCCCGCGCGCGCGGAGATCACCAATCCGGCGTATCAGGCCCTGCAAGAGCTGAATGCCCTTAAACTAGAAAATCTACCCAATCCTATAGCAGGCGGTACATACCAGTTTGTGATCCAGGTATGTGCCGTGGGGCCGTCTGAGTTTGCCCACTACGCCGCGCAGCTCGGTCTGGATCCGCAGCAGTATTCCGATCCAGCCGCGCCGCTGGCGATCCTGATCAACCACACCACCTTGCGCCAGGGCGGCAAGTTGTACGATTTCAACCTGTTCAATCTGAAGCCGGGCGATACGATATCTGCATCCAGGATGTCTGGCTACTCCTCCCCCCAAACTGGGGACAAAGCACCAGCCAGCCTGACGTGGAAGGTGGGCGCGGTCACCCAGGAGTTTCCTCTAGGTTTTCTGGGGGCAACGCTGGTTCCGAATTTGATCGTTTCGGACGCCGTCTTCGATGGTTTGAGCGACCAGCTGCTGCAGCTTGGCCCGAGCAACCCCGGCGCCATGTACATCCAGAGCAGGACCCCGGACGCGGCGGTGGCAGCTCTCCAACGGCTCTACCAGGGTACGGTCGGAGGTGACTTCTCGTACAATTCGACGGCTGAGATCAATAAGAACCGAAACCTGCAGGCGCTGATGATCAGCCTGTTCTTTTACGGGTTCCTGGCGTTGATCACGCTGATAGGGGTGACCAACATCATCAATACCCTGGATTCCAACATTAAATTGCGCCGGCGCGAGATCGCCATGCTCAAATCGGTTGGGCTGACGCCGGGCGGCTTCCGGCGCATGCTGAACTACGAGAGCCTGTTCTACGGGCTGACCGCCCTACTGTATGGTCTTCCGCTGGGGATCGCTGTGAGCGTCATCATCTACCTCCAGTTCGGCGGGGTGAGCAGCTTTGCCTTCAGCCTGCCCTGGGGGGCGATCGCGGCTTGCATCGCCGGCGTTCTGGCGATCGTCTTCGCCACCATGATGGTCTCGGGCGCGATGATCCGCAACGACAACATCGTGGATACGCTCAAAGAAGAAAATTTGTAGGCTCATCATCAGTTTCAAGGAGTAAAAATGTCAAAGAAACTTTGTCTTATTCTGTCGGTACTATTACCGGCCACTATGCTGCTCGCCGCCTGCGCGCCTGCCGCCACGCCAACAACCGCGCCCGCAGCACCGGTCCAGCCAACGACCGCTCCGGCTGCAACCGCAGCACCAGTTCAACCAACGACCGCTCCGGATGAAATTCCCCAAAGCGGAGATCTCTGCGGCGGCACCGGCGGCAAGGGGCAGATTGTCAGTGTGGGAAACAACGAATTCACTATTAAGCGATACGACGACGGCAGTGATCAGGTCGTTCACCTTACGGGCCAGACAATAATTAAAACTTCAGCCGGCTCCGCATCTCTATCCGATTTGAAAATAGGATGGAGTGTAACGCTCGTCGGGCGCCCAAATCCCGATGGCAGCTTTACCGCAGATATAGTCGTGGTCTGCAATGGAATGGTTCCATAAATTCAGCCAGGGCAGCAAAACGGTTCTCAGAAAATGGATTTGATCGTTGGTCGAAAGCCGCCGCGGAGATGGGTTTCCAGAGGAAATTCCTTAAATCCGGGCAGCCCGGCGACTACGAGACGGACATCGATTCGCTCGCGAGCGAAGGTTACAATGTCATCATCACCGTCGGTCCCCTGATGGGTGATGCCTCCGCTTCGAAAGCCAAACAATACCCGGACATCAAATCTGCCATTGTTGACAATGCCTACTTCGAAGGTGGTCTGACCAACGTCACCAGCCTGATGTTTGCGGAAGACTACCTTGGTTTCTCGGCGGGCGTCCTAGTCGGTGGCATGTCCAAGTCGGGTTTCGTTGGCTCCGACTCCAGTCTGCGGACGCCTGGAAGTGATCGCTACGTGATCAGCTTCCGTGCGGGAGCCGTCTGGCAAGGTGGCACTAACATTCGGGGTATGAATAATGAGGATTTAATCGGTAATCTGGTGTTTATGATAAAGTTGAATGTCATATACCCCGCCTAAATGAATTAGCTACTTTTCAATAGAAGAGGGTAGGGATTCATACCTCCATTTGTTTTAGAACTAACGTTTTAGGATTTCTAGCCGAGAACTTTATTATTAAGCCGAGGACTTTATTATCAAGCCGAGAACTTTATTATCATTCTACAGTTTGGTGTAAAATCATAATAAAGTTCTATGCTGAAAATCTAAAATATAGGGACTTTTTGCCATTTTTTGAGCCTCCGCGAAAAATAAAGTTGTTTGCTAACTCCATTTCCACCAGATCCGGTTAGTAAAAATGTAATAATAAAGTTCTATTCTGGATGCCCAATTAATTAGAAATCAAACTCGGTAAATGTCCGATTAGGGTGAATATTCACTCATGCAAGGCATTGAGAATGGGGTCCTATCGTCATATAAGGTGATCCACATTGAACTCGGTCAGCCAGTTCAGGGATTTACCATCACCTGATATCCCTCCATTAACATGGCGTTGCCCTGGAATGCTTGATACAGGGGATTGTTTGTACCGGACAGGTAACGACCCCATCCGAGTGCCGGAAGGGCAAGTTCCCAGCCCCCTTTCCGTGCATTCCAGACTATGTGGGTGCAAATCTGTCCACTTACAGGGTTGGAATCGTCTGTGAACATGAGGCTTTCAGCGGTATTCAGCGGCGAGACCAACCCTTCTGACCCAAGCCAGTTCCATAGAGCAATGGCTTGGGTCGGACGCAAAGAGGAGATCATGCCTGCATAATATGGGACAATCACGGCATGGCCTACGGTGACGGTGAGCGGGGTTGAACTGTCACTCGCGGGAATTGAAACAGGTTTCGTTCCATCGATGCACGATCCCTTACCGCATATCCCGAAATCCAGGTAATGGATCTTGGCGTTGGAGGGAAAGATGGAAAGATCGGGGGGTTCGGCCGGGGAAAGGCCAAACAGTCCGAGTTTTCCAAAGCAGGTTTGATTTTGGCAGCATGAACAGCCCGCCAAGGCACCCAGTCCTTGGCAGAAACGATTACCCGTTGCTTGGTTTTCCGGACACTGGTAATACGCTAATTGTCGGTCCGCCGCTTCCTGACTATAGGTATTCCATTCCGTTCCCCACCGATCGCGTTCGGGAGACGGCATCAGGAGCCAGGCAAGCTCATCGATGAATCCGCCCCCATTCCAGGTTGGCGGGTTGTGGTCGAAATTGGCGACCTTGCCGGTTGCTGCCGCATAACCCAAATTAACTATCCAGGATTCCAATCCAAAGGAATCCCAATTCCACGGTATCTGTTGGCAGGTATCCGAATAGCCATGACTGATGTACCCATTCGAGATTAATTTTGTCCAATCAATATCTTTTAGAACCTGCTCGACCGCACTGGTATCCAGGCCAAGCGCTTGGCGAGCCTCAATGAGTGATAGTGCGGCAATCACGGTATCAATGCTGGACCATTCCGTGCCTTGCTTTATTTGCCCATGATCGACAAAATGCGGCCAGAGGTGACTCCCCCCACAAGCATCGGAATCGATGGGCAGCGCCAGCAACGCCTGGCTGGTTTTAGCGACTATGGTGGAAGCAAAATCCTTCGAAAGGAATCCCTGCTGGTAGGCCATCACGGCTGCGGCAGCTTGCAAACCGCTGGCCGAGATGTTGTTGTCCTCGTCGGCCGAAAAATAGGCTTGATCACGGGTCAAACCCGTGTCCGGATTCCAACTATAGAGGAGTTGAGCATAGTTCCACAGAAAGGCCTGGTGGGGGGTATCCAATTTCGGCACTTCGGCAATCAACTCCACCTTGTTTACTACCACGGAATCTCCCGCTCGGCCCCGAAGATACCAATTCAACGTTTGTATTTCCCCCAGATTTTGGGGTATGTCAAAGGATAATTCCTGTTGTCCTCCGGTCAGGGGAACCTCTTTATGCCATTTCACCACTTCTTCCGTGGGGTATGGTTGAGGACACTTAGCATGTCCAAGTTTGAGATCGATGGCCAACGTACCCCTGCCTTTGGTAACCCCGATCTTCAGGCCGGTTATTCGGCCTTGGTATTCAGGTTTAATTTGAGTCTGGGAATATCGCGGAAAAATTGATCGGCTGACAATCAAAGATGTGATGATTCAGGGAGGTCCAGACCCCGGCCTCATCGGAATCTGACGATAGGGTTGCGGTTACCGCTCCTTGACCCCAGAACACCTTGGTGTTGTTTGGTGGCGCAAAATCCCCAATTGGTCCTCTATCTCCGTTCAGCCGATTGAACCCCCAGTAAGCATCGGCTTGTGTTGGCTGAGGTGCATAATCATCCACCAGAATGGTTACTTGTTGGCTGGACCCCGCACGCCGGCCAAAAAAAATAAGGAATGCCAGAATGATGAAAAACAGTGCACATGGAACCAAACCAAATACCGCAACACGTCGAATTTTGGTCTTTGCAGTTTTCCTTTCGGGGATGCTTTTCGCACCTTCCGTCACGGGTTCGGGAGGCTTCTGCGCAATTTGACCGGCCAATGGCGTGGATTTTATGGGTTGGTTGACAGGGTCGATGAATTTTCCCCATCGCTTGATGACACCCATCACATGATCGGACCTTAGGACTCCGATGGAAGAAGCCCCCGTTTTTATAAACGCGGCATTGAATTGTTGGTTGGCCTCCGCTATCCGCTCCTGGGCAAATAGGGAATCCGCAAGATTAATTTGGAAATGCCAATTCTTTGGATTTAATTCGAGCGCTTTCTCAAAGCAAGCCTCGGCCTTACCAAAATATGCCTTACCGGATTTGCTTTCCTTCTGTGATGCATACCCCTGCCTCATGCAGCTTCTGCCCATCTCGTTCAGACGGTCCGCATCTCGGCAGTTCGCCATTCCAATGGTTTCCAGAATTTGTGTTCCAGTCGACATTAGTATGGATGTTGTCCATCGCTTACGAACATCGGCCAGGTGATCGGAATCAGCTTTGAGATTCTTTGTCGCATCTTGAAAATGTACATTGGCCTCATCCCGACGCCCTTGGGCGAATAGGGAATCCGCAATATTGAGTTGATAATGGCCGTTGAGTGGATCCAGATCATGTGCCTTTCTGAAATAACCCTCGGCTTGTTTGAATAGGGCAGGACCTTTTTCCTCTATTTCGTCTTTAGCCAAGATGGCATACCCCTGCCTTATGATCTCTCTTCCCATTTCATTCAAATTGTTTGCCTCTTGGTTCATACCATTCCTCCGTTCCATCATATTCTTTTGTCGGTATCATTGCCGGTCATATTCAGGGTGGGATTGTTAATGTTTACGAAATACTCAGTTCTTTGGCTTCTTTTTATTATTTTATTCAAATAATAGGCTTCATGCAACCCCATGTTTTTTCTATCAGATCTTTGCCGCCGAAATTCACAAGCTTCAAAGTTCACCACGCAACCTGTTGTGGCGGTCGAAGAATTGCAAGCCAACCGTGCTATTGTTTATGAAAGACTTGCGGGTTCCCTTTGATAACAATCAAGCGCCGGGTCACCTAGCCGCGGGTTGGGCGCTTTTTTCTTTTGTTCTTTCTTCATTTCTTTAACTGAAAGTATTAAGTGATAATAAATTGGTATCCTAAATCATTTTCCAACAGCCAATGGGGCATCTTTTGTGAGAATAAAGTTATATTCTAGCAGTCCCTTTTTTCCTTTTTTTTCCATATTCTATCCCCAATAAACCACAAAATCATTCCATATATTCACCCTGTGGTGAGGTTATAAAAGTAATTAATTCGAGCATTTCGATATAATAGGGAGGCATTAGTGAATTATGCATCACCAGGTTGGGGCGGTCGAATCGAAAGTTGGGCGCTTGGTACATGTATAGACAAGGGGTCAGCCAAATTTCGTCGGAGAATATTTTTCTATAAATTCCTAGAAAAGGAATAGTCGCAATGAAATTGGAATGGCTAACTTTACTCGGATTGTTGATATTAATCGGCTTGCTTGTTTGGTTATGGCTAACGGCTGGAAAACTTCGATTGCCACCGCCGGGTTTAGGAATATTTTTCCATCGTCTTCGAAATAAATCATGGATTAAGTCGGCCGAGACTATCAAACATGAAGAAAGTGAAACACCGATTAGATATTTTCCTCATAATCTTTCGGGGTTGGAAGTATTGGGTCTGCGGATCTGTTTGGTGGCCTTATATGTGTTGGTAGTCATCATCATCATTGGAAAATAAATTGGTATAAGCCGGAAGGGAAGCATACCTGGCAAACCATATATAAGATGTCAAGAGCCATACAGCCACGGTAATGCCTCCAAGTCTCCAAGTGTGGAGGGAAAATCCAGATTCACCCCGGTTCCGACTTCCGGAGTGGGCTTCCGTAACATCAAGATAAAACCCGGCTTTTCCTGGTTTTATCTTCTATCGCTCCCGCCCGTTAAGGTGTCGGCATGACATTCTCGTAGATAATACCGGAGAATACGTTGCCGATGGCGGGACCGAGAAGGGCTAGAATGCCCGGGATGCCTATGAGGCAACAAAGCATCAGAGCAAAAAGTACGACGATAACGATGACAACAATGACGATTACGGTTGGGAAGCCTTTTTTTGGCTGCACAGGGGTCTGATTTTCCATCGTTCCATCCTTTCCATGTAAATCGGCGATTATTCCGGCGAGGGAACATCAACAGCTTATGCGAGCCGCCACCCTTCGGCAGATCATGCGTACAAGGATTTCATCGTTCGCCCTGACCATGATTTTACTGTATTACATAACCCAAATTTCGAGACCGTGAAATTCAGTTTGGGCGATCCAACTTGATCAAGGCTCGGCGAGCAAATGCTTAATTGCAATTCTAGATTTACTGTTAAAATAGAAACTACATAGCGAAAGTGGCCAAGCGGATGAGCCGCCAGCCGTTGGGCTTTAATATCTATTCATGGGAAATCGTTGAGTTCAATATTCTGGGAGAAAAATAATATGAAATTCAATAAAGATATTTCTATCATTGCTATGGCGTTGCTTATCTCCGGTTGTACCGCACCGGCGATATTTAGCCCAACCCCCAGCATGCTTCCAACGTTTACATCCTTTCCAACACCTACACCAACCCCCGGCGTGCTTCCAACGTTTACATCCTTTCCAACACCTACACCAACCGGATTCAACCGGCCGGTGGAGCTCACCAATTCACCTGTGCAGCCGTCGGCTACTGCGACCGCTATTCCATCACTTTCTACCAAAGGCCCGTACCTGGCGTACATGCAAAGTATAGGGGATCAATTGGAAATTATCTTCAGGAATGCCGATGGCAGCGGAGAGAAGACGATCCCCTATCCCGTCAAAGACGCGGCTGAGAATTCTGTGATTAATTCGCTTTCCGATATCATCTCTCCGGATGGACAATGGCTGGCCTATTACACTGGTTCGGTCGGAGGTTATGAAAGTCTGTCGGGTCCGGAAACGCCGGAGCCTGATACGGCTGACCTAACCCTTAACCTGATGAGCCTATCCGATGGTAAGACTCAGGTGATCACGCGTCTTTTGTCGAAGGATTATCCGGATAATTTTACCCAAGTCGCCCGGCAGATGAATCAGAATAAATCTGCACAGGAGCAGCAAGACGCCGCAAAACGGTTGCACGATGCGTTTATTAGTGGGATCCAATCTCTCGCCTGGTCACCGGATGGGCGCTATTTGGCTTTCGCCGGCGAGATGGACGGCCCATCATCCGACGTCTATACGTATGACATCCATTCACAAACCATCAAACGATTAAGCAGCGGCCCGAAAGAAATCCAATCGATTGCCTGGTCGCCCGACGGTCAATGGATTCTAGAGAGCAGTTCCTACGATTTCGGAGAAGGAACGCATTGCGATCTCTTTGCCACGGCTTCGGATGGTTCAACTTCGCGGTTACTACAATCCAATTCGGACGAATGCGGCGCCGAGGGAGAGTGGTTGAACAATCACTCCATGTTCGTGTCTTCCCAAGGAAACGGAATTGGAACCTATGGGTTACTCTTGCTGAATATCGAAACAGGGAGCGTCCTCAAAGTCTGGGATGCGGATTTTAACGCACTCTCCATTTCTTCCGATCAAAAACTGATCGCATTCTATTCGCAGAATATAAACCCGGGCATGATGGATGCAAGCCACCCTGCACCGGCCAGCCTTTATATAATCAATCTGTCCGACATGCGGGTAATTGCGGTCAAAGGGTCTGATGAGAGCAGCGATAATGAACCAGGCACAGGCGTACAATACATTGAAACCCTAGGTGCCTCAAAGGATCGGATGTTCATCCTGCGGAACGAAAACGACGGTACCCTGGATTATTTATCCACGGACGGGATCCTTACCCCGGTCGGCGTACAGGCTATTAATTTTTCTGTGGCTCCGGACCGCCAACATTGGATCGCCGTCGGAGATCGCATTCAGGTATATCAGGCAGACGGAACCCACGTCCGGGATGTGGATCTGCCGGAATCGGAATGTCCGGATGGCTGTCTATTCTGGGACCGGGATTTCTTCTGGCGTCCGGACTCGTCGGGGCTCTTCCTGATGCTAGAAAATCAATTATACAATCCGGATTATCCCAACCACTTGTACGCCATGGATCTTCTGAGCGGAGGGATCCGTCTGGCCGAAACGAATATTTGGGAATTTGCTGATCCGGTATGGATCCCCGGCCAGTAAGAAAATCATTCATATGAATGTATAAGTAGCTTATTGTATCTAGGCCAATTGCTTTAATTGATGAGCAAATTAAATGATAAGCGGCTGCGGCGACTTAGCCAAGGCTCTTTGAGCGAACGCCGAATTGCGATTTTAGATATTCTGCTAAAATAGTAATAATATTGCGGAAGATGGCCAATCGCCCCCGGCCTCGTCCGGCGAAAGCATTCCCTCGCGCAGCGGGGGCCGGAGCGGGGCTGAGCCGCAAGCCGTTGGGCAGCTGGCCACAAGCACAAAGTAGATATGCAAAGTCAAGCATATTTCAAACATACTTCTTTGATCATTTTTTCAATCCTGGGATTGTTAGGTGGATGCACTACATCCATAACATTATCTTTGCCTTCAACGCAACCAGAAAAAACAATTGAATACCATAATTCCGAATATGGTTTTAGCTTTTCGTTGCCGGCTAGTTGGAAAGGATATTCGATCATAACCGATGAATGGCAAGGCTATACCTATAATGGTCAGAACGAAGTAATCGTCGAGAAAGGTCCCATTATTTCTATTAGACATCCTCTTTGGACATCAAAAAAACCAAGGCAAGATATTCCTATCTGGGTTTTTACGATTAATCAATGGAATTCATTTCAACAAAACCAATATAGCATCAGTGCAGGAGGAATTACCACAGAACTGGGTCGTAATGAAAAATATGTATTTGCACTCTATTCACGTTACAACTTCGCCGAATTAACAGGATTTGAAGAAGTAATAACAATATTCGAAAGGAATCCCCTTCATGTACCATGATATTTACTATTAAAACGATGCTTATCAAAATAAAATACCTGCCGGCTAACACGCAGCTTCAGAAGGCAACTTGGCCCAAGGCTGCGAGAGGCAATTGTTTTCGCTTCGATGGCGTTTCAAGTAAAATGAATCTGATTTTGCACACTCGCCCATGCGGCTGAGCCGCCAGCCGTTGAGCAGGGATTGACGACTTTTCTGTTCTGGATGCTCATCTCCCTCCGGATTAAAATATCAACCTGCCTATAATCTGTTTGCCAAGACAGGAAATCGCTACACTCCTTCCACGGCGTCCATGTCCCACACCCCGGGATACTCGTCCCCGCGTACAAGTTCGAACGATTTTCCTTCCGATGTTCCGATCCCGATAAACCACGACCCAAGAGTATCACTATCCAGCCAAACGAATCGGGAATTGCTCACCCAGATAATGAAACGGTGATTGCAGCCATTTTCGCATTGGGTTTGGGAACCATCTACTGAAATGATCATATTTCCTGCAAGATACCGATCGCCGTTCTTGGACCAAAGAAAGCTTCCAACCGGAAAAGGCGCCCTGGTCTTATGGTCGAGGTCGTACACGTAGGCTGTCTCATTGGGAGTCGTATCCGATTCCCATGGCATGTATCCCACATGAATGAGATCGGGCGAAATCGACGCCGGATAAAAGAGGAATTTTCCATTCAGTGTATCCTTGGAAACAATCGACCCGGAAGCTGGGTCGATTCGGTATACCGCTGCTGTCGGGGAGGGAATCGTCTGGTCCGGCGAGGGAATCAGGACGCCCATCAAGCGGGAATCCGGGCGCCAAACAATGGGGGGCGCGTATTCAAATACATTCTCGGTGTTCCCGTAAGAGATGGGGGGTTGTATTTGGGGAAACGTGATGAGATTAGGATGGGGATGACTGCCGTCCATATTCACAAGGGAAATGCTCCGTTTCGAGGAGACCGCCAGTCGGGATCCATCCGGGGAAGGATACGGATCGCCGCCGCTTCCAGCGACAAACAGCGTGGAAAATGAATCCGTATCGAGATCCAGCCGAAAGAGATCGTCGTTACGAAATGCGCCGAAGGCCCCTCGGACATGTTTGGTGTTGAATAATATGGTGTGGGTTCCAGGGATGAATTTAATTTTATCCACGGTCGTATAGGTATCTGGACCCTGGTATGGAAAGAGCGCCGCGATGGTTTGAGCGGATAAAGCGATATGGTTGCCGGATCCGTCACTGTTGATCGCGCCGATCGAGGCGGTTGTGGAGGCGTTGGAATATGAGACATAGGCGATTTTTTTCCCGTCATCCGAGAGGTAAACGTATCGAACTATCGCCGAGGAGGTCAACCGTCGGGGTTCCGAAAACTCCTCCTTCAACCAAACACTCCATTTCTCTACGTACACCACCGTGATCTGGGTGGCGGGTGTCGGTGTATTGGCAACGGATGGTGGAGTGGAAGATGGAGACGGGTTCACGGGTACAATAATCGGTTCGGGAATTGGCATGCCGGATGGGGGTTTCGATTCCGAATTAGGACCGGAACAGGCCGAAGTTCCCAAGAGAACGATCCAAAAAAGGATGGACAGTTTTTTATTAAACATCATTCTTTCCATCCGTTCACTCCAGGGCGGTCGGAATTCCGCCTTCGACGGAAATTAATCCTGAAGGATCACCCTCCACATTGCCAAGTTCCTGGATCTGCCCCCCGCTGAAGGGGGAATACAGGCCCCATGCCGATGTGGATAACCCTCTCCATACCAACCATTGATTATCCGGCAACCAATACCGATACCCGGCCGGGGGATCTTTTACCTTCGTGCGCGTCCCAGCCGTCGTGAGTAGCCAAGTACCTGCACGACCGCAGGTTTGATAGGGCATTCGAGAATCGCCAAAAACCTCAAAAAGCATATCCTCGCTCGACCCCACCCATTCGATGCCGGAAAAGCACCCGCGGGTGTTGATCTTCGGAAATAGGAAAGAAATTCCCTTCTTTTCGATGCAGACATCAAAATTCCAATGATTTGCAAGGAGACAATCCGTATCTATGAGGGAGACGGTTAAATCCGGATTGGATCCATCCGGATCATAATTCGTTGTGTAAGTGAGACGACCGTCCGGAGAGAATGTCGGGACCCAGGAATATTTGGGGTTTTGGCACGATTGATATTTTTCATTCGTGTCGCACCAATTCCCAATCAACGTCAGCTGCGCATCGTCCACTTGGTAGGACAACAGCTGCGGGATCCCGTTGAAATTTTGGACGACGATACAGAATCGTCCGGGATCCGAGCAGCCATTCACCGATGTGATATTGGCCAGGGTCGTAAGCGTACGGGTATTCACGGAATAAAATTTTTGCTGCAGACTTCTTTCCATGTATTGCGAATAGGCAACGGCGTCGCCTCCCAGTATCGGATTTATCGACCAAGTCATTTCCGTAGATGGGCCCTGCATGATTTTCTGCGACTGTCCGCTGCTCAAGTCCAGAATTCCAAAATCCGCACCCAATTTATAAAACATGTACTTTCCGAGAAAGGCAGAATCAATCCAAGGTGGTTCATTTCCGTTGTTACCCAGGACACGGAGGAAATCGTATAGCTTCTTTTCCTTAATGGAAAATAGGGAAAACTTCCACTGACGCGGGTTGTTGTCATATTCCTTCAGGATCATGTATGCTCCGGAAGGCAGTTTATGGAAATCGACAGGATATTCCAATTCTTCCGGATTCCAAGATTGGGGAGGAACATAAACTGTCGTAAGGAAGATGTCAAACGGCAGGGTGGGAGTAGGGGATGGGGTTGTGGTGGCCGTCGTTGTTGGGATCGAAGTTTTCTCGGCAGATGGGAATGGTCGTGGTGAGGTTGAAATGAAAGAGGGAGCAATCGAAGTTGACATTGCGTGGTTGCAGCCGGAGATAAAAACAAATAGGAGACTTGGAATTATCCAGAATTTCGTCTTACGATCCATGTTGAGAATCCCGTAGACTGATCCTCAAACTGTATCTTCATTCCATCCGGAATGCAAATGGCGTCTTTCTCATAGTTGGGATAATCCCATCCTGAGGATATCTATTGTTCTCTTTTTAGTAGAAAATATATCTTCAGATTGTTATTTGGATGGTTTCCAAATCATGCGCGATTATCATAAATTTCTAAAAGAAATAGGCTGTCGTAAATTGCAAAACTGGGAGAGGAAAATCCCAATCCTTGCTCGTTTTCTTTTCGAAATTGGATATTTCAGCATCCTGTTAATAAAGCAACACTAAGGGAACATTGCTTCAGGAGAATTTATAAACTTTCGTTTAAGTATCCAATAGGCTATTCCTATTATTATGCCTATTATCCCAACAAATTCATAAAGTTGTGTGGATGTTAATGTAATGCCTATTCCATTTGCAAATCCAAAGTAAGTCGGAAATTGCATGCTAAGAAACGTTCCAGATTTTAATTGCAAAAGCAACTAGAGCTACCCAACTTACTACTAAGTAGGCAAATAATGTGTTAAATCGTTCTGGAAAAGGAAGCTTCCTGAATCCCGATCCAATTATCAGCATAATAGAAGGGGAAATAGTACCCACTTGAATTATTAGCCAAATGCCATACCACCCAGGAAAATAGGGGGACTGAAAATTGGGAATATCTGCAATGGCAACAATTAGCAATGTTACTACCGCTCCGATCCAAATGAGAAGGATGCGTTTGAAATTTGCCAGGTTGTTTTCGAGAGAATCGGTCGCCATGGTTAAGCCTCCTTCAATGGAGAATTGGCCGCGCGTAAAACAGCTTGGATGCGCTCCGCGATTCCTGGTGTTTCAAATACAAGGATATTGCGCTGAATAAATCGAGATAATAGAGAAATGCCTGTTTTTGTGAGGCTATAATATCGTCTTGAGGGTCCAATATTAGATTGCTTTAATTCACTCTGCACAACACCGAGAGGCTCAAACCGATTGAGAGCGCGGTACATACTATTCTCATCAGCTAAAATTGTTCCTTTACTAAGATCCCCAATGGCTGCACTGGCTTCATAAGCGTAAGCCGGACGTTCATGAAGAAAGAGAAGAAGCCAAAATGTTAATAATCCCTTTTTATAGACTTCTTCCCAGTTATTTAGTAGATCGTCCACTTCGGCGTTCTTTAGGCGACCCATTTTCTTTTTACTCCGCTATACTACCTAAGGAATAATAGCATCAAATGAGTCCTTTGTCAATACACTGTTAATCGTTCCAAAAAATTCAATGCCGCCCAACCCGCGGCTGTAGACGACTTAACAAAGGCTCAGCGAGAAAACATAATTATTGCATTTTTATTTTTCTGCTAAAATGGTAAATATAAAGCGGAGGTGGCCAAGAGGCTTACCCAACATCCATTGGGCTCATTTATTTGAAAAGCAAGGAAATTGATATCGAGAAAATATGGATAATCATAGAAATATAATGGTTTTACTTCCTTCTTCTGAAAAGTTGAAGCAAAATTTCTTTCGTAATATTTTACTTTTCCTTCTAAATACTATTTTGATTTCTTGTACATCCCAAGGAAAGCCACCATTCTTAGCAACGCCGTCTATCATGGTTACCCCGTTGGTTTCACCGTCATCTGCGATTTCTACGACCATTAATAATCTTCCGAGCCCTATACCAACCAATACGGCGCCATCCATCGCCTCAGCTAACGACATCATTGCGACTGGGTCAATTCATTCTATATCCGTGGATTCTATAACCCAAGAGGCAGCGACGAATGCACAGATGGCCATCGATGATCATTACATCTACTTGGTAGGGATGGGGGGAGCCCGGGATGACTCCCTCTTCCGAATACCATTCGATGGAGGAAAACCAGAAAAGATAGCCATCTCAAAATATATAGGTGGCCACCTAAATTTAATCATTACGGCCGGAAATTGGATAATTCTTGTAGACACGCCTTCTCAAGGTCCAAATGAGCAAGGCCCTCCAAGTAGATGGATGATGCGCGCTATAGACTTACGGGATCTCTGGGAAAGGCTGTTAGCTGAGAGTGGGGCCGATAGCCCCGTGAATTTGGCGTGGGGTTCCAATTTGGCGGTAGATGGTGATAATTTATACTGGACGACCGGCGCGCCTGGATCCGGTCTGCTAAACGAGGATGTAATTTCCATGATGGACCTCAATACCGGAAAGACGGTCGTGCTTACCCGGACAAAAGCAGATGGATCGTATTGGTCCGTACTGGGAGCTTCAGAAGGTCGGCTCGTGGCAGAACGATTTTCCGATGAAAACCAAGGCAGAAAAAGCAATATTTTCCTTTTTGATCCGCCGGGCGGGCAACCGCAGACGCTATCCACCGATGGAGTAAGTTATCTGTTGCAGTTCGTCTATCCCTGGGTCCTCTTTAGAGCAGGATCCCAAAATCAAACTCCCGACGTAATTAGCATCTACAATCTACAAACTACCCAAACCCGATCCATTGTGCGCCCTGGAACGGATAACTCTGAACCACAGATGGACGGTACGAGGATATATTGGTCGGGGGCGACTGAAAAAGATATGCTCATCTACCATGCAATCAATATACTTGATCTGACAACTGACACGATATACGTTTTGCCGTCTACTGAGAAGAATGTTCTTTTCCCGGAGATAGGTATTCATGGAAATTTAATCGCTTGGATTCGGGAAGTGAATTCTGATACAAATCTGCCAACTCTATATTTGGAATGGACAACAATCAAATAAATGATTTTGATCATAAAAACCAAGAGATGCTTCGAATATTCCCATAATAAGAATAAAGAATCCATTGCTTTTATTACCTAGCCCAAAAGCCCAACGCGCGGCTAGGCGACCCCCGCGAAGAATACGCGAGGGCAGCCCGCCCCGGCTGGGGTGGGCCGGGGGTTTTGGCCAAGGCTCAGCGAGTGACGATTCAACCAGATTACGATTTCGAACCTCGCAACTTTGGGGTACCATTTTCAACCCTTCAAGACATTCTGGAAGTTGATTACAAATAGCCGGAATCTACTTCGGATTCCGGATATCGGGGAAAAATTGAAGCGCTACACCCTGACTAAACGAATTAGCAACTTATCCATATAGGAGGGTAGGAATTCATTCCTCCATTGGGTTTAGAACTATCGTTTTAGGACTTCTAGGTAACAACTTTATTATCAAGGTAACAACTTTATTATCATTCTACATCAGCCGATTCCAGGGAATATTCTCAGCCTTTTTTATCTGATATAATTTATCCGAATTCCTATGCACGAGATGGCCGTCACCGAAAGCATCCTGCGCATTACCCTCGATCATGCCGGGCGAGCAAGCGCCAGGCAAGTGAGCGCGATCACCATAAAGCTCGGGCAGCTCTCGAGCCTGGTCGACGATTCAATCCGCTTCTACTGGGATCTGATCGCGGCGGATACGATCGCCGAAAAAGCCGAGCTGCGCTTCGAACGCGTCCAAGCCCGCGCGCTATGCCTGGATTGCCAAACCGAATTCGTGCTGCCGAAGGATTCTTTCGCCTGTCCGAATTGCCGCTCGGAGCGGTTCCGGATTATTGCCGGAGACGAGATGACCGTGGAAAGCATTGAGGTGGAGACCTAGAACCCTCACTCCTCTTTCCCCTCTCCCTTCCTTCAAGCGCGCTCCTCAATTTAACTGGGGCAAAGGGCGAGGCGATGGGTGAGAAGGTTCGGTCGGAGATTAACCGCCATGAAACAAACCGTTCCTATCGTAGAAAACATCCTTTCCGCCAACGACCGGCTGGCGGCGGAAAATCGCGCGCGGCTGGATAGCGCCGGCGTGTTTGCCATCAATCTGATGGCTTCGCCCGGGGCCGGGAAGACCAGCCTGATCCTGGCGACGCTCGCAGCGCTCGCGGGCCGCTTGCGCCTGGGCGTGATCGAGGGCGACCTGGCCGGATCGATCGACGCGGACAAGGCCGCCGCCGCCGGAATCCCCTCCGTGCAGATCAACACCGGCGGAGAATGCCACCTCGACGCGGTGATGATCCGCGGCGCGCTCAATTCGCTGCCGCTCGCGCAAATCGACCTGCTGATCATCGAGAATGTGGGCAACCTGGTTTGCCCGGCCGCGTTCCAACTCGGATCGCATCTCAACCTGCTGGTCGCCTCGATCCCCGAAGGCGACGACAAGCCGTATAAATACCCCGGCATGTACCGCGGCGTGCGGGCGCTGGTGATCAACAAGACCGATCTGCTGCCCTACGTTCCTTTTAATATGGATTATTTCCGCCGCGGCGTGGAAGCGCTCAACCCCGGGCTCGCGACTTTCCCGCTCTCGTGCCGGACAGGCGAGGGATTGCCCGCTTTCGCGGATTGGCTGACGGCGCAAGTGCAGCATGGACGCGAGAAAAATCCGCGTTAGCGGAACCGTCCAAGGCGTCGGCTTCCGGCCGTTCGTGTTCAACCTGGCCGCGCGCCTGGGGGTCCGCGGCTGGGTCAGCAACACCTCCGGTTCGGTGGAAATCGTCGCCGAAGGCGGAAGCGAAGCGCTTGAGGACTTCACCGCGCGATTGCGCGCCGAGGCGCCGCCGTTGGCGCGCGTCGATTTGCTCGAGTGGGAATTGATCCCGCCCGCCTTCTTCCCCGCGTTCGAGATCCGCGCCTCCCTCTCCCAGGTTGGAGAATTCCAACCGGTCGCTCCCGACATCGCGCTGTGCGCCGACTGCGAGCGCGAGCTGCTCGACCCGCGCGACCGGCGTTACCTTTACCCCTTCATCAATTGCACCAACTGCGGCCCGCGCCTGACGATCATCCGCGACGTGCCGTACGACCGGCCGCTCACCAGCATGGCGCCCTTCGCGATGTGCCCGCGTTGCCGGGCGGAATACGAAAATCCAAGCGACCGGCGATTTCACGCCCAGCCCATCGCCTGCCCGGAGTGCGGGCCGGTGGTGTGGATTGTCGGGGCGCATCACGATGCGCCCCTGCCAGCGCCCCAATCGAACGATGATTGGATCGCCGCGATTCTGGCCGCGCGCCAAATGCTGCGCGAAGGCCGGATCCTCGCGATCCGCGGGATGGGCGGGTTCCACCTTGCGTGCGACGCCACCAACGCCGAAGCGGTGCAGCTGTTGCGTCGGCGTAAACGCCGCAACGCCAAACCGTTCGCCGTTATGGTCCGCGGCCTCGCCGCGGCGGAGGCGTACTGCGAGGTGAATTCCGCGGAGCGCGAGCTGCTTACCGGCCGCGAAAAGCCGATCGTGGTCCTGCGCCGGCATGCCGCCGGCCCTCGCGGCGCGGGGGCCGAACCGATTGCAGCGGAGGTGGCGCCCGGAAATGGGACACTCGGCGTGCTGCTGCCGTATTCTCCGCTGCATCTGCTGCTCCTCCACCGCGGCGACCCGGTGTTGGACGCGGAACCCGTGCCCGAGGCGCTGGTGATGACCAGCGGCAACCTGAGCGAGGAACCGATCGCAATCGGCAATGACGAGGCGCTGGCGCGCCTCGGGCCGCTCGCGGACGCGTTCCTATTCCACGATCGTGAAATCATTCAACGTTGTGACAATTCGGTCGTTCGTGTGTACCCGGTGCAATCGGGGGCGCGACAAGTCGCCCCCCCGCAAGACCCATCCGAGCGCGACACGGGACAACCGGAAACGCCCGTGCCCCTGCGCCGCTCGCGCGGATATGCGCCGGCGCCGATCTTTTTGCCGCGCGCCGCTCCGTCGATCCTGGCGGTGGGAGGCGAACTGAAGAACGTATTCTGCCTGGCGCGCGATCGCTACGCTTTCCTCAGCCCGCACATCGGCGACATGGAAAACGCCGAGACGCTGGACGCCTTCGCGGAGGCGGTGGAACGCTTCGAGCGTCTGTTTCATACCAAGCCGGAGATCATCGCCCATGATTTGCATCCCGGCTACCTCGGCACCCGCTGGGCGTGCGAGCACGCCGGCTCGCGTCCCCTCATCGCGGTGCAACATCATCACGCCCACGCGGCCGCCTGCATGGCCGAGAACAACCTGCCGGGCGAAGTGCCGGTGATCGCGCTGGCGTTCGACGGCACCGGCCTCGGCGAGGACGGCGCGACCTGGGGCGCGGAGGTTCTCTCCGCGGAGTACCGCAGCTATGAACGCGTGATGCACCTGGAATACCTTCCGCTTCCGGGCGGCGACGCCGCGGTGCGCAAGCCGTGGCGGATCGCGGTCGGGTTCGCCGCCGCTCTCCATCTGGCGCTGGACGATCTGCCGTTTCTGCGCGGGTTGGACGCGCGCGAAGTGGAAGTGGTGCGCCTGCAGGCGGAGCGCCGGCTCAACGCCCCGCCGGTCTCAAGCATGGGGCGCCTGTTCGACGCGGCGGCCGCGCTCGCCGGCGTCCCTTCCTTGGCGGAGATCGACTATGAGGCTCAGGGTGCGATCGAACTCGAGGAGCTTTCGCGGGATCACATCGCCGAGAGGGAAGAATATCCTTTCGCGATCGAAGCGGAAAACATCCGCGTCGCCGAACTGCTTTCGGCGCTGATCCGCGATGCGCGCGCCGGACTCCCGGCCGGTGTGATCGGCGGGCGGTTCCACCGCACGGTGCGGTCGGTTGCGGTGGGCGCGGCCCGGGCGGTGCGCTCCGAGCGCGGGCTTAATCAAGTGGTCCTTTCCGGGGGAGTGTGGCAGAACGCGTTGTTATTCGGAATCACAACCGCCTCCTTGCAAGAGGCGGGGTTCGAGGTTTACACTCACCACCGCGTTCCGACCAACGACGGCGGACTGGCCCTCGGGCAGGCCGTCGTGGCGTCGGC
Source organism: uncultured Chloroflexia bacterium (assembly GCA_963780865.1). Taxonomy (GTDB): domain Bacteria; phylum Chloroflexota; class Anaerolineae; order Anaerolineales; family RBG-16-64-43; genus FEN-1073. The sequence continues at coordinate 173,207 of CAWADT010000022.1, read as the reverse complement.
AAGGAGCAGCCATGTGTCTGGGAATTCCCGGTAAGATCGTGGAAATCTATGAGAACGCCGGCCTGCGGATGGGCCGGATCGATTACGGCGGCGTGATCAAAGAAGCCTGCCTGGCCTACGTGCCCGAGGCGAGCCTGGACCAGTATGTGCTGGTGCACGCGGGGTTCGCGCTCAACGTTCTCGCGCCCGACGAGGCCGAAGAGACGCTGAAGGTGTTCCGCGAACTCGATGGATTTGAACCGAAAGGATCCTGACCACGGATTACAAGGAATAGATTCCGGATTTCACAGATCCAAATTTGCCTTCCGTGAAATCCAATCCCATCCGTGAAATCCGTGGTGGCGCAATGAAATACCTAGACGAATACCGCGACCCGAAACGCACCGCCGCTTTGCTGGAAGAAATCCGGCATACGGCCACGCGCCCGTGGACGATCATGGAAATCTGCGGCGGGCAGACGCATTCCTTCCTGCGCTACGGGCTGGACGCGATGCTGCCGCCCGAAATCCAGCTGGTGCACGGGCCGGGCTGCCCGGTATGCGTCACCCCGCTCGAGCAGATCGACCGCGCGATCGCGATCGCCTCGCGGGGGGAAGTGATCTTCACCTCCTTCGGCGACATGCTGCGCGTCCCGGGATCGGGGAGCGACCTGTTCGGCGTGCGCGCCCGGGGAGGGGACGTGCGGGTGGTCTATTCGCCGCTCGAAGCGGTGGCGCTGGCCGAAGCTCAGCCGCAGAAACAGGTGGTGTTCTTCGCGATCGGATTCGAAACCACCGCCCCGCCCAACGCCATGGCCGTGCTGCAGGCGAAGGCGCGCGGGCTGAAGAATTTTTCCGTGCTGGTGTCGCATGTCCGCGTTCCGCCCGCCATCCGCGCGATCCTTTCCTCTCCCCGCAACCGCGTGCAGGCCTTTTTAGCGGCCGGGCACGTGTGCACCGTGATGGGCTTCTGGGAATACGAGCCGCTCGCCGAGGAATTCCGCGTCCCGATGGTGGTGACCGGTTTCGAGCCGGTGGACCTCCTGGAGGGGATGCTCGCCGCGGTCAAGCAATTGGAGACAGGGCGCACCGTGGTGGAGAATGCCTACCCCCGTCTCGTTTCGCGCGGTGGGAATCGCACGGCGCAGGAGACGATCGCGCGGGTATTTGAGGATTGCGACCGAGCCTGGCGCGGGATCGGCGTCATCCCGCACAGCGGTTGGCGCTTGCGGGAGGAGCTCTCGGATTTCGACGCGGAAAAACGATTCGACGTGGGGAGCATCACGCCGAAGGAATCGCCGCTGTGCATCGCGGGCGAAGTGCTGCAGGGGATCAAAACCCCGAAGGAATGCCCGGCGTTCGGAAAAGAATGCACGCCGCAGAGCCCGCTCGGCGCTCCGATGGTCAGCGCCGAAGGCGCCTGCTCGGCCTATTTCAGATATCGCCTCACCCCCTCGCTCCCCCTCTCCCAGCATATGCTGGCAGAGGGGGATGGGGGGTGAGGGGAGTATCCTCATGCCCAATCCACCCAATTTTGAAAACTTCACTTGTCCCCTGCCCCTCCAGCCGGGAGAGCGCGTCGTGCTCGGCCACGGCTCGGGCGGCAAGCTCAGCCACGACCTGCTGACGCGGGTGATCCTGCCCGCGCTGGGGCAAGCCGCGCCGCGCGCCCTCGATGATTCCGCCGTCGTGGAAACCGGCGGTCCAGCGGCGTTCACCACCGACAGTTACGTCGTCCGTCCGCTGTTCTTCCCGGGCGGCGACATCGGACGGCTGGCCATTTGCGGAACGGTCAACGATCTGGCGATGATCGGCGCGGAACCGATCGCGCTGAGCTGCGGGTTTGTCTTGGAAGAGGGGCTGGAGCTGGCGGTGCTCGAGCGCGTCGCGCGGTCGATGCGGGAAGCCGCGCTCGAGGCCGGAGTGTATCTCGCCGCGGGGGACACCAAGGTGGTGGAAAAGGGGAAAGCCGACGGCCTTTTCCTCAACACATCGGGCATCGGCCGCCTTCGCCCGGGCAAATCCATTTCCGGCGGGGGCGCCAAGCCCGGCGATGCGCTCATCCTCTCCGGCGCGATCGGCGATCACGGCATCGCGGTTCTTTCGGCGCGCGAGGGATTGGGGTTCGAGACGGCCCTCCAAAGCGACGTCGCGCCGCTGAACGGGTTGGTGGCGGCGATGCTCTCGGCGGGCGAGGTGCACGCGATGCGCGATCCGACCCGCGGCGGATTGGCCACGACCCTGTGCGAACTTGCAGCGCAGTCCGGCGTATGCATCGAGATGGAGGAAGAGGTCCTGCCCATCCACGCCCCCGTCCGCGCCGCCTGCGAGATGCTCGGCTTCGACCCGCTCTACGTGGCCAACGAGGGTAAACTGGTGGCGCTGGTTGCAGCGGAAGACGCCGGGAAAATTCTCGCGGCAATGCGCAAGCACAAATACGGTGCCGAGGCGGCGGTGATCGGCCGCGCCACGGCCTTGCCGCGCGGACAGGTGCGGCTGCGGACTCTCATCGGCGGCACGCGGATGGTGGATATGCTGCCGGGCGAGATGCTGCCGAGAATCTGTTAAAACCAGTTCTCACCGCAAAGCCCGCCCCGGCGGGGTCGGGCCGGGGACGCGAAGATCGCAAAGGAAAAACAAATAATGGAAATCGAGGAAGTTGGTAAACAAATTGTGGATTCATCCATCAAGGTTCATCGAGTGCTCGGTCCGGGGTTGCTGGAATCCGCATATCAGACGTGCCTGGCGTACGAATTACGCCAGCGCGGTTTGCAGGTGGACTGCGAAGTGGAACAACCAGTGATGTATGAAGGGTTGCGGATGGACGCCGGATACCGATTGGATATGGTGGTAGACAACAGCGTCATCATTGAGAACAAATCCGTGGAAAGCGTGCTGCCGGTTCATAAAGCGCAATTATTAACCTATCTCCGTTTGCGCGATTTTCGCCTGGGTTTCCTGATAAACTGGAATGTCCGCTTAATCAGAGACGGCATCCACCGAATGGTAAATAATCTTTAAATCTTTGGTTTTCTTCGCGTCCTTCGCGCCTTAGCGGTGAGAAAGGTTTTTAACCGCTACGGCAGAAAGAGTCAGCCGCCGTGAAAGTTATCGCGGATTTCACGATCATTCCCATCGGCGTAGGAGTATCGCTCTCCCCATACGTGGCCGCCTGCGAGCAGGTGCTGGCCGATGCCGGACTCGCCATCCGGCTGCATGCCAATGGAACCAACGTCGAAGGGGAATGGGAGGATGTCCTGGCGGCGGTCAAGCGCTGCCATGAAACAGTCCACCGCATGGGCGCGCCGCGGATCACCACCCTTTTGCAAATTCACACCCGCACCGACCGCGACCAGTCAATGGCGGATAAGGTGGCCAGCGTGGATGCCCGGCGGACGGAACACCCCGCCCGCAAGGCTGGTTCCCGGTAGACGCATAATCCTGCGCGCGGCACCTTCGATCCCGGAGAGATGAATCGTGAATAAAGGTTTATGGTATGCCGTTGGAGCGTATGTCGCCTGGGGATTCTTCCCGATCTATTGGAAGTGGCTCCAGCAGGTGCCGGCGTTGCAGTTGCTGGACCATCGCATCCTGTGGTCCTTCCTTTTTTTGTTCTCCATCGTCCTCTGGTTGCGCCAAGGGAAGAGCTTCCGCGCGGCGGTTTCGTCGAGACGGGTGCTGCTGATCTATTCGATCTCCGCGATCCTCCTCGCCGTAAATTGGTTGACGTATATTTGGGCCGTCAACGCCGGCTTTATCGTGGAAACCAGCCTGGGATATTTCATCAATCCGCTTCTGAGCATGGTTCTCGGAGTGGTGATCCTCCGCGAACGGTTGCGGCTCTGGCAATGGGTGCCCGTGGGCCTGGCGGCCATCGGGGTGATTTATCTGACGGTGGCCTACGGCTCCCTGCCCTGGATCGGGTTGATCCTGGCGTTTTCCTTCGGCTTGTACGGGTTCATCAAAAAAACCGCCCCGCTCGGTTCGCTGCACGGCGTAACCCTCGAAACCGGGATTCTCTTCATTCCCGCGGTGTTTTATCTGTTATATACCGAGGGGATGAGAAGCGCGGCCTTCCTGCACTCCGCTCCGATCGCCAACCTGCTGATGGTCGGCGCCGGCGTGATTACCGCCGTCCCGCTGTTGCTGTTCGCCGCGGCAACGCGGCGCATCCCGCTTTCGCTGGTGGGCGTCCTGCAATACATCGCTCCGACGATGTATTTTCTCATCGGCGTGTTTCTTTACGGCGAACCGCTCACGCTGGAACGGCTGGTCGGGTTCGTCATTATCTGGCTGGCGCTGGTGATCTTCGCCGTTGAAGGATTCCTCCACCACCAGACGCAGGTTGCCATAATTGAATAAGAACGGATTTTAGAGCTACTCCAAATCTGTATAATTCTGTGAATAATTTAAAAAAAATAGAGACCACGGACCATAGACCATCGACCATGGTCGATCCGCTAATATTGCCAGGGCGCGAAATCCGTTCCCCGGTCGTAATAATCCTCGTTCTCGACCCGTTTCAACCAATTGATAATCGCGTAAGTGATCGGCGTGGCCAGCGCTTCGTACGAAACCTTTGAAAGCCATTCTCCCAGAATGATCGGCAACACGTCACCGGGAGCCACCAGCCGGCCCAGGGCGAGGGTCCCCACAAAGATGCCGGTATCGGCCACCTGCGCCACCAGCGTGGACCCGATCGTCCGCGTCCAGAGCCATCGGCCCCCGGTCCAGATTTTCATCTTGGCCAGGACGAACGAATTGAGAAACTCGCCAACCAGGTAGGCAGCGAACGAAGCCAAAAGGATGAGCGGCGTGTAGCCGAGGATGGCGTCGTACGCGGTTTGGGAGGCCTGCGGGGAGGAAAACCCGGGCAGCACCCAGGTAGACGAAGGCGGAAGCAGGCCGGCCGTTACGAACGCCGCGACCGCGAGCAGGTTGCAACCGAAGCCGATCCAGATCACGCGCCGGGCCTTGGCGTATCCATATACTTCCGTGAGCACGTCTCCGAAGATGTACGAAACCGAAAAGATCAGCAGCGCTGCCGTGAGTTTGAACGGCCCGATCTGGATCTGCTTGACCGCGACGATATTGGAGACGATCAGCGCGGTGACAAACACCGCGGTGATCAGCGGATAGAAGCGATTGGATTTCATGATTCCATCCCTTCCCGCCCTTCGCCCCCGTCCCTTATTCCCTCCCGGGCGGGGGGAGGCACCGGAGGGAGGGAATCCCACAACCGGCAAAAAGCGCATTTCCCCGGCGCCGACGTCGGTTGGCCGCAGTTCTCGCAATCGTGCAATTCCGCCTCCCCCGAGGCGTTCGGGGCGAACAATCCGCCGTCCTTGGCCTGGAGGAACGACAAGTAAAATTGCAGCTTCGCCCCCGGCCGGTCCTCCTCGATGCGGTTGAGCACATCCTTGTAATAGAGCGTGGAGGATCCTTCGGCGAAGGGGCACTCCTCGTAAATGTAGGGGATCCCGCGCAGGAGCGCATACGCCGCCGTTTCGCGCTCGTAGAGGCGGCACAGCGGTTTGATTTTTCTCCCCAGCCCCGGTCGCGAGGCGGGCAGCACGGGTCCCTGCCGCGCCAGATACCCGCCCGCCCAGACCATGGTGTTGTGCAGGAGGACCGCGGCTTCGTCATCGAGGTTGTGCCCGGTGGCCAGGGCGGAGTACCCTTGCTCGCGACCGACGCGGTTCATGATGTGTCGCTTGACCAGGCCGCAGATCGAGCAGGGTTTTTTCCGCCCGCGGGTCGAAAGGCGCGCGGCGTCCGCGATCGACCGGCCGTAGGTTTCCGGCACGCTCACCACGCGCAGGGCAAGCCCCTGGCGGGCGGCGAACTGCTCGCAAAAAGCGCGCGACTTGGACGAATACGCGATCCCAGCGTCGATTCCCAGGTCGATGTACAGCCCGTCGGCGGCGTACCCCAGCCGGTGCAGCACGTCCCAGAGCGAAAGCGAATCCTTCCCTCCGCTCACGGCCACGAGGATCTTTTCTCCGCGCTCGACCATGCGGTAGTGATGGATGGCGCGCTCGGTCTGCTCCGGGACCCATTCCAGAAAATGATCGCGGCACAGCGCCAGTTTGTGCTCCCGCAGGTTGATCGCGGCGGGAGCTCCGCACTTGCGGCACTTCATACCTAGCCTCCGGAGATCACCGCCACGAGGCGGATTTCTTCGCCGGGTTTCAGAATGCGGTCGTCGGTGATCAGCTCGCCGTTCTGCGTGGCCAGCACCGCTTCCGGCGAGAGTCCGACCTTGCGGATGGCGTCGCGCAGGGTGGACCCGGCCGGCACTTCGAACCGCCGGCCGCGGTGAAGCAGCGTGGTGGATTTGCGCTCTGGTTCCATACCGGCATTGTAAAGGGGCGCGGAGGCGAAAGTCAACCGGCGGAGCAGGCGTGAACCGCCCGCAAAGGCCGCGTCCGGCGGCCGGCGCGGCCGGCGGACCGAAAAGCCGTCTTGCCGCGGTGCTGCCGCCGGGGGAAAAGGTATAATCGTCTCCACCTATCCCCGCTCGCCGGAGGAACCCCATGGCCAAAGTAGTCGTCGTCACCGATAGCACTGCGTACATTCCGTCTGCACTCATTCTCAAGCACGGGATCCGGGTGGTGCCGCTCTCGCTGGTCTGGGGGAACGAAGTGTTCCGCGACGGAGTTGATATGATGCCCGCGGAATTCTATGCGCGGCTCAAAACCGCGAAGGTGATGCCTTCCACCTCGCAGACGACTCCGGATGAGTTCAAGAAAGTGTTTGCCCCGATCGTCGAAGCGGGGAACTCCGTTCTCGCGGTTCTGCTCTCCAGCCAGCTTTCCGGCACGATCGATTCCGCCGTCCAGGCCAAACGTGCGTTCCCCGGCGCGAAAATCGAAATCGTGGATACCCTCACCACCGCGATGGCGCTGGGATTCACAACGCTGGCGGCCGCCCGTGCGGTCCAGGGCGGCGCGGACCTGGCGGAAGCGGAGCAGGTCGCCCGGCAGGCGCTAACATGCAGCGGGGTCATTTTTGTGGTGGATACTTTGGAATTCATGCGGCGCGGCGGACGGATCGGCGGAGCAGCGGCCTTCCTGGGCGCGGCCCTTAATATGAAGCCGCTCCTCACCCTCCGCGAAGGCAAAGTGGAAGCGCTCGATAAAGTGCGGACCAAAAGCAAAGCCGTCGACCGGATGCTGGATATCATCGAACAGCAGATCGGCTCGCGCCGTCCGTTGCGCATCGGCACGCTTCAGGCCGCGGCGGAAGAGGAAGCCAAAGCGCTGTTGGAACGGGCAAAGAACCGGTTCCACCCGGAAGAAGCCGTCTTCAGCGAAGTCAGTCCGGTTATCGGCACCCACGTTGGCCCTGGAACTGTCGGTTTAGCTTGGTGCGCTGGCATATAATTTCCGAGCCGGTCCCGAGCCGAAGGCGAGGGATCGGCCTGGCATGGTGCGCCGGGATTTAATCCCGACGGGCCGGATCTCATCGGGCCGCTGCAATTTGCCGGGGTTGATTTGCCTCTTCGATATATAAATATTAAAAACGCCGCTCCCGGGAATTCAGGTGAGCGGCGTTTGTGTCCCCGGCGGCCCGATGCCAACTCGAGGCGAAAAGCGTGTCCTCGGTATTTTTACCTCAAACCGAGTTTTTGGTTCTCCATTAACAGCCGGACTGCCTCAGCCAACCGCGCCTCTCGCGTTTTATCCGTTTTGGCGGCTTTTATCCAAAGGATATAACTTCTCCGGTAGGAGGGCGCAAGGTTTTTAAAATTTTCCCAGGCGCGTGGATTTCCCTGCAGCGCGTGTTGGAAACTGCGGGGGAGGACAAGATCCCTCGCCCTGCTTTCGGGAGTCCTGCCGTAATCATCCTCTAAACCGGTATCTTTCCGTTTCACAAGCCCCGCCGGGGTCATTCTGCCCATCTGGATCATCTTGGCAACCCGGCGCTTATTAAGCGCAGACCATTTGCTGCCGGGTTTGCGCGGCGTGAACTTTCGGCAATAGCTGGTCTCATCCCGGTTTCGAATGATACTGTCGATCCACCCGAAACATAAGGCCTCTTCGACCGCCTCGTCATAGGAAATGGTGGCCTTCCCGGTTTCCTTTTTGGGGAAAATCAGCCAAACCCCCGCCTCGACCTCTCGATTTTTTTCCAACCATGCCCGCCACGCATCGCGGTTTTTCATGGGAAGCGATTTTTTTTTTTCATTACGCTGCCATCTCCGAATTGTCCTTCTTAGCCTCGCGAAGTTTTCCTCAATCTGAAAATATCCCGCTCGCTCCCATTCAATCCGCCCAAGCTCTGATTTTATTTAGCAGGGTATTGAAAAAGCCGGTCGAGCCCGCCCCGGAAAGCCCACCGGGCGGGCCGGGGTAGCCCGTGTTCTCTGCGGGCGTATCGAGACCTCGCTGAAATCCGGTGGTCTCGATAAGCAAAAACCGCTACCCCGGCCTCGTCACGGCGAACCCGGGGCGGGGCTCGACCACCTACGGTGCTTTTTTCAACACCCTGTTAGAGGGCGGAAAAGACGGAGGTTTCCACGCCTAGCCCAAAAGTTCAGCCGCCACCCTAAAAGAATTGGAACAGGCGGCCGGGACACGGACCGATTATAGCCGGACGTTTCCTTTGCGGTTCTTTCCCTTGACCATCGATGTCGATCCGATCGCACTCGGTGGAGTTGATGGCCGGCCAGCACGCTGCACTTTGATCGCCAGAAATACGCCCACAAAAAAGTTTTTATAGACGCAATCCACGTTCGCAAATCCCGTCTCCTGCAACCACTGCACCTGATCCTTCCAAAGCGCATCCCGGTCGTAGGGTATCCTCCGGTCGATGCTCTCCTGAATCCGCTCTTCGGAAAAACCCGCTCTCCGGACCTGGTTCAGATAATGATTCCAATAGACTTCCCGCAGATAGGGGGTCTCGCCCCGAATTTGATCGATGTTGACGAAAACCCCGCCCTCCCTCAATATGGCAAAAATCCTCCTGAACAGATCCCGTTTTTCTTCATCCTCCAAATGATGAATGGATAAGCTGGAGATGACCAGCTCATATTCCCGCTCCCCTTGGAGCTTGCGATAATCCCCCACGATATAGCGGAATTGTTGCGCGTTGCTTTCGAACCGCTTGCGGGCCGCCGCCAGCATCTTTTCCGCCAGATCGAAAAGCACAAAATTGGCTTTCGGATATTTCCCCAGGACGTGGCGTGAAAATAATCCCGTGCCCGCACCGAGATCCAGGACTTGAATTGCCGCTTCGGGGTTGAAGGGCAGCAGCTCCAGGGCAGTGCCAAAGAGATCCGAATAGTTGGGTAATGCCTTTTCCATCCAATCATCATAGTATGCGATGGATTTATTGAACGCTTCTTCGATCGTCACGCGGTTTGTCTCCTGATCGACGCGATCCTGAATAATTTTTTCTTCCATCCCCGGTTCGGACCGCCAGTTGCCTTTTACTCATTCACCCGGGCCAGACCCCGGCTAAAAGTATGGAGCGTAGATCCACGACCCGATCAGACGGCCGCCAGGAGTACCGTGAAGTAACGATAGCGAATATACCCGGTTCCGCCGCTGACGCACCATTCCAGATACAGCTCATGGTTGCCGGCGGGCAGGCCGAACGCAGCCATATGGGAGCGGGTTTCATATTTCGGGCTGGTCGTCAGCACGACCGTATTCTCCAAGGAGGGATAACTCCCCGGATTGGTCCTCATCATGCGCGCCCGCAACTCATGCCCCAGGGTTACCCGGCACTCCACCACAAATTGGATAACCGCCGCCATATCGTGCGCGATGGTAACGACCTGGGTGGGCAGGACCTTGATTCCCTGGAATGCCGTTGCCGTGGTGCTGATTTCATCCTTGCCGCCGCCGTTGTAAATTAAAAGCGGCGTTCCCGGGATCTGCGGCAATATTTTTGGCGCATCGTTCGGATCGAGCATCTTTTTATTCATTTTCAATCTCCCGTTGGTTCGGTTAACGGAAATGCGATTCTGGATCGGCTGCACCCCTTTGGCTGCCAAAGTGCATTCTTGCAACGCCTTTTCCCCCTTGATTACGGCTCGGATCATTTCGAAACAGAAAGTGGAAATCTTCGGAACGACCAGGAAGCATAATTGCCTGGATGATCAGCGGCCGGCCGGTTCCTTTCGCTGCATTTTACCCGACTGCGAAAAAGCCCAAACCGGCCCATGCCCGGGATAAATTATTTTCACATGATGCGCCCGAAGTTTCTCCCAGCTTCGCTCCACTTCGCTTCTGGATTCTTCGGTCGCATGCCCCGGAAGAGTCAAGTCACCTGTACACGCACTACCGTCATCCAGGATTAAGGTAACGCTGTCCTCCGAATGCCCGGGTGTGGCAAGGATTTCGCCGTGGATCCCAATCTCCAGAAGAAATTTCCGGCTTTCGCCTGCGGCAAGATCGATATTGCCGTACAAATTGATCTCATGATACTGGTCACGGGGCTTCATATACGCGGCCATTTTTGCAATAGACGAACGCTGGCTGTCCATCACGACCAGGCGAACGCCTTGGTCCTTAAGTTCCTGGGCCAGGCCGGCGTGATCGGGATGGTAGTGGGTGACGAGCAGATAGCGGACCTTTTGAAAAGGCACTCCCTTGCGTTTGAGAACGCTCAGGAGCACGGGCAAGGTCCCCGGCCAGCCCACATCAATCAGGAGACCGGTGCGATCGGGTTCCAGGAGATAACAATTCGTCGACCGATAGCCGACGTTCAGGATGTTCATGATCTGTTCAAACCCTTACAAGGGGGTAAAGATGCAAATTTCCGTTGGCCATGCTTTTTCCCAACGCACAACTCCCGCACATTGTCGAAGGAATGGTATCCCCACACGAGCTCTCGCAATCAGACGGCGGGATCCTTTTCTTTATTATCCGAATCCCGACCCAGGCATCCGAACGCCTCCACGCATTTTCCACCAGCCCCTATTCCCGTTTGAGGGCAAACCGGCGGCGGACCAGCCAAAAGCCGCTGCTATTCTCCATCAACGCAATCTCTTTTATCTTGGCGGGGATCGGCAGGCGGTGGACGGCTGCGCGTTCGAAGGCTTTTGCGATCTCCTCCAATCGCTGCGGCACGTTAACCTGCGCCACGGTCAGGTGCGGAGTAATTTCCGTGAACTGCCCTCCGTACGGTGGCGTGTCCGGAAAGCGCTCGGACACGGTTTTCACCAGCAGCCGGAACGGATCGGCCGGCTCGGGCGAAAGATAGAGTACGTTTGGAAATCGCCGCAATTCCGTAAAGGCCGCCTGGAAGGCCGGGAGATTGGCGAATAGCTTTTCCAGGTCCTGGATTACATCCGCCGTCAAATCCCGCGGAGTCCGGAAGGGATACAGAACCGTCACATGCGCCGGTATCCCGATGGCCGCCGAGGGGTCGTATTGATTGCGGAAACTCTCGACCAGGGATTCCACTTCGGGGACCAGGATCACAAGCGCCGATTCGACGGGCAGGTTCATTGGATTTTCTCCCAGGCGATAACCTTCAGGCCGAATGCCGGATGGACCAGTCGCGTTTCATTTATGGGAGTTGGGAGGAGGTCAACCTGGCGCCTATTTTCCTTTCCAACAACGCTTTCACCCGACGGATTTCGGTCCGGGCGGATGGCGGACTTGCCGGGCGATGGTCGTTTTCCGGGAAGGTTAATCGAATGAATCATCATGCCTGTCGCCGGCGCGAATCCCCTCCGCCTGAAATTTCTTTTGCTCTGCCTGCCGTTGAGCTCCGCGGCATTTTTCACCGTTTCGAGAAAAGAGGATTCATCCCGCGCGGACCGGGCGATCCCTTCCCACGTCGATGATCACCTTCATGGTTCTATCGCCGAACGCGTCGATGAAACGGTACGCCTCGAGGTAATCGACCAGCGAAAAATGCTTCGTCACAAGCGGTTCGGTGACGATTCCGCCCGAGGCGATCAGCGCCACGGCGCGCTCATAATCCCCGCGTTGGTACATGAGCGTTCCGCGCAGGTTCAACTCCCGGTCCTGGACAAGGGCCAGGTTGACGCGCGGCCTCTCCCCGAATACGCCCACCACGATGATCGTGCCGCCTTTTTGGATCGAATCGACGGCGGCTGTGATGGTGGCTTCCACGCCGACGCATTCGAAACCGATCTCAAACCCGTCTTTCCCGAAGACGCGCACCGCCGCCTGGGCGAGGGTCTCCGTTTTCGCGTTGGCGGCCGCCGCAATCCCGCACCGGCGCGCAATCTCGAGCCGGTATTCGCTCAGATCGGTGATGAGGACTTGCGCGCCGGAGCTGCGGGCCGTTTGCGCCACCAGGTTGCCGATCGGTCCGGCGCCCAGCACGGCCACGCGCCGTCCGGCAAGCGGACCCGCGCGCCCGACCGCGTGAACCGCCACGGCGGCCGGTTCCACCAGCGCCCCCTGCTCGAAGGAGAACGCGTCGGGCAGCGGCACGATCTTCTCAGCCGCCGTGACCCACAATTCCTGCGCGCAGCCCGGCGCCTGGAAGCCTTGCACTTTAAGATGGTCGCAGATGTGATAATCGTCTCGGCGGCAGGGGGCGCACTCGCCGCAGACGATCTGCGGCATCGAGGTGACCTTGGCGTCGGGCGCAAGGCTGGTCACGCCCGGCCCCAGGGCTTCGATCACGGCCGAAAATTCGTGCCCCTGCACCACCGGATAGCTTGTGAGCGGATGTTTTCCGTGGTAGACGTGGATGTCTGAGCCGCAGACGCCGATGCGTTGGATCCGCAGCAGCACTTCGCCCGGCCCCGGCGCCGGCTCGGGAACATTCTGGACATCGATTTGACCCGGCGCGGTCATGATCGCTTGTTTCATTGCGGTCTCCGTTCTTCGGGTTCGAGATATGTCATTGCGAGCCCCGCCCCGGCTTCGCCGCGAGGCCGGGGGAGCGAAGCGACGAAGCAATCTGGTTTTCCTCATTGCGACCATCAGATTGCTTCGCCTGCCCCAGTAGGCGCAGGCTCGCAATGAAAAATCCCAACTTTTTCTGCAACCTGTCGTGTGTCAAGCAATCCCCTCAGCCAGCCAATGGATTATTTTGCCACCCATGCTATCGGACTTCCTATGATGCCGGGTTTTAGATTCTCGGCGAGGACCGTGGGAACCCAATCCGGCGCTTGCGCTCGGTACAGACTGCCGGCGGATACCAGGAAATATAAGGATTGCCCATCCGGCGCCCAGAGGAGGTTGGCGGGAGGAACCTCATCGGGATAAATTTGACGCAGTTCCCGGCCGTACTCTCCAATCCATAAGCCGGTCAGAGTATTCGAGAACAGGGAAGCGTCCCAAGCCCAGTAGCGGCCGTCGGGAGAGACCACCGGGATCTGGGGAACCTTGTCCATTAAATTCCGAACATTCCCGGCGGTAGAAACCGCAAATAATACGCTGCCGTCCATCCAGCTGGCGAGATAACTGCCGCTGCCCGCCGACCAGGCGATATCCCGGATATCCGCATTGCTCACCAGCCGTGGTTGGCGGTCGGAGTTGGTCAGAATAAACATCCCGGGTTGGGGATTGTCGACGAACTGCCCAATCGCCAGGCTTTGAGCGAAGAGAACGCTGCCGCGTCCCTTCGCGACGGCCGCGGCGGTGACGCAGCCTTTGAATACGACGTCCGATTTCCGCGAGGAGAGATCCGTCAGCCGGAGGTCGGACGGCCCGCACGTGATAAACCAGGTTAGGGACACGAGCGTGTGGTCGTTCAACCACCCCACAGTTTCTTCGCCTCCGCTGCCTTTGGGGATGTCGTAGAGGGAAATTACACCGGAGTCATCGGCGCGGGCCGCATAGATGCCCGTGACGCTGATCCCGGCTCCGGTGCCAAAACCCGCCGCCGCGGTTTGCACGATCCATGTGCCGTCGGGCGACCATACGGGAGCATAAGCCTGATCCGGGCCGTCTGTCAGCCGCAACACATCGCCGCCAGACAGACGGTATTCATAGAGGTCCGCCGACGGGCCTGCGGTGGCTCCAATGAACGCCAGGCGCTCCCCCTCCGGCGACCAAGCGAAAGACTGGGTTTCGGCCATCGCGCGGTTGATGTCCGACGGATTATTGGTTGAAGGCTCGGTTTGCGGCGAGGTGAGCGGAAGGGAAAGCCAGGATTGATATTGCGGCAGGGTGAGGATATTAATATGCAGATCACGGTAGAAAAAGTCCGAATGGGGAGTATCGGAATAGGTAAGGAAGGCGATGTGTCCTCCGGTGGATGAGACCGCGTTTTGGAGGCTCCCGGGGATAAGCACAGGGCCGGTTTTATTAATCAGGGTTCCGCCCGTCCCGTCTGGATTGGCAACCCACAGCCCCTGATCGGTATTCAGCAGGAGCCAGGGGCCATCCATGGAGAGACTGCCTGCGGAAAAATTAGTGATGGCTTGGGTCGGCGGCAGTTCCTCCGTGGGGGCCTGCGTTGGCGTCCAGTCGGGCGTCAGCACAACCTCCGTACTGGGGGGAGTGTAGGTATCTTCCGGCGCGGGAGTGGAAGCAGGCTGTGCCGCCGGTCCGCAGGCCGAAAGGAATAGGGCCAGAAGAACCGCGGCCAAACTAGCCGAACGATAGGCTCCCCCCGAACGGTCGGTATCGTCCCGGCTACGCGTTCCTGGCCAATGGGTTGTCGATTGTGGAACGATAAAGTTCTTCATTATTTCTCCCTCAGCTCGAGCAGATAGAAGACAAGTATAACGGCTTCCGGAAATTCGGAAAAAGACGCCCCTCCTTCGATCCAACCCGCCTTGCTCTCGCGGAGAATGCCGCCTTTTATTTTTAAGGGGAACCGGAATGCGCCGCGCGGCTGGTATGCGCTGCTCCACACCAACCATCACGCTCGGCTTATGGTGTCTGTGAGGATGCGAGGGGAGCGGGATTAATGACTATCCGCAGGTTGAGGCGTTTTATACCGCCCTGGCGATCCACATTAATATCACCAGCGCGGTCATGCCTGCCAAAATCGTCCACAGCACGCTCTTCGTCCGCCAGGCGACGACGATGGCAACCACGCCGGCCATCAAGCGAAAATTGTTTAAACTTATTTCCAACGTATTGTTTGGCATCATCAGCGCCGGCGCGATGATGGCGGACAAAACCGCGGGCGGCACGAAACGCAAAGCCCGCTTCACCATCGCCGGGATTTCTATGCGTCCGAACAAATAGATAAAAGACATCCGCATCCCGAAGGTCAGCGCGCCCCCTAAGAACATCACCAGCCAGATATTCATCCGCGATTCTCCAAATACATTCCCGTGGCGATTCCGACCAACGCGGCGAGGATGAGCCCGAGTTTGTACGGAAGGCTATCCGCTAGTATGGCCACCGTGGCCGCCGACAGCGCTGCCGCCACGATCGGTTTATCCCTCAGCACGGGGATCACCATCGCAATAAATGTAATCGGCACCGCGAAGTCGAGCGGCCACGCAGCGGGAAGCGCCCCACCGATGAAGATTCCCAAGGCGCTGCTCAGTTGCCATGTGGTCCACAAGGCCAACCCCGCCCCCAGAAGGAACCAATGGCTCGTCGGAGTGAATCCTTCTTCTTCGTAATGAACGATGGTTGCGGCATAGGCTTCATCGGTCAGAAGATAGGCCAAAACTGTTTTCCATCGCGTCGAAAGATGTTCAAGGTAAGGCGCGATGGAAGCGCTATACAGGACGTGGCGCAGGTTGACAACGGCAATTGTCAGGACAATGATGAAACCCGGCGCGGAATCATGAATCAACTGCGCGGCGACGAATTGGGATGACCCCGCGAACACGATGGACGACATCATCTGCGCCGCGGCCGGTGATAGTCCGGCGCCGAGCGCGAGTGCGCCGTAGATCAGGCCAAAGGGGAATACTCCAATTAACAGCGGAGATTCAGCGCGGACCCCCGCCCAAAACGATTTCTTTGTCTGATTCAGCATCTCATTGAAATAGACATTCCTCGGAAGATAAAATAAATTCCCGGTTTTTCAACAACCGCTCCAGACCATCCGCCCATCGACCAGAGCTCTGACGCCGGGATGGACGCTACCGTTTGCTGGCCGGTCGGGCGCTTTCACCGCGGAACGCTTCCTTTCAGATTCGGTATAAATCCTTCCGATGTTCGCTCTTCCTCGCGATCCGTCGCGAGCGGCGGTTCGGGTGCGAGCGCGGAAATTTCCGCCCGCAAATCCGGCGTAAGCTTGATTTCCACAGCTTTCAGGGAATCGTCCAACTGCACCAGGTTCCGCGCCCCGATGATCGGGGCCGTCACCGCCGGATGGCCGGCCACCCAGGCCACCGCCAGACTGGCGGGCGCGAAGCCGTGCGATTGCGCAAAGTCGGAAAACCGCTGGGCTACGTCAAACGTCCCGCCCACCCCATACCGCGTCTTGTACATTTTATTATCGATCAACCGTCCAGACGCCGGCCGGCGCGAAGTGCCGTATTTGCCGGTCAGCAAACCTCCCCCGAGCGGACTATAGGGAATCACTCCCAGAGTTTCCGAAAGCGCCATGGGCAGGATTTCCACTTCCGCCTGGCGTTTCACCAGGTTATACATAGGTTGAATGCACTCAAAACGGGCCAGTCCGGCTTGAGCCGAGATCCCCAAGGCTTTCGCATACTGCCAGGCGGCAAAATTGCTCGCCGCCGGGTAGAGAATCTTCCCCCAGCGCACCAGATCGTCCAATGCGCGAAGCGTTTCTTCAAGCGGCGTACCGGCGTCGAATCGGTGAATGAAATAAAAATCGAGATGATCCGTCTTCAGGCGCTTGAGGCTGGCTTCGACGGCGGCCACGAGGTGGCGGCGCGAGGCGCCGCGCGCATTCAGATCCTCCCCCGTGGGGAAAAAGACTTTGCTGGTCAGAATCACTTCGTCCCGGCACGGGGCAACCAGTTCGCCCAGGATTTCTTCAGCGACCCCCTCTTGATAGACGTCGGCGCAATCGAAGAAATTAATTCCGGCCTCCCGGCAACGATGAAAGAGGGTTTGGGAGGTGGCTTTGTCTGCGTCCCCTCCGAACGACATGGTTCCAAAACACAAGGCGGAGACTTTGACGCCGGTCCTGCCGATCAACTTATAGTCCATCCTGGCAACTCCTTTCTGAGCGCATTGCCGTTGGTTAGGCTTTTATAGCATGCAACGCCGGCACAAACAACAGATTACCAAAGGCATATGACCTTTTCCGGCAAATTCCGGATGGGATATTCCTCGGTAATGGATGGTATTTTACACGGATCCAGACCGGATAAGGATTCAAGGATTCCACTCACGAAAAGCCAAACCCGTTTGTCGTCATCGATTGGGCTGCTTTTATTTTTCAACGCCCATTCATCGATCGAGCGCAAACGAATACAGGATGGTTTCGCCCGGGCCTATCGCGCCTCCAACGGATTGATACAATCGGTTCGCGGGGGCGTTCGACCGATCGGTGAGCACCCACGCTGCGTGGCATCCCAATTCGCGTCCCGTTCCCATCAAAGCTTGAATGACCCGTGCGCCGATGCCTTGCCTGCGATAATTGGAAGCCACCGCAACTTCGTTGATCCAAAGCTCGAGCGGCTTGTCGGGATGCAGGTAGGTGACGCCCGACGCGAAACCAACCACCGCCTCTCCGTCCAGGGCCACGGCCAGATGATGCCGGCCGTCGCGGAGAAACTCGGCGGCGAGGCGGGGGTCCACGGGATGATCAAAAACATTCGGCGTTGCGTTTTGGAGAACCGTTTCCTCGCCTGGACCAAGCACCCTGACCTCGATGACCATCTCGTCACCTCATCATAAACGTTCCATGGACGGACGCGGCTCCCTCATTGCAAAACTCTCATCCTGCCATGCCATTTTTTTTAAAAACACTTTGGTAGGGCGGTTGAGCCGCCTTATTTAATGTCGGATATTGAGATTCTGGCCACCTCATTCCATCGTGAGGACTATTTTTCCCCGGGCATTCCCTTCGCCAAGATATCGGAGCGCATCGGCAGCCTCGCTTAACGGATAGCATCGATCGATAACCGGTACGATTTTGCCCGCCTCCAGAAGATCTTTGAGAAAAGAATAATCCTTTTGATTGAGATGGGCCGTCATGCTCCCTAATTTCCTGCCGCCGGTTTCCGAAATCCTTGGCCCCAGGAGGAGCGCCTGGAAGATTTGCGCCGTGGCGCCGCCGGCCATGACGTAAATTCCCTTGGGAGCCAAGGCGCGCTTGTACGCGGTAATCGGATGGTATCCGTTGGCGGCAAGAATGAGGTCGTACCGCTGATCGTTTTTGGTGAAATCTTCCTTGGTATAGTCGATCACGTGATCCGCACTCAGCGAGCGCGCCAAATCCATTTTCCCCGCGGAGCAAACGGCCGTTACCTCGGCCCCAAAGGTTTTGGCAATCTGCACCGCAAACGTTCCCACGCCTCCGGAGGCCCCGTTGATTAAAACCTTCTGCCCCGGCTGAATCCGCCCTGCATCCCGCAGGGCCTGCAGGGCGGTGATGGCCGCCATGGGCACGGCCGCCGCCTGCTCAAACGAAAGATTGGCCGGTTTCCGCGCCAGTACGCGTTCCGGGGCGGAAACATATTCGGCAAAACCCCCTTTGCCCACATCCCCGAACACTTCATCACCCGGTTGAAATTGCCCGCTGTTCCTGCCGACCGCTTCCACCCGGCCCGCAATATCCGCGCCGAGCCGCGTATCTTTGGGTTTAAACAGCCCCCCGCCCGCCAGCCGAATCAGGAAAATATCGGCGGTCAGGAAATGCCAGTCATAGGCATTCAAAGAGGCCGCGTGGATTTTAACCAGGATTTCGCCTTCCTTGGGGGCGGGCCGTTCCACGTCCCTGAGCTGAAGGACATCCGGGGGGCCATACTTTGTGTAGACAATCGCTTTCATGACTTTTTCTCCGGAACTGATTTGATTTATCTTTGCCAATAATAACCTACGTCCACCTTTACCATAAGTCGCCAAACCCAGCAGCCGGCCGTCTGGCCGAAATGCGCAATGGGTGCTCTGCTGGATGGGATTGAGCTCGTAAAACCAAGCGCAAAGAATTCCACGGGTTCGCGCTTCCCGGCATGAAAAACCTCTATCGCCCGGCGAAGACGGGTTTTTCCGTATGCCGTGTTCGAATTTCCATTTTCATTTTAACCGGAATATTCCATATCCAATTCGTCATCACGATAAATTCCGTCCTCATCCTGCCTGCCCGCGATCATTCGCGGTCTTGGATTTTTCACGGAAACAGTCCGCCCCGAAAAGCAAAGTGCCCTTCGGATGTGGAAGGGCACTGGATTGTGCTAGGGTGCAGGGCTGTTGCTGTAGGCAGAATAACCATTACCAATTGTGAATCACCTGAATCCTATGCCTACCGCTGCGGAATCTCATTGAGGATCTTGCCTTTGTCGCGGACAAATCGGCGCCAAGCCTAAGGCAGCTGTCCAAGGATGGTCTTGGCCTCGGCTTCCATCGCCGCGCGGGTGGGCGCCGGCCCGTCGGCGACAAGATCGCTAAAGCCGAAGAAGATTGTACCCTTCCGGACGCCGATTACGCTGCCGTTGAGGGTCCCCGTCGGCAAGGTGAAGCTCGCCTCGTCGTAGATCGCCGCATCCCCCAATCCGGCCACATCGGTCGGGACAAACCCTTCGCTAGTCAGCTGCGCCAGGTTCTCCTAAATCGTGGCCAAGAAATCGGCTTGATACTTCTTCGCCGTGGCTATGTCCGCCGCCTGGCCGACGAACACCATAAACACGTTCTTGGTGTTGGCGCCGTAGGTGCAGAAATTTCCGCCGCCGGAAGTGACGCTCTCCACGCCCGCTCCGAACGAGGCGCCGGCGAGCGTCGACGCCTCCTTACTGGTGATCACCTCACAGGGGTCAAGCGATGTCTTTGCCGTCGCCACCGCCGTTTGCTGTTGCGTGCTGGTTGGCGCCGAAGCGGACGTCGGAACAAGGATGCTGGTCGGCGTGCTGGTGGCCGTACTGCACGCGGAGAGAAACGAAAAAACGACCAGAACAGAAATACCAAGCGTTGTACGATTCATATTCCCCTCCTTATTTTTTCAGGATCAATGGTCCGGTTTATTCAAACGTAATTATAGAATTGGACAGACGGTTTATTCATTGGAGAATATTTTAATTTATTTAATCACTTCCAATAATTATTGGGTCATCTTCCCATTTTTTATTGATTAATTTGAACATGATTCTATCCGCCCACCGGCTAGCGGTTTATGCGTTTGGCCGCTTATGCATGCAACCATTTATTCTATAGGAAGCTTACCTTAGGATAATTCGGTAATTTGACTGAAGGATTAATCGGTTAGTTGTATTTGCTTGTTGCCCCCTTGCCCTCGAACGTGGCTACGCCACACTTGGCAACAGAGACAAGAACCTCTGAAAACCAACAAACACTCTGCTGAATTCGCCGGGTTGGCCAATGCTTAGCCATTGCGCGTTCTTTCTTGGGGTCATCTTCATCCGAAAAGACGGGGCGGGTAGACGCCGCCGGTTGGGCGCCTCGTTTCCTACAAGGGGAATAACCTCCAGCGGCCAAACGCAACGAATGCGGAAAGAATGCATAAGACCAAATCGGCGAGCAATACCGGTTGTTCTCGGCTGCGGAGGTGAAAGACAATTGACAACGCCATGATGACCATCAGCAATATGCCGGAAAGAATAGTAATCAAATTATTCAACCCGAAGATTGAGGGAAGAAGAACTCCTATCGCTCCAATCAATATGATGATGGCGAAGATTCTGTGAAATATGGGCGCGGAAGAACCCATTTTTTTAATGGATTGTTCCATTTTGGAATTGTTGGTTTGCACGCCATGCGAAAAGGAAGTGGATAAGAATTTTATGCACAGGATAATTTGCAATACCCAAAGAATGATGTTCATAGTTATCCTCAGTGAATAGAGATGCCTGTCGACAAATACAAGGTTCAGTCTTCTGAGCGCCGAACGGCGGAGGACTCTATCCGTCCCCCGCCTGCACCCGCGAAGCATCACCGCTCGTTATTGCTCTTTGAGCGATGATGTTGCGAAGCGGACGAGCGAAGAGCATCGGCGAGCCTGACCCCGTATGTTCTTCGCGGAAGGTTACCCCAGCCCACCCAAGCTGGGGCGGGTTGCCGCTGTGGGGTGGGCCTTATAACCACCCAAGCTTAAGCTGGGTTGGGCGTATTACACCCCAAACAAGTTTTTCTTTTGGCCGGATTGGTTCCTCCGCAATTCGGACATTTCCATTCGCCGGAATTATCCAAATCCAACGGGGATTTGAATTCGATATTGGGCAGCTTGGCTTGCGGTTGGACCTCGCTTCCCCTATTCGGTCGATAGAGCAACATAACAATCGAGCGAACGATAAAATAGATTGCCACTGGCAACACGAAGAAAAAGACCGGAATCATATAATCGCTATGCAAGGGACTATTATTTAGCACGAAGAGCATCGGAAAAGCTACTACATAGGTTGCGATTCCGAATACCAAACCCCAGATCATCCCTCGCCGTTTGCGAATGGGAGCAATCATCCAGGATTGAACATAACCACATTTCGGACAGCGTTTATTCTCCGCAATTAAGCCAACATTACCGGCCTTGACCGCATCGATCCGTTTTTGCAGATTTTCCTGCGCGATTGCCATTGCCCTATACTCGTTCGAATGTTGCGCAAAACTGGCGAGTTTGTGGTTATAGCCGAAACCGTTCCCGCACCTTTCACAACTGACGGCCACCTGCGCCATGATCGTCGACGTTCCCCTATAAGCCATTTTTTCTCCTCCGAAAATTGAATGGTGTTCCGCTGCTAAGATGATCCACGTTGGTTATTTTCGATCACAAAAACCATTGGATTTTCATTCCCAACGAGTGCTCGAAGGGCACTTTGTCTGTTTTCAAAATATTTAGAACTGCCTTCTTCCAACCAAGGCACCTCGAAGACGGATTTTTTGGAATCATCATCTCTTCCCCTGGTCTCCAGTTAATTTCGCCCTCTTTAGATATCTCTGCCGATTCTTCCCGGCGCTCCGGCCTTCCTCCCGAGCGCGTCGGACTTTCGCCGGATGAGTGAAACCGGCGCATAGTATTTCAGCCTTCAGTTTTTCCCGGCGATCGCGACTATTTGGATTTCCTGATAACCCCCGCAATCCCCAATAGGATAAATAACGCCCCGATGAAAATATACGCGTATTCAACACCCGGCTCTCCGGTCAGCGGATGGAACGCGGCCGCAACGAAAAGAACGCCGGCCAGGATGTTGAGCGCGGAAGCGGTATTGAATTTAGAGGCCAGTTTATTTTCCATGCCTGCTTGCTCGGGGCCGTCCTTTGCTTTTTAAACAGATGTCCGCGGATTTCTCGGACTATATGGATTACACGGAAAGACCCAATCCTTGGGAGTAGCCCTCCAGTGCCGATTTTCTGCGAAATCGGTTGGAACCGCGAAATCCTCCTACCAGAACCGGCAGTCAGAGTGATTCCTTGCACTTCACTCTTATCCTGAATCGCATTTCGCCAGATCGATTGCCTCAGCGGCCGGCGCTTTGCCCTCCGCCCTGCGTTTCATCGCCTCGCGCCAGGGACGGTCGTGCAGAATGAACGGAATCAACATCGCCAGGACGAAAATTCCCGCGATCGTCCCTCCGGGGGCGAACACCAGGGAAGCGACGCCGGCCGCCACCGCGGTCCACCAGCCCCAGCGGTTGCGCGTTCCCCACGCCGCCATCGCCGCCACCCAGAAGATCCCCTCCAGCACCAGCACCCATCCCGTCCGGTAGGCGGTCCACCCCAAGCCGTCGAAGAACGCCGTTCCAAACCACGCGCTAAGCCCGCCGGCGGGAACCGCATCCTGCAGCCGGATCGCCAGCCCCAGGCCGGTCATCAGGCAGCCGGTGGTAATACCCGCCGCGATCACCAGGGCGCGTGGGAAAATACGGACAAAAGCCCCCGTCTTCTTCATTGCACCGTCCACGGCTGCACCTCGATGCATCCCGTTCCGACCAGGTGATTCACCTGCCTTTCCAACTCCGCGGACCAGGCGGTGGTGTTGGCCGGGAATTCCAGACGGTAGGTGCGTTGGGCTTCGGATATGTGAAATGCAAACCGGTCCTCGCCCGGATAGGAGGTGAGCAACCCGTAGAGGATGCGCAACCGGCGCGTGTCGCGCGCCCGGTCGCCCGTTTCGCGCAGGAAGAGGACGATCATCTTCGGTCCGTCGATCTTTTGCTGCGCAATCGATGCGGGCGGTACCACCGGCACCGTTGCCGCCTGCCCCGGTAAAGACGGGGGAAGCGGCATCGCGGGCGGATCCTCTTTCTTGATTTCCTGTGGTTGTAACGCTATTGGTGGAGCAGATGCTAATATCACCTCCGGCGGCAATACCGGCAAATCCACCTTTTTAATTTCCATGATCTTGGCAGGCGTCGGTGCCGCCATCTGCGGAACCGCTGCCATCTCATCCAACGGATCGCACGGCGGCGGCATCCAATCCTCCTCGCTCGGAGAGGCGGGATCGGCGGGAACGATCGGCGTGGGAACGGCCGAGGTCGGGGCCGGATCCTTCTTCCGCGCGGTGCCGGCATTTTTAAGGTCCGTGGTGATCGT
This sequence comes from uncultured Chloroflexia bacterium, assembly GCA_963780865.1. Taxonomy (GTDB): domain Bacteria; phylum Chloroflexota; class Anaerolineae; order Anaerolineales; family RBG-16-64-43; genus FEN-1073. The sequence goes on along the minus strand of CAWADT010000022.1, from coordinate 149,695 downwards.
TTCGGCGAGCACCCGCGGCGTGCCGGTTCCGGTCTCCGCCTTGCCGCTCACCAGCACCACCGCGCCGTCTTCGATTACCGCTTTGACCTTATCCCACACCGACGGGAAGAGGATCAGCTCGATCGAACCCTGCAGATCCTCGAGCGTAGCGAAAGCCATCGCCTTGCCGCGGCGGGTCTGGAACGGGCGAACATGGACGATCATCCCAGCCACTTGGACGTGCGCGCCGTTGACGGGTTCGGTCAGTTCGGCGCTGTAATGGGTGACGACGTTCTGCAATTCCTCGAGATAGGCCGAAAGCGGATGATCGCTGACGTACAGGCCGAGCAGTTCCTTTTCCCATTCGAGCATCGTCCGCTTGGCCACCGTCCCCGACGGGGCGAGCGTGATCGTCTCGATCGGCGCGCCGGCGGCTGAGGCGAACATGCTGATCTGACCCGCTTCCTGCGCGCGGAAGTGGCTCGCCGATACCGAAAGGATCGCGTCGAGGGAATTGAGCACGCCCACGCGTTCGCCCAGGGCGTCCAACGCGCCCACCTTCACCAGGGATTCAAGCGCCCGCTTGCCCACCCGGCGCAGGTCCACCCGCGCGGCCAGGTCGTCAAGCGAAGCGAACGGCCCGGTTTGCTCGCGCACCCGCAGAAATTCGTTCACCGGTCCTTCGCCTACGTTCTTCACTGCGCCCAAACCGTAGCGGATGGCGTATCCGCCCTCCGCCTTCTCCTCGATGGTGAAATCCCAGCCGCTGTGGTTGACGGAGGGCGGAAGCACGGCCACGCCCATCCTGCGGCAGTCGGCGATGTAGAGCGCCACCTTCTCGATCTCGTTCTTGGAGGCCGAAAGCAGCGCGGTCATGAACTCCACCGGGTAATGCGCCTTGAGGTAGGCGGTCTGGGCGCAGATCACTCCGTAATCCGCCGCGTGGGCCTTGTTGAAGCCGTAGCGGGCGAAACCTTCCCAGTCGTCGAAGATCGCCGCCGCAAGGTCCGCTTGTATCTGCAGCACTTTCCCGGCGCCGGCGATGAACTTCGCGCGATGCTTTTTAATCGACTCGGCGTTCTTCTTCGATACCGCCTTGCGCAGGTCGTCGGCTTCGGAAGGCGTGTAGCCCGCCATGTCGATTACCGCGCGCATGAGCTGTTCCTGGTAGATGAGGATCCCGTACGTCTCGCGCAGGATCGGCTCGAGGGAGGGGTGGCGGTATTCCACCGGCTGCAGACCGTGCATGCGCTGGATGTAGAGGGGGATGAATTCGATCGGGCCGGGGCGGAAGAGCGCGATCATCGCGATCACGTGGTCCAGGCGCGTGGGTTTCATCTCCATCAGGTAGCGGCGCATGCCGCTGCCTTCCACCTGGAACACGCCGTCGGTCTCCCCCCGCCCGAGCAGCTCGAAGATCGCCGGGTCGTCGGTGGGGATGGTATCGAGCGTGAACTCTTTATCGTGACGCTCGGAGATCAGCGCGCAGGCGCGCTGCATCACGGTCAGCGTCGCCAGGCCCAGAAAATCCACCTTGAGCAGTCCGAGCTTGTCCAGGACCTGCATCTCAAATTGCGTCACGGCGGCGACGGGGCTGTCTTCGAGCGCGCCGCGCGTCGGGCGGTGCAGCGGCACGTACTCCACGAGCGGCTTGTCGGAAATCACCACGCCCGCGGCGTGCGTCCCCGCGTTGCGGATCACGCCTTCGAGTTTGGCGGCGGTGTCGACCAGATCGCGCAGGTAGTCGGTGCCCTCGTACGTTTCGCGCAGGGCGGGAACCTCCTGCAGCGCTTCGGCCAGCGTGACGGCTCGGCCGGGCGTGTTGGGGATGAGCTTGGCGAGTTTGTCCACTTCCGGCAGGGGGATATCCAGCACGCGCCCGACGTCGCGCACCGCGGCGCGCGCGGCCATGGTTCCGAAGGTGATGATCTGCGCCACCTTGTCCGCGCCGTAGCGGCGCGCGGCGTATTCCAGCACCCTTCCGCGCTGGTCGTCCTGGAAATCCAGGTCGATGTCCGGCATGCTCACCCGCGAAGGGTTGAGGAAGCGCTCGAAGATCAACCCGTGCTCGAGCGGGTCCACCAGGGTGATCCGCAGCGCGTACGCGGCGAGCGAACCCTCCGCCGAACCGCGCGCGTTGTACCAGATGCGGGATTGCAGCGCGTAGCGGCACAGGTCCCACACGATGAGGAAATACATGTCGAACCCCATCTTGTGGATGATCCCCAGCTCGTACTCGAGCCGTTTTTGAATATCGGGCTCGTCGGCCCGCGCGCCGTACCGCTCGCGCAGCCCTTCGGCGCATAGTTCGCGGAGATAACCCTCCGATGTTTTTCCTTCCGGAACGGGAAACACCGGCAGGTGGTAGCCTTTGAACCCCAGATCCACCGAGCAGCGTTCGGCAATGGCGAGGGTATTGGCGATCGCGCCGGGCACTTCGCCGAAGAGGGCCTGCATTTCCTGCGGCGAGCGCAGGTAATAGGAACTGCCCGACATGCGCATCCGGTTGGTTTCGCTCACCACCGTCTGGGTCTGGATGCACAGCAGAATGTCGTGCGCGGTGCTGTCCTCGGGCATCACGTAATGCACGTCGTTGGTGGCCACCATCCCCACCCCGAAGCGTGGCGCGAGCTCCACCAGCCGTTTGTTCACCTCGCGCAGTTCGGGGATCTCGTGCTCCTGCAGCTCGATGTAGAAACGGTCGCCGAAGAGATCCTTGTACCAGCCGATCAGGCGCTCGGCATCCTGCGTCCGTCCCTCGGCCAGCGCGTGCGGAATTTCCGCCGCCAGGCAGCCGCTGGTGCAAATGAGTCCTTCGGCGTGCGCGGCGAGGTACTCGCGGTCGATGCGCGGCTTGTAATAGAAGCCTTCGAGTTGCGCGGCGGAGGCGATCTGAAGGAGGTTGCGATACCCGGCGTCGGTCTGAGCCAGGAGCAGCAGGTGGGGTGGGTCGCGGTCGACGCGCGCTTCGCGGTCGTGCATCCCGCGCGGGGCGAGGTAGGCTTCGATCCCGATGATCGGCCGGATGCCGGCTTCCCTGGCCGCGTTATAAAATTCCACGACGCCGAACATCACCCCATGATCGGTGATGGCGAGGGCCGGCATCCCCAATTCCTTGGCCCGCGCCACGAGGCGTGGAATTTTTCCCAGCCCGTCGAGAAGGGAATATTCTGTATGTACGTGAAGGTGGACGAAAGACATGAACGCTCGATGAGTGAAGTGAAAAACGTGATGGTCGAGCAGAGGCGACAGCAATGATTATAGCACAGCGGGGAACGGAAAATTCCGAGAAGGTAGTCCCAATTATATTAAAATTTTGGCGCCGCAACGGCATTCCCTCATCCCATCCTTCTCCCAGCTTATGCTGGGAGAAGGTGGCCGTAGGCCGGATGAGGGCAAATAAAGAGACGATTCATTTGAAAGACCTAGATTCCAATAAAAGTGGTCCAAGCGATAACAACATCATCATTGCTTCGATCTTCTCCAGCCCGCGGCCACGGCCTCGGCTTCCCTTCCTATTCTCCCTTCTCCGGGCTCCTCCCTCCTTCCCGTGATACGGGAAGGAGGGAGGAGGGAGGGAGGACGGGATGGCAAATGAAAACAATCTTGGAAAACGTTTTTTCCGTGTTATCCGTGGCTTCTTCGGTGGCTTCCGTATGCTTCGTCCTCATTGCTTCGATCTTCTCCAGCCCGCGGCCACGGCCTCGGCTTCTGTGCAGAACCAACGCTCCCCCTTTTCGGGTTCGATCAGGGTGTTATCGTAGAATTTTCCGCCCGGAACGTGGTAGATTTTCTCGCCGCTGGCGCCGATATTTCCTTTGATCCGGCAGCCGGCCGGCGGGGTGACGCAGCCTCCGGCGCAAACTGTTCCTGCGCCCGGCGGCGGGGTCAAACTTAAAACAATGCTCCACAATCCCCGCCCGGCTTGCAGCGCCTCGCGCTGCGCGGCGTCGAATTCAGCCCGGCAGGAGACGTCCGGCGGGTAAGGCGCGGCGCGCGCCATCCCCATCCGAACGAGCTCAACATTGACGAAGCCATCGCCGGCGAACACAAACCGCAGCAGTCGCCCGTAGCGGTCCGCCTCGGATTGATCGCGGATCATCACGATCGTTTTCCCCTCGACCAGCCGGCGGTTCGCCGCAAGCGCCTCGGCCGCCATCGGCTCGCCGGTCAGTTCCGGCGCATCCATTCCGATGTACCGCACCCGGAAGGGAATCCCACCCTCATCGACTTCGATCGTGTCGCCGTCGATCACCTTGGTCACGGCCGCGTACTCGCGCCGGGCGCGGTCGGGGATGCATCCGGCGGTGGGCACGGCGGTTTCCGACGCACGCGACGTCGGCGATGAAGATTGGAATGGCATCGTTGCCGGTGCGACGCGCGCATTCCCAGCCGGACGGCAACCCGCGCCGAGCAGGAAAATCAAACATGCGATTGGAATCCGACGGTTGCGATTCATATACTCCCCCTGAATTTTTCATTTGCCATTGTATCGCTTTTTGAGAAATGGGAAGTTACTCCTTAATATGAATGTTTTGCCCCGAAGGGGCATTGTGGCTTAGCGCGGGGATTTATCCCCGCGCGATAATCATGCCGCGACTTGCCGCGCCGCCATAAATGACGGCGCTATGATCCCTCGCTTCGCTCGGGACAGGCACGAAGCCCGCCTTCAACGGGCCGAAAAATACAGACGCAGATAGCCCCGGAGGAGCTTCGTTAACCAGCTGGGGTTTGGCGTCGCGCGTTGGCCCGCAGGAAGAAACTATTCCGTATAGCAGGCGAATTAACCCACACTGCTATAATATCCGCACTTATGACCCCTCTTTTTTCAAAACGGCGCGTCCTTTCCCTCCGGATGATCGTGATTCCGTTGCTCGGGTTCCTGATCGGCCTAGCGGCGGTGGGAGTGTATTTTTCACCGCGGGTGGTCACGGTTCAACCCGCGGCGGGTGCGCATCCCGGCTCCTACGCCGCGATCGAAGCGCGTTTCACCGTGCCGATGGATCCCGCCTGCGCGGCTTCGCATTTCAGCATCCAGCCCGCCGCCGAGGGCGGCCTCAGCGTGCAAGGCAACGTGCTGCAATTCGTCCCCAAGAACCCGTGGCCTTCCGGCAGCACGGTAAAGGCGACCGTCCGCTCGGGCGCTTGCGGCCGGAGCCGCCTGCCGCTGATCTTGGATTTCAGTTGGAGCTTTGTCCCTTCCCCGTACCGCGTGGCGTTTATTTCCGCCGACGATCCCACCCGGTTGATGATGATGCCGGCCGACGGCGGCGCCCCCGTCGTACTCGTCCAAGCCTCCGAACCGATCCAGGATTTTCAGATCTCATCGCGCGGCGATTTTCTGGTGTATTCCACCGGGGTTTCCAACGGGCCGGGAAAAATCTGGTTCGACCGGCTCGGGTCAGCCGCGCCGGAACTGCTCGTCGACTGCGCGCCCGACGCTTGCAGTTCCGCGGCGATATCCCCCGATGGATCGATGGTTGCGTACCAGCGCGCCGCCCTGGAAACTCAGGTAAGCGGTTCCGTTCAGCCGGCCAATCCGGCGATCGAATTGTTCACCCTTGGCTCGCGCCAAACGCGGACCGTCTCCCCTTCCGGACACACCGCCAGCAATCCCGTCTGGGCTCCGCCGGGGTGGCTCTCGTATTTCGACGCCGACCGGCAGGCCGTGGTCGTGGACGATTTGGCCGGCGGGACGACGCTGGTTCCCAACGCGAACGGCGCGGACTGGGTTTGGATGCCGGACGGTTCGGGGCTGATCTACCCCGACATTTTCCCCGATACCTCGGAAGCGTCGGAATCGACTACGAATTCCGAATCGCTCCGGATCTTCAGCCAGCTGACGCTGGTGACGATAAAAACCAACGACCGGCGGAACCTCAGCGGCGCCGAACAGGTCGAGGATTATTCCCCCGCGGTTTCCCCGGACGGCGCGCAGCTGGCGTTTGCGCGCGATTATTTCGACACGCGCTGGACCCCGGGCCGCCAATTGTGGATCATGAACCTGAAGGATTCCTCCTTCCGCGAGCTTACCCAGTCGCCCGACTACGGCGTTTCCTCGATCCATTGGAGTTCCGACGGATCCCGCCTGTTGTTCATGCGCTTCCACGAAACGAATCCGTCCGAACCGCCGGAGATCTGGACCATCAACCCCGACGGTTCGAACGCGCATGTGCTTGCAGCGGGAGGATACTTGCCCGCATGGCTGCCGTAAACGCGCCCGCGCCTGCTTTCTCCCTGCCCGACCTTTCCGGTCGTCTCCACACTCTGGGCGAGTACCGCGGGCAGGCCGTGCTGCTTTATTTTTGGTCGGCCGCCTGCCCATGGTCACAGCGGGCCGACCGGGTGATGGGAAACTGGCCTTCCGAGCTCGCCTCCTCCGCCCTCGTTCTCCGCCTGGCGATGAACGCCGACGAGAGCGTCGACGCAATCCGCCTGGAAGCGGCCAAGCGGTTCCGGGGGATTGTCCTGCTCGATCCCGACCGGACAGTGACCGACCAGTACGGCGCCCAGCTCACGCCGGAATTTTTCCTCCTCGACCGGGAGGGCGTCCTCCGCTATCACGGCGCGCTGGACGATGCCACTTTCCGCCAGCCCGCCCCCACCCGGGCGTATCTGGAAAACGAATTGCGCGCGCTCCTCGCCGGCGGGAATCCCGATCCGGCTGAAACGCCCGCCTATGGTTGCGCCGTCGTGCGATGGATAATATGAATCCTGTGTATCGCGGAAAGGGGTTTTCGATATCAGCAGATGAAATTTATTAATAAGTAGAATAATTTCGAATGGATTGAAAAATCAAAATCTCACCGCAAAGGCGCAAAGTCGCCAAGAAATAATAAAATCTTTGCGCCCTTTGCGTCTTTGCGGTGAGAAATTTTCTCGAAGATCGTTTTATATCAATCCCATGTTCTTTCCCACTTTGCCGAACACTTCCAGCACCTTGTCCATCTGCGCGTCGGTGTGGGTGGCCATGTAGGAAGTGCGCAGCATTTGCCGTCCCGGGGAGACGCCGGGGGAAAGCACCGGATTGACGAACACTCCGTCTTCGAACAGCGCCTTCCAGGTGAAGATGGTTTTGAGGTCGTCGCCGATGAGGATCGGGATGATCGGCGTGGTGGAGTTGCCGATGTCGAACCCCAGGCTCCGGTAGCCGGCGCGCATCTTGTCGGCGATGGCGTTGAGCCGCGCGCTGTGCTCGGGTTCGTCACGCATGATGTGCAGCGCTGCGAGCGCCGCGGCGGCGTTGGCGGGCGGGATGCTGGCGGAGAACATCAGCGCCCGGGCGTGATGCTTGATGTAGTGGATCACCGGCTCGTCCCCGGCGATGAATCCGCCGAGGGAGGCGAAGGATTTGCTGAAGGTGGACATGATCAGGTCCACGTCCTGGGTGATGCCGAAGTGCGCTGCGGTCCCGCGCCCCTTGCCCAGCACGCCGATGCCATGGGCGTCGTCCACCATCAACCGGGCGCCGTACTTTTTACAGAGGGGAACGATTTCCGGCAGCGGGGCGAGGTCGCCTTCCATGCTGTACAGACCGTCGACCACCACCAGTTTGCCTTTGTCTTCCGGCAAGGCGGCCAGCACCCGTTCGAAATCCTGCATATCGTTGTGCTTGAAGCGCCGCGTCTCGCCCCAACAGAGCCGCGCCCCGTCCACGATGCTCGCGTGGTCTTCCTTGTCCAAAACCACGTAATCCCCGCGCCCGACGATGGCCGAGATCGTTCCCAAGTTGGTCTGCATCCCGGTGGAAAATACCAGCGCGGCTTCCTTGCCGACGAACTTCGCGAGTTCCCGCTCAAGCTGCTCGTGCATCTCCAGCGTCCCGTTGAGAAAACGCGAACCCGTGCACGAGGTCCCGTATTTGCGGATCGCTTCCACGGCCGCTTCCCGCACGCGCGGGTCAATCGTCAGGCCAAGATAGTTGTTCGAGCCGCACATGATCAGGCGGCGTCCCTGGAAAATCGCCTCCGTCCCCTCGTTGCCTTCCATTGGAATGAAGTAGGGATAAAACCCGGCCGCCATGGCTTCTTTGGCATCGGTGAACACGGGGCATTTTGCGAAGATATCCATCCTGCTCCTCCAAGCGTGGGAATTGGTCCAAGCCTATTATACGCGAGTGTCTTTTCGGCCTTCGGCTTTTTTCTTTTTGGCGATGGCGTCCGACACAAACAGGTCCATCACCGGGTATTGCAGCGGTCCGAGAAGGTTGGTCAGCCAGTAGAAGAGCACGGCGTCCATTCCAGTGATGACGATGTAGCGATTGTGTTCCACTCCCCAAAGGATGTCGCGCGCCACCTGCTCAGGCTTATAGACCGTGCCGGAGGAGGAGATGATCTCCGTCTCTTTGGGGCGGATCTTTTTTTCCTTGGCCAGCGACGGCGTGTCGGTGTCGGGCGGCATGGCGAGTGTCACCCGGATACCGCGCGGTTTCAGTTCGTAGCGCAGCACGTCGCTCAGGCCGCGTACCGCCCATTTGGTGGGCGCGTAGGATGCATACCCAAACACCGCCAGGTAAGCCGCCGCGGAGGAAACGTTGACGATATGTCCCTTTCCGCGCTGGATCATCGCTGGCACGACGGCGCGGGTCAGGTTGAGTGTGCCGAAATAATTCGTCTCCATCGTTTCCCGGAAGATTTTCGAGTCCATCTCCAGAAAGTAGCCGGGATGCGACGTGCCGGCATTGTTGATCAGGATGTCCAACCCACCAAGCGCCTTCGCGGCCTGCTCCGCCGCAGCCCGGGCTTGGCTTTCCACCGCCACATCGGCCGAAGTGAAGCCCACCTTTTGCGAGGGATCGACCGCCGCGGCTTGCAGCTCCCGGCGGGCGTTCTCGAGCTTGGCTTCATTCCGCGCCACTAGCCATAGGTTTGCGCCTCGCGCCGCGAGTTGACGGGCGAGCGCCAATCCGATCCCGCTGGACCCGCCCGTGATCAGCACTTTCTTGCCGTAGAAAAAATCCTTTCGAATGTCCCGTGGCATAAACCCTCTCCGTCTCCCTTCCGACTTATATATCCCAGGGATGAATTTCCGGAAGTATATCCGATCATTCCCCCGGCACAATCCGGTATATTCTCACTTTCCCGGCGCGAAAAACCTCCTCTATTCCAGGGCATTCTTCCAGTCCGTCCGGCTGGAGTGATCCGGTTCCTTCTTTAATGTAAATGTAGGTGACGCCCTGGGCTCGCACCACGGACCAAAACTCCCCGGTGCAACCCGTGAGGGTGCTGACGGTTGCGGCCAGCCCATCGACCTGATCGATGTACTCCCGCGGGCCGAAACTATATAGCATCGGCGGCAGCAGCGTGCGCCTCCCCGCCAGCGCTTCCAGCCACCAACCACCGTCCACCCCGCGGTACAAACCGCTTTGCCATGGGACGACGTTGATCAGGAAGACTGAATCCGCGGGCGTGTTTTGCTCCACCCAGACGGCCGCCTGCCGGTCGTCGGAGGCGGCGAACACGGCGGCCGGATTGACGATCGTGCGCGTCTGCCAAATGCCGAGGACGCAGCACCCAAGCGCGAGTCCCCCGAAAAAGAATCCCGCGCGCATCGCCGGCACGCGGCGGTTCAGATAATCCGCCAGGGCGATTAACCCTCTGGCCGCCAGGATGGTCGCGGGCAGAAAAACGATGATGGCCAGATGGTCCGGCCGGAACGGGGCGAGGCGCACTCCCCAAGGCAGCGTCTCCATTCCCACCACCAGCCCCCACGCCGCGAAGAGCCGCAGCGGTCCGCGCCGGAAAAGCGCGGCTACGGCGCCGAGCAGGCCGAATCCGAGCAGCAGATAGTTCCGCAGCGGACCAAGCAGGTTCCACAGATACTGGCCGTAGTTGGCGAAATACATCGCATCCACCGCCCCGCCGGGCGCGACGACGTCCAGTCCGACGCTGCCGGCGCTATAGCGCAGCATCGGGATCAGCCAGGGCAGCGCCGCCGCCGTTCCGGCCGCCACCGCCACGGCCAATCCCGAGAGTTGCCTCCGGTATTTCCGGCGCAAGAGAACGCACCCGCCGATGAGCAGAAGGAAAACCGCCAGGAGGATTCCGGTAAGGTAGTGGGTCAGCAGCGTGCCGGCGGTGAGGATGGCCAGCCGCACGGCCGAGGCCGGCCGCGGCGAACGGAGTGCGTACTCGATCGCTTCGGCCATGGCCAGCGGCAGCAGAACCATTCCGGCCAGCAGCGTATAACGCCCCCAGGTCAGATAATACGCCGGCATCTCCGAGATGAAACCGACCAGCGCGAGGACGAGCAGCGCCTGGCGGCGGTCCCGGCGCAGCGCCATCGACAGCCGGTAGGCGGAGAGCGCCGCGGCTGCGTTGAGAATCTGCCCGAAGAGGAGCACCGCCCGGTCGGGGGCGAGCCCGGAAACCGCGGCGAACAAAGCGGCCGCGGCGTGGAACCCGAAGTGATAATAGAAAGGCCCGGGGATCCACGGCGCAAGCGCGGCGGGAAGCCCCCCGCCCTCGAGGAACAACCGCACAAGGAAAACGTGGTGAACCGAATCCACCCAGGCCGGCAGCGCCAAATCGCGCGCCTGATACAACCGAAGCGCGAGCAGTCCGGCGAGGGCAAGAAATTCCAAACCCGCGAATGCGGACCAGCGGAGGGAGAATTTCTTTCGCGCGAGGCCCGCCGCCGCGAGGATCGTCCAACCCGCTCCAAGGCCGATCAGCAGCGCCGGTCCGTAGCGGAAACCCGCGACCCGTCCGATCAGCGCGCCCAGCGCGACGACCGATAATCCCAATCCAAAGGCGATGGAGAGCAGCTCCACCGCCCCGCGGCGTCGATCCGGGAGGAGTGCGAGGATTGCCGCTCCCGGAAGCACCAGAGCCAGAAATGCCGGCAGACAGGCTGATGCAGTTGCCAGAGGGAAATCGATCATCCGAGAAGCCGGAGAAAATTGAGGATGGTGGGATTAAACCACATCCTCGGCGGATTGTCTGCCGAGGACGCGGGAGTTGACAACCAGGAGAAACGGAACTTCAGGGAACCACGGTGATCTCGCCGGACATGCCCTGCCCGCCCGGTCCGCCGTCGACTCCGCAATGATAAGGATAGGTCCCCGCGGCAGCGAAGGTATAGGAAAACGGTTGCCCGATGGCCAGCAGTCCGCTTTTGAATTCTCCCCCGTCCGCGATGACGGAATGATAGGAAGGATCCTTGTTAATCCAGGTAACCGTCGTCCCGACCTTCACGGTCAGTTTACCCGGATGGAAGCCGTTCATCTCCATCATGATGTCGGTTTTGCCGGATACCACCTGCGGGCTGGCTTCCGCGGTCGGGTGGGACGCCCACGGGAAGATGAAACCGTTGCACGCCGAAAGCGAGAGCATCAGCGTGACGATCGCCGCTCCCCGCAGCGCCCAACATGTTATCGATGTATTTCTTCGCATGGAGTTCATGATCGAGGACCTACTTTTTTCGAGCTATCCTTCCAAGTATGGCTAATATTTTATCCACAATAATGCGGGAAATCATGGTTTGCCGGGAATTCTCACGAAATTCTCAGCCGGCCTGATTCAAAAGAAAGCGCTGCGGAAATCAATTCTCGGGGGGATGGAACCGGACGAGGGGCAGGAAAAAACGGTCGCTCCCTCATAAGAGCGTAAAGAACGCCATGCGGACCGGAGGAGAAATGACAATTAAAAACGACGGCCAAGCCCTTGCGGCTTGGCCGTCGTCCGCGTTCGTAGAAAGGACTCGAAACGCCTAGATGGTGTTGACGATCTGGCTGAAAACGTTGCCGATGGCGGGTCCGAGGACCGACAGAATGACGATGATGACGATGGCAACCAGAACCAGAATCAACGCGTACTCTACAAGACCTTGACCTTTCCTCTGCTGCTTGAACATGTTGTTTTCTCCTTTCCAATCAATGATGGCTTCGGCGAATGATTTATTCCTGTTGACATCATCTCATTTATTGGGAATCGATACTGTAAAAATGAAATAAAAACTTGGTCGTTCTTTTATGGTTTTTTTGCACAAAATAATTAACCTTATTGGATGCTTATAGTCATATATTCAATCATTAAAAATAATTGTCGGCACAAATCAGGTCGCTTTCTCCATTTGGGAACTGCCCGGAAGATGGAAATCCGGCTAATAGCGAAAAAGAACCGACGGCCAAAGGTCCATTTGGCCGTCGGTGAAACCCATTTAATCCAACGAGTCACTTAAATGCCATTGATAATCATGCTGAAAACATTGCCGATTGCAGGACCAAGGACCGACAAAATAACGATGATAACGATGGCGACCAGAACCAGAATCAATGCGTACTCTACAAGACCTTGGCCTTTCCTTTGCTGCTTGAACATGGGATTTTCCTCCTTTCTTATGGGGTTACTAATGCGGTCGACGGACTCAACCTTGAGGGTATCATCCCATGATCCGGGTAAAGGGGCCGTAAATTGGAAATTAATTAATTGGCCATCCCCTTGCCGCGCGTGGCAGCCAGAGGATTTTAGCGTGTTTTTGGTTGGGATAAATGCTCTCCTGCGAGTTTTATTTCGGATATTCTTTATCTTTTAACGTCAGCCTGTCTCCAAAATTTTTGTGCTGAACAAAACCGGATCTCCGGGGATGGAGATTAACATGACCAGGAACGGCTTAGGCCTCGAATCTATTCCCCAACCCGGTTACGATCCGGTTGCCGCTTTGCCTTTGGCCGCGGGGGCGAATGCCAGCCCTTCCTTCCCGCGGTCGACGCGGACTGTCATGCCGGGTAATAATTCGCCCTGCAATATTTCCATGGCGAGCGGATCCTGCAATTCGCGCTGGATAGCGCGTTTCAGGGGACGCGCGCCGTAAGCCGGATCCCATCCAGCCTCGGCCAGATATTCGCGCGCGCCCGGTTTGACCTCAAGCCTAATGTCGCGGTCCGCCAGGAGTTTCTCCACGCGCTTAAGCTGGATATCGACGATGCGCGTGATTTGCTCCTTCGCCAGCGGGCGGAAAATCACGATCTCGTCCACCCGATTGAGGAATTCGGGCCGGAACGCGCGCTGCAACACTTCCAGCGCCGCTTCGCGGGTGACGGTCTCGCCACCAAGCCACAACTCGCCGCCAAGGTTGCTGGTCATGATCACGACCACGTTGCGGAAGGAAACCGTCCGGCCCTGGCCGTCGGTCAGCCGCCCGTCATCCAGGAGCTGCAGCAGCACGTTGAACACTTCCGGGTGGGCCTTTTCGATCTCGTCCAGTAGCACCACGGCGTACGGGCGCCGGCGCACGGCTTCGGTGAGCTGGCCGCCTTCCTCGTACCCGAGGTATCCGGGCGGGGCGCCGATCAGGCGCGAGACGGTGTGCTTTTCCTGATACTCGCCCATGTCGATCCGCACCATTGCCTGCTCGTCGTCGAAGAGGAACTCCGCCAGGGTACGGGCGAGTTCCGTTTTACCCACGCCGGTCGGACCAAGGAAGATGAACGAACCCAGCGGCCGATTGGGATCCTGCAATCCGGCGCGCGCGCGGCGCACGGCGTTGGAAACCGCCCGCACCGCCTCGTCCTGCCCCACCACGCGCAGGTGCAGCCGGTCTTCCATGTGCACCATTTTTTCCATCTCCCCCTCCAGCAGCCTCGCCACCGGCACGCCGGTCCACTTGGCCACCACGGCGGCAATGTCCTCGGCGTCCACTTCTTCCTTGAGCATGCGCGGGCCGCCCGAATTCATTTCGCCCAGCCGCTTTTCGGCCTCGGCGCGTTTGGCTTCCAGATCGCGCAGCGTTCCATAGCGCAGCCGCGCGGCCGCCTCCAGATCGGCGCGCCGCTCGGCCTGCTCGATCTCCAGTTTCACCCGTTCGATCTGCTCCTTCACCGAGCGCATCGCGAGGATCGCCTGCTTTTCCTTCTGCCACTGGCCATTCAGGCGGTGGGATTCCTCGCCCAGGTCGGCGAGCTGTTTTTCGATTCCCTTCAGCCGTTCGCGGCTGGCTTTATCGCTCTCTTTTCGCAGCGCCTCGCGCTCGATCTCGAGCTGCATGATCTGCCGGTCCACCGTATCCAGCGCCTGGGGCTTGGAGTTCGATCTCGGTCCGCATCCGCGCGGCCGCTTCGTCGATCAGGTCGATGGCCTTATCGGGCAGCCTGCGGTCAGTGATGTAGCGCTGCGAAAGCGTGGCGGCGGCGATCACGGCCGGGTCGGTGATGCGCACTCCATGATGGAGTTCGTACTTCTCCTTCAAGCCGCGCAGGATGGAGACCGTATCCTCGACCGACGGCTCCTCCACCGGCACCGGCTGGAAGCGGCGCTCGAGGGCGGCGTCCTTTTCCACGTATTTGCGATATTCGTCAAGGGTGGTTGCGCCGATCAGATGCAGTTCGCCGCGGGCCAGCATCGGCTTAAGCATGTTGCCCGCGTCCATCGCGCCCTCGGCCGCTCCGGCCCCCACCACCGTGTGCAGCTCGTCGACGAACAGAATCACCCGCCCGTCGGATTCGGTCACTTCCTTTAATACCGCCTTCAACCGCTCCTCGAATTCGCCGCGGAACTTGGCCCCCGCCACCAACGCGCCCATGTCCAGCTGGATCAGGCGTTTGTTCTTCAATCCTTCGGGCACGTCGCCGCGCACGATGCGCTGCGCCAACCCCTCGGCGATAGCGGTCTTGCCCACACCGGGGTCACCCACCAGCGCCGGGTTGTTTTTGGTCCGCCGCGAAAGAATCTGGATCACGCGCCGGATCTCTTCGTCGCGGCCGATCACCGGATCGAGTTTGCCCAGCGTTGCCATGGCGGTGAGATCGCGCCCGTATTTTTCGAGCGCGTTATAGGTGGCTTCCGGATTTTGGGAAGTGACGCGCTGGCTGCCGCGGATGGCGGCGAGCGCCTTGAGCAACGGATCCTTCCCGAGGTTGTGCCTGCGCAGGATCGGCATCGTCTCGGCCAGCGCCAGCAGGATGTGTTCGGTGGAGACGTATTCGTCCTTCATCGCCGCGGCTTCGCGCTCGGCCGCCGAGAGCGCTTCGGACCCCTGGCGTGATAGGCTGATCTGCGAGGAATCCCCGCCGACTTTCGGCATGGCGCTCAGCTCGCTGTCCAGCTCGGATTCCAGCGCCTGCGGGTTTCCGCCTGCGCCGGAGATCACTTGCGAGGCTACGCCCTGCTCCTGATGCAGGAGCGCCCGAAGAATGTGGGCCGGCTCGATGTAGGCATGGTGGAATTCCAGCGCGGTTTGTTGCGCGTCGGAAACCGCTTCCTGTGCCCGTTCGGTAAATCGGTCGAGGTTCATATTGGCCTCATTACCCCTCCCCTATCCCCTCCCCAATTTCGGGAGGGGATAGGGGAGGGGTTAACCCACGGGTTCAACGATACATTCGGAATATCATAAAAGCGTTTATTTCCCAGAGCAAGCCGCGTCGAACTCTATGCGAGGCCGACTCGGTCCCATGATGGTATCGATCATCGGATAGACCGATGTCATCCCCGCGCCTGCCCTCGCGCAGCATCTCGGCTCGAGTTTGGTTCATGAGCCGGGATGAATGCGAAGCGAGGGTGTTCTAAGCGGGGATCCAGTCCATGCTTTGCAAGCATCAATCACTCTTCTTCTGGATGCCCGCTAGGTACACGCGGGCATGACGAACACAATTCCTGGATGCCCGCTTAATGCACGCGGGCTTGATGACCACTCTTTTTCACTCCAACACCATCACGCGGAACGCCTCGGCGTATTTCATCCCGCGCGGCGATCCGTCCTCTTCCGCCCACTCGCGCATCCTTCGGTCAAGATCTTCTCCCTCGCCCACTTGCGAGCGGTGGCAGCGCAGCGCGCGGATTTTCACGTCGATGGTCGCGGTGATGTCGATCCAGGCGTCCGGTTTTTCGGACCCATGAAGGTATAGGCGTTTCACGTTGTGCGGCGGAAAGCCTTCGGCGAGCAGCTCCGGAAAGATCAGGCGCGTTCCGGCCGAAGGAAACACCGCGTCGCAGGCGGCGTCGGCGGCGGCGCGGTGATCGGGATGGTTCATATAGGAATTTCCATAGAACCGCGCCGTCGGATCGCCGCAGATCACCGCCTCGGGTTTGTATTTCCGTATCAGTCGGGTCAGGTCACGGCGCAGCGCAAGCGTGGGCTGCAGCTCCCCGTCCGGCTGATGCAGGAAGACTGTCTCCTTCACGCCGATCACCGCCCCCGCCTCGCGCTGCTCACCCTGGCGCAGGCGGGCCAGCTCGGGCTTGTAGCCGATTCCTTTGGCCGGATCGTTGCTGCCCGAGTTGCCGTCGGTGACGCACACCGCGATGACGGCGCACCCGGCGCGGGCCCATTTGGCGAGCGTCCCGGCGACCGTGAATTCCTGGTCGTCGGGGTGCGCGTTGATCGTCATCACGCTTTTTGGCGCGGGCGGTTCGGCGTGCGGGTCGACTTTGGCCACAGCGCGTTCGGGGATGGACGCATCGGAAAGGGAAGACGGATTTTCGGGCATAAACGCTCCTTGGTTTTCAGCCCATTATAAATTGCGTCGACCATTTTATAAGGAAGGGCGGAGGGGAATGGTGTTTCCCCTTGCCCGTTTTTTGTGATGTGGAAAACGGCCGCTCAGTCCAAGCTGCCGTTCAGAAGCTTCCGTAGATGAACGGCAGGCTGGCTCCGCCAGTTGCCCATCCCAAAATCCAAATGACGCCGATGGAGAGCACAGCGGCCGTGGAAACGAGTACCCGGACGATCCTTGAGGAAAGCAAAGCAGGCGGAAGAAAACCAAACCCGGGCGCGTCGGTCAGGGCGAGGGCCATCCCCGCGGCCGCAACGGACAGGACACACTCCCCCAGCAGGAACCATTGTCCGCCCGCCGCCATTCCCGCAAAAAATCGCATCGCGGCCGGAAGGGAATCGGATCGAAAGAGAACCCAACCCACGGCGACCAAATGGAATGCGATCAGCCCCGAAAAATCTTCCATCCCGCCGAACCCGGTTTTCGATTCCAGAATTTCTCGGCGCTGAGGAGAACGCCGTGCCACAACCCCCAGGCCAGAAAGGTGAGGCCCGCGCCGTGCCAAAGCCCGATCAGCAGCATGGTGAAAACATTCGTCGCGGCCTGAAGAATTGCCGAACCGACTTTGCGAAAAGACCTCTGCAGCGTCCGGTTCAACGGGAAGAAAACGTACTCCCGGAACCATTGGGTCAGGCTCATGTGCCAGCGATTCCAGAACTCCGTGATCGACGTGGCGAAGTACGGGTAGCTGAAATTTTCCGGTAGCCGGATCCCCAGGAGCCTGGCGGAGGCGCGGGCGATGTCGGTGTATCCGGAAAAATCGGCGTAAATCTGAATGGCGAACAGGTAGAAACTCCGCCAATAGATCGGTGCCGCGAAAACCGAGGCCGACGGCATCGCCGCCGCCTGAAATCCGATCCCGGCCAGGCCGGCCAGTGAATCCGCAATGACCACTTTTTTGAACAGGCCGCGGAGGAACAGGGAGAAAATCCCCGCGAGGTCTTTGCGCCCGGCCGGCTGCGGGCCCGGCGCGATATCCCGGAAGAAGTCAGTGGGCCGCACGATCGGGCCGGCGATGATCTTCGGGAAAAAGATCAAATACAAACCGAAATCCGCGATCTCCCGGACAGGTTTTACCCGGCCGCGGGATATATCGATGAGATAAGAAATCGCCTGGAAGGTATAAAACGAAATTCCCACCGGGAGAAGCCATCCCATGGGATCGAACCGATCCCGGCTGAACCCGGGCAGCGGAATTCGAGTAACGACCGGCAGCCATAGGGCGGAATATTTATACGCTGCGAGGACGAAGAGAGCGAATGCAATGCCGATCCCCGCGCACACTCCCGCCTTCCATCCGCGCCCGATGCCCAATCCCAATCCGTAGGCGACGATGGCCACTAAGAGCAGCAGCGCCAAATACCGCAGGTCGAGCAGCGCGTAGAAAACAAGGCTCGCCGCCAGCAAGGAATATTTTTTCGCCCGGGCGCCGGGAAGGAAACGCACGGCCAGCCAGACGATTCCGAGGAATAAAAGATATATCGGCGAAGAGAGGGTCATTAAGTGCACATCCCCGAATGGAGAACGGCCAGGATCCCGTCCGCCACCAGTTCGTGCCCGACTGCGCTCCAATGCGTGTCGTAGCGCATAAACGGATCGGCGCCGTTCTGAATCGATTGCCAGAACGCGTCCGTCGGATCCACCAGGCAAAGGGATTGGCCGAGAGCCAATTCCTTGATCAGGCCTTCCGCGGAAGGCGCGTCGGCCTGAACTACTCCGGCGTCCGTTTCTTGCGCGCTCCACTGCAATTTCCCGCCCGTCCGTTTCCAGGAACCGGCGCTGGCCAGCGCGGGTTCCAGGATCGAGGCGGATCTCAACCGGGGAACGTAGACGGTCTCTTTGGTTGGAACGAAAAGGAGGATCGGCACGATCCCATCCCGCCGGATCGTTGAAATCATGCTGGTCAAATCGGCGCTAAAATTTTTCCAATCCTCGCTGCCGGCCCAATCCTCCGCCGAAAGCGTCAAGGCCGAGAGATAGCGGGAGTAAAAAACGGCCTGCGTGCCGCCGCCGTCGAACTCCAATGGAAGCGGGTAGATATATCCGCCCGCATCCTGCGTTGCCTCTGGCGGGAATAGCTTGCGCAGGACGCTTTGGGCGAGTGGAAATGCCACCCGCTCGACCACCATGGGTTCGGCACCGCCGTACTGGAGGATATCCATCGGCGGCAGGATTTCAATGACGACGAATCGGGGTTGGCGGGGGAGTCCGAAGCGCCGGAAAAAATCCCATTTCTGCCCCAGACCGGCGCCGGTCTGGGAGAGATTGAGCACGCGCAATCCCGCTTCGGTGCGAAGAATATCCGGCCAGGGATTTTGCGCCTGGGCCCCCATCGCGTAGGACCGTCCAAGGATAACCAGATCCACCATGGGGGGGACGGGAGCCGGATTGGGGAACCCGAACTCGTCGGTGCGCCACCTTACCCTGGCTTCCAGTTGGTTTTCCGCGGGCGGCCGGACGAGCGAGGCTTCCCAATAAAAGATGTCCGCGTCCGAAGAGTGGATCTCGTACTCGCGGTCGGCCAGGGGCGCGTCCACCGGCAGCGGCGCGGCCATGCCGCGCGGTAGAAGTGTAGTGTTGGAACGGAAAACCAATTCCAACAGCAGGACGCCAAGGACAATGCCAAGCAGGAGTGACAATCCGAGCAGGGCGAACTCTCTTACGCGGTTTGCCATGCCACAGATTATATGCGGGGTTCCGAATCGGGTAAACGCGGCTTTTTTATGATCGTAACGAACAACCTTATCCTGGAGATCGTCATTCCTGCGCCAGCCCTCGCAAAGCATCCCGACTCGCGTCTGGTTCATGAGCCGGGATGAATGCGTAGCGAGGGTGTCCTTGGCGGGAATCCAACACCAGCAATAATGGAAGATATTTCTTCCCCATGGATGCCCAATTCGATCATTCATCCGGGACGAACTTATCTGAAGGGTGTTCGTCATTCCCGCGTGGATTAGCCTGCCCTCGAGTGGGTTTCTCGGGGGGCGGGAATCCAAAATCAACATTTTGTCAAGAAAATAAAACGCGTGGATGCCCGATAGAATCACTCGGGCATGACAGGCTCTCATGGCTGCCTGATACGCCTTCTCGGGCATGACAGGCTCTCATGGCTGCCTGATACGCCTTCTCGGTCATGATAGGCTCCCGTGGATGCCCGATAAGACTACTCGGGCATGACAGGCTCCCGTGGATGCCCGATACGACCACTCGGGCATGACAAGCTTTCATGGATGCCCGATACGACCACTCGGGCATGACAAGCTTTCATGGATGCCCGATATAATCACCCTCGCTTCGCATTCATTCCCACTCAACAACCAGATTCGAGTGGGAATGCTCCCCCCACTCACGAATTCTTCGCATCGAAGGGTCACCGATGCTCATCGCTCGGGGGGCCGGCGCGAGGGCAGGCTCGGGCATGACGAAAAATTTTTGCTAAAGCCATTTTCCTTCCTGCGGAAGCAATAGTGGCTTCATGTTTGCGGGGCGAACAAAAAAGCCGCCTTGCGGCGGCTTGTTTAAAAGGATGGGTGATTTATTCTTCTTCCTCGGTCTTGCCGGCGAGGTCTTTCTGGTGGGCGGCGATGACCTGATCGGCCACGGCTCTCGGCATCACTTCGTAATGGTCCAGGGTCATGGTGAAATAACCGCGTCCGCCGGTAATGGAACGCAGGTCGGTTGTATAGCGCTGAATTTCCGCCAGCGGAATGGTGGCGTTGACGATGCTCTTGCCGTTTTCGTTGTCCATCCCCTGAACGCGCGCGCGGCGGGTATTGAGATCCCCCAGGACATCGCCCATATGGTCTTCAGGGACGACGACATGGATGTTCATGATCGGCTCGAGCAGCACCGGGCTGGCGCCATGCACCGCAAGTTTGAAAGCCTCGCGCCCGGCGATCTCAAACGCCACCGGTTTGGAATCCACCGGATGTTCCTTGCCGTCGAAAACCGCGACCCTGATTTTTTCCATCGGGTAGCCGGCCACCGCACCGTGCTGCATCACCGAACGCACCCCCTTTTCGATGGCCGACATGTAGGAGCCGGAGATAGCTCCCCCAACCACCTCGTTCTCGAATTCGAAATCGGCTGTCCCCAGCGGTTCCACCCGCAGGTGCACTTCGCCGAATTGCCCGGATCCGCCGGTCTGCTTCTTGTGACGGTACATGGCGCTGTTGGGTTTGGTGATCGACTCGCGATAGGGTACGCGCGGCAGCTCGATGTGCAGCCCCACCTGGAATTTGGATTCCGCGCGCCGGATGGCCACGTCGATATGCTGATCGCCCATTCCCTGCAGGATTGTCTGCAGCGTGTTGGGGTCGTTGTGCCAGGAAAGCGTCATGTCTTCCTCGCACAACCGGGTGAGGGTGGGCGAAATCTTGGCCGCGTCGGCCTGGGTCTTGGGGGTTACGGCCACCGCATACAGAGCCGTCGGAAATATCGGAGCCGGCAGGGTTAGGGGATGTCCCTTATCGCACAGCGTATCGCCGGTGACGGTGACGGAAAGTTTGGGGACGATGCCGATGTCTCCGGCGTGCGCGGCCTTGATCGGCAGCGTTTCCTTCCCGCGCGGGACGGACAGCGTTCCCAGGCGCTCTTCCGCCGACTTCTTGGAATTCCACACGCGCGTATCCGAGCTGAGCGTGCCGGAATATACGCGGAAGTAGGTCTGCTTGCCCACAAACGGATCGGCGGTGGTTTTCCAGATGTACACGGCGAGCGGACCGGCGTCGGAGCAGGCCAGTTCCTCCTTGCCGCCTTTCCCTTCCGCTTCCGTCTTGGGCGACTCGGAGGGCGAGGGGATCAGTTTGGTTGCCCCATACAACAGCGGCTCGATCCCCACCTCGGTCGATCCGGCGCAGGCGAAGACCGGCATGCAGACGCTGTTCCACACCGCCTGGCGCAACCCGCGGATCATTTCCTCCTGGGTCAGCTCGGTACCGCCCAGATATTTTTCAAGGAGTTCGTCTTCGCCCTCCGCCGCCGCTTCCATCAGCGCCACGCGGGCTTCCTCGGCCGCCGCTTTCATGTCGGCCGGGATATCCGTCGCTTCCTTGCCGTTTCCCAGGCGGGCCTTCATCGCCATCAGGTCGATGACGCCCTTGAAATGCTGGCCTTGACCGATGGGAAGCTGAACCGGAACGAGTTTGGCGCCCGGGAGGTTTTTCGCGCTCTCCAGCACCCGTTCGTAGTCGGCGTTCTCGCGATCCATCTTGGCGATCACCACAAAGCGCGGGAGGTGAAAATCCTCGCAATGCTGCCAGGTGATTTCGGTGCCCACTTCCACGCCGGCCACCGCGTCCAGCAGAACCATCGCGCCGCTGGCCACGCGCAGCGCGGAGATCACCTCGCCGATGAAATCCGGAAAACCGGGGGTGTCCAATAAGTTGATTTTGCAATCCTGGAATTCGATCGGGATGACCGAAGTGGAGAGGGAAATTCTGCGCCGGACTTCTTCTTCTTCGTAGTCGGAAACCGTCGTGCCGTCTTCGATTTTGCCAAGCCTAGTGGAGGCGCCGGTAAAATGCAGGAAGGCCTCGACCAGGGTGGTCTTGCCCGCGCTGCCGTGTCCGATCAGTGCGATGTTGCGGATGGCATCGGTCGCATATTCCTTCATGCTATTTGGCAGACCTCCGGAGGCAGGGAAGGGAAGCTCCCCGCAGTTTTCGATTGGAGATGATACGGGTGGAAAATACCGCGTTTCTACGGTGGGTGCTATTGTAAATGAGTGACCGGGGCTTGTCAAAGCCGGGCGGGTTTTAGTGAATTCGCGGCGAAGCTCCAAAAGCGTAGGAATCAAGAGACCCAATGGGTCATTGAAAGCCTAAGGGCTTCAAGCTCACGGTCCAGCAGGCAGTGTGAAAATAGGAAAGATGTCATTGCGAGCGACCAAAGGGAGCGAAGCAATCTCCCAATAATGACCGAATGAGTGCCATCAGCCAATGGAAAGGGGGACTGATGCGCGGATGGTAAAACCAGATTGCTTCGTCGCTTCGCTCCTCGCAATGACATCGATAGAATATCCCATTCCCACTTGTAACTGCGTCAATTATTATTAATCGGAAGAAAGGTAAAAAATCCTTAAAGAAGGTATCAGCACAATTTGTACGTGCCAGTGACTTTAGAGAGCGAAGCAATCTGGTTTTCGCGGCAGAAAAAACCAGGTTGCTTCGTCGCTTCGCTCCTCGTAACGACAATTACAGACTTTTTCAGCACCCTGTTAGGGTTTTTCAAACCCTAAGGGTCTTCGATCTTCGTGGCTAAAGTGATCCTATTTGGTGCTGGAAAATCTTCCTGGTTCGATTTTTCCGGGAATTCGTCGATAGACCTTTTGGAACCAATCCGGCCATCTAATACCCGGTAGACAGAATGTAGAGGGAATACCCGTTTGCGAAGCCGGGAACGGGCGTCAGCAGGCTGCGCAATCGGTCCAACTCCGTCCAGTCGGAAAGGAAATATTCCGTCCGGCCCGTCCGTTCAAAATTCGCGCCTTCATCAAAAATCAGAAGGTAGGTCCATCCCTCGCGGCGCCAATCCGCCAGCGCCGCTTCCGCCGACCCGCCCAACCGCATGGCAAGGTACCATCGGTCGATGGTTGCGTCGGCCTGGCATTTTCCCCCGCAATACAAACCGCGCGGCTCCCAGAGCATCAGCACGCGCGATCCGTCCGGGAGAGAGCGCACGGTTTCCATTGCTTTCGCGTACCATCCCAGATTGTTCTCCAGGAATGTCTGTTCCGATTGCGCGCCGGCGAGATAATTGGGGACGCCCGAAGCCACCCAAGAATTCCCGAAGCTGATCGCCTGCAGCGCTAGAACCAGAATCGTCAACACGGCCGCCAGCGCCCCCAGCCGGACTTTCGCCAGCCGGATTTCCCATAGTCCGTCGAATCCGCGGGCGGCCAGCAGGGCGATCCCCGGAAACAGCGATAAGTAAACTCTGGGTTGGGTCAGCGCGCCGGAGAACAGGCTCCCCGCTCCGACTGCCAACCAGTAGATGATTATGCAAAGCCAGAAGAGTGTGGTGAGGAAACCGTCCGCGGAGATCCCTTCTTTGCGGGGGACGAGCGCTCCGGGCAGAAACGCAAACAGCAGCGGGCCGATCGTAGCGGCGAAGGGAGCCGCGCCGTAAGTGCCGATGGTCGATTGCAGAAGCGGGACAAACGCCATGACGAACCATCCGTAGGCCGGAGGCGAGCCGGCGAAGAAGCGCATTTGCTGCGCGCTCGCCGCGCCGGCGTCAAGGATTGGCGGAAGAGGATTCCCAAAAAAAGCCAATCCGCGCAACGCCCATGGAGAAAACGCCAGCACACATCCGGCAAGCACGAACGCCGCTTCCTTTAATGACTTCCTCCATTGCCGTAGCGACGCGAGCGCCAGGCACAGGACGATCAACAACGCGCCGGCCGTATATTTCGTCCCCATCGCAAAGCCGGCAAATATCCCCGCCAGAAAAAGCCAGCGCGCGCCCTCTTCTTTCCGCGAGACGGCGCTCAAGGCGGCGACTCCGAACAGGGCCGCCGCCCAATCCGCGTAACCCCATCCCATCGATCGGGCGAGCGTATCCCCCGCCAGAAGGAGCGCGGCTGGCAGGAGCGGGTACCGCAGGCCCCAGCGCCGGGCGAGCCCCGTGATTCCCCCCAGCGCCAGCAATCCGATTCCCCAGCCCACGACCGCCGCCGTCTCGGCCCTTCCCGTCAGCGCGATCGCCCCGGCGAAAAGCATTTCCACAAGCTCCGGCATTTCCCGGAACAAGGAATCCCCCGGCAGCGCAAGTGAGTGCGCCGTAAGGATCTGCCGGGGGATTTGCAAGTGGTAGACCAGCGCGTCCCAAGCCACGGGCGGGCAAAGCGCGATCCCCAAGGAGAGCATCAGGGATAGGACGATGAACAATCCCAGGCAGAGGGAAAAGCCGCGCGCGATCTGCCGGCCTTCGGGGCGGGTTTTCACGGCGCGAACGATCGCCGGCAACAGGATCGCGGTGGCCGTGAGGAATAAAACGATCAGGATTGCAATTACAACGGATCGATAGAAAAGTCCCGCCCAGGCAGCCGCTAAAAACAACATGCCCAGGGCACCGAGGCCGACGGCCTCCGATAAAGCGATTTGTTCCAAAGTGGAAACGCCGCCGTTTCGCACAAACCGCCAACCGATCCCGGCCCCAATCCAGAGAATCCCTCCCGCTCCGAGCAGATCGATCAAGATATTTCGGGCGCGTTCGAACGCCAGAGTGGGAAGCGGTTTATGGAAGACATAAAAAACCAAAGGGAGGGCCATCAGCCAGATCAGCGCGATCGCGAAGATCAGGCCTTGCCGAAGAGTCGGAGGGAATCCCCGGTCAGGGGACGCTGCGGAGGAAACGGATTTCAAGCTTGCGCCTGCTCTCAATCTGCCATGCCGGCGGAAGCCGGCTCCCGATGATTATAGAGGCGGGGATGCCGGCTGTCAAAACAATTGTAAAGCGTCCACAGCGCCCTCGTCCGTTGGCCTCGATGGGAAAACTTTCGGCGGGGAGGAATAAGAAAACGAATGATGGTGATGAACCCTGGACGGGATTCCCACCCGGCGCCGCTGCGAGACAGGTCTCGCGGGAAAGCCAGCGGATATGGCGGCAGAGATACGCTTGAATTCTTCAACCCACGCCAAATCCCTTGCATGCTTTCGTGATACGATTAAAGATCTGAAGCTTCGTCGGAAAACGGTTGACGATACCGCTCAACTCCCCATGGAGGTTTTCCCATGATGAATTCCTTCCGGCGCGGGTTCGGGTTTTTGGGCCAGGCCTACCAGATGGCCGTGAAGGACCCCGACCTGGTAAAACCGTCCATCTACGCCCTGATTCTCGGAGCGGTCGTGTCGCTGTTCGGCGCCGTGGCCGGCATCGGCCTGGCCTTCCTGCCGGGAATTCGCGCTTATCTGCCGTGGATCTTCCTGATCCTCAGTCCTGTGGTTTTCTTCCTGGAATACGCCGTCGCCTACGTCTTTTCCGGAATGACCGTCCGCCTGGTCTACGATTATCTGACCGAAGGCGACGGCCGGATGGACCAGGCCTGGGCCGCCGTCCGCCGGGAGCTGTTCAACATCCTTTCCCTCGCGGCCGCATCGACGCTGGTAAAACTGCTGGAAAATCTATTTGGCAGCGGGCGGCGCGGGCGCCAAAATCTGCTGGGCGGGATGCTGGCGGGAATCCTCGCGGCAGTCTGGACCACCGCCACCTACTTTGTGCTTCCCGCTATGATTCTCGAAGACCTAAACCTCGGCCAATCGCTCAAACGCGCCACTCAGATTATCAAGGACAATCTTTTGCTCGTGGCGGTCACTGAAATCGGGGTGACCGGGGTGGTGGATATCCTCGCCGCGGTCGTCATCGTGCTGGCGTTTGCCGTGGGCGGAGGGATTTTCTACCTCGCCGGAAGATTCTCTTCCTGGTCGGCCGCGGGCGTCGTCGCGGGTCTCGGAGCGGCGGTTCTGATCGCCGGTATCGTCATCGCCGTGGCCACCGTGCTCGCCTCCTACGCCAAGACGGCTTATCATACCTGCCTGTTCCTCTGGGCGCGCCAGGTTGAGGATGCCCGCGCACGCGGCGCCGCCGCGAGTAGTATCGCAGCCCCCGCGCCCCTCGCGGCCGTGATCTGATGAATGACCGCGCAGCAAGCCGCGCGGTATCAAAGGGCACAACCCACAAGAACTGCGCAGCTTGCCCCGCACTCTTCGATTAATATAGAGGAGTGCGGGGCAAGCTGCGGGGTATTCATCATCCCGCGAGAGCGGGATAAAAAGACCGCGTCGGTCTGAAAGCCCGACACGGTCCAAACAAACTTCGACGCGGTCTCTTCTATTTAATATTAAATCTATGACGGCTTGCCCCGGACATCGCGCGTGCTCACTGCCGACCGCTAACGCAATTCCCGTTGAATTCCAAAACCGGATAGTCCTTGAGGATCGAGCTGGCTCTCAATAGGTTTAGCGCTTGCGCCCGTGGGACGGTATATTCCTGCCAGGCGGTCTGCCGGCGAGTTTCCAGATTCAGCAATCGGCAGGCGAGTCCCGATCCAAGCGTATCCTTTTCCGAGCCGGTGCTGGCCGCATAGAGATCCAACAGCGCCGGCACCGCATCGGCGGAAAGCGAATCCAGATAGTCCGCGTCCAGGCGGCCGCCTTCCAGAGCTCGCGCTCCGTTCCATCGGACGATGGAGCCATCCACATTAAGACCCGCCAGCGAAAGCGCGAATCCGAACGCGGCGACAAGCATTGCCAGGCTGAACCAGCGGATACGCCCGGCGATTTCCAGCCCCGCCACGCCGATCAGGAGAATTCCCAGCCAGATCATGAACACCTGGGTGTAGAGGCGCAGTCCGGTGAACCCGTATGCGCTTTCATACAGCAACAGCCGCCGGTAGGCCGAGACCAGGATGATCGAGACCATCGCCACGAGGATCGCTCCCAGCGCGGAGAATACCTTGCGCCGGAGCGGATCTTCCTTCCGGGTGAGCGAACCCAAGCCCAGGAACAGCAGCAGGCTGATCAGCGCCACCGCGAGGAGCTCGCCGAAGCCCCGCCGCGCGTACTCGGCGTAGGTAAAGCCTTCCGCCGTGATGTTTTCAACCCCGCCGAAGAAGTAACGGAATTGGACGATGACAAACACCGCGAAGAGCAGGCTCACACAACCCAAAACCACCACGGCCTCGATAAACCCGATGAACGGGCTGAGCCGTGAATGTTCCGGACTGGGGATTCCCTCCTCCCCGCTGGAGAGAATCGCGAAGAGGAACACTCCGACCAGCAGATACGTCCCGACCAGGATGTAGGTGAGTCGGAAGATATATTCCGGCAATTGGTTGATATTGAGAAGGTTATTCACCATCCTTCCAAACACCGGATCGGCCGAAGCCAGCAGCGCCGTCAGCAGTAGGATCACCGGAAGGGCGAGCACCAGGCCGCGCAGCACGGGCGGCAGCCAGCGGCGCCATGCGGCTCCGGGAGCGGCCGTCCCTGGAGCGGGCTTTGCGGCCGGGAGCAGCGCGGGATGCAGGACGGCCGAGGCGCCCAATCGGAACACGGCCAGGATGTGATCGACGAGGCCGTAGAAGGGCCACTTGCCGCCGCGGTAGGAATAAACCAGGATGATCATCAGAACCAGCGTAAGCGCCGCTCCGCAAACAACGGTGAAGGGCTCGGAACGCAGAAACGTGATCGCCGCGGCGATCAGGATGCATGGGATGAGCGCGGCGCTGCGGATATTGGGCCGCGCGCCCGAGAGCGCGGCTGAAACGACACCCGCCGTAAGGCACAACGCCACAAACACGAAGAAGGAAATGCCCGGTCCGTGTTTCCAAAACAAATAATCAAAAGCCAGAGCGGTCGCCAGGGCAATTCCCCAAATGAGATTCCGTCGGACCATGAAATCCTCCTTGAAAAATATTCGAACCTCTCAATGGTCCTCCATGATCTTTACGAGGACCTTCTCACTCGATATCCAGCGATCGGGTGCCCGTAGGGTCGTAAAAAACCTATAGGTCTTCTTTTCAAGAAAAAGAAAGCCTTTTAAGTATCCGCTCCCCCATCTTGCTTCCATGCTGGCAATCAAACCCACTATAGCAAAGACCGCCGCCAGGTGCCAGCACCCGTGTGTATCTTGCTCTGCCTTCAGGCCGCGGAAACTCGTCCAGCGGAAAGCTCACCCGTTTTTTCGTCCGGGATTCCCCGACCCGGTCCGCCCAATATTGTATAATCGGAAGGAATCCCGCACTGCGGATTCCACATGAATCCACCCGATGAAAATGCTTTGCTCCTGCAAGCCATTTCGCTCGCGCGCGCCGGACGGATAGAAGACGCGCACGCGTTGCTCCATAAACTCGTCGGGGAAAATCCACATCTGGAAATGGCCTGGCTCTGGCTGGTTCAGACCGAACCCGACCCCGAACAACAAATCCTCATCCTGGAAGAATGCCTGCGGAACATTCCAAAAAGCGAATATGCAAAAGAAGGTCTGGCCACCTTGCGCGCCCAAAGGAAGGCCCGGCGGGCGCCCCCTCCCCGTAAACCTCCGGCGGCGAAGGATTCCGCACCCCGAAAACCGAAGCGGCCGGCGCGAGGCGTCTCGGGAATATGGAAGATCATTTTCGTGGTGATGGCTTTGGCACTCCTAGCGACGCTAGCCGCGGGAGGTGTTTTATTTTTTCCGCTGGTGAAGAACAAGCTACCGGCCATTCATCTGCCGGTCTTCCCGCACAGCACGAACACACCAAGGGTTACACGAACCTTAACACCGTTCACCCCAAGCCTGACGGCCGCCATTACGCCAAGCGCGACGCCCACCGTCACACGCACGCCCACGATCACCTTTACGCCCTCCCTCACCCGGACGCCCACCATTTCTCCGACGCCCACTCTGTTCCTCGGGACTCCCACCCCCGGTGAGCTCTCACTCCTCTATCTGGAAGCTGGAACGTGCCTTGCCGATTCCGTTCCCGTTTCCGGCGGACCGCATTCCCTGACCTCCCAATCGCCGGACCCGTGCCTCGCAGCCAAAATTTCTCCCGACGGCGCGCGGATTGCCTTCGTAGGCGGACAGAATCTGGCTAATCTTCAAGCGGAAAATATTGATGGAACCAACGCGGAACCGATCGAAAAACTTCCCCAAGGATCCAGTTTCAGTCTTTCGGTTTGGGCCTGGCAATGGTCGCCGGATGGAAAAAACATCGCGATGGTGACGCTGGGTGGAGTGAAGGATAATCTCGGCTTCCTCTTCACCGTGCCCACCGACAGTTCGGGAATGCTGAACGGAATTAAAAACGGCGGAATTCCGAAGCCTCTCGCCGGAGATATCCTTTGGTCTCCGGACAGCCAGTGGATCTTCGCCTGGGATATGGGTCTGCCGGATCTTGTCCCGTACCCGTCCGCGTTCCGGATAAGCGATTCCCGTTCTGTCATCCTCTCGTATTTGCAAGACGTCCCCGGCCTTGCGGCGGGTGACCATTTCGACTGGTCGCCCGACAGCAAATTCCTGTCATTCCTCACCCCGCAAAAACCTGTCACCGACGCCCTGGCAACGGAAGCTCCGGCGGATCAAGCCTATATCATTCAAGCCGGATTGGATAAAACCCTCCGGTACATCCCGCTCCCTATGGGGGAAGGCGGTTTCGACCCGCTCTTCGGAGCGCTTTGGTCGCCCGACGCGTCTTCCTTTCTGCTGCTCACCAGCCGCACCCGGCAACTCGTGCTGATCGGCAGCGATGGTCAGATACAACACCGCTTGACCACGCTCCGGGACACCCCGCCCATCGTGCAATGGTCTCCGGACGGGCGATGGATATCGATCGTGCAAGCGGAGACGGCCGAAGATACCGGCGGGGTGCTTTCCATCGTCCGACCCGACGGAACCGACTTTCGCCTTCTGGCCGACGGCGTGACGCTTCAGCCCGTCGTTTGGAAATAAGATCCGCGCCATCCGCGGGAAAATTCCCGCGAGGCCATCCGGCGAATGGCAATAAAATTTTCAACAAACCTATGATGCCGCCCTCCGCTGCATGCCCGGTGTTTCAAAAAAAGCATTTCCCTTTGCGACTCGCGCGTTGCGCCGCGGGGATGCTTCTGGCGGCCCTCGGGTGCAAATTCGCGCAGCCTTCTCCCCCTTCCCCATCGGTTTTTGATTCCGGACGGACGGTTTACGGCTTTTTCCCCACCCCGCCCGATGTAAATCTATTGAGCGTCTTGAGCACCTTTCATGCGATCGCCCAGCACGGGGATGTGGCGCTTCTCCAGCAGCCGGTGCCGTGGGATGATTTTCGCGGCGGGATAGACGGGAAATCAAAAGCCTTGAACGATCTCCATAATCAAGTAAACCTAGCCTGGCAGAACGGGTTGGATGCCCTCTTTATTGTGGATCCCTTGAAAGGGTTGGATCGACGCCAGTTTGCGGGCCTCCCGCCCGATTTGTCGGGCGCCGATTTCAGCAATCCGGTCGTCCGGGCGGCCTTTCAAAATTTTGCGCTTCGAATCGCAAAGGATTTTCACCCAAGGTTTCTGGGCTTAGCCTCGGAGATCAACACTTATGCCGACGCGTTCCCGAACGACTTTCCGAATTTTCTGAGCCTGTACCACGATACCTATGCAAAAATAAAAGCGGAATCCCCCGGCACAAAAGTGTTTGTCACCTTTCAATGGGAGGATTTGAACAATTATGATCTTCCCGGACCCGGCCGCGGCGCATCCATAAAATGGGAAGAGATCGAAGCCTTCGAACCGGATCTGGACGTGTGGGCGATTTCCTCCTACCCGTTCGTAGCCTTTCCCTCCGCCGCGGATATCCCCAAAAATTACTATTCTCCGCTGTTGGAACGCACGACGAAACCGCTGGCCGTGGCCGAGGGGGGATTCGGTTCGGTGGATGTTCCTCCCGCCCACGGGACTCCGCAAGACCAGGTTCTCTACCTGAGCGCGATCCACAGCCAGATAGGAAAGCGGCTGGCCTTCTGGATCTACCTGGTGCTCGACGACTTCAATATGGATTCCTACCAACAAGCCCTGCAAAGTCAGGGGCAGGGAGACAAGGTGGACACGCTTCGTTTCTTCTCGACCTTGGGTTTGCGGGAACGCAACGGGACGCCGAAACCGGCGTTGGCGGTTTGGGATTCTTTCCGAGGATAAAAGCGACCGACGCGGCCTACCCTCCTATGTCCCGCGCAACTTTCCGTTTCTACTCCGAACTCAACGATTTCCTGGCGCCCGCGTGCCGGCAACGCGGGTTCGATCACGAATTTTCCGGAAGAGTCTCGATCAAGGACATGATCGAATCCCTCGGCGTACCGCACACGGAAGTGGAATTAATCCTGGCGGGCGGCCTGTCGGTGGATTTTCAATACATCGTGCGGAACGGCGATTCGATCAGCGTCTATCCCGCCTTCGAGGCGCTGGATATCCATCCCCTCCTGCGGCTGCGCCCCGAACCGCTGCGCGAACCCCGTTTTCTTCTCGATGCACACCTCGGGCGGCTGGCCGCCTACCTGCGTTTGCTGGGTTTGGACTCCGCCTACCGAAACGATTTTACGGATGAGGAACTGGCCCGCCGATCCGCGGCCGAGCAGCGGATTCTGCTCACCCGCGACCGCGGCCTGTTGAAACGCTCCGAGGTCACCCGGGGCTATTGCGTGCGGTCGGACTCTCCGAGAGAACAGGCGCGCGAAGTGGTGGAACGCTTCGACCTACGGAGGGCGATCGCTCCTTTCCGACGCTGCCTGAGCTGCAACGGCCTGCTTCAACCGGTCGGGAAGAATGAGGTTTGGGACCGGCTGCCGCCCGGGACGCGGGAACGATTCGACGAGTTCTACCGCTGCCCAGGTTGCGGAAAAATTTTCTGGCCGGGGTCCCATTACGCGCGCCTGCAGGCGCTGGTGGCGGAATTCCTCTCGCCTGCGCATGAATGAAGGAAGATCAAATAGGTCAATCGCAGGGAAAGCATTTCTTCACACAAGGCGGCAAGCCGCATTCTGGCGGATCGGTACCGCTCGACGAGCTTAATGTTCCGCCGGGCAATCCACAACCCATCGCCAAGCCCACTGGCCACACCAGCGCCCGCGGACAAATTAACCTGATAACAGGTTATTGAAAAAAACACCGTAGGTGGTCGAGTAGCGGTTTTTACGTATCCCCGGCCCGACCCGCCGGGGCGGGCGAGACCACCGGATTTCAGTGGGGTCTCGATACGCCCGCATAGAACGCGGGCTGCCCCGGCCTCGCTCCGCGAAGCGGGGCGGGGCTCGACCGGCTTTTTCAACACTCTGATAGTGCAACAATTTGTTTCCATCACCTTCCGAGAAATTCTCCGGACGCCCGGTAAAGAAAAAGAACGCCTTCCTGGAGGCGTTCTTTCCTGCAGCATCAGTCTTCGTATTCTTGCCGGGAATTGGCGGAATGGCGGTGCTTATCCCGGACCAATCGATCGATGGATACTTATAGCCTGGCGGCGACGGACTGCGCCAGGGTCTTCAGGGCGGCCTTGTGCGCGGACGGGTCGCCAATGCTTCCTCCCAAAGATACGCTAAAGACGATTGAGCCTTTCACTACGTTATAGCCGCAACCATTCGCCGTCGCGGTCCAAAAAACCCGATCTCCCAGACCGCTTTCCTGGACGACAGTGGCGCTTGGGTTGCTCGTTCGCATGTTGCCAACCAGCCTAGTCATCTCCTGCAAAGCCGCCGCGGGAGAACCCATATCCGCGACGGATGTGATGAGCGCCACGCCGGTCCCCAAGTAAGTGCAAAAGTAACTGGTTGCTCCGGGGATGCTAGTGGCGTCGGTGCTGGGTTTTGTCGCGATAATTGCACCACCGAGAACCGTTTGTACTTCGGACTGGGTGGCCAGCGCGCAGACATTGGTTGCGTTCACGGCGCTCGTGGTTACCGGGGCGGGTGACGTTGACGTTGGCGCCGCGGGCGTGCCGCCTCCCGCGGCCGTCGTGGCAGTGGGCGCGGTCACCGTCGAGCCGGGGGTTCCACCCAGGCACGCGACGGCCAACACGCCCAGCAGGCACACCAATCCCATCAGCCGAAGGGGTCGAAAGCGGATACCCGAAGAGGGCAAAAGTTTCATGGCCATTTTTCCTCCTTGGCGGAGTATTCAAGGCACGAATTCCGAATAGTCCTTGGCGAGAAAATTTTCCGCCGCCGCGGGCTTTTATCATGCCAAGTGAACCTTAGTGTAGGGAAAAAACCAATCGTAAACATTTTAATTGTTTGGGATTAATTAGGACGATCGCCATGGATATGGAAAAGGAAAAACGGTGAAGCTTGCCGTATAGACCAAGCCATCGACATCCTATCCCCTCTCGAAAAGCGGATGCAGCTATAGACTCAAACCCGTACATCCGTCGGATCCTGCTCTCCTGCAACCGCGGTCGATTCAAGCGCTCTGCGGTGACGTGCGGTTGCGGCGCGCGGCCCGAACTCGCCGCGGGAGCAGGCATGCGAGGCAGCGGAACGCTTCGCTCTGCGGTGGGCGAGCGCTCTTTCCCAGCGCTGCCTGAACGGCCCGCTCCGGATCGATTGTGGCGTAAAAAAAATCCGCCGGTTGCATCGATCACACCAATCATATAAACTGAGTTAACCATCAGGAGCTTTTCAAGCGAAGTCAACCGTTTTCCTCGTTGGGAGACCGACCATGAATTGCCAACACAAGCTCCCGCTCTTCCTGGGCGCCGGTATCCTCGCCTTTGCTTGCAGTCTCCCGTTTGGCGCCGCCCAAACCGCCGTGCAAAATACCGCCTCGCGTGGCGTGGAAAGCGTCGCTCCGGCGGCGACTTCCGCGAATCCACCGTCCGGACCGCGGGATACCTCCGTAGCCGGTCTGATGAAATCCTTTCCAATCCCGCCCAATTCGAAGATGGTTTCGAGCAGCGCGGACTCCGGCGAACCGGGCGCCGCCACCGGTTCGTTCGTCATCAGTTCCGCGGCCGATATCCCGGCGGTCGAGAGTTTTTACGCGACGGAACTTCCCAAACAGGGTTGGACCCTGCGGTATACCGACCCCAATACGTCGTGCGGAGTCACCCAATATTGGAAGAACGATGCCGTCTACCTGACGTTGGCTTTCCGGTACGAGACACCCGCCCTCACCATTAACGGCCAGTATCGGCGCGTGGATGCGCAGTCCATCAAGAAATATTTACCCGATTTTCCCTTGCCCGAAACCACTGAACTCGTGGACAGTTCCGCCACTTCCTGGGAATACTACATTTTGCAATCTTCCCAAGCCGTGGAGGCTTTCTACCAACAACAACTGAGTTCCCCGGAATGGACGCTCAATGGAATCCCGGAACCGGTGCAGGCAAGTTGCGGGGAAGTGGATCCGGAAGGCTGCGAGGGCGGAGGCTCGGGCTGTCCGGCAGGCGTGAACCCGATGCCATCCCCCACGCTGGATTCCAGACAAGCCATAACCCTTCTGTATACCCTGCCGGATAAAAACGAAGTGCAGCTGGAGATCGTCCCGCACGGCAGCGCGACGATCCTTTTCGTGGATGTCACTCTAAAAGGGATCGAATCGTCCGGGCTGCCCAAAGATCTGCCGGTCTATCCGGGCGCGGTCGTGCTAATCGTTGCGCCTGGCACCGTGGAATATCAGGTCGAAGCCAGCCTCGAGGCGGTCAAACAGTTCTATGAAAAAGAAATGAGAGCGGCTGGTTGGAGCCCGGATGGGAATGCCTTCGAGAACCCCGGTTCGTACATGCAGAATTGGATGAAGGCCGATCAAAAGGTTGGGTTGACGATTATTTCCGATGGCCATAGCACTACCATAATCTTCGATTGCTCGGCCTGCCGCTGAGGAATCCCTGATTTTCGATGGGATGGGTTTTCACCCAGCCAAAACCCAATATATTTTCTTGGTCGCTCACCATCCTCCATATTCGGGGCAAGGGGTCAACTGCCCCATTTGAATTATGCGAAACTACCCAGGTCGGGGAAAACGTACACCGAAACACGGAAAAAATCCGAGGCCACCGAAAAATTTTCCTGGGTGAAAAGCACAACTATTTTTTCAGCGCTTTCGGCTCTTTTCGGTGAAATCCGTGTACGAAGGCGGAAGACCTGCTGAGTAATTAAATTTATCCAGCTCTCACCCTGATTATCCCAGGCGGAAACTTGTCTCGGGATGTTTATTAATATACCTGAGGGCAGATATAATCGCAGTCATCTCGGTTCCCCGCCGCCGGTTTGCCGTCTCTTCGTCGCTCGGCGGATGGACAAACGCCGTTATGCCATACTACGATACAATCGCGAATTGCTGGCACGAAACCACCGGTTACAAGGGCGGCCCGTTCAAGGAACTCGTGCTCAAT
This sequence comes from uncultured Chloroflexia bacterium, assembly GCA_963780865.1. Taxonomy (GTDB): domain Bacteria; phylum Chloroflexota; class Anaerolineae; order Anaerolineales; family RBG-16-64-43; genus FEN-1073. The sequence continues at coordinate 114,399 of CAWADT010000022.1, read as the reverse complement.
AATATCCTCTTGGAGAGGCTTCCAGGAATTGGGAACCGCTCGATCTTGGAATTGGGCGCCGGCAACGGATATTTCCTGCCTTTAGCGCTCCGTCATTTCTCGGGCCAGGCACCTTCCGCCATCGTCGTAACGGATCAATCCAGGCAGTTGCTCGAGATTGCCCGGCGCCATTTCAGGATTCAAGACGCGGTTTATCAAACCCTGGATGTGACCAAACCCTTTCCCTTTGCGGACGGGCAATTCGACCTCATCCTGGCTTCGATGCTTTTCAATGAAGTGCCTGCGCGCGGCTTCAAACGGGCGCTGGCGGAATGTCACCGGTTGTTATCGCGCAACGGCCTGTTGCTTATCGCCGTTACCCATCCGGATTTTATTTCCGGACTTCAACGGAAAGGATTGTTGAAAACTTCGCGGGAGGGACTGCTCACAATGCCAGGTACGGGCAGTCTGCGGTTGCCCGTGGTCATTCGGTCCTTGAGGAGTTACCGTAAGGCTTTGCAGGAAGCGGGGTTCCAGTACTCGGAGGAAGAAGGCCTCCCGACGCCCGAAGTGATCAACCTTAAGGCCGGCTTACAAAACGCCTGGAAGGTTCCGGTCGCCCTGGTGTATTCCTGTTCGAAATCGGCGTGATGCCCGCCGACTGGCAAATTCCTCCGATTATTCATCCTCGTTTAAAATAATTCCATCGCGTTTTCATCAAATCTTCATATTCCCGCGCTACATTAAACCGTGGAAAGCGGCGCAAAAGACCGCCGGATTTCCGGGAGGCAACTATGCGTAAATGGATCATCGGTGCCGGAGTGACGATCGTCGCGCTGGCCTTGGGGGTTGGGGCGGCGTACGGCGCCAGCCGGCTGATCAAGGCGTACCGGCCCCAAATTCAACAGGCGGTTCAATCCGTTCGCGGCAATGCGCCGATTCGTAATGAAGTGCTCCCAAGGATGGGAATGATGCCGGGTTTGAGAAACGGCGGCGCGATCGGTCCGTTGCAAGGAATGCGGAACCGCATGCAGCAACAAAGCGAACGGCAAGCGGCAACGCAGATCACCTTGGACCAGGCCGTCCAATCCGTTCAGACCTATGCGGCGGATTTGGGCTCCAATTTCCAGGTGGCGCAGGTTCTGGAATTTCAAAACGGGTTCTATGCGGTGATCACCGAGAAGGACTACCGGTCGCGGAGCCATGGAAGTGCTGATCGATCCGTTCCGCGGCATGGTGCTCCCGGAGGCGGGGCCTTCACTGCAATGGAATCTGAAATACGGACGAGAGAAAAATTCTTCCGCTCCGATCCGTGACAATACCGTGACCATCGATCAGGCCCGGCAGGCCGCCCAAGCCTACCTGGGTACGGCGCATGCCGGGGCAACCCTGAATGAAGGCGGGTATGCATTTTATGGCTACTACACCTTCGACTACTCCATCGGCGGAAAGACGGCCGGAGTGCTCAGCGTCAACGGGACGACCCAACAGGTTTGGGAACCCGCCGGGCTGGGAGCGCTGGTCGCGGAAAAGGAGATGACGCAATGAAAAGCGTTTGGAAATGGATTCTCTTCGGGCTGGTGGTTTTCGTGCTGGCCTTCTGCATCGCCCTGCCGATCTTCGGGAGAGGCTTCCTGCTGCCCGGACGGATGGCCTACTCCCGCGGGATGATGCCCTATGGAATGATGGGCGTGGGCGCGGTTGGATGGCTGGGAGTTCTGGCGCGGCTGGCCATTCCGGTCCTGTTCGTGGTGTTCGTTGTGGCGCTGGTGGTGATGTTAACCCGTAGGCCCTCCACCCCTCCAGCAGCCTTGACCAAACCCTGCCCAAAATGCGGACAGCCGGTCGAGCAGGGTTGGGTGGCCTGCCCGCATTGCGGGGAAAAGCTGTAACAACGGTCCAATTCCCGATGGGATATCCCGCTCCTGCGCGTTTTGCATTGGGGCGGGATTTCCTTTCTATTTCAAAGGCGTAGCATGCCGGGAAAAATGAAGCTGACGCTGGATCGCCTGATCCTCGCTGCGGGAATAGTCTTTCTCGCGCTGCAAATTCCTGAGGAAGGACTGTTTAATTTTGCCGCCTGGATCGACCGGCGCGGAATAATCCCAAACTTCACCGTGACCACCTGGCTGTTGCAACAACCGTATTTCATCCTGGCCCTCTCGCTCGCGTATTTCATCTATCGGATCGAACCGGAAAAATTCCTCCCGATCGGATTGGGCGTGCTGGTTTGGGGATTGCTGAATTTCCTGGGATTTGCCGGCCTGACCCTGATCACCGGCGAGTACGTGCCCGGTCTGTTCAGCAGCGCGCTCTACCTGCCCCTGGTACTGCTCGGGACGCGAATGCTCCGCCGCGGAGGAAAGGGCACGCCGCGAACGGCCGTCCTTTCCTCCCTGTACGGTTTCCTCATCATGGCGCTCCCGATCGCGGCGTTCTTCGGGGTGTATTGGGCGCTGGCGATATGATCCATTCCGAGCTCTCCTTTCCGAACCCACCTCCGGCCGCGGCGCGCGCGGGGGCATATTCCAATATAATGAAGCGCATGAGTGCGCGCATCCTGATCGTGGACGACGAGCCGCAGCTGGTCCGCGTCCTGACCTCCTACTTCGAGCAATCCGGTTTCCGGGTGCTGACCGCCTTTCGGGGCGACGAAGCCCTGCAGGTATTTCACGCCCAGCATCCGGACCTGGTCGTGCTCGATCTCGGGCTGCCCGGAATGGACGGGTTGGACGTGGCGCGTGAAATCCGGCGCCAGGGGCAGACTCCGATCCTTATGCTCACCGCGCGCGTGGAGGAAAGCGACCGGCTGGTGGGTCTGGAACTGGGGGCGGACGATTACGTGACCAAACCGTTTTCCCCGCGCGAAGTGGTGGCGCGCGTCCGGGCGATCCTGCGCCGGGCGCAGGCCGCTTCCACCCCGCGCGAAGTGATCCGCACCGCGACCATGGAAATCGATCTGGTCCGCCACACCGCGGTGCAAGACGGCCGGTCGCTCGACCTGACCCCGACCGAGTTTACCCTGCTCTCGGCGCTGGCCTCCCAGCCGGGGCGGGCGTTCACACGCATGCAGCTGCTCGAGGCCGTGCAGGGAAGCTCCTTCGAAGGATACGAACGCACCGTCGATGCGCATATCAAAAACCTGCGCGCCAAGATTGAACCGGATCCGAAGAATCCGTCTTTTATCGTCACCGTGTTCGGGATCGGCTACCGCTTCGAGGATAAATAACCGTGCGTCTCGCCACGAAAGTTCTGATCGCCTTCGGAGTGCTGCTGCTCACGACCCTGGCGGCAGTGGTGTTTTTCACCGGCCGCACGGCGGGGCGTGAGATGCGCGGCACGCTCTCTCAGATCGGCATGATGCCAAACGCCTTGCTGGCCCGCGAACTGGGCGCGTATTACAACGGGCATCATTCCTGGGACGGCGTCGGCAGCGTCCTCTCCTCTCCCGGGCCGATGGCGGCCATGCGCAACACCCACTGGCTGCTCGTGGATGAAAAGGGAATGATCGTGGCCGACACCGCCGGCGGAATGACCGGAAAACCATTTGCGGCTTCTCCGGGGGACGTGGCCATCCCCATCCGGGAAGGGGATCAGACGATCGGGCAGTTGGTCACGCACGAAGCGCCTCCGCCCGGCCCGGAAGAGCTCCTGCTGGTGGCGGTGAACCGGGCGATGGTGCTGGCGGCGATCACGGCCGGGGCCGTCGGCCTAGCCATTGCGCTCCTCCTGAGCCAGAGCCTCACCTCCCCGCTGCGCCAACTCACCGGCGCGATGCAGCGATTTGCGCACGGCGAACGAAATCTGCAGCTCCCGCACCCTTCCGGCGACGAAGTCGGCGACCTGACCCGATCCTTCCGCGGGATGATGACGGAAATCGAGCGGCAGGAGAAACTTCGCAAGGAAATGACGGCCGACATCGCGCACGAATTGCGCACACCGCTTTCGGTGGTGCATGCCAACCTCGACGCGCTGGCCGACGGGGTGTATCCGCTCACGCGGGAAAATCTCGCGCCGATCCGCGAAAGCGCGGAACTCCTGGACCGGCTGGTGGAGGATCTGCGCACGCTGGAACTCGCAGACGCCGGCCAATTGACCCTGGAGAAATCCGAGGTCGACCTTTCCAAGATTCTGAGCCGGGTGGCCGCCCGCTTTGCGCCGCGCGCCGAATCCCAATCGCAGCGGATCGAGCTCGCGCCCTCTGCGGCTCCCTCCCCGGTGCAGGCCGATCCGCAGCGCCTGGAACAAATCCTCGGCAATCTGCTGGACAACGCCCTGCGCCACACTCCCGGCGGCGGAACGATCCGTCTTGGGCTGAAGCCCGAGGCCCACGACGTCCTTCTGACGGTGGAAGACTCCGGACCGGGGATCCCAGACGATCAGTTGGATCTCATCTTCGAACGTTTCCACCGGGTGGATTCCGCACGGTCGCGTTCCGACGGCGGAACCGGCTTGGGGCTGGCGATCGCGCGCAAACTGGCCGAAGCGCACGGCGGCACGCTGCGGGCGGAAAACCGTACTGAAGGCGGCGCGCGGTTCATCCTGACTATGCCGCTGAGCAATTCCTGAAATATCAAAATATTTCGTCGGCGAGTAATTTTCCGGACCGCGAAAAATACGTTCCTTTCCACCCTTGATCGATTCGCGCTCCGAGGGGGGAAGCCCTCTCTACGCAACCATCGAATCCGCGTTCTCCTTGAATTGTCCCTCTAAATAAAAAACGAGATTCTGAAAACCTCGATTTTTTTTATGCTGCGGATCATGCCGGGGCGGAACTTCGAAAGCGATTGGCCATAGACACCTCTCTATAGATGGAACCGCGCTGAATGACCGCGCGGTATCGCGGAGCGCCACCCCCCTGAACAGGTACGTCGAGCCCCGCACTCTTCGAGTAATAAATAACCACTGCCAGAGACGGTGGCTTTGGATTGCTGCACCTGGAAGGTGTGCTCCTGCCGATCCTTTTCGAACAACCGCATTACGCGCCCGCAAGATCCCCTTTTCCTCTTTTTTTATATATGTGATTCGGTGCCATTTGCTCCGCTCCATCCTCCTTCAATACTGGTCAAACTTTTTCTTCTCAACTTCCCGTTATCTATACTTCTTCCCATTCCCATCCCACCTCTCCTATCCCCTCCTCCCTGTTAGTTAGAATAAAAAAAGGCGACCGGTGGTATATGGCTGCGTGCGTGCTTGTCCGTAGCCAAGCCATACCCACCGGTCACAGACTTGGGGAAAAAGACCACCCCCCCTCTGCGCTTTGAGCGCCCGGGAAGGACCGTCTCCCAAGTTCGCCGAATTGGGACTGACGACAGTATGTTGCGCGACTAGCGCCATAACAGGGATACAGCCGATCGGCCGTGCTGGTGGACCTCTCGTTCCGCCATAAGGAGGCCCTCATGCAATTGTACATAGGAATCGACTGGAGCCGATCCAAACATGATATTTGCTTCCAGAACCAGGAAGGAAGCCTGCTGGCAAAATTCCAAATCCCCCATTCCGCAGCGGGTTTCGCTCTCCTGGTGGAACGAACCCGCGGATTGGGAGCCGATCCGGAGGATTGTTTCCTTGCCATCGAGTGCTCGTACACCCTTCTGATTGATTTCCTTTGGGCGAATGGTTTCACCCACATTTGGGTGGCCCCACCCAACCGGGTCAAAGCCGAACGAAAGACGCGCACTAGCAGCGGGGCCAAGTCCGATCCAGGGGATGCGGAAATCATAGCCGATCTGGTGCGCACCAAACGGCAACGCCTGCAGCCCTGGTCTCCGGGAAGCTCAACCCTCCGCCGGGTGCAGATCCAGGTAAGGCATATCGGCAATCTCACCCGCGATATCGTTCGGCAAACCAACCGCCTGCGGGATGTGCTCTTGCGTTGTTTCCCGTCTGCCGCCACACTGTTTTGCAACCTGGATGCCCAGATTTCCCTGCATTTCCTGAGACTTTTTCCCACCCCGCAAGAAGCCTCCCAGCTGACATGGGAAGCCTTTCTTCAATTCGCCCGCCAGCACCGGTATCCCGCTCCCCGGAAGTTGGCTTCGCGTTTCGCCCGATTGCAGGAAAATGCGATCCATGCTGATTCGGATACGGCGGAGGCGTTTCGGAATGTCATTGTCCATACCTCCGAGACAACCTTGGCTTTGGTCCGCGCTAAATATCAGGCGCTGAAAGATCTCAAGCCCTTGTTCGAACAGCACTCCTTGGCGCCGGTATTTTCCAGTCTGCCGGGGGCCGGTGCCTATCTGGCTCCGGCACTTCTGGCGAAGGTGGGGGAAGATCTTTCCCGGTTTCCTTCTCCCTCTTCGCTGCAGATGCTGGCGGGAACATGTCCGGTGACCGATGCGAGCGGGAAACGGAGGTACGTCAAATTCCGCCGTTCCTGCGATCATGAGTTCCGCACCATCGCGCAACAATGGGCGCGTGCCTCCCTGCCGGAATCGCCTTGGGCGCAAATGTACTTCCAACAGGTGCGATTGCGCTGTTCGAGCGATGCGCAGGCCTACCGTTGCCTAGCCAACCGCTGGTTGTCAGTCCTCTGGAGGCTTTGGCAAACACAAACACTTTATGACGAAAACCGGCACTTGAAAGACCGGGCGGATAAAATCCCGATATCCTGATCCTTTCCAACCCATTTCGGAACGAGAGCGGCGTTTTGGACAAGCACCGTTGTGTTCCTGGCCCATCGGACAAAATCCCAGTTTTGTTTCCGAGAGAGAATCGCTCCTTTTTCAATTTCTGCATCTTGACAGAGTATGTCCTTCCCGTAATACGGGAAGGGAGGAGGGGGACGGCCCGAGCCGTGCTCGGGCCGGGGGAGGAGAGATGGGATGGGTCATGATGCCTACTCCATCGGTAGAACCTTTTCATTCCACTCACTGCCAGAGGCAGTGGTTTTGAAACCTAATAAAGAGGAGTGCGGGGCAAGCTGCCGGGAACACTTCATCTCGCGAATGCCGGATAAATCATTCCGGCGGTTTTGACCTCCTGATCCGGCAGGATATACTGTGGACCGGACAGTGAAGGGCAGCGCCATGAAACCCGAGTCGGTATTGAAAACCATGCCGCGCATCGTCGCGGAAAAACAAAAAGGCGGATTCAGCCTTCTGGCGGCTTACTTTTTAAACGACCGAAATGCGGAGAAAGCCGTTTGGGAATTGGAGAAGAATGGCCTTTCACGCGCGGCCGTCTTGCACCGCCTCTCTGATGGATCCGTGCGGGTGAGGGACACTTTTGCCCGGCTGCGCCTGCTCCTGATCGTCCTGTTGGCCGGCCTCCTCTCCGCAGCGGCCGGTCTGCTCTATTCGCTGCTCTCCCGATCGGCGGCGAATCCCGGTCTCTCCTACCCGCTCTGGATTCCCATTCTGGCGGGCGCCGGTTTGGGAGCGGTTTTCGGAGGGATAGGTTTCCGGCGGTCCCGATACGGCATCGACCGCCGGGTATTGGCCGAGCACGCTCAGTGGCTGCTGGCCGGCGAGAGCGTTCTGCTGCTCCAGGCGCCGCTGCATACCTTCCGCAATCCGCAGATCATCATCCGGGAAAGCGGGGAAACCCAGCCTACGATCTTTCTGCTCTTCCCTCCCCGGAAAGCCGAGCTCGCTGAAGATCCGGGAGCCACCGCGCTGCTGCCGCAAGCTCAGCTTCAGCAATTTGCCCGCAAGCTCGCCCAGGAGCATCGACTGCTGGAAAAACCGGCTCGCGGCGAACAATTGCTGCGCCGGGTCGAGAAGGCCGCGGACTCCCTCCATCGAATTTGCCTCGATCTGGCGGACGCCGGCCGCCTGGAACAGCCGACCACCGCCTCGGCGGAATGGATCCTCGACAACGAATACATCATCGAGAGCAACGCCCGTGACATCCGGGCCAATCTTCCCCGGCGGTATTTCCGTCAACTCCCGCTGCTGGATCGTAATCCGTACCTGAACCTGCCGCGCATCTACGCGCTGGCCAAAGAGCTCGTCGCCCACGTCGATTTGCGGCTCGACCGGGAAAATCTGCACTCCTTCCTCGAAGCCTATCAGTCCGTCCAGCCGCTCGCCATCGGCGAGTTATGGGCTCTGCCTCAGATGCTGCGCATCGCCTTGATCGAACACATCCAATACCTGGCCGATAGAACGCTGAACGAATTGCGGGAGCGGGAGACGGCGGGTTTCTGGGCCAACCGGCTGATCTCGGCCGACCGGCGGGCTCCCGGCCAGCTGTTCTCGATCCTGGCGAAGCTGACCGAGAACCTTCCCGCCCCCAGCGAATATTTTTGTTCCCAGTTGATCAGCTACCTATACGACGAAGCCAACGCGCTGGCGCTGGTCCAGAACTGGCTCGAACGCGTTTTGCCGCAACCGCTGAGCGAATCTGACTCTCCGCGAACAAAACCGCCAAACCCAGGATCAGATTTCCGTCGGGAACGCGTTCACAAGCCTCCGCCAGCTCGCCCTGATGGATTGGAGAAAGATCTTCGAGGAGGCCAGCAGCGTCGACCGCCTTTTGGGCAACGATCCGGCGGACATTTACCCGCAAATGGATTTCGACACCCGCGATAAATACCGCGGGGCCGTCGAAGAGGCGTCGCGGGAATCGCGGCTGCCGGAACTGACCGTGGCGGAACGGGTGCTCGAGCTGTGCGCCGCCGCCGCGGAAGCCGGCGCGCCCGCGGACGACCGGCTCTGCCACGTGGGATATTATCTGGTGGGCGACGGCCGGGCCAACCTTTCGCGCCGGCTCGGATGCCACCGCAAGATCCGATGTTTCTACCGCCGCTGGGTGGCGTCGCGCCATAGCACAATCTTCTTCGCGGGCCTTGGCGTAGCCTTCACGCTGGTGTATGCGCCGATCGTCCTCCTCTGCCTGAGGCAACCGTCTCCCGCGCTGCGGGTGATTCTCTCCCTGCTGTTCGTCGTGCCTGCCAGCCAGGTGGCCGTTCAGGTTCTGAATTATTTTTTCACGCGCTTCCTTCCCCCCCGGGCGCTCCCGAAAATGGATTTTGACCCCTCGGGTGTTCCCGCCGAATTCCGCACGCTGGTGGTAGTGCCGATCCTTCTGACGGATGCCGCGACCATCCGCGTCGAAGCGGAAAAACTGGAAATCCGCTTCCTGGGAAACAAGGATCCGAATATTTTCTTCTCGCTCTTTTCGGATTTCGACGATTCGGATACCCCGCACCGGGAATCGGATGGGCCACTCCTGGGGCAAGCGGTGACAGCGCTGCAAGCTTTGAACCGCCGCTACGAGGAAGATCGTTTCTTCCTATTTCATCGCGAGCGGCAATGGAGTCCGTCCGAAGGATGCTACATCGGGCGCGAACGGAAGCGCGGAAAACTCGAGGAGCTGCATCAATTCCTGGAAAATACCCGGCCCAAAGACGCCCCGCAACTGCTGCGGGCGGGAAATGCGGACCGGCTCGAGGGCATCCGCTTCATCATCACGCTCGACAGCGATACCCAGCTTCCGCCTGGAACCGCGCGGCGGATGATCGGGACGCTCGCGCATCCGCTCAACCGTCCCCGGTTTGATGAACAAGGCCATATCCTGGCCGGCACCTATACTATCCTCCAACCGCGCGTCAGCCCTTCGCTGCCCAGCATGCTGGCATCGCCGTTCAGCCGGCTGTTCTCCGACCCGATCGGGATCGATCCATACACGAAAGCGGTCTCCGACGTGTACCAGGATCTCACCGGGCAAGGCTCTTATAACGGCAAAGGGATTTACGACCTGCGCGCCTTCAGCCGGATCCTCTCCGGCCGCTTCCCGGAGGAACGGCTGCTCAGCCACGACCTGATCGAGGGAGAGCACGTCCGCACCGGCCTGGCCAGCGATATCGAGTTATTCGACGAATTCCCCCGGACCTATTTTGATTCGAGCCGGCGGCAGCACCGCTGGATTCGCGGCGACTGGCAGATCATCGACTGGCTGCTGCCCCGCGTGCCCCTGGCGGGCGGGCGGCGGGGGTCCAACACGCTCTCGGCGATAAGCCGCTGGAAGATTTTCGATAATTTGCGCCGGAGCCTGGTGCCGATGACGGGCGTGCTTCTGCTGGCGGCCGCCTGGGCCGCGTCGCCGGCGGCGGGCTGGGCGGCGACGCTCGTCATGGGCGCGGCGATTTTTTTTCATCCGCTGAGCCGGATGCTTAACGCGATCACCAGCCGGCAGGAAGCGGCGAAACTCTCGCCCTCCATGCTGGCGCACGATCTGCTCCGCGGGATGGCCGACGCGGCGCTGCTTCCGCACCAGGCCTGGCTCGCGTCCGACGCCATCGCCAAAGCTTTATATAGACAATTTGTTTCCCATCGCAAGCTGCTCCACTGGACTTCGGCCCAGGTCATTCGACGGCGGGCCCTGAGCCAGACGGGATCGCTCATTCTTTCCCTGACTCCGTATGCCGCGTTGAGCGCGATCGGCTTCGGGGCCATTGTGCGGTGGAGATTGTCGGACGCGGCGTCCGCCGCCCCTTGGCTCCTTTTATGGTTCGTCTCCCCATTACTCGTTTGGATTCTGAACACACGCTTCCGGCCAAAATCCAGACGCCTTTCCCTTTCCGCGGGGGACCGCGGATTCCTGCGGATCGTCGCCCGGCGGACCTGGCGCTTCTTTTCCGAATGCCTCGGCGAACCCACCTCCTGGCTGCCGCCGGACAACTATCAAATTTCCTTCCAGAACCAGATGGCCATGCGCACCAGCCCGACCAATATCGGCCTGGGATTAATCAGCGCGCTCGCGGCCCGGAGCTTCGGATACCTCACGATTGATCAGGCGGTTCAAACCCTTTCCCGCTCGGTTCAGACCGTTAAAAAGCTCGAACGGTTCAACGGCCACCTGCTCAATTGGTACGATCTCCAAACCCTGCGCCCGCTCGAACCCCGCTATGTATCCACCGTCGACAGCGGGAACCTGCTGGCCTCCTTGTACTCGCTGGAGACGGGTCTTTCCGAGCAGATGCAAAAGCCGATCCTGGACGCCAGCGTCTTCGACGGTCTGGCCGACACCGTAACCATCCTCCGGCAAACGTATGCGGAGGAAATTCGGGCGGGGAAACAAACCCGCCCACTTGCGCCGATTGGCGCAAGCGCTGAACCAACCGCCGGAACGGGCGATCGACGCGCTGCGGCTGCTGCGCCAAATCGGGAGGGATACGGATTCCCTGGCGGATGGGATTCTCAAGGAGGCTGCCGCAAGCTCGGAAACGGCCGCCTGGATTCATCAATTGGTGGACCAAGTAAAGGCCTGGATCCTTCTCGCCGATCGGTATTTTCAATGGATGGAAATTCTCGCCGAGGAATATAGGATCCCAACCGGCAGCCGGGTTTCCGATCTTGCAGGATGCGCTATGCCAGACGCCCAGCCTTTCCGATCTGGCCGCCGGGAATGTTCCCGCTATGCTCGCGCTCGCCTCCATGCGCGATGGCGCTCCCGAACCGGAACCGTCCCTGCGGGAATGGATCGATCGGGTGGTGCAATCCTTTTCCGTTTCGAAATGGCTCTCCGGCGAGATGCTGGGCCTGGAGCGCCAGCTTTCCCGGGACGTACGCGGCGTCTATGAAGCGGTCGACATGCGCTTCCTGTATGACCGCGATCGAAGGTTGTTTTCCATCGGGTACAACGTAACCGAAGGGCGGCTCGACACCTCGTACTACGATCTTCTGGCGAGCGAATCCCGGCTGGGGAGTTTTATCGCCATTGCCCGCGGCGAAGTCCCGATCGAACATTGGTTTTCCCTTGGCCGGTTATTCCGGACCATCGGCCGGCGGCGCGTGCTCGTCAGCTGGACCGGAACCATGTTCGAATATTTGATGCCGCTTCTCTTTCAACGATCCTTTGAGAACACCCTGCTCGACCGGGCGGTGAAAGACGCAGTCGGAATCCAAATCGCCTACGGCCGCAGCTTGGGAATTCCCTGGGGCATGTCCGAATCTGCGTTCGGGGACTTGGACATCAATAAGACCTATCAATACAAGGCGTTCGGCGTGCCTGCGCTCGGGTTGAAGCGCACGCAGGAATTGGAAACCGTGGTGGCGCCTTACGCATCCCTGCTGGCGGTAAACATCGCCCCGAAGGAGTCGGTTCGGAATCTCCGCCGCCTGGCGAGCGTCGGGCTGCTTGGCGAAATGGGATTCTTCGATGCGATTGATTTCAGCCGCCGCCCGAATCGCAGGGGCCGGCGGGGGATCGACATCCGGACGTACATGGCGCACCACCAGGGGATGTGCTTCCTGGCGCTTGCGGATTTCCTTTTAGAAAATCCAATTCAGCGGTATTTCCATTCCACCCCGCTCCTTCAGGCGTCGGAGCTGCTTCTGCATGAGCGGATTCCCCTGCAGCCCCCGGCCTACATCGCGCCCTCGCGGGACCGCGTGGCTGCTCCGTCGCCCGTCTCTGAAACCGCCGTCTCCGAGACCCGCTTCACCACGCCGCATACGCTGCGGCCCCGAACGCTGCTCCTGGGCCACGAAGGCTACAGCGTGATGCTCACCAACTCCGGCGGAGGCTACAGCCGCTGGGGACAGTGCGATATCACCCGTTGGCGGTCGGATCGCACGCGCGATCACTGGGGCACCTTCTGTTATCTGCGCGACCCGGCCACGGAGAAGATTTGGTCTACTACGTATCAACCGGTAGGCGGCGAGATTCCGGAGGATTTCTCCGTCCTGTTCGCCCTGGACCGCGCAGTTTTCCGGCGGAGAGACAACGGCATCGACACCGCCACGGAGGTATTCGTCTCGTCCGAGGACGACGTAGAGATCCGCAGGATAACGCTGATCAACCGTTCGTTGTTCGCCCGGAGCCTGGAGCTCTCAAGCTACATCGAGTTGGCGATGGCGCCGCACAACGCCGATCTGCAGCATCCGGCCTTTCAAAAATTGTTCATCCAAACCGAGGTGGTGCCTTCCCTCCGCACGCTGATCGCCCACCGGAGGAAACGGAGCGCCGACGAGCTCCCAGTGTATATCGCCCACCGGTGGACCCTGCCCCAGCCGCCCGAAGGGGAAGATGCAATTCGAAACCGACCGCCGCCGATTTATCGGCCGCGGGAGAACACTGGCCCAGCCGCTGGGGCTCACCCAGACGCCCGGCAACAGCCAGGGTTTTATTCTGGACCCGATCCTGAGTATCCGCGAAAGCGTTGCGCTCGAGCCCGGCCAGCGCGTGCAAGTTTCCCTGGTGATCGCCGCCGGCGACACGCGCGAAAAAGTCCTCTCCCTCGCGGGAAAATACGGCGATCCGCATGCGATCGATCGAGCGATGGATTTCGCCTGGGCGTCGGCCCAACTCGAATTGCGGTCGCTGCGCATCCAGCCCGACGACGCCCGCCAATTTCAAATGCTCTCCAGCCATCTGTTGTATGTGAACCCGCTTCTGCGGACCTCGCCGGACCAGTTGGAAAAAAACGGCAGGGGCCAAGCCGGCTTGTGGCCCTATGGGATCTCTGGGGATTTGCCGATCGCCACCGCGACCATCGGCGACGCGCGCGATCTGGGGTTGATCCGGCAATTGCTCCAGGCCCACAGCTTCTGGCGAAAACACGGTTTGTGGGCGGATCTGGTCATCCTCAATGAGGAAGTGGGCGGGTACGAACGGCCGCTCAAGGAGGAGCTCGAACAAATCATCCGGGCCTACGCGATGTACACCGGGATCGATCAACCGGGGGGAATTTTCCTGCGCAACGCCGACCAGATCCCGAAGGACGATCTAAGTCTGCTCAAGGCGGCCTCGAGCGTAGTCCTGGTGGCCGCGCGCGGCGCGCTGGCGGCGCAATTGGGAGTGCATTTGGAAGTTCCCGAGCTGCCGTCCCCGATTGTCAAAAAGCGTCCGGTGCGCGAACCCTCGGCGCTTTTGCCGTTCATGGAGCTTCCCTACTTCAACGGTCTCGGCGGCTTTACGCCCGACGGCCGGGAATACGCGATCTATCTTGGGCCGGACGCCAACACTCCCGCACCATGGGTTAACGTGATCGCCAATCCGAATTTCGGAACGATCGTCAGCGAAACCGGCGCCGGTTGCACCTGGTCCGGGAACAGCCAGCGCAACCGGCTCACGGGATGGTCGAACGATCCGGTTTTGGATCCGCCGTCGGAGGCGATTTACATCCGGGATGAAGAAACCGGAATCTTCTGGACTCCCACCGCCGCTCCGGTCCGCGAGGAAACCGCCTATCGCGCCCGGCATGGAACCGGGTACACGATCTTCGAACACAACAGCAACGGGATAGAACAGGAACTCACCATCCTGGTGCCTCTCGATGCCGGCGGCGGAGACCCGATCAAGCTGCAAAGGCTCCGGCTCAAGAACGGCACGACCCGGCGCCGCCGGCTGACGGCCAACTATTATGTGGAATGGACGCTGGGCGAGAATCGGGAAAATTCTCAAATGCACGTCGTCACCCGCTGGGACGACCTTTCCCGATCGATCCTCGCGCAAAACCGATATGATCCGGAATTCGGGGACCGGGTGGCGTTCGCCTCCCTCGCTCCGGAACCGGAATCCTACAGCGGCGACCGTTCCTCTTTTCTGGGACGCAACGGGTCGCCGGTCCATCCGGCGGCGATGGAGCGAATCCGGCGCTCGCAGCGAACGGGCGCGGGGCTGGATCCGTGCGCGGCGTTCCAACTGAGTCTGGAACTGGACCCGGGGGAATCGCGGGAAATCACCTGCCTGCTCGGGCAAGCCGCATCCGTCGAAGCCGCCCGGGAGCTGATCGGGCGTTACCGCGGGGAAACAGCTTTTGAGACCGCGCTGGGTGAAACGCGGGCGCGATGGGATGAGCTCTTGGGCTCCATGGAAATTCACACACCGGAGCTCTCGGTGGATTTTCTCGTTAACCGCTGGCTGTTGTACCAAAATTTGAGTTGCCGAATCTGGGGGCGCTGCGCCAGTTATCAATCCAGCGGCGCTTACGGATTCCGCGACCAACTGCAGGATTGCCTGGCCCATCTGTATACCCATCCCGAACTGGCCCGCCAGCACATCCTGCTCGCGGCAAGCCGGCAGTTTGCGGAAGGGGACGTGCAGCATTGGTGGCAGCCGCCCGGCGGCGCGGGCGTGCGCACGCGCATCTCCGACGATTCGCTGTGGCTGGCGTTTGCCGCGGCGCAGTATGTCCGCGTCACGGGCGACGCCGCCATCCTCCGCACCGAGATCCCGTTCCTCGCCGCGCCGCAGCTTGAAAATAATCAACTCGAGAGTTTCGGCCGACCGGAGACGAGCCTGGACCATGCGACCCTGTTCGAACACTGCCGGCGGGCGGTCGAACGGCATATGACGACCGGACCGCACGGACTTCCAAGCATGGGAACGGGCGATTGGGATGATGGATTAAACCTGGTGGGCGCCGGCGGCAAGGGAGAAAGCGTCTGGTTGGGCTGGTTCCTGGCCGAAGTGCTGCGGGGAATGGCCGAACTCTCGCGGCGCGATGTCACAACCGGAGCTCGCCCAAGGCTATCGTCAAAAAAGAACCGCCCTTCTACGGCAGATCGAAGAATCGGCCTGGGATGGGGAGTGGTATTTGCGGGCGTACTTTGACGACGGCACCAAACTGGGAACGGCGGCTCAATCCGAGGCCAGAATATTCTCCCTGCCTCAGTCGTGGGCCAGGCTCAGCGGCGACGCCGACCCGGAACGTACGGCGAAGGCAATCGAATCCGCGTGGACCCACCTGGTCCAAGAAGACCCGGGACTAGCGCTGATCTTCGATCCGCCGTTCGATTCCTTCCGGCCGTTCCCGGGATATACCGGCGCCTATCCCCCCGGCGTCCGGGAAAACGGCGGCCAATACACGCACGCCGCTTTGTGGCTGGCGATGGCGCTGGCGCGGCAGGGAGACGGTGACCGCGCGGAGAAAATCCTGCGCCTGTTGAATCCGGTGGAACGCGCGCGCGATCCGGAGGCCGCGGGGCGCTACGGGCTGGAACCGTACGTCACCGCCGCGGACGTCTATTCCACGAGCGGTCTCGCCGGACGCGGCGGCTGGTCCTGGTACACCGGTTCGGCCGGATGGATGTACCGCGTCTGGACCGAGGAAATCCTGGGCGTGAGAATCCGGAACGGACGGATGGGGATCGATCCGACGATCCCGGCTGCGTGGGATGGATTTCAAATCCGATACCGGTACGGCGAGGGTTCTACGAAATCCGAGTGGAGAATCCGGATCATTGCCAGCACGGCGTCGCGCAAATAGAAATGGATGGCCGTCCGTTATCGGGCGGCGAGATCATCCTGGACCGCCACCTGGTGTTGCATCGAATAGTCGTGAGGATGGGGACCTAACCCCGTCTCCCCTGCCCCTCCCTCCCTTTCCGAAAGGAAAGGAGGAGGGGTTTGAGGAGGAGGGGTTAGGATAAATAGAATCCTTGTAAGTTCTCAGCTTGGAATAACTAGTACGCGGATTACGCGGACTCTGCGGATTTCGCGGAACATCCTTTGAAAAAATCCTTCGATATTTTGGTCCCTCCGTGCAATCCGCGCTTTTCCGTGAAATCCGCGTACATTTTTTCAATCCCCTTTTATATCTCCGAGTAGTTGCGAATTGTTTAAATATCCTGCAGACCGCCAGGTCCAGCCAATACGGCAAGGCTTTATCCGCGCCCTTGAGCAGCTTGAGGGTCCAACCGCCGTCCTTGCGCTGCCGCTGAGCAATCCAATCCAATCCCCGGCGGATGTTTGGATCCTCCGCCGGAAAGCCCAACCGTGAAAGGGTATCAAGCGCCGAAAGCAAATCCGTGAACCAGAACGGGAAGGAAAAACCCACCCAAAAACTCGGCGCTTTGCGGTCGATATAAGCGTCCGATCTGAACAAACGCGAAGCCAGCAATTCGCCGGCTTTGCGAACGTCCTCGTTGTCGGAATAATGATCCGTCGCGGCGAAGGCCCGCAGGACGACACCGGTAACCATATGGGAGAAGGGCTTGGCGTGGTCCGGCTCGATCGTTTTTGCGCGCATCACGTCGGTCCATTTCCCGCTGGTCGCGCGGGTGCGGAGGGGGATGGCCCAGCCGCCGTCGGCCTGCCGCATCGAAAGCAGCCAGCGCAACCCGCGCGTTAATCGCGCGTCGCGTTCAAACCCCGCCTTGATCAACAGCTCCATGATTCCCGCCGAGTAATTCGGCGAATACTGGGTGCCATAGATACCGCGGAAATCGCCGGAAGAAGTTTGCGAGGAGAACAGGAACTCGGCCGCTTTTTGAACGGCGGGGTGCGCGCGGGTGAATCCAAACTTTTCAACGAGAAAACCCAGATTGCGGTAGGTCTCGATCTGGTCGTAATCCTCCGCGCTGCGCGCCGTGTTTGCGGGCGAAGGATATCTCCACCCGCCGTTTTTCATCTGATGGCGCAGGATCTTTTGCGCGTCGGGCAGATCCCACAGCCGTTCCACCGGGCCGGGGTTGTCGCCCAGCAAGTCGCACCGCGCGAAATAGGCAACCGGCGCGCATCCGGATTCAAGAAGCAACGGTAGGGGATCGTAAGGAAGGTGTTTCCGCCAGGAAAGCATTCTCCCATTATATGATCGACCGCGTGAATCCATCTTCAAAATCCCCGGTATCTCCAGGGAGAAAAAGAACGAAAGGTTTTCACGATTTGGTTCTTCAGTGAAATCCGTTTTTCCGTGCCTGCCCTCGGAGCGCTTCGCGCTCCGAGGGTAATCCGCGTGCCGAAAGAAATCTCTATGCTAAAAAGAAAAAGCCCTCTTTCGAGGGCTTTCTCAACTTTGCAGGAAAAACTACTTCACTTCCACGCTCGCGCCGGCGGCCTCGAGCTTGGCCTTGGCGTCGGCGGCGACTTCCTTGGTGACCGCTTCGACCACCTTGGCGCCCGCCGTCTCGGAAAGGTCCTTGGCTTCCTTGAGTCCGAGGCTGGTCAGCTGGCGGATGACGCGGATGACGTCGATCTTCTTCGCGCCGGCATCCTTGAGGATGACGGTAAATTCGGTCTTCTCTTCTTCCGCGGGGGCGGCGGCAGCGCCGGCCGCGCCGGGAGCCATGGCCATGGCGACGGGCGCCGCCGCGGACACGCCCCATTTTTCCTCGAGCAACTTGGCCAGTTCGGCCGCTTCGATCACGGAGAGCGTGCTCAGCTCGTCCACTATTTTCTGTAAATCAGCCATTGCGAAAAATCTCCTTGGAAAAATTTTCTTTCAGAGTAAGCGGATGGATGGGTCGGGTGCGGCCGTTTCAAGCCGCGGCCGATTTTTGCGAGTAGGCTTTGACCACGCCCACCAGGTTGCGCGCCGGGGCGGCGATGGTACCCGCCACTTTGGCCGCCGGCGCTTTCAGCACGCCCGCCAACCGGGCGCGAATGACGGGCAGCGGCGGCAGTGTGGCCAACGCTTTCACTTCGGCCGGCGTCAGCAGTTTGCCGTTCAGGAGCCCGCCCTTGATTTTCAGGAACTCGGATTCTCTGGCACCATCCACGACCGCCTTGGCCACGCCGACGACATCGACGAGACCGAAGGCCATCAGGGTGCTGCCGGCGATCTTTTCCGCGGAGGCGGCCAGGCCGGCATCCCGCATGGCAATCGCCGCCAGGGAGTTTTTCACAACATGCACTTCTCCCTGGGACTCGCGCACGCGGTTGCGGAGCGTATTCATTCCGGGCATGGCCAACCCGCCGAATTCGGCCAGGATGATCCCCTGGCTCTTCTTGAGCAGTTTCACGTATTCGGCTACCCGTTCTTTCTTTTGTTCCGGAGTCAGCGCCAAATCTCTCACCTCCCATCCAAAACGAAAAGTCTTTGCCTCGCGCGTTCCCAGCAAAGACTTCCGCTTGCCCCACACCGGGGCGGAAAGGAAATCTTCACCTCGGCAGGGCGCTTCGGCCCCTCGTTTCCGCGGGGCGCCTGCTGTCTACGGCGAAGCGTTTATTCAACTGTTCCGATTATAACACCACGGCGGAGGCGCGGCGGATTTACGCCTCGAGCGCCTGCGCGCCGGCCGGGTCCACGTGCACGCCGGGCCCCATGGTGGTGGTCATCACGATCTTGCGGATAAACACCCCCTTGAGCGACGCCGGCCGGGCCCGTTTGATGGCCTCCATCAGCGTGGCGAAATTCTCGTAGAGCGCTTTTTCCGTGAAGGAGGCTTTCCCGATGATGACGTGCAGGTTGCCTGTTTTATCGACCCGGAATTCCACCCGCCCGGCCTTGGCTTCCTTCACCGCCTTGGCGATGTCTTCGGGGGGCACCACCGTGCCGGCCTTGGGATTGGGCATGAGCCCCCGCGGGCCGAGCACGCGTCCGAGCTTTCCGACCTTGCTCATCATTTCCGGCGTGGCGATCGCCACGTCGAAGTCGGTCCAGCCGTCCTGGATTTTCTTGACCATCTCATCGCTGTCGGCGATGAATTCCGCTCCGGCCGCCTGGGCCTGCTTGGCGGATTCGCCGGCCGTGAAGACCAGCACCCGGATCGTCTTGCCCAGACCGTGCGGCAGCACGACTACGTCGCGAACCTGCTGTTCCGCCTGCTTCGGGTCCACGCCGAGGTGCATGTGCACCTCCACGGTGCCGTCGAATTTGGTGATCGACGTGGACTGGACCAGCTTCACGGCTTCCGCGGGAGAATACAACTTTTCCGGATCGACTAGCTTGGCGGCAGCCAGGTATTTCTTTCCACGATTGGCCATTGTTGTCTCCTGGTGGTTTTGGCCCCGCCTTCGCTTCCCACTGCTAGAACAGCGAACGCGGGGTAGCCGGGCCGTTTTGCGGCCCTCCCACTTATTCCTCGATGGTGATGCCCATATTGCGCGCGGTGCCTTCCACCATATGCATGGCGCCTTCCAGGTCCACCGCGTTCATGTCCTTGAGTTTGAGTTCGGCGATCTCGCGGACCTGCTTGCGCGTCACCTTGCCCACTTTGGTCCGGTTCGGTTCGCCGGAACCCTTCTCCACCCCCGCCGCTTTGCGCAGCAGAACCGGGGTGGGCGGGGTTTTCAGGATGAACGTGAACGACCCGTCGGTGAAGATGCTGATCTCGGCCGGGATGATCTCCCCGGCGCGTCCGGCGGTGCGCGCGTTGTACTCCTTGCAGAAGGCCATCAGGTTGATGCCATGGCCGGCCAGCGCCGGACCGATGGGCGGCGCGGGGTTGGCCTTGGCGGCCTCGATCTGCAGACGAACGACGACTTTCAATTTTTTTGCCACTGGAATTCTCCTTGTGGTGTTATCCCCGCATTCGCTTCCCAATCCGAAAACAGCGAACGCGGGGTGGCCGGGCCGATGGGCGGCCCTCCCACGGATTAAGAGGGAGCTGCGTCAGGTTTTTTCCACCTGCAGAAAATCCAGCTCCACGGGCGTTTCGCGGCCGAAAAAGGAAACGAGCACGCGGACTTTGCCGCGGTCCATATCGATGCTCTCGACCGTGCCGACGAATTCGTTGAACGGTCCGTCGATGATGCGGACTTTTTGCTGGGGTTTGTAGGTCGGGCGGACGGTCGGAGTGGTGGTCTCCATCCGGTGCAGTATCTGCGCCACTTCCTCGGTGCGCAGCGCGGTGGGCGTATTGCCCATGCCCACGAACCCGGTCACGCCCGGGGTGTTGCGCACGACGAACCAGGATTCCTCCGTCAAGACCATCTGCACCATAAGGTAACCCGGGTAAACCCGCTTTTCGACGGTGCGGCGTTTTCCTTCCTTGACCTCGATCTCCTCGATGGTGGGAATAATGATGTCGAAAATCTTATTCTTCATATCCATCGTATCGATGCGCTGCTCGAGGTTGTGGCGCACCTTGTTTTCCTGCCCGGAATAGCAGTGAACGACGTACCAGGCGCGTCCGTCCCCCGGTTCGGCGTGTTCCCCGCCCAGCAATTCGGCCGCATGGGCTTCGAGGGAGGCGGGAATCACAATCTCCCCGGACGGGGCCGCCGCCGCGCCGGAGGGTTCGTAGGCGGGCGTTTCCGCGGAGGATTCTTCCTTCTTTTCCTCCTCCGGTTCGGATTCCATTTCCTCGTGTTCCGGGTCTTCCCACATTGCGATAATCCTCGGAGTGGTTACCCTAGCAAAGCGCGGAAACCTTCGGTGAGCAAAGCGTCGATCGCGCCGAGGAAGATGCTGGTGGCGACCATCACCGCCAGCACGATCGCCGTCAGGCGCAGCGCTTCATCGCGCGTCGGCCAGGTGACCTTGCGCAGTTCTCCCATCGTCTCGTTGATGAAACGGACGAGGAAATTCGGCTGGCGGGACGATTGACTTTTCGGCACGGTGCACCTCATTCCATCGTTCGTAGTTGTAGACCGGATCGACGATCCGGTCGACACCATCAGGCAGGCCAGGCAGGAATTGAACCCACAACCCCCGCTTTTGGAGAGCGGTGCTCTGCCAAATTGAGCTACTGGCCTAGGTTGGTGCGCACGGTTGTGCGCCCAATTCGGGCGGATCAGCGATCCGCCCCTACGCGATTATTTTGATTCCTTGTGCAACGTATGCTTGCGGCAATGCGGGCAATATTTCTTGAGTTCCAGCCGCGCCTGATCGTTGCGCCGGTTTTTCTGGGTCGTATAGTTGCGCTCCTTGCAGTCGGAGCAGGCCAGCGTGATTACCGGCCGGACATCTTTCGATTTTGGCATCCTCTATTCCTTCCGCGGAAGGAAAGCTCCGCGGCTCCTTTCAGTCGATGATTTCAGTGATCACGCCGGCGCCCACGGTCAGACCGCCTTCGCGAATAGCGAATTTCGAGCCCTTCTCCAGCGCCACCGGCACGATCAACTCCACCGTCAGGTTCACCGTGTCCCCCGGCATCACCATCTCCACCCCTTCCGGCAGCGTCAGCACCCCCGTCACGTCCATCGTCCGAATGTAGAACTGCGGCCGGTAGCCCGTGAAGAACGCCTTGTGCCGCCCCCCTTCTTCCTTCTTCAGCACGTACACCTGCGTCTTGAATTTCCTGTGCGGCGTGATCGAGCCCGGCTTCGCCAGCACCTGCCCCCGCTCCACCTGCTCCCGCTCGATCCCCCGCAGCAGCACCCCCACGTTGTCCCCCGCCTGCCCCTGGTCCAAGAGCTTGTGGAACATCTCCACGCCCGTGCACACCGTCGTCTTCGTCTCGTGCAGCCCGATGATCTCCAGCGGGTCCCCCACCTTCACGATCCCCCGGTCGATCCGCCCCGTCACCACCGTCCCCCGCCCTTTGATCGAGAACACGTCCTCGATCGACATCATGAACGGCAGTTCCGTGTGCCGCACCGGCTCCGGAATGAAGTCGTCCACCGCCTTCAGAATCTCCAAGATCGACTTGTATTCCGGCGCGTTCGGATCCTTGCTCGTGCTCTCCAGCGCCTTCAGCGCCGACCCGCGAATGATCGGGGTCTTGTCCCCCGGAAATTGGTACGACGTCAGAAGTTCCCGCAGCTCCAGTTCCACCAGCTCCAGGAGCTCCGGGTCCTCCATCATGTCCACTTTGTTCAAGTACACCACGATCGACGGCACTTCCACCTGCCGCGCCAGCAGCACGTGTTCCCGCGTCTGCGGCATCGGCCCGTCCGGAGCCGCCACCACCAGGATCGCCCCGTCGATCTGCGCCGCGCCCGTGATCATGTTCTTGATGTAATCCCGGTGCCCCGGCATGTCCACGTGCGCGTAATGGCGCTTTTCCGTCTCGTATTCCACGTGGGCGATGTTGATCGTGATCCCGCGCTCCTTCTCTTCCGGCGCGTTGTCGATCGTGTCGTAGGCCCGGAACTGCCCCCGCCCCTGCAGCTGCGCCACCTTCGTGATCGCCGCCGTCAGCGTCGTCTTCCCGTGGTCGATGTGCCCCATCGTCCCCACGTTCAGGTGCGGTTTGTTGCGGACAAATTTTTCCTTCGCCATGGTCGCTTCTCCTCAGAAAAGATGAGCGTCTTCTTCCGGCCGACGAGAGCCCGCGATGGGAATTGGACCCATGACCCCACCCTTACCAAGGGTGTGCTCTACCGACTGAGCTACGCGGGCTGGAGGGCAGGCAAGCCCCCCTCGCGAAATCGCCGCACCGGAAGATCACCGGTACAACTCGCTCAGGGGGCAGGCTTAACCCCGATGGTGGGCGGTGAAGGATTTGAACCTCCGAAGGCTGCTGCCAACTGATTTACAGTCAGTCCCCTTTGGCCACTTGGGTAACCGCCCATATTCGCCGTCGCCGGCGGGAGACCGATCCGCTACAAGAGGCGATGCATGCATCGCCCCTACACCGGTGCGGTCGCCCGCCCGCCACGCCCGCCGCCCTCCAGCGCGGATCGGATGTTGTTAACACCGGTCACCCGGTATGTTCGCCCAAGCCGACGATGGGAATCGAACCCATAACCTACCACTTACAAGGCGGTTGCTCTGCCGATTGAGCTACGTCGGCGTAGTTAAAAACGCCCCTATTCCGGGCCACACGATTATACCAGAGGGGCTAGGCCACCGCAAGGCAAGACGGCAATTTTACTCGAAAAATGGACGGAACAAGAAGCAATTAGCGGACAGGCGAATTGGATGGAAAGTCGATCGCTCGGCCGAAAAAACGCTATTAAACCGGTTTATCCGCAACGGGCGCAATAAGCCATTTTTCCTTTTCCTTGATAAAATCCCTGTTATGAAGCGCATCTGGTCCCCCTGGCGGATGAAATATATCGAAGGGCACGGTAAGGAAAAAGGCTGTATTTTCTGCCAAGCGCTCAACCAGAGCGACGAGCAGGCGCTGATCGTGGCTTGCGGCAAACGAGCGTACGCGATCCTCAATCGCTATCCGTACACCGCCGGTCACTTGATGATCGTCCCGCACGAACATGTCGACTCGATCGAAAAAGTGCCGGTGGAGAGTTGGATGGAGATGTTCGCACTCGCCAAACAGGCGCTGGCCGCGCTGCGGGCGGCCTACCGCGCGCCGGCATTCAACCTCGGCGCGAACATCGGCGAGGCGGCCGGCGCCGGCATCGCCGACCACGTCCACCTGCACATCGTTCCGCGCTGGTCGGGGGACACCAACTTTATGAGCGTGATGGGCGAGGTGCGCGTGCTGCCGGAGAGTTTGGAAGAGACGTGGAAGAAGATCCGGGCAGCGTGGAAATAAAAATAGGAATCGAAGTGGTTTATCCGCAAAAACTAATAAAGATGTAAATGCCTTCGCCGGCCAACCTTTTATTACTAGATTATCCGAAGAATCAGTATATGAAATCTCAATAAATCATTGTTCATACAGAGCTCCGAACCCGCAACAGCCCCCGTAAAAAACGCGAGGTGAGTCGCCTGGTCCACAGCCGGGCCTGAAGGTTGGATTTATCCGGCGTCCGCCTTTGCGCCTGACCTCGCTACGCGAGGGCAGCGAGGGTAGCGAGGGTAGCGAGGGGAGCGTGGGAAGCGAGGAAAGCGGGGGCTGCTAATATTCGGCGGCCGGTCATCCGACGAGCGAACCTTTTTCAGAGGATTCTATTTACCGATTATCCTTTTTCATCACCACCGGCCCGTTCCCGGCCCGGACCAAATGGATGACCACGCCGACGATCCGGGACAACCTGCGGAAGTAGGGCGTCATTTCTTCTTCTCCAATTCTACGGAAGCCGAAGCGTTCGTAGAAAGGCGCCATTTTATCGCGGCAGGTAAGATACAGCGGACCGGATTCGCGGCTCAGCAGAGTGTCGATCACGACGCCCGCCACGCCACGCCCGCGCCATTCCGGGACAACCGCGATCGAAGCCAATTCGCGCGATCCGTCGCCGTGCTGCTTCACCGCGCCGATGCCGACGATCCGCTCTTCCGCATTCATCGCCAACAAAAAATTACGCCAATGCAGACTCAAAGGATTGAGCCCCTCTTTGCGGACGATGGCGCGGATTGCTGGCTCGTCCGCCGCGGATGCCGGGCGGAGGGAAATTCCAGCGGGTAAAATGGGCATGCGGCGGATTATATTACGCGCGGGGATGAATCCGGCAGACTGCGCGGTCATGAATGACCGCGCCAGGATACGACGCCCCCCGATAAGAACACTCGAGGGCAGGCCCTCTTCGGGGCGGTACCAACTACAATGCTCAGCCTCCAATAGGAGGCTTTGTATCCCTGCGCCGCCATTCATGGCGGCGCGGCGCTGCCAGCGTGTCGGATCGCAGGACGGAGTACGCGATGCCCCTTCGGGGCAATAACATTCCCTCATCCGGCCTCCCGTCGCATCCACTCGCGCCCATCGCTGCGCTCAGGGCAAGCGCTCGCGATAAGCGCTCCGGGACAGGTCCGGCCACCTCCCGGAGCGAAACAACAGGAGGTCTGTGGATGAGGGTAGATCCAATAAAAGAGCGCCGCCATTCATGGCGGCGCGGCGGGCGGGCTTGACCAACCTTTATCCAAGGCGGTCGAGTAGGGCCGAGCACCTGTCCCGGCCTCGAACGAAGCGAGAAGCCGGGAGAGCGAGGCCCGTATCGAGACCAGTCTCACGGAGACGGCAAGTGGCCTCGATACGCGGCTTCGCCGCTGCTCGACCACCTACCCTTCGTCAGGTTTTTCCGCGTGCTGGTTCGAACCGTGGGCACCCGGCGCCATGTCGCAATACAGAGTATCCGGCAGACAGTTTTCGCATTCCATTTGCAGCGTGGAGTGCTGAATTCCATATTTGTCGCACAGCAGCGTGCCGACGGCGATTTGCACCGCGGTGCTCTCCCGCACGGTCATCTCCCCCACCAGAATGTGCGCCGAGAGCGTGCGCATCTCCCGGGTGATGGACCAGACGTGAAGGTCGTGCACGCCGCGGACTTCCCCCACCTGCAGGACGTCCTTCACCATGCGCTCCACGTCGAGATCCTCAGGCGTGCTTTCGAGCAGGATGTGGATGGTCGCGCGCATAATCCCCCACGCGTTCCAGAGGATGAGCAGGCCAATCAGCGCCCCGGCCAGCGCGTCCCACCCGCCCCAGCCGGTGAGCGCGATCGCAACGCCGGCCGCGGCGGCGCCCAGCGTCGAAAACACATCGCCCATAAGGTGGACGAAAACGCTGCGGAGGTTCAGATCGCGTTCGCTCCCGCGTCGGATCAGGAGCGCCGTGACGAGGTTGATCCCGAAAGCAACCGACGCAACGGCCACCAGCACCCCGGCTCGGACCTCTGGCGGAGCGACCATCCGGCGATAGGCTTCGTAGAAAACTCCCAGCGCGACCAGCACCAGCGTGGTGGAGTTGACCAGCGCCGCGAGAATGCCCGCCCGGTGATACCCATAAGTTTTGCCCGAATGGGCCGGACGCAACGCCAGGCGCACCGCGTACCAGCTCAAGACCATGGCGACCACGTCGGTGGCGTTGTGGGCCGCATCGGTGAGCAGCGCCAGGCTGTTGGCAAACAGCCCCGCCGTGATCTCGGCCGCGACCAGACAGACGGTCAGCCCGGCCGAAAGCGCCAGCCGGAGCGAAACCCCCTGTGCATTTTCCTCCATATGGAAATGATGATCTGTCATGAGAAGAACCGCCTGCTAGCCGGATTATATCTCTGCCCATAGGAATTCTACGTGTGCATGTTTTCCCCTGGAACCATTGTCCGAAAAGCTGGTTCCGGAGATTCTTTCATTATCGTCGCGACGGCGGGCCCCGGGATACGCCGGGCTATTCCCCTTCCTTTTATATAGGCAAGGTTTAGCAATCCATTCTAGGAAGCGGATGTCGGTCGCCTGCGCTATAATCGCCTTCTATCGGTGCGGAGAACGTCCCGCAAAAGCCCGTGAGGACACCGGATTATGTCGAAAGTCAGCTTGGAATTTGTGTCTTTCTTGATCGTTCTCCTCGTCATCGCCGTGGCGTTCGATTTTTGGGTGGTCCGCGCTTGGAATCGGTCCCGCCGTCTGCATAAGGTTAATCCCGTCACGAAGGATCCCGCGCCGGCGCTCCTGAACCCCGAGCCGGCCAGGAAGGCACGATCCCAACCTGCCGGGTCCGGCGCTCCTCCCAGACCAAGCGCCGCATCTCCCGCGCCAAGCGCGAAAGTGCCTTCCCGGGAATCAACCCCCTCCCCTGCCATCATTGAATTCGGCGCCGCCGATCCGCCGGCAGCCCGTCCCCGGCGCGCCGGGAAGCTCGTTTCCCAAAAAACGTCCCTTTCCGTCCAAGGAACTTCCGGACGCAGCGCGCACGTGGAAATATCCATGGACATTCCGGAAGGGGATAGCATCCGCCTGACGCTGGAATCGATCGGCCCGGGAACGGCCTTCCCGGCCGCGGGCAAGCCCGGATCGGAAAGCATCCGCGCCCAACGGATGGATGCGGGCGCCGCTTACGCCGCGGTCCCGGCGCGTCCGCGTCTGGAACGCAGACCGTCGCGTGTTGCTTCGTTCTTCCGCAACCTCCTACCCTCCGGGCGCTCGCTTCTGGCTTCCTTTTTCAGCGACGTCCAAACCGCGGGCCGCTCCCTCTTCTTCCTCGCACTGGGAATTTACCTGCTCACGCGCCTGATCGGCCTGACGCAGTGGCCGATCTACTTCTTCACCGACGAGGCCATTCAAACGAACTTTGCCGCCCAATTAGTGAAGGGGCATTTCGTCTGGCAAAATGAATTTCTGCCCACGTTCTTTAATAACGCCGGCCAGTATGAGGAAAACATCAGCGTATACGCGCAGGTCATCCCCTACCTGATCTTTGGCAAATCGGAGTTCGTCAGCCGGGCGGTCGCGGTGCTGATCACGATGCTGGGAGTCGGGATGCTGGGGCTCCTCCTGCGGCGCGTGTTCCGCCTGCCGCTCTGGTGGAGCGGCGTGCTGATCCTTTCCATCATCCCGACCTTTTTCCTGCATTCGCGCACCGGGTTCGAAATGTGCGAATCGATCGCTTTTTATATTACCTTTATCTTTTTCTACATGCGCTATCGGACCGACAAACCCTGGTGGCTGTTGCCGGCGCTTTTCTTCGGCGCGCTGTCCGCCTACACCTACAGCGGGGGACAACTGGTCATGGCGGTCACTGGAATATTGCTGTTGATTTCGGATCTGCCTTACCACTGGCGGCATAAAGGGGTCGCCCTGGCGGGCCTCGGGACTCTGGTCGTCCTGGCGCTTCCTTATATCCGCTTCCAGATCCTACATCACACAGGCAATCAGGACCATTTAGTGATCCTCGGATCCTACTTGGTTGATCAGATTCCGACAGTCGAGAAGGTGAAGATATTCCTCGCGACGTACCTGCGCGGATTTGACCCGCGCTACTGGTATCTCGCCGACCCGCCGCAAGGCGTTTACCACGACATCATCCGCCACCTGATGAAGGGCTATGGTCACCTCGCCCTGTGGACCTTGCCATTCACGCTGGTGGGGATTTTCCTTTGCCTATGGAACATCCGATCCTCGAAATTCCGTACGGTGCTGATCACCCTGCTGGCCGCCCCGGCCGGTGGCGCCGTCGCGGCGGTCACGATTACCCGCGTGCTCTATATGGTGGTGCCCTCCGCCCTGCTGACGTCTTTGGGGATTAGCTGGCTGCTCGGATTATTCCAGCGTTACGACGGTCCGGAGCTGCCTGATTTCCTTTCTGTTTGGAGGGACCGCGCCTCCGGACTGGTCACGGCGCTGCCTGCACTGCGGGAGACGGCTGCGGAGCGAATCAACTACCCGGGGGTGCGCGCTTTCCTCAACCGCTGGAAGGAACGCACAGCGCAATCGGCTTCCTCCTCCCTCGGGTTGGCGAGAGTTCCCTTCGCGGCGATCGCCCTTTCCCTGTTTATTGTCCTGGGTTCGGTGAACGTATACATGCTGTGGGACTGCCTCGCCAACGGGCCCACCTGGTATACCGATTACTCGCTCTACGGATTGCAATACGGCGGAGAACAACTCAGCAGCGCGCTGAAGGCCTATAAGCAAGCCCATCCGGACGCGAACTTAATTGTCAGCACATCCTGGGCTAACGGGACCGATAACATCTTCGAATTCTTCCTTCCGGATGGGATCATTTCCAGCACAAATTCGATCGATAGTTATATTCAGAACTACATCCCGATCCAGGCGCAGGACGTCATGGTCATGACCGCGGAGGAATACAAGAACGGTTTAGCCAGTGGAAGGTTTACGGACATTCAGGTCCTGCAGACGCTGCCCTACCCCGATGGAACGCCCGGCTTTTACTTCACGCACCCGGTCTATATCGACAACATCCAGGAGGTGATCGCGGCGGAGAAAGCCGAACTGGCCAAACCCGTGGAAGAGGATCTTAACCTGGGCGGAGAAATAATTCACGTCGTGCACTCGCGTCTGGATATGGGCACCCTGAAGAATGGGTTCGACGGAGACGCGTATTCCGTCATCCGCACCTTGGAAGACAATCCGATGCATTTGGATCTTTCTTTCCCCGCGGCCCACGAGTTCACGGTGTTCCATGTGCGCGTCGGCGGCGCCCCGACCAAGCTGACCGTAACGGTCTATCCTTCGGACGGCAGCGACCCGGTGGTGTTCTCCACCGAAGTGCCGCGCGCGTCGGATTACCGCGATCTAGTGATTACGCTGCCCGCGCCGATTGCGAGCAGCCACATCCTGCTCGAGATTGAGACGGTCGGCGAGAGCCCGCCGACCCATGTGCACGTGTACGAAATTCAAATGGAAGGCGTGGGATGGAAAAGCGGCATCGCCAGCCCTTCACCGTAACTCTGACCGCCTGGGGCGTGTTGATTCTTGGTGCGGGGTACTGTCTGGCGGCCCTTCACGCCGTTTTCTCCTATTCCGCGCTCAAAAGCCTTCCCCTTTCGGTTCCGGCGTGGTATTTTCCGCTCAGCGGGGCCGTATGGGGGGGACTATGGCTTGCCTTGGGCATCGGGCTGTGGTTTGGAAAAGAGTGGAGCCGACGGGCGGCGCTCGTCGCCCTGCCGATCCAGTTCTGTACCTGGGTGGCGGACGAACGCCTATGGAGCCGGTCGGCGATCGCGCTGCAATCCTTCTGGTTCGAGGCCGTCCTGAGGTTGATCCTGACGGCGGTCGGCTTCGCGTTTCTGATGAGGGCGGGCCGGCTGGAAAATTTCGGCCCGAAGAAGGCCGCCGGCGAGCGGGATCTCTCTATGGAGAAAACGACAACCCATGTCGAGTGACAAGCAAATCCAAAAATTAATCCGGCTGCGGGAAGAGACCCTCCAGGGCGGCGGCCAGGAGCGGATTGAAGCGCAGCATCAGCGCGGAAAACTATCGGCCCGCGAGCGGATTGAGCTCCTGGTGGACAAGGGATCCTTCCGGGAACTCGACGCGTTCGTCCAGCACCGATCCGACCATTTCGGACTGGACCGCCACCGGTTTTTAGGGGACGGCGTGGTGTGCGGCTGGGGAACGGTGGAAGGCCGGCTGATTTACGTCTCCTCCCAGGATTTCACGGTTATGGGCGGCAGCATCGGGGAAGCGCACGCCGCCAAAATCTGCAAAATTTTCGACCTGGCGTTGAAGAACGGCGCCCCGGTGGTGTGCCTCAACAATTCCGGCGGGGCGCGGATCCAGGAAGGCGTCAACTCGCTGGCGGGTTGCGCGGAAATTTTTCTGAGGAACACGCTGGCGTCGGGCGTCATTCCGCAGATCAGCGCCATCCTCGGACCGTGCGCCGGCGCGGCGGTTTACTCCCCCGCCCTTACGGATTTCACTTTCATGGTTCAAAATACCTCGCAGATGTATCTCACCGGACCGGACGTAGTGCGCGCGGTGACCCACGAGGACGTGACCGCCGAGGAGCTGGGCGGAGCCGGCGTGCACGGCGCCATCTCGGGAGTGGCTCACGTAACGGTCGGCAACGACGCGGAATGCATGGAACGGATCCGCAGCCTGTTGCTCTTCCTCCCGCAAAATAATCTGGAGGATCCGCCCGCCCTGCCCGACGGCGACGATCCGCTGCGCACCGAAGCAGCGCTCGACCATCTCATCCCGGACGACCCATCCAAGCCGTATGATATGCGCGAAGTCATCCGCTTGGTAGTGGACAAAGGGAACTTCTTTGAAATCCACGCGGAATACGCGCCAAATATCGTGGTCGGATTCGCGCGCCTCGCCGGCCGGTCGGTGGGCATCGTGGCCAATCAGCCGGCGGTGATGGCGGGTTCGCTCGATATCGCCGCCTCCGACAAGGCCGCGCGGTTCGTCCGGTTCTGCGACGCCTTCTCCATCCCCCTGGTGACCCTCGTCGACGTGCCCGGGTTCATCCCCGGCACGGCCCAGGAGCACGGCGGGATCATCCGTTCGGGAGCCAAGCTGCTGTACGCCTACTGCGAGGCGACCGTGCCTAAGGTGACCGTGATCACGCGCAAAGCATACGGCGGGGCGTACATCGTGATGAGCTCGAAGCACCTGCGCGGCGACGTCAATTTCGCCTGGCCGAGCACCGAGATTGCGGTGATGGGTCCGGAGGGGGCGATCAACATCGTCTTCCGCCGCGAGTTGGAAGGGGCCAAGGATCCGGCCGCGCGGCGCGGGGAGCTGATCGACGAGTACCGCGAGAAATTCTCCAATCCGTACGTGGCCGCCTCGCGCGGATACATCGACGACGTGATCGAGCCGCATGAAACCCGCCCGCGGCTGATCAACGCCCTGGCGATGCTCGCGAACAAACGCGATACCCTTCCTTCCAAGAAGCACGGAAACATCCCGCTTTAGCGCGAGCATCGAAAGAGGCCGCTCTTTGCTGTTCAATAAAGTGTTGATCGCCAACCGGGGGGAGATCGCGGTGCGCGTGCTGCGCGCCTGCCGCGAGCTCGGGATTCCCACCGTGGCGGTGTATTCCGAAGCCGACCGGCAGTCGTTGCACGTGCGCTACGCGGACGAAGCCTACTTCCTCGGCCCCTCTCCGGCGCGGGATTCCTACCTGCGGGCCGATAAAATCCTGGAAATCGCGAAGCGCTGCGGCGCCGACGCGATTCATCCCGGCTACGGGTTCCTGGCCGAGCGCGAGGATTTTGCCCGCGGATGCGAGGATGCCGGAATCATTTTCATCGGTCCCAACCCCTCGTCGATCGCCGCGATGGGCGATAAAACCACCGCGCGGGCCACGGTCGCCAAAGCCGGAATTCCTGTGGTCCCCGGGACCGAGGGCGAAGGAAACCTCACCGACGAGGAGCTCGTCCGCATCGCGCCCGAAGTGGGCTTTCCGCTGCTGGTAAAGGCGACCGCGGGCGGCGGGGGCAAAGGCATGCGCGAGGTGAAAACGGCCGAGGAACTTCCGCATTTGCTTTCGGCCGCGCGGCGCGAGGCCGAGGCCGCCTTCGGCGACGGGAACGTGTACCTCGAGAAGCTCATCCTCACCGCGCGCCACGTGGAGTTCCAAATTCTGGCCGACAAAGAAGGCAGCGTCATCTACCTCGGCGAACGGGAGTGCTCGCTGCAACGCCGGCACCAGAAGCTCTTCGAGGAGGCGCCCTCGCCCTTCATTGGCAACGACGAAACCCTGCGCCGGACGATGGGCGCGGTGGCCTGCCGCACAGCCGCGAGCGTGGGCTATCACAACGCCGGGACGATCGAATTCCTGGTCGACAAGGACCGCAATTTTTATTTTCTGGAGATGAACACCCGCCTGCAAGTGGAGCATCCGGCCACCGAGATGATCACCGGGATCGACATCGTCAAAGAGCAGATCCGGATCGCCCGCGGCCGGCCGCTGCGCTACCGCCAGGAAGACGTCAAGCTCTCCGGCTGGTCCCTGGAATGCCGGATCAATGCGGAAGACCCGAACAACCAGTTCGCCCCTTCCACCGGAAGAATCCAGCTGATGTTCCTGCCTACCGGCCCCGGCGTGCGCGTGGATTCGGGCGTGTATTCCGGGTTCGAGGTCACGCCGTATTACGATTCGCTCATCTCCAAGCTGATCGTGTGGGGCGAAACGCGCGCGGAGGCCATCCTGCGCATGCGCAGGGCGCTGGAGGAATACCGCATCATCGGAGTGAAGACCAACATTCCCTTCCACCAGGCGCTGCTGGATTCGCCGCGGTTCATGGCCGGGCTGTTCGACACCCGGTTCGTCGAGGAACGCTTCGCGCTCAACGGCAGCACCAACGGGGAGGATCATTACCCCGAGATGGCGGCCATCTTCGCCACGCTCATGGAACACCAGTCGTCGCAGCGCGCGGCGCAAATTATGCAACCCGCCCAGCACGCCGCTTCGCGCTGGAAGTGGTCCGGCCGCGGCGGAGGGAGAGGTCGATGAAATACGTCACGACCATCGGCGACCAGACGTATCTCGTCGAAGTGATCGACGAGCACCATATCATGCTCGACGGGAAACCGTACGAAGTGGATTTCACCGCGATTGCCAACCAGCCTGTGTATTCGCTGCTCATCAACGGCCGTTCCTTGGAAGCCAACGCCGTTCCGACCGGCGACGGCTGGCAGGTGCTGCTCCACGGAAGGATGTTCGAAGCCCGCGCCGAGGATGAACAGGCCGTCCGCGCCCGGGCTGTCGCGCACGCCGTTCCCGATGCTCCCAACGAATGGCTGTTGCGCGCCCCGATGCCCGGGCTGGTGGTGAGCCTCGCCGCCACCCTCGGAGCGGAGGTGAAGAAAGGCGCGCCGCTGGTCATTCTGGAATCCATGAAAATGCAGAATGAACTCCGTTCCCAAAAAGACGGAACGGTGAAGGAAATTCGAATCCAACCGGGCCAGGCGGTGGAACAGAACCAGGTGCTGGTCGTCGTCGGATAACTCCGGCCGTTTCCATCCCCCGCCCGCGGGAAGGTGAGCCATGAATGCATCGGAAAAAGCCGCCGCGCTGGAGCAGGAAGTAAAATTTTTCCTCGAAGACCCGGCCCGGATGCGCAAGCGGCTTTCCACGGTCGGCGCGCGGCCGTACCAGCCGCGGGGTCACGAAGCCAACATCCGCTTCGACACCGCCGACGGCGCGCTGACGCGCGCGGGAAAGGTGCTGAGGCTGCGGAAAGCCGGTCAGGTGATCCTGACGTACAAGCAGCCCGAAGCCCCAACCGAGGCCGCAGCCCCCGCCCCGGCCCGCCGCAGCCTGGAAACCGAGATCATCGTCGACAACCTCGAGAAAACCTCGCACCTTCTGCAATCGCTGGGGTTTCGCCCGATCGTCCGCTATGAAAAATACCGCGAGGTCTTCCGCTGGAAATCCGTCCTGGTGATGTTCGACCAGCTGCCGTTCGGCAACTTTCTCGAACTGGAAGGCCCGGACCTGGGGGATTTGCGCCAGACGGCCGGAGCGCTCGAGCTGGACTGGGGCAATGCGCTGCAGACATCGTATATGGGCATCTTTCTGGCGCTGAAAAAATCAAACCATTTGGCGTTCCTCGAAGTGACGTTCGACAATTTTTCCGGCTGGGATTTCCGGCAGACCAAAGAGATCCTCGCCGCTCTCCCCCACGAAGGATTGTATGACCGGCAAAACCTCTGAAGCGCGGCGCCGCTGGAAGGAAGAAGTGCTCCAGCCGGCCCTGAAGAAATTCCCGGAACGCAAATCCCGCTTTCAAACTCCGTCCGGAATTCCGCTCGAGGACGTGTACCTGCCGGCCGATCCGGAGCGGGACGAGCCGGAGCGGATCGGCTTCCCGGGGCAATATCCGTTCACGCGCGGCGTGCAGCCCACGATGTACCGCGGCCGGTTGTGGACGATGCGACAGTACGCCGGATACGCCACCGCCGAAGAATCCAACGCGCGCTACCGCTTCCTGCTCGGGCAGGGGCAAACCGGCCTGTCCGTGGCGTTCGACCTTCCCACCCAGATCGGCTACGATCCGGATCACGCGCTGGCGGCGGGGGAAGTGGGGCGGGTGGGCGTGTCGATCTTCAGTCTGGAGGAGATGCAGCGGCTGTTTACCGGGATCCCCCTGGATAAAGTGAGCACAAGCATGACCATCAACGCCCCGGCGGCGGTGCTGCTGGCGATGTATATCGCGGCGGCCAAGCGCCAGGGAGCGGAGCCGACCCGCTTGCGGGGCACGATCCAGAACGACATCCTTAAGGAATACATCGCCCGCGGAACCTACATCTTCCCGCCCCAGCCGTCGATGCGGCTGGTGACGGACATCTTCGCCTACTGCCAAAAATCACTCCCGGAATGGAACACCATTTCGATTTCCGGCTACCACATCCGCGAAGCCGGCAGCACGGCGGTGCAGGAAGTGGCGTTCACGCTGGCCAATGCCATCGCCTACGTGGAGGCGGCCCTGCGCGCCGGGCTCCCCGTGGATTCTTTCGCGCCCCAATTGACGTTCTTCTTCAACGCGCACAACAATTTTCTCGAGGAAGTGGCCAAGTTCCGCGCCGCGCGCCGGTTGTGGGCGCGGATCATGCGCGACCGGTTCAGCGCCCGCGATCCGCGCTCGCAGATGCTGCGGTTCCACACTCAGACCGGCGGCTCCACGCTCACCGCCCAGCAGCCGGAAAACAACATCGCGCGGGTGACGGTGCAAGCTCTGGCGGCGGTGCTGGGCGGGACTCAATCCCTGCACACCAACAGCATGGATGAGGCGCTCGGCCTGCCCACCGAGAAAGCGGTGCAGGTGGCGCTGCGCACCCAACAGATTCTTGCGAGCGAATCCGGCGTGGCCGACACGGTGGATCCGCTGGCCGGGTCGTACGCGGTGGAGGCGCTCACCGACGAGATCGAGCGCCGGGCGGAGGAGTATTTGCGCAAAATCGACGCGCTCGGCGGGGCCATCGCCGCGATCGAACGCGGGTACGTCCAGGCGGAAATCCAGGAAGCCGCCTACCGCGCGCAGAAAGCGGTGGAGGACCGCGAGCAGATCGTCATCGGGGTCAACGAATACGTCGAACCGGAGCAACCCGATTTGGAAACGCTGCGGGTGGATCCGGCGGTCGAGCAAAGGCAGAAAGACCGGCTGCAAGCGGTCCGCTCGCGGCGGGATCCCGCGCGCGCAGCCGAGTTGCTCGGCACGCTGGCCGCAGCCTCCACAGGAAACGAGAATCTTATGCCGGTGATTTTAGCGTGCGTCGAAGCTGACCTGACGCTGGGGGAAATCTGCGGCGTGCTGCGCGACGCGTGGGGCGAATATCGTCCGGAGGGTTGATGGCGAAGATTACGGGAATTAACCACATCGCGCTGGTCGTGCCCGAAGTGGAACAAGCGCTGAAATTCTGGCGCGACACCCTCGGTCTTCCGCTGCAAGGCGTGCAGGATATGCCGGAGCAGGCCTCGCGGATCGCGTTTCTTCCCGCGGGCGGCGGCGAAGTGGAACTCGTGCAACCCACCACGCCTGATTCCGGCGTGGCGAAGTTCCTGCAAAAGCGCGGCCCGGGGATTCATCACGTGTGTTTTGAGACCGACGATCTGGACGGGATGATCGATCTGCTCAAAGGAAAAGGGGTCCGCCTGATCGGGGAGAAACCGTCCACCGGCGCCGGCGGAGTGCGGATGATCTTCGTGCACCCGGAAAGCGCGGGCGGCGTGCTGGTGGAATTGTACGAAAGCGGAAAAACCACCAAATAGCTTCTCCCCGAAAAATCAAGCCGACAACCATTAAATACATGTCGTCATTCCCGCGCCCCCGGCCTCGCCCGGCGAAGCCGGGGCGGGGCTGCCCTCGCGTCACCCTCCGAGCGATGAGCATCGGTGTTTTTCCGATGCGAAGAATTCGCGAGTGGGGGAAACCTCCCGCCTCGCATTCGGTTCATGAGCCGGGAGGATTGCGGAGCGAGGGTGTACTTGGCGGGAATCCATTTTTTCTTTTAGGATGAACATCCTGATTCGTGGTTGCCCGATACAGGCACTCGGGCATGACGAACGCTTGGGTCGTTTCCACGCGTTTCTGGCGGGAATCCCTTTTCCCCTTCCGTCATCGACAGAAATACTCAATGGATACCTCCCGGCTATTTAATGTATTGTCGGCTTACTTTCGGCCGTGTGACTTTTTCCAAGGGGAAGACAAGCCTGACAGCTTGACCGGAGTAGAATATCAGATGGATTTGACCGACCGCCTGATCTTTGGCAAGGCGGACTTTGCCCGGGAATTTTCGCCATCTGCGGAGACCGGCGCGTCAGTCGGTATGCACAACCCGGCAAGCCCAAAGCCGTTATCGCGGCAAAGGCTGGAATTCCATAGCGTCTCAACGCGTAAATGATTTACCGCGTAGCAAGCCGCGCGGCATCCAGGAGCGTGACCCCCAAGAACGTACGCGGCAAGCCCCGCATTCCTCTTTATTAATCGAAGAATGCGGGGTTTGCCGCGGGGTATTCATCATCCCGCGAGAGCGGGATAAAACGGAAAAAGAATATTCTAACGTCCCCGGCTCACCGTCGGGTCGAGAGAGAGCTGGGATTCCAAAAGGTCGGGGGAATTTCCTAGTGGGGGGTGAAAATCAGGCCGGGAAATCGATAACGGGTATCCCGCGCGACTCCTCGGCGGACCGGCCCGCCATCGATCTGGCGAGCGGCGAATCCTTCGATCCGTCACGGTCGGCGGCCGCAAGGCCGATAGAACTCTCGGGCTGGGGGGAAACTGCAAGCGCGGTATCCGCGGCGGGTTGGAAGGGATTGGAGGTTCGATGGAAACGTTTATCCATTCCGCGAAACGCGTTCTCGGCACGATCGGCGTGGCGGTGTTGCTTGCCGCCGCAGGAGGCGGCTGCGCGCCCTCGTCCCATCCTGCCCCGACCGCAACCGAGCCGCCGACCATCACGCCGGAAACTCCCATCGACGTACAGGTATGGCTGACAACCGCGGACCAATCGCGGCTGCTCGCGCCGCAGCCGGGTCTTACGTTCGGACGCGGCGCCGCGGACGGAACCGCGATCTATGTCAACGAGAACCACCGATATCAGACCATGGATGGTTTCGGCGCGGCCATGACGGATTCGTCCGCCTGGCTGATCTACACCCAACTGAGCGAAAAGCAACGCAGCGGCCTGATGACCGCGCTCTTCTCCCGCAGCGAGGGGATCGGGATCGGCGTGCTCCGCCTCCCGATGGGCGCGAGCGATTTTGTCGTCGGCGACGATTATTCCTACGACGACATGCCCCCCGGCCAGGCCGACCCGCACCTCGCGCACTTCTCGATCGAGCACGACAAAGCGTACATCATTCCGGCGTTGAAGGACGCGCTGCGGATCAACCCCGATCTAAAGATCATCGCCTCCCCCTGGAGCCCGCCGGCCTGGATGAAGGACAGCGACTCGCTCCTGGACGGCACCCTGCAAAAAAAATACTACGGGGCCTTCGCCGGTTATTTTGTGAAATTCATCCAAGGCTACCAAGCCGAGGGGATTCCCATCTACGCCGTCACCCTCCAGAACGAGCCGCATTACGAACCCCACTTCTATCCGGGCATGCGCCTCGAACCTGCAGACGAGGCCGAAGTGGTGAAGAACTATTTGGGGCCGGCGTTTTCGGCCTCGGGCATTCACACCAAGATCCTCGTTTGGGATCATAACTGGGACGAATGGGAATATCCGGTCGAGGTTCTCTCTGATCCGCAAGCGAAACAATATATCGCCGGCTCGGCGTTCCATTGTTACGCGGGGTCGGTCCTGAGCCAGGGGCTGGTCCACGACGCTGATCCGGACCGGGATATCTTCTTCACCGAATGCAGCAGCGGCGTGGTGAGCTACACCTTCAGCGGCGGCCTCAAACGCGATATGCAGGATCTGATCATGGGCGCGGTCCGCAACTGGGCCAAGACCGTCATCAAGTGGAACCTGGCGCTGGATACGTCGTACGGTCCGCACAAGGGCGGATGCGCCAATTGCATGGGGACCGTGACCA
This sequence comes from uncultured Chloroflexia bacterium, assembly GCA_963780865.1. Classification (GTDB taxonomy): domain Bacteria; phylum Chloroflexota; class Anaerolineae; order Anaerolineales; family RBG-16-64-43; genus FEN-1073. The sequence goes on along the minus strand of CAWADT010000022.1, from coordinate 75,847 downwards.
TCGATCCAAAATTGGAATCCGGGTATGTCCCCAACGCCGAATTTTATTCCCTCGGCCACGCCGGAAAATTTGTCCTTCCGGGCGCCTATCGCATCGCCTCGACGACGTTTCCGTACGGCAGCCCGGAGACCGTCGCCTTCATGAACCCGGACGGCTCCAAAATATTCATCGCCTACAATCCCGGAACCGCCGATCAGCCGATTGCGGTCGGGTGGGGCGGCTGGAGCTTTGCCTACACGCTTCCCGGCGATTCCGTCGCCACCTTCGTCTGGAAAGGCGCGCAGAGGAATTCGCTCCCCCCGACTCCGCCGGAAAACCCGAGCGCCCGGTTGTTCGCCGGCAAAGTGGTTGTGCAATGGGATTTTTCCCCGCAGGCGGATACCTATGCCGTCAAGCGCGCCGAGCAGGCAGGCGGCCCCTACACTGTCGTCGCGACGGGCATCGGAATTCCCGAGTATTTCGATACGAACATCGAAACGGGAAAAACGTATTCCTACATCGTAAGCGCCATCAACGAATTCGGCGAGAGCAAGGATTCGGCCGAGGCGGTCACAACCCAAACCGAATAGCACCAGGAACCGCAATTGGTAAATTTGAGGCCGCGGATGGCAATGCGCGGCAAGAGGTTGCCTTTTTTGGGTCTTCTCTTTTCCGCCGGTCTTTTTCGAGAGGTTCTTTCACTGAGTTCCTCAAGGATGCCCGGGCACATCACTCGAGCGGACGAAAAAGGGAACGTGCTTTCCGTAAATACCGGCGAAGCTATTTCGGCTCGATTGCCGCGCGCAGGAATTCCACCAGCAGCGGATGCGGCCGAGCGGGGGTGGAAGAAAGTTGCGGCAGAAAAAGCGTGGCGAGAAAGAAACGGTGTGTGGGCAATTCCACGATCCGCGCTTCCCCCTCCGGGCCGACGGCGGATATTTTCAGCCCGCTCCGGGAAATTGTCTCCCAATAGTCGGGATTAAGCCCGAAATTGCAGCGAAATTGTTCGGTTGAAATTTCTTTTCCATACGATCGATAGGCAAGGGTTCCCGGCGCGATTTTGATCTGTTCCGACTTTCCGGCAAGGGAGCAAACCATTTTGCTGATGAGGAGCGTCCCAGCTTGCGGCGCGGTCTCTTCGTGCTCCGCATCCGGCATCCCCAAGACATTGCGCGCATACTCTACCAGAGTATGTTGAAATCCCCCTCAGGTGGCGACGAACGGCCGGTTCCGTTCGCGCGCGAAGCGGATACCCTCGAGCGCGCCGTCCATGCTCGCGTACGGGCTGCCGGGCGCGCAGAACAACGCGTCCAGCGGCGAGAGCACGGACTCGGCGCCTTCCCGCGCGATCCGATCGGTGGGCAACCAGTAGCAATCGACCGCCGCCGACAACCGCGACGCCGAATGGGTCAGCGCCGCATCGGTTGCGACGCGCGAGGGATGACGAGCATCCAAATCCCCAAAGATTCCAATGGACAGGCGTCGATCCATTTTTACCTTCCCGCACTCGTATCATACCAACTTTCATCAACGGAATCCATTTTCCTTTTTTCGATCCGCTGTATGCGGCGGACGATTTGATAGACCGCAATAAACTGGCCCCGAAGTCGGCGCCGCGTTTGCATTAATCCAACAAAAGGAGATCCAACGGGAAGCTCGAGAAGGCGGAGAGCAAACCCCCCGCCCATGAAAATTCCATCGGCGCGCGCCCCATAAAATCCAACAATTGCCAACGGATTCCGCGGAAAAACCTGCTATGGTATTTTCGTGAAAAACCGCCGCAGCGTGATTCAGAGGAGGACCCGCCATGAAACCCCATCGGATAATCCGATACGCATGGATCGGCGCCATTTTTCTCGCCCTGGCTTGCACCTGCAGCACGCTTACCAGCGGGGCGGCCACGCTCTCTTCGATCTCCTCGGCCATCCCCAGCTCTCTCGCGGGCAATTCGACTGCCGCTATCGAAACCCTTCCCGCCCTCACCCCCAACCCGCTCACCGTGCAAATCACCCTGGATACCGCCCATGCGGCTTCGAACAAACTCGAGATTGAAACCGGCGTGAATCGCGATTCAGGCGTGACCGCCAAACTCACCGGCGGGGGCGATTACGATGTGGTGATCCCGGGCGCTTTGCTCTCTCGCGATACCGATGGAAGTTTCCTCCCCGCTTTCGGCACGGCGGTGACGGTAACTCCGGTTTCCGCCATCGACGGGATTCCCTTCAGCAAAGGCTACCTGGTCGCGCTGCAGATCACTCCGGAAGGGCTGATGACGGCTGCGCCGGGCAGGATAACGTTGAACCTCCCCGAAACCCTCAATCCAACGGACTTGGTGGGCTTCGCAGCTGACGCGGCGGGGACGAATTTTCACCTGTATCCGATCCTGGCCAGCACCTACAGCGGGATAACGAATATCACGATAGCCGTGACGCATTTCAGCATTTACGGGGTGGCCCAGGCAACTCAGGCGGAGATCACCGCTCAACAGGCGCAAACGCCAACAACAGAGATGCAGCAAGATGACGACCTCCTCGCCGCACCGGCCACTAAGGTCCAGCAGAATCTGCAAAAAGTCCACGACCGCAGCGTCAAACCGCCCATCAATCAGCTCGACAACCTGGCGGGCGATTGCAACTTCGTCGTCAATACCGCCTACCAATTCGAGCACTGGAACGCACAGGTGGAGAACCTCCTGCAACAGCAGTATTTCAAAGACACCATCAACCACGATGCGAACATCCTGGCCGAACGGTTAAAGGAATGCCTGAAAAAGACCTGCCCGCCCTGCCTGGCGGGCAAAAAGGCGGACAAAAAGAACGCCAACACGTTTATCGTCCAAGCCACCTTTCTGCAATACGTCGACACGGTGCTCGACAACATGGACGATTTCAACAAATGGTCCCCGTTGATCAACCAATGCGCCGCTAATGCCGGGCTGCCGCTGCCGGAGCCGGCTGTGGCTGCCTGCGACGGACCCAACTGCGGACCAACCGCCGTCCCGCCCACCTGCCCATGATCCTTCGGATAAATTGAGTCAATAAAAACAGGCCGGGAAAAATTCCCGGCCTGTTCATTTCTCTCTGAAATATCAAATTCTACTCCCAGCGGAATATCCGCATCGCCGCGAAGGCCGACACCAACAGGATGACCCCCAGGATCACAACCTCGGATTGATACTGCGACCATGCGTCTCCCAGCCACATTCCCCGCAGGAGCGTCACCACGTGGGTCAGCGGGATGAAGCGGGTGAACTCGCGCATCCCGGGCGACATTACCGACATGGGAATGGTGGCGCCGGAGAGGTAGACCATCGGCTGGAGCAGAACGTTTCCGACGATGGTGGCCGCGCGTGAATTGGGAAGCAGGCCCGCCAGAAGCAGGCCGACCGAGAAGAAGCTCAGGCAGCCCAGCGTGAAGGCGGCCAGGAAGCTCAACGCGTTTCCCTCGAAACGCAGGTGAAACAGCACTTTACCGACGGCCACGAGCAGCAGCATGCCCAGAATTGTCATGGCGAATTGGACCGCGAGCTGCGCGCCCAGCACCGCCGCCGGGCTGACCGGCGTGGCGCGGTAGCGCCGGAGGATTCCGCGTTCGCGGTAGGAAGCCAGCGCGATGGGGATGGAAACCAGCGCGCTGATGGCGATGACCAGTGCCGCGTAGGCGGGCACCGTGACGTCCAGATATCCGTACCCGCCGTAGGTCGGCGATGGTTCGTTGCCGAAGATCCCGCCAAACAGGATCACAAGCATAGGGCAAAGGGCCAGGGTGAAAAAGGCCGCGATCGGAAAGCGGAAATAGAGTTTCAGTTCCGCCAGGGTGAGTTTCCAGAAGCTGCGCATCTTTCCCTCCATCCGTCAGTCGCGCATCGCGCGGCCGGTCAATTGCAGAAATACGTCTTCGAGAGCGGGCTGCTCCATGCGGATGTCGCTGAAAGCGGCGCCCTGCGCGGAAAGCCACTGGACCACTTCGCCGATCAGCGCCGGCTGGCCGACCTGCGGGGCGCGACCGTAGACGACCACCCGGTCCCCGTCCCGCTCCATGCGCGCCGTACCGTCGAGCGCTTTCAGCGCCTGTGCATCCAGCGGGCTGTGGGTGGTAAACCGGATGCGGGTCTCAGCGCCCAGGTTCCGCACCAGCGCGGCGGGAGTATCGATGGCCACCACCTTCCCATGATCCACGATCGCCACGCGGTCGCACAACGTCTCGGCTTCCTCCATAGAGTGGGTGGTCAGGAAGACCGTACAGCCGCCGGCGCGGACTTCCCGCACCAGGTCCCAAATACTCAGCCGAGCCTGCGGATCGAGCCCCGTCGTCAGCTCGTCGAGGAAGACGAGCTTAGGGCGGTTGATAAGCGCCAGGGCGATGAACACGCGCTGCAACTGGCCGCCGGAAAGTTTCGAAACCCAGGAATTTTTCTTCTCCGCCAGTCCAAGCCGATCCATCAGGACCGGCCAGGAGGCCGGGGCGGGGTAAAACGAGGCGAACAGATCGAGCACCTCGCCGACCGTCAATTGGTCGGGAAGCTGCGATTTTTGGAGCTGGGTTCCGATTTCATACCGCAGCTCGTGCTCCTGGCGAATTGGGTCTAGGCCAAGGACACGGATCTCGCCGCCCTCGGGCTTCCGCATCCCCTCGAGGCATTCGATCGTGGTCGTCTTTCCCGCGCCGTTGGGGCCGACCATTCCAAATATCTCGCCCTCCTGCACCTCCAGGGAAATATCCTCCACGGCGACGGTCGTGCCATAGGTCTTGCGCAGGTGGGTTGCTTGAATTACGGAAGTCATGGTTCATCCTTTTCTTTATCCTCCCTCACCCCTGACCCCTCTCCCGGCATGAGCCGGGAGAGGGGAAGCCGGCGATTTTCCGGCGGGGTGAGGGGGGAGGTTGAATTGTCATTCTTACCGCTTGGTTTTCGAACCCAACGCGCCCTTAAGAATTTCTTCCAATGCCGCCACTTGGTCCCGGAACACCTTCCGGCCTTTGGCGGTCGCTGCCACATACGTGCGCGGTTTGCGGTTCACGAACGTTTTGGTGATCTCAATGTATCCGGCTTCTTCCAAGCGTCGCAGGTGCGCGCCCAGGTTGCCATCGGTCGCTCCCAGCAGATCACGCAGCAGGGTGAACTCCGCGCTCTCTCCGGATTTGAGCGCCACCAGGGCGGCCATCAGGCGCAATCGCACGGGTTGATGGATGATCTCGTCGAGGGAGGGCATGGTCAGCCCCTCCCGCTGATGAGGAACAAGCCGCTGCCGATCATCGCTCCGCCGCCAACGATCGCCAGCCACAGGAAGAAGTACTCCGGCAGGACCGCGTAGCCGAAGAGCATCAGGCCGGTGAAGATCAGCGAGATCCACAACATGGAAAGTTTCACCCACAAGCCCATCATGGCCATCCAAAGCATCACCAACAAGTAAATCAGCAGGTTGATCTCCCGCGGGCCGGCCGGATGGACAAAAAAAGCTCCTATGGCGCCGAACAGAATAAAGATCGGCAGCATGGCGCCGATCCGCGCTCCCAACGGACTATGAAATTTCCTGGCCATCCGGATGCTCATCATCACGGAAACGATGTTTCCGAGGACGCTCATCACAATCCAAGTTCCCGCGATCGCCACCATCGGGAGACGGTCTGCAAATTGGTTGAGCGTGTATCCGATCAGGATGATTACGCCCCAGATGAACAGCTGATACCCGCCCCCCGAGGCGTTGAGCGCCTTGCGCATTTGCTCCTCGGTTTCGCGGATGGAAGCCAGCGCCGATTCGGCTTCGGATGGTTTAATCTCCATGGATCCTCCAATAGAGTACTCTATATTACAGAGTACTATATTATGCGGAGGCTGTCAAGACCCCGGTGGTCTATAGGTGGATCGAAGGAAAAAGAAGATTTTTGCGAGGAATTTAATTGGGACAATAACGGTAGGGTATCTTGCGGAACGGAGTGCGCCGATTAACCATCCCGTGGACGAACGAAGACAAAAAAGGCGTAGGCCAGAGCCAAGAGCCCGTACAGAATTGGGTTAGCCCATCCGAACGCGTTAACATTCCCGGAAAGCTGGATTTCCATCGAGGCGATGAATCCGATCCCGTCCTGCAGCAGGAGGGCCAGCGCGATCGCCCGGCGGGCTTCCCCCGAGGCAGTTCGGATCCCAAATCCCATCAGAGCGGCAAACCCCAAGATCGATCCTCCCACCAGCCGGGCGGACCAGACCGCGGCGGGATCGTAGGCGGCTCCGAAAAGCTGGAAGATCCAATGAGGAAAAATGGAGCAAGCCAAACCGAAGAATACGGCGACAAAGAAATTTATCGCAAAAAGGCGGCGCAGCTTCATGATGGCCTCCGGTCACTATTCGATCAGAAGAGAAACGGCACGAACATTTTCGTGTGCTTCCGATACTCCTCATACCCCGGGCCGAAGAATTGGATGCACTCGGCTTCATCGGCCCGCGCCGTGGCGATGAGGAAGGCCGTTGCGAGCAGCGCGAGCGCCGCTCCGGGAAGGGACGGAATTTTAAAGAAGATTCCCCACGCCAGAAACAGAAGTGAACTGTAGAGCGGGTGGCGGATGGTGCGGTAGATCCCGGTGGTGACCAAAGCGGTCGTCTTTTCAAAACCCAGCAATTGGGGTTCCGTCTCCCTTTTTTCGGACGGCTTTCCCTGAACCATCAGGGACCGAACTCCAAGGATCAGCGGGACGCAACAGGCAATCAATAAAAACCAGGAGATAAGCTGATACCAGGCCAGGGGATTCCTGACCCAGGATTCCAGGTTCCAGAGAAACAAAACGAGAATGGTTTCCCAGGCGAAGAACCGCGGGAATCCGTGCGAACCCGGCGCGCGAAGCGAGGCGCGGGATACGTACATGAGGCAGGCGGAGACCAACGCAAATAAAATGAATTTAATCATAATGTCCGATACCAATTTCAAATCCGCTTGCGAGTTTTTTGCCCTGAAGGAGCCCGCCTCCGAGTGTTCTTATCGGGGGGTATCGTATCGAAGCGCGGGGATGGATCCCCGCGCGCGCAACGACCTCGCAACGATCCGCAGTACCTTGATCTATCGCGCCGTCATAAATGGCGGCGCATTGATACGAAGCCCGCCGAAGGCAGGCTGATTCCTTCGGATGCTTATTGCCCCGGAGGGGCATAGTATACCAGCGCGGGGATTTATCCCCGCGCGGACGAATCCCCTCGCGGATGATTTTATTTCACGATCCGGATGGTCCAGAAATCGGCCGAGAGCTCGGGGTTGAGCAGGTACTCATACGGAATGGAGCCGTACCCGCGTTTCCCCCATCCTGTGCCCCAGGAATTGCGCACAATAAACCGCCGCGCGGAGTTGTCGTAACCCACCGCCAGCATGGCATGCCCTTCGTTGGTGTTGTCGGCGTTGCCGGGCATGGGGATATCTCCGCTGTGAGTTCGCATCGGAAAGTTGGCGTACACCGAAATCCCGAACACAAACGGATACCCTTCCGCGGCGCAGCCCATCATTTGGTTTAAATTGTGGTCGATCCGCTGGTAAGAAACCGCTTTATATTTTAACGCGTCCCGGTAGCAAGTTTGCGGCGGTTTCTCGGAAAATTTTTCGATGACGTAGGGCCACTCGGGTTCCGGGCAATCGCCCTGCTGGGAGACGCTTTTTATCCCGTCGCGGATCGCCGCGCCGGCGTCGGACTCCACCGTGCCCTCCATCGCGCGCTCGTTGTAATAAATGAAGAGCCGCGACGGCGTGAAATCCTGCAGGGTCTGTTTGAGCCGGTCAAACTCGATTCCCGCGGCGATGGCGTTGGCCGTGCAACTCCCCAGTTGTCCCTGATCGTAGACCGCGGGACACAGTTTCCGAAGATCCACCTTGCGGGGAAGCGCCTTGAGCAGTGGACCCGGCGCGGCGTATCGGAAGTCGCGGTGATCGGGCCGATCGGGGATCCAACCGAACTTGTGAGTTGTTCCTGAACGGACCATAGTTATCCTCTCCCTTCCAGCTGGTTATCCGTCCACATTTTACAGCCAATGAGCTAATCCCGTGGCTGGCCTGCTCATCGTACGGCGATAAAAAGTCCGGAATCCTTGGTAACCGGTAATCCTCCGCCGGCGCTCCGCAATTCCCGCTCTACGAACTCCGCGAATTTCGTTCGGTTTTCAATCGCCGTTTCCAAACGCCCGGATAAAAGATAATCCACCATTGGCGCACTTTCCGTGACCAGAAGAGAATCCTGGTAGCGGCGGAGGGTAACCTGCGAAAACCATGGCGAGAGCTGGGCGGCTCCGTTTTCCAATAGGAACGTATCCGTCGATTGCCATTCCCCGGCAGAAAGATCCGAGTCAAACTTTGAGATTAACTCCGCCAGCTCGCGCAGGTTCCCCTGCCCGTTGGTCGAGGCAAAAAAACGCCCGCCGGCTTTCAGGATGCGTTTGATTTGGCCAAGCGTCCTCTTCCGATCCGGCACATGATACAGCATGTGGTCGGCGATTACGGCGTCGAAACTTTCCCTCTCGAACGGCAGGTCTTGCGCGTCGAGCATCATGAATTGGAAGGGATGGGAAAACTCGGAGAGATTCCGAAAGGCTTGATCCATCATTCCAGCGGAAGAATCCGACAGGCTGATATTCCACCCCTCGGGGAGGCGGTCGAGATTCTCCCGCCACAGATCGCCCGTTCCACATCCTATTTCCAGAATGCGGCATTGCGGCAAAAATTGAAATTGATCGAATACCCAGCGAAGCCAGCCGTACGGGTTGGTGCTGAAACGCCGGTGCAGCTCCATGCGGGCATTTAGGTTCCCCGCATTGCGGTACTGAGTGGTTACAAATCCCTTATCCGATAAATCGGTACCCTTCGGCATGCGGGCAGCCTCCGCAATCCGGTCCGGGTTCATGCGGCCGGAAAAACGACTGGTTCGTGAACCACACAAACCCATTGTCCAAAAATCCTTCGCGCGAGCATCCAATGATTATGCGCGAGGGTAAAAGCTTATGGCCGTTCGCGGTGCAGCTCCTCCCGGGTAAGGATGTGAACCATTGAGATCGGCAGGATCGCCGGTCTTTCCCGGCAAATTTTTATAATTTCCAGAACGAAGGAGCTCCGCATTTCGAGCCGGCCGGCTTCGGCTTCGGAAAACCAGCTTGCGCAAATCGAATGCTCGTCCTCGGATCGCTTGAGCTCGCCGCCGATCGGCTTTCCCAGGAAGACGAACCGGATTCTATTTCCACGCCTGGTTGGATCCGGATCGACCAGCTGGTCGAGAAACAACAGACCGGTCAGCTCGACCTCCATCCCCAATTCTTCTTTGGATTCCCGCACCGCGGCATCGACAATTGACTCGTCCGGCTCCGCCCTGCCGCCGGGCAAAAACCATTTGTTCCTGCACTCTTCTTTGGATTCCTTGATTAAAAGATATTTACCTTCTTGTTCGACAAGAACAAGAGATGCCAATGGACTTGCCGTAACGGTATGGTTCTGCATTTTTCCTATTTGATGCTCCGCTTGCTTCAGACGGCCCGTGAAGTATTCGAATATAAATTATAAAACGGAACGGCCGACGGCGCCGGTCTTTGGCTTCCGCGCGCGAATGATCAAGAAGTAAGCCGCCACCTGGGCATCCTGCAAATTCGGATGCTCGCGGACCGTTTGGTCGCTGGGATGCGGCTCGTCCACCTGCTCCAGGACAAACCCCCTTCCGATCAATAAATTCAGCCACTGGCTGATGGTCCGCGTGAAAACCGGGATCTTGAAATTCGGTATGCCTTCCCTCGCCTCCAGAGGTGCGGCGCTGAAAATCCATTCGGCCACCTCCCCGTTCCGATTCCGGAAGTAATCGCTAACCTCGACGGCATAGATATGACCGGTTTCATCCCGAAGGTTTCGCTTATTGTCGAAGCACGGATGGGTGATCGAGAATTGAAGGAAGGCACCGGGCTTAAGAACGCGATACGCCTCGGCCAGAACGCGTTCCGTTTCCGGAATGTCCATGAAGCTCATGAAGCCGGTCGCAAAATCGAAGGCCGAATTGGCAAAGGGAAGTTCCACAGCGCTCGCCGCCATGTAATCCACTTTCGACGGGCCCGTAGTCGGCGAACGGCCGGCGTGACGGATGAATATTTCCGAGATATCCAGCGCCGTCATGCGGGCGCCGCGCCCGGCCAGAAGCCGCGTATTGCCGCCTTCGCCGCAACCGATTTCAAGTCCCGCCAGCCCGCGGACCTCCGGCAGCATGGCGAGGAATGCCGGCGTGTTGAGATGGTCGCGGTAGGTGTCGTATCCGGCCCGCGATAGCTTGGTCCAAGCGTCCGCATTTCCGTCCCAGTAGCGTTTCACCTCGGTGTGTTTCATCGGATCATCCATTCTGAGCCCGGCGATGGAAAAATGGCACCACCGGCCGATCGAATGCTCACACCGGCAGATCCTGCTCCGCCGGGCAGGGGAAATTCACGCGCGCCCAATCGAGAATTAAATCCGCAACGACCTCGATCCCCGTGTACACTCCGGTGGCTACTATGGCCAGAAGATAGAAAAATCCAAACACGGCAACCAACGCGGTGCGGTTGGAGCCTTCGGCCATCCTGGCGAAAGGAATGGCGAAAAACGCCGGCAGGAAGCAGAGGGTGATTGCAAAACATCCAAAGAGGATTTGCCGCGCTCCGGCGTGAAACGATACCCGGGGAAATTGGATCCCGGCTGGGCCGGAGTTCTCCCCTCCTTCGGCCTGGGGCGCCGGGAGGCCCCCCCTGCGCAAACCCCGCCGCACCGCACGGCCCGTCATCGACAATAGCATGAAGCTCAGGCTCAGGAACGAGTACGCCCGCAGGATGTCGCTTGCGCTAACCGTCGTCGTTCCCCTGGAATCCATCGGAAATAGAAAAGCCAAATAGCTCGCAAAGGCAACCCGGGGGCCGAAGAAATTTATATACGCGAACGCCAGCGCGCTAAAGACAAGCAGCACGGCGGCCGTCAGAAAATTATAGGCGAAGTATTTCAACACCAGCCCCAACAATCCCCCCAGCGCCGCCGGAATGGCCGATCGCTGCCCAGACGGAGCGGCGCCGGATGCGGACATCGTCATCCAAGCGCCTCACAATCAACCGAGCAGTTTGGGCCGTCCACGGGGCGATTGTATCAGAGACGCAGGATCCGGAAGGAGTTCGAGCCTTGTGGTTTTCCGGTCGCCTCACTCCCAACAAGGCCGATGGGGTCTGCCGGATCCTAGCGAAATTTGAGGCTGGGGGAATCTCTCGAGACGGTTGCATTTCCTTTCGGCAACCAATTCCCGAGCGGCGTCATATTTTTCTTCCCCCTTTAAGGCAATTTGATTTCGGTTACCTCGTAATTCTCCGCGCTGCCCGCGCCGATACCGGCCGAGCCGGCCGCTTCGAGCCAGGGTCGAGCCATATACCTCTGCGCGTCCATATTTCCACCGCTGTCAGTGACAAGTTTATCGAGGATCGTGAAACCAAACGCGTCGGCGGCGAGCGGATCGTAGGTCATCAGGATCGCGTCTCCCCGGTAGTCGGCCTTCCAATAGGGCCACGAGTTCGGTACATTTAAGATTGGCCTCAAGCAAATCGCCGATCACAAGGCGGGTACGATCCTTGATGACCGGGAGCGCATTCAGTTGGGGGATCCCCTGGCCCACCTGATGCAAAGCGCTCGGATTGTCGGTGCTGCCGAAGTGGTTCTTGAGCGCGAAAGACATCCCGGCGATCATGTGGGATTTGAGGACCGGCATGTTGATCAGCGCGTCCGATTGCAGCAGCAGGTCGCTCAAGCGGACCGAGGGATCTCCGGCCGGGAAGGTGTTCGTAAAGCTCCCGTCGGTTCCGCGGCAACGGACCCCCGGCCCGTCCGGGTTGACGGCGTATTTGGCGGTTTCAAATTCGGTCGTGAGTTGGTCGTAAATCAGGATCTGTTCGGCGGGAATGCCCGCTCCAATCAGACCGGCGGTGACCGCCTGCACCAGCGGGTAATGCGTCCAGATCAAACTGTTGCCGAAGACGTTTACTTTGATCGCAATGCGCTCGCCGGGGTCGAACAGCGCCCGCCAGGATTCTGCGGCGTCGGTGAGCCCGGTCAACCGGGTCAGGGACGCGTCCAGCATTTGGCGCAACGCCCCCGCGTTTAGCGCATCGCCCGACCACGCTCCGGTGTGGTGAGCGTAGACTATGCCGCTCTTGGACGCCGGAAACATTTTGATGATCTCCGGCCGGCGCAGGGATTTGAGGCCCGAGGAGATCGTCGCCGTGGCGGCGGAAGTTGGAGCCGGCGTGGGAGGAACGGGAGTTTGGGTGGGCTCGGCGGGCCGGGGGGAGGAGCAGCCGGTAAGCACCGAGCCGGAGACGGCACCGCCGATTCCGGCCGCCATGATTTGCAGAAATTCCCTTCGATTAATGGCAGGCATAGCAACCTCCTAACCCGGCTAAACTGGTTATATACTATCACCCCTTGGCGCCGGATCGAATCCCTGCCGAGGTGAAATATTATCGACCATACCAAAGAATTGGCCTTACGATCGACCCAGTATTTTTTCGATCTCCTTCATCTGTTCCGGCCGCAACGGGCCGAAGGACATCGCGCCTGCGTTTTCCTTCACGTGAGCCGCCGTGCGGAAGCCGGGGATGGGGATGGTTTGCGGGCTGCGCGCCCATAGCCAGGCGAGGGCGCCCTGCGCCACCGTTCGCCCGTGGCTCTCCAGGATCTGGCGCACGGCATCGCGCTTGCCCAGCCATTCCGGGTTGGGCTTCCCGCCGGAGAAATATTTCATCCATTCGGGGCTTTTTTCGCCGCGTACATCGTCGGCCGAGACCTTGGTGTCGGCCTTATATTTGCCGGTGAGCACCCCCATCGCCAGCGGCCCGCGGTTGAGCGCCGCCAGATTGTACCGCTCGCACAGCGCGATCATGGGCGGGTTGTCGTCGAGCACGTTGAGCTGCAATTGAACGGCGGCGCACTTCGGTCCCTGGGCGAACACCTCCGCCCGATCGGGAAAATCGGTGCTCCATCCGTAGGCTCGGATTTTTCCCTCCCCCGCGAGCGCTTCGAGCGTCTCGCGCACCGGCGCCGCCCGCGCGGCGGGGAAGCCGTTATCGTGGAACTGATACAGGTCGATGTAGTCGGTGTCCAGGCGGCGCAGGGATTCTTCGCACGCCCGTCGAATCCCTTCCGGCGAGGAATCCGATCCCGTCACCTGGCGGGTAGTTTCGTCGAAAACGGCGTTGAACTTGGTGGCGATGACCACCTGTGCCCGGCGGCCGGCAATCGCTCGCGCCAGGACCCGTTCGCTATGCCCGGCCCCGTAGACATTGGCTGTATCGAAGAACGTTATCCCCAAATCCAGCGCAGCGCGGATGGCGCGAATGGATTCTTCATCGTCCACTTTCCCCCAGCCTTGCGGCGTCTCACCGGACCAGAAGGGACCGCCGATCGCCCAGCATCCCATGCCGAGTGCGCTGATTTCAATTCCGGAACGTCCCAATGTGCGTTTCATCGAATTTCTCCTTTCTACCGATCGGAAAGCCGTATGGATTCTATCAGAGAAGCCGAAGAGCCATGGGGTAAATTCACCGGCTTTGTGTGCACCCAAGGCAATCTCGTCCTCTCCTTCTTAGGCAGAGGAAAAAGGTTCGGGCCCAAAAGGGATGGTGAACCAATCTCTCGCCGGCATCCGCGTTTTGCGTTTTGCTTTTTAAGGAATTTTATTCCTTCGCCCGGTACTCCATGATGATTTCCCGTATCAAGAGTTGCGTCTTCATGAGGTGGGTGTTCGAATTGATTAGGGCGATAGGTATGTTCACAATCAATAAACCGATCGATAAAAGCAGCATGAGGACATAGATCCCATCCAGGAACATATTGCTCCAAGCCCAATGGGTCAAATACCCAACGAGGAAATAGAGCATCGAAAACACGAGATATCCGATTATGCTCCTGATATTTCCCTCGATCATCCGCGCAATTGACCGTCTCCAGTGAAATTCCGCCTTTTCACCCTTCACCGCCAGCATTAATTCCACCCCATCGCCAAAATATATTTTGGTGAATTGGATATTGGGACGGAGTTTATAGCCGAAGCCCGATAATTGACCATGGATCCGGTCATAGATTTCATGCAACAGCATTTCATGGCTCAGATTGTAATTTTCCATGGCGGTCCTTCCTTCCGGTAGCCCCAATGAGAGTACTACCTTGCCGGTGCCATCGAGATTCTGTCGGCTCTGCTCTCCTGACCCATTTCCGATTCCCGCCGCCCAAGTTTTTTTATCAAAACGCCATTTCCCAATACTTGTCGATCTCCAGCGTTCCCCGGTACACCTGGATCATGGTCAACCAGCGCAGTCGCTCCCAGCGGGAGCCCATACCGCGCTGAAAATCGGCGTGGTTGGCCGGGTTGTCCCGTTCCCAGATTTTCATCGACACCTGTCCGGCGTCACCCAGCCGGATCTCCAAGTAATACCACGCGCCGGGCCGAAGCACCTTGGCGGGAAAATCGCCGCTCAACCATCCGGTGCCTTCCCAGCCCTCCCAGATCGTTTTTTGCAGCGAGGTCGTATTAATGTCCAGTCCCCAACGCCGGAAATCAGCAGTCAACCAGGTGCCGGTGTTGATATAGAGATTGGCGGAGAGCCCCTCCTGGGTGCGAAACAACATCAGCATTCCCGAGTTGTCCCCCAGGTTCAATTCCGTCCGGCCGAGGCCGTCATATACATCCTTAACTTCCTTGGCGGTAATGGTAAGAATTCCTCCCGACACGGTAATCGACATTGTCGGATTGGTGTTCGCCGTGCCCCAGCCGTAACGGTAATCCCCGCAGATAAAATCGTCGTACCACACCGTCCTCGCGCCCGGGACCAGCTCAGCGGTTTTCTTTTGGACGGACGCGAGCGTCTCGGCCGAATTGGGCCGCGGAGGGCAGACGTTCGTGGCCGACGGAGGCGGGGTGAGCGAGGGTTCGAGCGTGGGCGTAACCGTGGCGGTTGGCGCCGGCCTCCCGGTATGCGTCGCCGTTTCCGTTGCGGTCGCGGCGGGCGCAGGATGGATCAATTGGTCGGTAAAGGAACAAGCCAGGGTCAGGATCATCAGGGCGGACAAGGTGGCCATTCTTGGTTTCATGGATTTTTCTCCCATGGGAATTTTTGACGCGCCTGCCGGCAGCGAACCGGGGGTTCAACTTTGAGCGTAAAGCCCTTTGATGACGCTTTCAATCGGCAGGGCTTGGATCGAAAGATCATTGATGACGCTGGTGCTGTTCACCCAGGCGATAAATTGATTCAATTCCAACACCGATACATCCAACTCCAATTCGGCGTCAAAGGCGGAGATCGATTTGGTCAGCGTAATCCCCGGCCGGGCCAGTTCCGGCAGGGGACGCTGGGTGGAAAGGAACACCACCTTCTTTGTGCCCAGATGGTTGCGCAGGGCTTCCAAGGAATTGTCGAAGATTATTTCGCCGTGATTGATGACGATGACGCGCCGGGCCAGGTGCTCCACATCATCTAGATCGTGGGTGGTTAACACAAAGGTGACACCCT
Source organism: uncultured Chloroflexia bacterium (assembly GCA_963780865.1). GTDB lineage: Bacteria > Chloroflexota > Anaerolineae > Anaerolineales > RBG-16-64-43 > FEN-1073. The sequence continues at coordinate 60,351 of CAWADT010000022.1, read as the reverse complement.
TGCGATTCATTTCCAGGATAAACTCGCGGATTTTATCCTTGGCGATCACATCCAGGCCGATCGTCGGTTCATCCAAAAAGACGATCTTCGGTTGATGCAGCATCGCCATGATAAACTCACACTTCATGCGCTCCCCCAGAGACAACAGCCGGGTGGGCGTCCGAATGATCGGCCCCACCTCCAACAACTCTACCAAGGCGGCCAGGGTTCGAGAAAAATCCTTTTCCGCCAGCCCGTAGATCGCTTTATTCATATGAAAGGCATCCACCGGCGGAATATCCCACAGCAATTGAGATTTTTGGCCGAACACCGCGCCGATGTGAGCCACGTATTTTTTCCGCTCTTTCCACGGGGTGTACCCCAGCACCGTGACCGCGCCGGAGGTGGGATACAGGACTCCGGTCAGGACCTTGAGCGTGGTGGATTTTCCGGCCCCGTTGGGCCCCAAAAAACCCACCAGCTCGCCTTCGGCCACTTCAAGCGAGATATCTTTCACCGCCCGGACCGGTTTGGTTTTCCGGATAAACACACTGGAAAGCACTTCCCGGAAGGAGTTGCCCCGCTCGTACGTGATGTAGGTCTTGGATAAATGCGCGATGTGAATGATCATTTAGCCGCCGGCGCTCGTGTACTGTCTCAGCATGCCCCGCCAGAACATCCAACACAGCCCGCAAAAGACCAAGGCAACGCCGCCTCCCGGGAGCACTTCGCCGCCGGCCTTGCCCAGCAGCACCGCCGCTGGGAAAAAGCCAATCATGGCAATCGGCAGGATCAAGGTGAGCAGGAATTGAAAGCCCTTGGAAAAAATGGTGATCGGATACAACCCGAAGTTGGTCACACAATCAAAGATTTCGTAAACCCGGGTGTTGCCGACCCATTTGAAAACGCTGCCCGCCATCAGCATCGCAAAGCCGCACAGAACCAGCACAGCGATCAGGAGCAACCCGCAGAACTCTCCCCACTGAAGCAGGCTCGGCGGAGGCAAATGCAGCAAGGCGATCATCGACACCGCCAGCCCGCTAAGCAAGAGGCCCAGATCATCGACATTAAACCCCAGGGCCATCGAGAGCAGGAGCGCCGACCGCGGTTTGATCAACAATAGGTCAAACGTCCCCTCCCGAACACCGTCCAAAGTATTCCAGACAATGCCGAAAAACAAGGGAAAGGCGATCCCTTTCGCCAGCAAGAAAATTCCCTGAATCAGCAACACTTCATACAGGTTCCAGCCCGAAAACGAAGCGCCGGTGCGGTAGACCAAAAAGATGATCACCGGCGCCATCGAGTTTGCCAGCAACGTAATCAAGGCGCTGAGAAGGAAATCACCGCGGTAGGCCATTCGCCCCGCCAGCGCTGTTTTAATGCCCTGAAGCTCCACCCGCACGGCTGAGGTCATGCCCCCACCCCGGTAAATTCCCGAATGCCCAATCGCCACAGAACTTCCGATACGGCTCCCATCCCGAGCACCGCCAAAGCCTGGACGCCGACGATTTGCGGAATTGTCAGAGAAATCCCGGCCAGTTCATAGGAACCTAAAAACACGCGCACGGGCACATAGGTAATGAACTGAAAAGGCAGAATAAACAACACTTTTTGGATCGGCCCCGGAAAAAAGATCAGGGGGAGAAAAGTGCCGGCGCAAATATCGCGTAGCAGCAAGAACATCCGGCCGATTCCGCCGGTGCGGATGAGCCAGAAGGCGGTCATGCCCACGCAATAATTCACCAGGAACATCATGACAAAGCTCAGCAGGATCGAAAGCACGGCCCAGATCGGAAACACCGGCCAAAGCCTGATCTTAAAAACGAAATAAAAAAGCAGATACACCGGGATGAACTCCAGAAAAAATCCCAGAATCCGGTGCCCCACTTTCTGCGAGAGGGCGAAGAATCGATGCGAAACCGGGCGCAGCATGAACGTTAAAAAACGCCCGGTGCGGATGAGCATCTGTAGGTTCCAGTCGGCGAAATCCATGATCAGATAGAAAATGATCGCGCTGACGCCGTAATACTGGAGCATTTGCTGCAGCGTCAGGCCGTCGACGGTGGCGCGCGAGGAGAATACGGCTTGCCAAATAAAGACCTGGACGAGGAAGAATACCGGGCCCACGAACAGAGACACCAGCATGTGGCTGCGATACGCCGCCCATTCTTTGTAAGTGGCAAAAGCCACGGCTCGCAACACCGCCAGCGCCCGGAACGGCGAGGGGAAACTCCGCGAGAATCGCATCGTCCGTCTGCCGACCGCTCGCCCCTACTCCAACCCGGACCAGATCACCGCGAGCGGATTGACAATCGACTCCGGCACCCAATCGATGGTTGTCGGCACAAAGTAGACGGCAATCAGTTGCTCCACCGGATCGACGTAGAGGGCGCAGCGCCCGGCCCCCTCATGCGCAAAAGTGCCCGGCGAAAGGAAAATATGGCTGGAATAGACGTTCATCCCCAAGCCATATTCCATCGCCTTTTTCTTAAATCCCCAAAAAAAGGCGGGGGTATTCGTAAGATAGTTCCGGGTCATCGCTTCCACCGTTTTCCGCCCCAGGATCCGCGCGCCCTGGAACGTTCCGCGGTCAAGAAGCATTTGCCCCACCTTCCACAAATCTTTGAGCGTGGAGGAAACACCGCCCGCCGTCGGCGGCGGCTGGAAGGCCGCATTTTCATCCGGAGTCATCCGCTCTTCATCCCACTCTCGGACAGTGCATACCTGCGCTCTCAGTTCGGGAGGGACTTCAAAGAAAGTCCGCTCCAGGCCCAAGGGAGCGATCATGGTCTGCTGAATGAATTTATCCGCCGGCATACCCGAAGCCCGGGCAATGACTTCTCCCAACACCAAATAGCCCATGGAGGAATAGTTCCAGAGTTCGCCCGGCTTCGCCTGCGGCGGGCCCGACAAGGCCGCTTTAATCCAACTTGTTTTTCCCGGCTCAAACCCGGGCAACCAGGGGCCCGGATAGGCTTCGGTGAAGTAGCCGCCGTCGGCCCTGAGCCCCGAGGTATGCGTCAGCAAATGGAATAACGTGATCTCTCTGTGCTGTTCGGTGTCGAATTCTTCGATCAGCGTCTTGAGGGGCTGCTCCAGATACAATTGCCCATCCTCAATCAACCGCAGAATGGAAATGGCCGTAAACACTTTGGTAATGGAGGCGGTTGGCCGAATCGAATCGGGCAGCAAGTCACAGCGCTCGCCGTGGAAATGCAACTGCCCCATGGCGTGATGGGCAAAAATCTTGCCCCGGCGCGCCAAGAGGTAACTGGCGCACTGTATTTTCTTCTCTCGAATGAGGCCCTGGAAGAGCGCGTCAAGCCGGTCGATTTTTTCCGGCCGGTACCCGGCTTCCCGGGGTGAACTATCCACCGGCCCCAAATGGATCGTGATCTCATGGCTCTTTTCCATGCTTTGACTCCTTCGCTGGCAGCAGATAAATACGGGAGGCCTGAATTGGCCTCCGGTAACTTGGCACTATAAGAAGTATGGGGTCCCCTGCCGCAAACCAGCCACAGTATAATTCCACCCCGTTGATCGCACAACCGTCACTCAATCTTTTTTCTTCCCGAAAGTCCTCTCTCCCCGTCTCCGCTGATGGGTCAATTCGCGCTGATCACGTTCGTCAATTTCAATCATTCGCCTCGGCCTTCGGGGCCATTTGCGCATGGATGGCAACGCCGCGCGAACCAATGCACCCCAGACTCAGATCAGCTGCAAGAGGAAACTTATATTATAGAACGGGACGGGAGCGACATTTCATACTGCCTCGGAGGTTTACCGAGGATGCCGGAGAACCACATAGGAACTATTCGCAGCCAAAATAATTTCCTATTTCCATTAACGGAAGGAGAACGACGATGAAATTTCCAAAAAAACCAGTGCGCGCGGGATTAGCTCCGGATGAATAATAATTTTTAGAGGCTCCAATTTGAAATTTATTGCTGTTATCCAGAAGCAACAGATAATAATAACGAAAAAACTAAATCGTCCACCTTATTTATTCCTTTAAGGAACTGCCGCGCGGCTTCAAGGCGCACAACCCCCAACGACATACGCAACTAGCCACGGAGAATTTCTCATCCCGTCAAAGAGGGATTGATACACCCGATGTAATTTAGATGCTAGCCCAAGCCCCCCATAAACGTGCTTCCCGTTCTCCCCGCCGTTATGCCGCCGGGCAAAAATTCACCTGGCTGGGAACGACGGTCAGGATCGGGCCGCCGGTATCCGGGTCGGCATGGATCACCTGATTGGCAACAAAAATGCAATCTCCGGAATTCACTCCCCGCCCCGTCCAGTTGCTTGCCGCCAAGTGCAGCCCGAGGGTTTTGTCGGAGTAGAAATAGATCCGGTAATCGGCCCCGGACGTCTCGGTGAGGGCGACGTCCCCGCCCACGCACTCCTTTTTGCCGATATCGTCCTTGGTGACCTCGAGGGCGTAGACGCAATCGGCGGGAAGGTTCGCGGGCCGGGCCGGCGCCGAGATCGGCTGCGCCACCGGACAGCGCTTGAGCGTGAAGGGAGTGATCGGCATGACCGGCGAAACACCGTCGCGCGAGAGCGTGCCCTCCGCGTAGGCGCATTCGCCGATCCGCAAGGCAATCCGGTCCACCCAATCGGTACCCATCATGTACAGCTTGCCGCGCGTATTGCTGAAATAGACGTAGTACGTGCCGTGCGACGAGACCAGGTTGAGCACCGTCCCGCCCACGCACAGCGTCTTGCTGTAATCGTCGAGCGTCACGCTGAGCGCATCGACGCAACCGGCGGGCAGGCTCGGTATGCCGGTGGGCAGCAGGGTGATGGTTTGCATCGGCAGCGGCGTGTTGACCGCGGGCGTTGCGGCGCCCGCGCCCAGGGTGGGAACCGCGCGGCTCGTGCCGGGCGTTCCTCCGGCTTCTTCTTCCGGCAGAGTGAACGCCCCGCCGATAATCCCGCATCCCGATAAAAACACGCTTACGATCGCACAAACAATGAATGGAATGATGACGGATTTTCGCATCGCAACCTCCTGCAGCGGATCCCTCCCTCGATCTACCCTCCGGCCCTTTGGCTACTGTTCCTCTCCCCCGCGGTCAAGGAGCATATGGTCCAACCCGCGCCCGCTCTCCCACGGATAGATGATCCGGGCGTCGGTGGTGGCGCCATAATATTCCGGGCGCGCCGCGCCGAACAGACTCCGGTACGGGTTGTAGTGCAGCACGCACAATTCCGGAATCCCGCCGCCGCCCAGGATTCGGTTCTTCACGGCGGTGATGGTGCGCCCCGATCCCCACACGTCGTCCACCACCAGCAGGCGCCTGCCTTTAAGCAACCTCTCCTCGGGAAACTGAACGAAGTTCGGCCAGGCCATGAGCGGCGTTCGATCCGCCTGATCCGGAAATTCCACCGACGCGGTAAGCAGCGTCTTGATGTCGAGCACTTCGCTGATCAGCCCGCCCGGAACGATCCCGCCGCGGGTGATAATCACCATCGCGTCGTACTCGCCGCGGAACTGCGGGACGAGCACGTCGATCAGTTTATCGACGTCGTTCCAGCTCAGAAGCTCGTGTCGTTGCGCCATAGACCCCATCGCGCCCCGGACCCGTTCCCTCCGGGAAGGAACCGCGCGCCCAAGCCGATGATAATGTCCTCCGGGCGGCAATGCAAGCGTGGGATTCCCGGGAGAAAATCTAAAACGGAAACTTCCCCCCTTTTTGGCCAATAACGAAGCCGAAGCGGCCAATCTACTTCTATCAATGGGGGGCAATAACGCCATTGGTTATTGTTTTCTGGAATTCCAAGACCGAAAGTATCGTCGTTTGAAGGGGGAGAATCATGAGCTAAGTTTTCGGTTATTCATCCGCAAGACCGACGCGGCGGCAAAGACCGAAGATACTGCTATACCCGAAACGAACTATAAAACCGCATCAGTCTGTGATCCAATCAACACGTACGGTTTCCCCCCAACCTTCGTGAGGAAGATGATCCGGCTTTCCGCGCCCCGCAATTTCAATTGCCGCTCCAGAGCCGCCGGTTCCACGGGCGAGCCGCGTTTCTTCACCGTCACGCTCCCCACCCCGCGCGCCCGTAGCCACTGGCGCAGCCGTTTCAACCCGAAAGGCATCGCCTCCTCGATCCGGTAGGCGCGCGCCCACGGCGTGGGGAGGAGCGTGTCCGCCGTCAGATAGGCGATCTCCGGATCGATGCGCGCCGCCCCCAGGCGGGCCGCCAATTGCCGCACCAAACCGGCGCGCAGAAGCGAGGGGTCCGGCTCGTAGAGCACCGCGCGCGGCGGAGTAATCGCGTCGCTCTCGGATTCCATTTCGGTCATGGTCAGGTCCGCGGGAAGGACCGTCGCGCGGCGGAGCGCGGTGCGCAGCGGCCCGTACCACAGCACGGCTTCCCGGAGTTCCCCTTCGAAGGAGACAAATTCCACCTCGCACGGTTCCGTTTCAATCTCCTCCCAGCGCACGCCGGGGGAAATCTTCACGCCCAGCGCCGCCCCGCCTCCGTACAAGCGGGTGACTTCAGGGAGCGGCGGGGAATACCGGCGGACGGAGAATACGCGGCGGGCATCCTCGCGCCGCGATGGATCGCAAAAGCACGCCATGCGCGCGCGGGCTCCGGCGGAAAATACCGGCCGGAGGATATCGGCGGCGAGAAAGTCCACCGGCCCGGCCGGCGCGTACGCGCGAAGGTTCTCGCGCGCCATGCGGAGCCGAAGCTCATCCCGATCCACCGCCCACACCGGCGCGGATTCCGCCAGGGCGAGGGTGTCCCCGCCGATCCCGCAGCCCAGGTCCGCGATGCGTTCCATCCCGCGGAATCGCGCGGCGCGGTGGCGGGACACGGGTTCGGCCGAAGCCTGCTCCAACCCCTCGCGGGTGAAGAACATCTCCCCGGCCCGGGAAAATTTCCTCCCCGCCCGCGCGCGGAGCAGGACCGTCTCGAGCGCGCAGCGCGCGAGCTCCCTCTCCGCGCCCGCCCGCTGCAGGGCAGCCCACACCTCGAGGAAATGTTCCTCGCCGCGTTCCAATTCCCGGGCTAGGCCGAGCACCCCGAGCCCCTCCGGAGAAGCCAGCCGCATGAGTAGATCGGCATCCATTGCGGGAACTGTACCCCGCTTTGGAAGGCTGTCAACGGGGAGTTAAGGTACAATTTGGACGAGGAGAGCAGGATGGCCGCAAACACTCCGCGAACTGAAACGCCGGCGCGCGATTCCCTTCAAGCTCTGATCGAGAGTTCTCAGCGCCTATATCGAGCAATATCACGGGGGCGCGGTGCGCTATCTGGGTGTGGAAAACAACGTGGTGAAAGTAAAACTCGAAGGCGCCTGCCTCGGATGCCCGCTATCGCCCAGCACCCTGCATGGATGGGTGGAGGGAACCGTCCGGCAATTCTTCCCCGAAATCGAGCGGGTCGAGGCGGTAGAAGAGCGCAAAGCATGACGCTCACTCCCGGCGATCTGCTTCACATCCGCTACCGGATCATCGGCATCATCGGCAAGGGGGGGATGGGCGCGGTCTACCGCGGCGAAGACGCGGTCCTCCTCGTGCCGGTGGCGATCAAGGAAAACCTCAATCCGCTGCCCCAAGCGGTGAAGCAATTCAAACGCGAAGCGCTGCTGCTGGCTTCGCTGCGCCACCCCAACCTGCCCCGCGTCACCGACCACTTCATTGAAGGCGATCTGCAATACCTGATCATGGATTACGTCCCGGGGGACGATCTGAAGACGATCCTCGAACAGCAGGGCGCCATTCCGGAAAAACAGGTGATGGCCTGGTGCGGGGAAATATGCGACGCGCTCACCTACCTGCACACCCAGCATCCGCCGGTGACCCACCGCGACATCAAGCCGGCCAACATCAAGATCACGCCGGAAGGCAAACCGGTGCTCGTGGATTTCGGGATCGCCAAAGCCAGCGAAGCCGGCGGGGTGACTACCACAGGCGCGCGCAGCCTTACCCCGGGGTTTGCGCCGCCGGAGCAATACGGGAGCAGCCCGACGGACTCCCGCACCGACCAATACTCGCTGGCCGCCACACTCTACAACCTGCTTACCGGGCAGATTCCCCCCGACAGCCTGGACCGGACGCTGAGCCAGGCGGCGTTGAAATCCGTCCGCGAGGTGAACCCCAGTCTGAGTCCCGCGGTGGACCGGGCGATCATGAAGGCGATGTCGCTCAGCCCCTCCGACCGATTCGCCAGCGTGAAGGATTTTCTCGCGGGTTTGAAAGGGGAAATCTCCGTATCCGAACCGGCCCCGGACACCCTCCACGCCGCGTCGCGGGAACCGCTCACGGTGATCCGGCGGACGCCCGAAAAACCCACGCTGGAGAACAGGCCCGCCGAGCCGTCCGGAACTGCGGAGCCCCCACCGCCCGGACGCTTCCGGCCGACGGCGCCGCTCCTGGCGGTGGCCGGCGCGGTGTTGTGCCTGCTGGCGACGGGGATTGCCGTTGGAGGGTACGCGCTCAGCGGCGGGCTGCCATCCGCCAAGACGAAGAACTCCCCTACCTCGATAATCTCAGCGGCATCCACGGCGAACCCGACGCAAGGCCTTTCCGCCACCGCCACCGCCGCCGCGACCGCGACCATAACGGTCGCGACGTCCACCGCCGTAGTCCAGCCGCCCTCCACGGCGGCGGTGAAACCGACGACCGAACCGACCGCGGTCGGGGGAGGCAGCTTGCTGGCGTTCGTCAGTGACCGCAACGGCCAACGCTACCAAGTTTACACGTACAACATGCTGACCAAGGAGATCCGTCAGATCACATCCGACCCGTCGCGAAAAGGTCAGGTCGCCTGGTCGCCCGACGGCCAGAAACTCTACTACGAGGAGTACATGGCGAACGGCACGCGGGATATTTTCTCGATTAACCTCGACGGCTCGAATCCCATCAACCTGACCAATGCAGCCGGCGACGATTTGTATCCGGCCGTCTCCCCCAAGAGCGGGCAAATCGCGTTTGTCACGAACCGCAACAGCTGGGTGCAGATTTGGTGGATGCAGCCCGATGGATCCAACCTAAGCAATGTCAGTGCAATGCACACCAACAAACCCTTCAACCGGCCGCAGGAATGGGATCCGGCCTGGGCGCCGGATGGATACACGCTGTATTTCATACTCAACGTCACCGGAAAGACGCGCGTGTACCGGTGGGACAGCCGCCAGACCGCTTCGGATCCGGTCGTCGTCACGATGATGGACGGGGATTACATCGAGGCGGATCCGGCCGTCTCCCCCAACGGGGATTTTCTGGCTTACACCCGGATCATCGATAACGGCAGCGAGATCTGCGTCGTAACGACGGATCTATCCAAGCGCGCGCCCTGCACCAGCCCGCAGACCGACCGGCTGGGCAATTCCGATCCGGACTGGTCGCCTGACGGGCAATGGATCGCTTACACGACCGCGCGCGGCGGAAGCACCCACATCTACCTGATGATGATCACCGGCGGCGATAAATCCCGATTGACGGACGATTCCTCCAACGATAAGTATCCGGCCTGGCAACCGAACGCCTCGGCGGCATAAGCCATCCGCCGAAGAGGGCGCGTTCGTTCCTTCCCGGGTGTGGTGAATTCAACCGGGATGCGCTGAAAGCAGAACTCTTTCATCCCTGCTTGTATAGGAGATCCCATGAATGGAAAAAGGCTTCGTTCCCTATTCCTGCTGCTTGCGCTCGGGCTTGCGGCATTCCGCCCGCCGGCCTAGCCCCGCAGCGACCAGACGCCCAAGTTAGTGGTTCAATGGCTGACCATCGTGAACGCGGACGGTTCGGCGGAAATTCAAAACATCCTGAAAATCAGTTCGTCGATGGTTCAGACACTGCAAACCCTCCCGAATTTTTCCACAAGCACCCTGTGCAATGACGCCTTCCAGCAAGTAGAAAACAGCGTCGTTCAATTCCAGCAGGAGCAGCACGGGGACGAAATTTGGTGCTCCTACACCAAGAAATACGACGATCTGCAAGCGCTCGAAGCGCAAATGAAAGACGACTTTGCCCATTTGACCATCCGCCGCATGGAAATTACAAACGGCACCTTCTATTACGACATTTCCTGGACCACGTTTCCCTGTTCGACGAGCGACACTTCGCTTCTCACCTGCGAATGGGCCGTTCAGATGCCCGGGAAGGTGGGCGCCAACAACGCCACCAAAGTGGACGGCCCGACCCTTACCTGGGATATGACAAACGCCGCAACTCCCTATCACTTCACAGCTCAAAGCAGCGTCGGTAGCGGCTCGTCAAGCACCGTCATCATCATCCTGACGGTGCTCCTGTGTCTTTGCTGCCTGGTCATCCTCCTGATCGGCGGCGGAATTGCCGCCTATCTCATTCTTCGCAAGCGCAACGCTGCGCCGGCCGAACCCAGACCCGGCGCCGCTTCCGATCCGGCGAGTGCGCCGGCGCCGCCCGCGCTTTCCTGAATCAGAGCGAGCCCACGGCACTGGATGCCGATCGTCGGCGCGGAAAAAAAACGTCAACGGACCGGAGAATGCTCTCCGGTCCGTTCAATTCTCCGCCGAAGACAATATTCCGGAAACCTAATCGGGGCGTGCTATAATCTGCCCGTTTCCACCACCCCATCACGATCCAAAACGGAAGGTTGCCAATGATCGAACCAACACTCATCCCGCCCGCCGACGGCGAGCGCATCGCGCATAAAAACGGCCGGTTGCATGTACCCGAACGTCCGATCCTCCCGTTCATCGAGGGCGATGGAACCGGAAGGGATATTTGGCGCGCGACGGTGCGCGTGCTGGACGCGGCCGTGACCAAAGCCTACGCCGGGAACCGCAAGATCGCCTGGATGGAGGTGTTCGCGGGCGAAAAGGCCTTCCGCGAGTTTGGCACCTGGCTGCCGGAGAGCACCGTCAGCGCTTTCCGCGAATATCTCGTGGGCATCAAGGGGCCGCTGACCACCCCGATCGGGGGCGGAATCCGCTCGCTGAACGTGGCACTGCGCAAGCGGCTCGATCTCTACGTCTGCCTGCGCCCAGTGCGTTACGTGCCCGGTGTACCCTCGCCGGTTCTGCATCCGGAAAAGGTGGATATGGTGATCTTCCGCGAGAACACGGAAGACATCTACACCGGGATCGAATTCGAGGAAGGCACGCCGGAAGCGCGGCGCTTCCTCGACCTCCTCCACGAAAACTTCCCCAAGGAATACGAAAAAATCCGCTTCCCGGATACCAGCGGGGTGGGGATTAAACCTGTATCGCGCGAAGGGACGGAACGGCTGGTGCGGGCCGCGATCCGCTATGCGCTCGACAACCGCCGGCGCTCCGTGACCCTCATGCACAAAGGCAACATTATGAAATTCACCGAGGGGGCTTTCCGCAACTGGGGATACGCCGTGGCCGAGCGCGAGTTTGGCGAGCGGGTATACACCTGGTCGCAGTGGGAAGGGACCAAGTCCGCGCACGGCGAATCCGCGGCCAACGCCGAACAGAAATCGGCTCTGGAATCCGGACGGTTGCTGATCAAGGACGCCATCGCCGACATCACCTTCCAGCAGACCATCACCCGCGCCGACGAATTCGACGTGATCGCCTCCCCCAACCTGAACGGGGATTTCCTCTCCGACGCGCTCGCGGCGCAGGTGGGCGGGATCGGCATCGCCCCGGGCGGCAACATCAACTACGTCACCGGGCACGCGGTCTTCGAGGCCACCCACGGCACCGCGCCCAAGTACGCCGACCAGGACAAGGTCAACCCCGGCTCGTTGATCCTCTCGGGCGAGATGATGCTGCGTTATCTGGGATGGCGCGAGGCGGCCGACCGGATCGTGCGCGGGATGGAAGGCGCGATCGCCGCCAAAACCGTCACCTACGATTTCGCGCGCCTGATGAGCGGAGCCAGGGAAGTGAAATGCTCCGAATTCGGCGATGCGGTGATCGAGTGGATGGACCGGAAACCCGCGCCGAAAAAATCCGCCCCCGCGGCCCGGAAGGCCGCCCCGAAGAAAGCCACGGCCAAACCAGCGGCGAAGAAAAAGGGGAAAAGGAAGTAGGGGGGATTTTTTCCAGGCGTTTGGGAGTAGTCCATTCAGCCCGCTAAAGTGTGCTTCGTCTCCAAGCGCCGGCCTACTTGACGGCGCTAATATACAAAATTCTCTTCGAAGGCTTTTTCATGCGCAGGAATTTGCCCCGCAGGGGCATTTTGCGACCGACGCGCCGCGATAAATCGCGGCGCTGGGATACTTCGCATTAGTGTTTTCTCGAAGGATTGCCTGGAAAACAAAAATATTCCCCCTTGGCTACTTATTTTTTATTTTTATCCGCGCAATCTCGTATAGCAATATTCCGCCCGCCACGGCGGCGTTGAGCGATTTCGATTTTCCCCCGCATGGGAATATGAACCGACCCCTCGGCCAGCGCCCGCGCATTCTCGCCGGGCCCCGCGGCCTCCCCGCCGAGAATGAGCGCCGAGGATCCGCCCCAATCCGTCGTTTCCACCGGCTTCCCTTCGCGCGCTTCCGCCAGCCAAATGTGGAATCCTTCGAGCAGCGCGTGAATTTGCTTCCAATCCATCATCCGGAGCGGCAACCTGAGGTGCGCGCCCATCCCGCCGCGCACAACTTTGGGATTAAACGCATCCACGGACCCCGGAGCCAGGATCAACGCCTGGACTCCGAACGCCTCCGCGGCGCGCATCAAGCTTCCCAGATTGCCGGGATTGGAAATCCCATCCGCGACCACGACCCACTCGATCGGCTGGGGAAGCGCGAGCTCCGGCCATTCCAAAACGGCAAGCAACCCCGCGGGCGTGGCGGTATCGCTGCAGGATCGCAACACCTCGGCACTGGTTTCCAATACCTCGCCGCCTGCCGACGCCAAGCGGTTGACCGCCGAGCGCTCGCGCGCGCCCAATCGCCCGTCGTGCAGAAGGAGGCGCGCCCGCGCCCCCTCCGCGGCCGCCTCCTCCACCAGCCGCGATCCTTCCACGACGTAAAGCCGTTCCCGTTCGCGCGCTTTGCGCTGCTCTTGTAGCGAACGGACAAGGCGGACCTTCTCGTTGGTCTTGCTGGTGATTATTTCCACCGCTGTGCGAATTCCTTCCGAAAAACTTCCAGGGTTGGATCGTCGAGTATCGTCACGCGGATTTCCCGCAGGGAGGAGCCGGAATTTGCGCGGGCATAATCCTCGATCGCCTGAAAAATCACGCGCGCACCGCGCTCGCGAGGGAAGCCGAAGATGCCGGTGCTGACGGCCGGCAGGGAGACGGAAACAAAACCGCGCTGAGCGGCGGCTTCGAGCGCGCCGAGGATCGCGGAACGCAGCTTGGCGTCCTCGTCTCCCTCGCCCCACACCGGCCCGACCGCATGGATCACCGCTTTGCAATCGAGCCGCCCGGAGCCGGTGACGGCCGGACGATCGTGGGGAACCTCGCCGTGGGCCCGTACCCAGGCGTCGCTCTCAGTCTGGATCTCAGCCCCGCCCCGGCGCACGATCGCCCCGGCCACGCCGCCTCCGTGCTGCAGGCGGCTGTTGGCCGCGTTGACGATGGCGTCCACCCGCTCCAGGGTGATGTCGCCCTGGACGAGCAGGCACGACTGCCCCGGGTTCAAATTATGTCGGGCGACGGTTTGGTTCACCGCATCGAACTCCGAGGCGAGTATAGCACCATCTTTCGGACGATAGACCATCGACCATGGACCATAGACCTGTTCGTCATCCCCGCGCCCTCCAACGATCGACATCCCCGCCGTCTTTGGCGGGGATCCAGTTCTTGGTCCAAATTAATCACTAATTGCTTCGTGGATGCCCGCTAGGAACACGCGGTCATAACGAACATTCGTCAGCCCCACTTATGCTTGTGATCGTCATATCAATATATTCCTGGCCTGTTGAAATGCAATAAAGTTAGTGATCGGCAAAGGGGGGACGACGATCACAATGAATGATATTTTTTAAATAACAAATGAATGAATTGTTGACCTTCAATAGCCCGGATGAGCTAAGAAAACCGCAAGGGATTATAATAATCTTCCCACAGGGTAATATAATTTTCGAAAATAATTCTCTGGATTTTGGAGGAAAGATGGCCAAGAAAATCTTTTCAGTAATATTCTTTTTGGTGATATTTTCGCTTTCCTGCTCATTATCCCCGTCACAGACCAATGGAGTCCGTACAGAAACCATTGTCGTGATAAGCACTTCTGGGGAATCCATTTCCGCGCAGGTTCCCTCTCCCAGCCTAGAATTGACGGTTGAGATAACGGAACAGCCGTCCTCTACTCCCGGGATTGACTATTCCCAAGTGAATATTTTCAATGAAACCACTTGGCCGCAAAAATATAGGGATTTTGCTGAGAGCGGGTGGATTCACTCGGACGACCCTGCGCGGAATGACTTTCAATCCTTTGTTGACACCGCACGGGCTACCTTCCTGGTAAAGGAAGGAATTGATTTTGGCGCCTATCCTTCAATTGACAATTATGGCGGTATTGATGAAAAAGATCGCACACTGTGGGGAATGCTGGAATGGTACACAAAAAATATCGATAAGGTGAAGGCCAATAACCTAAAGATTACCGTTACACCCAGCGAGTATGAAAATTCGATTTTGGACGAACGAATGCCTATTCGAATGACAAATAGTGGCATTTCCTACTACGTAGACGCGATTGTTTCAAAAGACAACTGGGGAACCGATGTCATCGGAAGGCCAATCGCCGGAAGAGATAATCTGAAACTCAACCGCCCGGCATATTCCAATATCATGGGGGTTTTCATGGGCGTTGGAACGATCGGCGCCGGGAAAAACCATGGAGAAGTAGGCATAATGGACATCTATGGCGTCCAGATGCACCTCCTAGCGGTCTTCGCCATTCCGGATCCCGATATGGTATTGCCCAAGGGATATATTTGCTCCAATAGTGTCACTGGGGGATCTGCTCTCACTCAGGACTGGACGATCGGAAAGGATTGGGTCACGAACGGAAAAGACGATACCTGGCTGATTGATAATGGTAATCTCAAAAACATGGAATTCCTGTTTTATTATGGACCGCACCAGAGCCAATTCTTAACTTGCCCACATCCGGTTTTGGGTGGGGAAATGGCTTCCGCGGTGGACAAGATTTAATCCTAATCCTGTCACGCCGGTTCTTCCTTGGTCGACCACAGAATAGTTTCACGGGGATTCCTGCCGACCTAAAAAAAGAACCGGGGTTCCGGTTCTTTTTTTGTTTATATCAGACTTTCAGATGATTAGGAATTGATATTCCAAATTACCACCGATCCATCATAGGAACCGGAAACCAAAGTTTTGCCATCCGGACTTAATTCCAATGAGGAAATAGAATTATTTTGACCCTTAAATACACTAGCTGTCTTCGTCGTAAAATTCCAAATTTGCACAGAACCGTCGAAACAACCTAAGATAATCTGCCCACTGGGAAGCGCAATTATCAATTTTCCGAAGGGGGGATCAGAGAGAGGATAAACGTTATTAAAAAGGAAAATCGCTGATCTGCTGACCGGAGGTCGGATCCCAGGTAACGAAATGACCGTAGCCATCGAAATTATATAGCTCTTTGCTATCCAGGCTCCAAGCTATCGAACCATAGTTATTTTTTATTTCGATTATATTTTTGCCCGTCGTTGGATCGATAATCCTAATGGAGCCAAACACTGTTTCGGCAGCCAATTGTTTTCCATCCGGAGAAAATTCCAAATCACTGATAGGGCCGGAGAAATCCGATATCGATAAGTTTTGGCTCCAATCGCTCGTATTCCAAAGGATTACCTGACTATCCTCTCCTCCGGAGGCGAGCAACTTGCCATCGGGAGAAAATTGCAACGCCGTGATCACTGAAGAATGCCCTTTCATATCTGTCATCGTTAGAGAATCACTTGAAGTATCGATCACCTGGATATCCTCCCCCGCTGCCAACGCAAGCCATTTTCCATCTGGGGATAGGGCAATTTGATCTCCATATGCTGCGACTTCATCTGGATCTGGGGCAATTCTTTTAAAAGAGTTCAGACCCCAAAAAGAAATATCCATGGCGTCGATGGCCAAGGTCTTTCCATCATGATAAATAGATAGATCAGAAACTTCCTCGGAATAACCATAGATTTTGGTTTTAATTTTCCATCTGGGATGGAATAGGCGTACACAACGCTGCCCGCTGCGCCGAATAGGAAATCTCCTATGGAAGAATAGGCTATATGATTGATCCATGAATCATCACTTCCATAAATATGAGAGAGCGACGATCCGCTGGAAGCATCAAAGAAGGTAATGGGCTGGCCTTGGGTTGCTACGGCAAGGGATTTACCATCGGGGGAGAATGCAATATCAGAAATAAAATTATTCAGCACGTGATCCTGATTCCAAATGGCGTTGCCAGTGGCGGTATCCCACATCCAAACCGAACCTTCACCCTCGGACGCCAACATTTTTCCGTCTGGTGAATACACAACCTCCTGGGCGGATCCTTTATTTCCATTGTTTGTTATCCCCGCCAAATGACTTGCAGCATTCCAGAAAATAATTTTATTGTCGGTATACCCGGCAGCGATCGTATCGCCATCCCGAGAATATTCCACCGACCTTGGTTCAGAATTTGCATTGGGCGATGGCAGAGTACCAATGATTTTTTTCTGCGAAATATTCCATAGATACACATTGGGATCATCATTGGCACAAAAAGCAATTATTGTTCCATCCGATGAAATGGACAGACTTCTAGTAACGAACCACTTACCTTGAATTTTTTGAATCAGTGATCCATCGCTTGGTTTAATTAAATCGATTTCGCCTTGTCCGAAGCCTACGGCAAGGAAATCGCCCTTGGGTGAAAAAGCAACTGCTCCCATGTAGTCCGGCGAAGAATAGCTCCAATTAAGCGAAAAAGTCTGCTCATCATAGGAGTCAATTTCCACATCGGTCGCCACAATCAGACTTTTTCCATCCGGAGAGGAAGTGATTTGTTTAATGGTGCCTTTGCCAATTCTAGCGATAGCGCCCTTGGGAACTGGGCCGGCCCAAGAATTGGGGGTAAAAGACACCACGCTGCTTTCTGGGGTATTTGTGGGGACAACCGCAGCCGTACTTGCAACAGATGTGGACCTAATTGTCAAAGTGGCCGGGACGGCCTTTGTTCCTGTTGAGTTTGATGTTGAGCAGGCAACCATGACTAAAAACATAATGATTAGAAAAGAATAAAAATTTCTTAAAAGTGGTTTCATGGGCTATGGCCTCCAATTAAGAAATCGGGATTGTATTCTGATAATTATTGTCCTAATATTGAACCTTCTATATATTGCTTTTAAGGAATTATTATATACGAGACCATAAAGACAGAAAAAATGAGCTTCAGTCCCTTTGTTCAACTTGAGAGCTTGTTCGCGCTGGAACCGATGAAACGATTGTTTGTATATAACATTATTGGCATGTTTCAACCCACTGGATCTATTAGAAATGCGGTTAGAACTTAACTTTTATTTTCATAGTTGATTGGTGAAATTTCAAAAAGTTGCTAGATATTATACTTTCGGGCTACAACTTTATTGTGATTTTAAAGGGGGGATGCCCGCCAAGAACACGCGGGCATGACGACCATTCGTTGGCTTCGGATGCTCCAGTGATCGTCATTCCCGCTTGTCTTTGGCGGGGATACCCGCTAGGAACACTCGGGCATGACGACCTTTTTTCATTCCCATGTATTCTTATGATCGTCATCCCCGCGTGTTCTTAGCGGGGATCCATTTCTTTAACCTCTTTTATCGCCTCCATAATGCGTGGATGCCCGATGGGAAAACTCGGGCATGACGAACATTTATCATGACCATGTGTACCAATAATCGTCATCCCCCCGCTGTCCAATAATCGTCATCCCCCCGCTGTCCAATGATCGTCATCCTCGCGTGTTCCAATGATCGTCATCCCCGCGCGTCTTAAGCGGGGATCCATTTCTTTCCCCCCTTTTATCGCCTCCATAATGCGTGGATGCCCGATAGGTACACTCGGGCATGACGAACAGGAAAATAAAAACGGCCCGGTTTTCACCGGGCCGTAATTATCTTTTCAGCTTGAATTATTTCTTCGCCGCCAGGACCACCTGGCCGAACGCCTGCGGATCGCGTACCGCCAGGTCCGCCAGCATCTTGCGGTTGAGCAGAATCCCGCCCACGCGCAACCCGGAGATCAGCCGGCTGTAGGTGGTGCCGTTGAGCCGCGCGGCCGCATTGATGCGGACGATCCACAGTTTGCGCAGGTCCCGTTTGCGGTTGCGCCGGTCGCGGTAGGCGTACCACAAGCTTTTGAGCATGGCCTCGTTGGCGCGCTTGAACAGCCGGTGGCGTGAGCCAAACTGGCCCTTGCCCATGTGGATGATTTTCTTGTGGCGGAGGTGGGACTTGAATCCGCCCTTGGTTCTGGTCATGGCGTTCGCTCCTACCGATCCCTGCGCGCCGGGCCGCCGCGATCGGTTACCCGACGACGGCCGCCCCGTTGCTCGCGCGCAACGACGGCAATCCAGGGCGGTTGTCCGAACCGCCCGACGGCCCGCTTAGCGCGGCGGGTTGGCCTTGTACTTCTTCATGTACGGCGCCAAGCGCTTGACGCGCTTGCGGGTGTTGCTCCCTTTTACTTCGACCATCTCGGTGAAGAGGGCTGTGGTGCGCGGGGATTTGCGCCGCCGCAGGTGGCTTTTACCGCCCTTGGTTCGCATCACCTTGCCGCTTCCGGTGAGGCGGAAGCGCTTGGCCGTGGCCTTGTGCGTCTTGAGTTTGGTCTTTCCCTTTTTAACTTTTCGAGGCATCGATGCCCGCTCCTGTGTTTCCGATCTTGCGAAGTCGCGCCGGGGCTTATCCCGGCGCGGCGGATGATCTTCCCGAAAAACTACTGCGCGCTATTTCTTCCGCGCCGGGCCCAGCACCATCAGCATCGTGCGCCCTTCCATGTCCGGCTGCTGCTCCACTACCGCGATGTCTTCCAGTTCCTTGGCGATCTGCGCCAGATCTTCGCGCGCGATCTCCGGGTAGGTGATTTCGCGGCCGCGGAAGCGGATGCGCACTTTCACTTTCATCCCCTCCAAAATCCATTTGCGCGCGTCGCGGACCTTGAAGGAACGGTGATGATCGGTGGTTTTCGGCCGCAGGCGGATTTCCTTGACTTCGATTTTAGTCTGGGCTTTGCGCGCCAGCCGATCCTTTTTTTCTTTTTCGTAGAGGAACTTCCCCAGGTTCAGCACCCGGCAGACCGGCGGCTCGGTCCCTGGAGAAACTTCCACCAGGTCCAGGTTGGCCTCGCGCGCCAGGCGCAACGCCTCTTGCAGAGTGACCACGCCGACGTTCGCCCCATCCGCCCCGATCAGACGGACTTCCTTGGAACGGATTTGCTCATTGACGCGATATTCCGATGCGCTGATGGGTATTCCTCCTCTTTCAAAACGGCCGCCGCCCGTTGCCCCTCAGGCGGCTTGCTTCGGGCAGGCAGTGTACCATGTCCGGCCCGCCGACGTCAACCGGAATCCGGCTTTTCCGCCGCATCCTGAGCCTTGGGGATGATCGTCACCTTGCGCGACCGGCCCACCCCGACCGATTCGGTGGTCACCCCGGGGTGCGCGCGCAGCTCGAGGTGGATGATGCGCCGCTCGTTGGCGGGCATCGGCTCGAGTTCCACGGTGCGGGCGCGGTCCACCGCCTGCTCGGCGGCGCGGCGCGCCATGCGCCGCAGCTGCTGCTCCCGCCGCCGGCGGTAGCCTTCCACGTCCACGATCACCGGCAGCGGGCGGCCGAGCTTGCGGGCCGTAATCATCCGCGCCAGATATTGCATCGCTGAAAGCCCCTCGCCGCGCCGGCTGACCATGATCCCGAGATCCTGGCCATGAATTTCCACCAGCGCGTGGCGCTCCTCGCCGGCATCCTCCGGTTCGGTCCACTGCGCGGTAACGCTCGCTCGCAGGCGCATCCGCTGCAGGAGTTCCTCCACTACTTCGCGCGCCGTCGCGAGGTCCGGGTCCGGTTCCGCGCCGCCCTCGGGAGGCGTCAACCGCACCCGCGCCGGAATTCCCCCGCCGGGGAAATCGGCCGGGCGGCCTTCCTCCAGGACCACGATCTCCACCTCTTCCCGCTTCATTCCGAGCCGGGAGAGGCCGCGTTCCACCGCCTCCGCCACGGAGGGGGCCGTAATTTCCACGCTGTTTCTGCTAGTCGTCATGCGCGCTCCTCTGGGGAAGGAGGAATGGAATCTATTTCGAAGAATCGGGTGCCGGCGAGATGCTGAAGACCTGGCGCCAGGCCACCCTGCCCATCATCATATACTGGACGATGGTCAGCAGGTTGGTCGTCACGAAATACAGCGAAAGACCCGAGGCCAGGCTGAGCGAGATGTTGGTGAACAGCAGCACCATGAAGACGTTCATGATCAGATTGGTTTGCGCGCTCTGCGCGTCGGTGGTCATCATCGGGATGATCCGCTGCGACACCCAGCTGGTAATCAGCACCAGGATCGCCAGGACCGGGATCGCGAACGGTAATCCCGGGATGGTGAGGTGCTCGGGCTGGGCCAGGTTCATCCACAGGAAGCTTTTGGAGAGCGGGATGAGCGCCGTTGGGAAGAAAGTGTAGACGCGCTGCGAAAAACTGTAGAGCTGCAACGGCGTAGCGGGAATGACGTTGAGGATGGACTGGTACAGGCCGATCATAATCGGCAGTTGGATCAGCATCGGCAGGCAGCCCCCCAGCGGGTTGGCCCCCGACGCCTGGAGCAGCTTCATCTGCTCGGCCTGCATCTTTTCCTTATCCTTGGCGTACTTCTTCGCCAGATCCTTCCACTCCTTCGAGCCCTGCAACTCCTGCATCTTCTTCATGCTTTTTGTCGAGGAGGCCGTGAGCGGGTAGGTGATCAGGCGGATGAGGATGGTGAAGACGATGATCGCCAAGCCGAAGTTCCCGCCGAGCAGCCGGTAGAGGAACAGCAGCGCGTTGATGAGCGGATTGATGATAAAGGTATCCCACATGGCGTTTTATCCCGTAGGTCAGCCCGCGCGGTTTGGGCGCGCAGGCAGGACGAATTTATCCAGGGTCGGCGTAAGTCCAGACGATCGAACCGGTGTCAGGCGCAAGCTCCGCCAGCTGATATTTGCTGCCGTTGACGGTGATCAGCAGCTTGCCGCTGAACACCCGCAGGGTTCCGAACACCCCGCCCTCGAGCGTCTGTTCCCATTTTTGCGTTCCGTCGGCGGCCGAGTAGGCGCGCACCATTCCGGCGGTGGTCCCGATGAACACGATGCCGTTGTCCACGGCCGGCGCCGCCTGGACCGGAGCGCCGAGGGTCTTGCTCCATACGGGCGCGCCGCCTGAGGGCGAGAGCGCCCGCAGCGTGCCGCCCAGGTCGGTGGCGAAGATCGAATCCGCCGCCACCGGCGCCTGCCAGACCCAGCCGTCGGCCTTCGTATCCCACAGCGTCTTTCCGGTCTGCGCGTCCAGCGCCATCACCCGGCCGGTGAACGTCCCGACGTAGAGCGTGCCGCCTGCGAGCGTCACCCCGCCGGCGATCGATCCGCCGGCGTCGACCGACCAATCCGTTTTCCCGCTTTGGAAGTTGACGGCGTACACTTTATGTTCGATCGTGGCCACGTAGATCCTGTCCGCATCGGCGGCCATCGCGCCCCAGGCGACGGCCTTGCCGAGGTGGATCTTGGATTTCAGCGCGCCGGTCGCGGGATCGAGGATAAGCAGATCGCCGCTGTCGCTCGAGGCGTAATAACTCCCGTCCGGAGCTTCCACCAGCGGCGCGAGAATCTTCGATCCGTCGCCGTCGTGCTTCCATTTCAGCGCGCCGGTCGCCGGATCCAGTTTGAACACCGATCCGTTGTAGGCGGCGGCCACCAGGTCGCCCTTGGAATCCAGGAGCGGGTCGCCGTAGAAGAGCAGCTTGGTATCCGCCTTATCGGGATATTGCCAGGCCTTCTGGCCGGTGGCTAGGTTGACCGCGCTGACGAAGTGATTGTGCGCGAGGTACCCCATCTCGCCCTTGAGCGCGAGCCCGGGCCAGGATTCATTCGAAGCGGTCGCGGAACAGGCCGCCAGCGTCATCGAGACGAGCGCGAGCACAACGATCGCCGCCGCGCGCGATCGCCCCGAAAACCACTTTTGATTTGAAAATAATTCCAACATCGTTTGTACAACTCCATCCGGCCTTCCGGCCGGCGTTTCTTCAGGGAACCGGATCGTAACCGCCCGCCGCGAACGGCTGGCAGCGCAGCAGGCGCCACGCGGCCATCCGCCCGCCCTTCCACAGCCCGTATTTATATACGGCCTGGTAGGCGTAATGCGAGCAGGTCGGATAAAACCGGCAGGTATCCGGTGCGACCAGCCGCGAGAGGGTAAGCTGGTAAACCCGGATGGCCGCCAGCAGCGGCCAGCGCGGGAGGGTGCCCGGATTTAGAGGAAGCGACCGCAGCGGAGGATCAGCCTCCGGCGCGGGCAGGATGTTCGCCATTGTCGTCAAGGACGCCGGCTTTGAGAAACAGCAAGCGGACCGCGGCGGAGAGGTCCGCATAATCGGCCGTCACCGCCCCCGTCCGGGCGATCAGCAGCAGATCCCATCCATGCGCGAGGGAGCCGAGGAGCGGACGGACCGCCCCGCGCAACCTGCGTTTGGCGCGGTTGCGCTGCACCGCGCCGCCCACCCGTTTTCCGGCCGAGAAGGCCACCCGGGAGGCGGGCGGATCGCTCCGCGCCGCGACGAGAACGAGCAGCGGGTGGGCATACGACTTGCCTGTGCGCCGCACCCGCTGGATGTCGCTCGTGCGATGAAGGCGGAACCGTGGCTGCATGCGAGGCTCCCCGGCGCTTTGCGGGGCGCGGGAAGGAGGTCACTTGCCTTTCTGACCTTTCCTGCCGTTCCAATCGGATTTCTTGACGTGGGTGGGCTGGACCGCGAGGCGGGCGCGCCCCTTGGCGCGCCGCGCCGCCAGCACCTTGCGGCCGCCGCTGGTGGCCATGCGCTGGCGGAACCCGTGCACGCGCGCGCGGCGTCGAATCTTCGGCTGATACGTTCTTTTTGGCATGAGTTTTCCTTTAAAAACCGGCTTTCCGTGCGGGCTGGATTATACCAGCCGACTTTCCAGGCGGTCAAGCAGCGCTCGGGACGGGCGGAAAAACTCGGCATGGTTTGCCCGTCAGCTGCGTTTTTTACGCCATTTTTCTATTTGGATTGCCTAAATAGGCAGGCAATCAAAGAATGGCGTGATTCTACTTAAAGCCGCAGGCGTTTGGCTTGCTCCTGTGCTCGTCCCTACATCCATCCAAGCAAAGTGAATGACATCTGCTCTAGGCCATATGGATCCGGTTCATCCCTGAAGCCGTTGATTCTCCTGGGGGCTTGGCCACCGGTGGCAGATTATGAGATTTGCATTGGAGTTCTGAGGTTCAGAGATATTGTGGGCTTATTCACAACATTTGTTTGACCGAGATCATTGATCATGCTATGATTGCCGGAAATAGCGTTTTAATAATGTTGCATCTGGAACATCAAGAACAGAGAGGGGACATGGAACGGATCCGCGTCGATACAGATAAACTCAAAGACCATTCCAAAGTATTCGAATCTTCTGCCGAAGTCTTTGCCCAGGCCGGGAAGGACATTTTAAATTTCGCCGCCACGCTGCCGAGCTATGACGGGCAATTATCCACACCCGCCCGCGCCGCCGCGCTGGAAATTAACCGCCAGTGCCAGGAGTTAAGCGCGTGCCTTTCGAGCGATGCACAATCGCTCGCCAAAACGGCAAAAGCTTTTGAGGATGTTGATCAAGAGACAATAAACGCCTTCGATGGTTTTAAGAACGGTCTTGCCGATGTGCATCCAGGCAAGGACATAATACAAACGTATCAATATAAATACTGGGATGACGTAACCAAATCATGGGTCACAAAGATAACGATAATCGTAATACATCCTGATTATTTTACCGATCAAATAGACATTACTATTACAGATAATACAGTAACAAATCCAGATGGTTCGATAACTCACACAAAAACTCTTCATTCAGAAAAGGTTGTTACGGGTGAGGATTTATATAACTTTTATAAAAAACAAAGCCAAATTGGCGCTTTCGGTGATTTATTATCTGGTAGTTGGGAAATATTAATTGGAGAGTTAATTGCCTCTACCGGTTTTGGCCTGATATTTGACGGGTTTTGTCTAGGCCTAGCTTACTTAATAAGTTCTACTGATTTTCAGCATGCTCCTTTTCATCCGGGCGACGTGCTTCAAACAACGATTGTGGAAAAGGAAACAACCTTTCCAGACGGCTCGAAAAGCGTGAGCAAAACACAGACAACCGAGATAGTCAGTAAGGGAGTAGTAATAGCTAGAGAAATAAATAAAAAAGAAATTCACATAAATGCCGATGGTTCGTCGACTGAAATAACAAGCGTTATTGTCGAGACCTATTATCCCGTGGAGGAAGGCGGCGGAATAAAAAGTAGAGAGGTATGGGAAGTTGACGAAACGCACGACAACGGCGTCCATACAATAACGTCAAAACATTCCGTAGAAGAGTGGAGACCAGATGGAACAATCACAAAGAAATTCGAGGATCCAACCAACACTCATACTGAGCTCGAGGAATAATATTAACGCTATGTAATTGCTCAACCCGGAGGCTCAGGGATGCGTTTTTTCCGATCATATTCCGCACTCCCTGGACCATCCCACCACGGCACCACCTTGCGATGCTGATGACAATCGCTATGCGGAGCGAGGACACGGAATGAACAAACCTCAAATGAATTTCTCGAAGCTTGATTTTGCGCGCCTATCCTCGAGCGGTAGGGGAAATCAATTAAATCCGCGGCGTCTGTGAATAAATGGTTTGGTGAAAATGGATGGACCTGAGCAAATATAGTGTTTGGTGTAATTATATGACTGGAAGGAAGGAATTCGTCATGATTATCCACCGAAAACCAATAATTGCGATAACCATCTTGCTGGCAACTACCCTCCAGTCCTGTGGTTTTTTTAGCGGGATGCTCTTCCCGGCTAAACGGGCACCCGCGTCGGCCGATATTGGCGAGATGGTGCTCGTCCCTGCCGGGAATTTCCAAATGGGTTGCGACCCGACCCATAACAGTGCTTATTCGCCGGAATTCTGTGGTGCATTACTCCTTCACACAATATTCTTGGATGCTTATCGCATTGATAAATTCGAAGTAACGAATGAGCAGTATGGGGAGTGTGTAATGTCAGGTAGCTGTAAGGCGGCTACTGACTACAACTACAATGCCGACTATTTAACGAATCCAAAATACGCCGATTTCCCCGTGGTTGATGTGAATTGGTACCAGGCCAGCGCCTACTGCTCCTGGGCGGGGAAACGCCTTCCAAGCGAATCGGAATGGGAGAAGGCGGCACGCGGCAGCGGCGATACCCGCGAGTACCCCTGGGGTGACCAAACCCCGGACTGCACTTTGACAAACTTTAAAGAATCTTGTGTAGGCCACCCCAGCACGGTGGGAAGTTTTCCCCAAGGTGCCAGTCCTTACGGCGCAATGGACATGATTGGAAATGTCTGGGAATGGGTAAACGATTGGTATGACTTAAACTACTATACAATCTCGCCGGCTAAAAACCCAACCGGCCCACCTGGCAGGTTCCTTTTCTTTAATACAGATATTATTTTTAAGGTCTTGCGTGGTGGGGGCTGGAAGAATAACAATTTTGAATATCAAATTGGTGTCGCAAGACGCTATGACTTTCATCCGGAAATCAGTTATGACGAAATCGGTTTCCGGTGTGCGGATTCGACGGGTAAGTAAGCTGGCACTCGGAGAGGGTATTTGGAAGGTATTCGCATCGGTACCGATAAACAATAAACCCATTCCAAAGAAATGGAACGAGAAAAGAAATCGAAATTAATGCCGAGATTTCCAGTAGGGGTTGGAATTCATGATTGCCTTTTTCTCAAATCACCATTTTTTATTTTTCGATTTTTCATTGGCAATATTATTGGTATTCAGTTTAATAAGAATTGAAAATGAAAGCATCCATTTTCCTAGGCTATTATTCTATGCCTGAAAATAATATTATCTCCTTTGGCCCGCGCGTAATTCCTTATTTTCTTTCACGATATTGGGTTATTTTGCTCGAATTGGTTCCCGTTGTATTCATCGAAATCAAACTCGCTATGGATTCATCCGATATCGGCGAGGTATTTTTCTTTACTTTTCTATATCTTATTGTCTTTACCTTTATCATTTTTCGAGACTTTTAATTCTCTTGAGATTAAATTCAGAAAATATTTTTACGAAGATAAATGGTTTATTTCAGGCCCGGGTAAGAATAGTGGATGGAGGGGTGGGTTCGTTACATTCAAGACAGATCAATTGGACCGGCCAAAGACCGCACTTCAAAATGTTTCGAAAAAGAATAAACGGATTTTTTATTTATATTCATCCGATAATGAAATAATCTGGATAGATCGCAAGGCGCTTGGCGAAGAAAGAGTGAAAGAAATATTGGGAAAGTTAGAAATTCGAGATATTCTATAGAGAGTTGGAAAGGAACACCATCCGGTTTTTCCTCGTTTGCCAAATACCTTGCGATCTGGGCCTCCCCGCCCTCGCCCCGACCCTCTCCCAGTATTAGCTGGGAGAAGGTGGCCGAAGGCCGAATGAGGGAGGATAAAAGGCAGCTTGTTTCCTTGAGATTTCTTTTCGATATATATTGGTCTGAGCAGACACGTTTTAATTAATCTTCTTTTATTCCGAAATTCAATATTGGCTTTCGATACAATCCGCCAAATAAATCAGATCCTCCATGATTATTTTTAATTCCTCGGTCGAGCAAGAAATGTTATTCCGTTCATAATAGATTTGTTCCCCGTCGACCGCCAGCCCTATGCATCTATTTATCGTGAAGAGATTGATCAAGTGCGGATCTTGAAGAAGAGAATTTTCCAATGCGGTTTTGCTCTCTAGGATAAATTGCTTGCCGATATTATCCAACGGGATATTCTGCCTTTCCAAATGGTTCAATGCCGACGGACGATACGATTTATTCACCGGTTGATAGAGTATAAACCGAACCGGTGTATCGGTATTTATTTTTACCCAAATTTGAAGCTGGGACCAATAGAGACGGCCGATTAAATGAATCGCATTCTGGAAGACGATGGCATGCCCCATGAATTCACCGTGCATCGTAGGAAATGGAAAGGTTTTAAAATCATAACGAAATCCGTACTCCGATGATATTTCTTTCCAATTCTTGTACTGCATAGTATGCCAATAAATGGGTTGGGTAAGTGATAGGATAAGTAATGCAATTGCAAAGAATGGAATAAGCGATTGCGGTAAAGAGGGCATGATGGCTCCGGCGATTTTGGATTTCTAGGGCGGTGTCGGGGTTGGCGTCGGGGTTTTTGCCGGTTCCGGGGTCTGCGTTTGGGTCGGAACGGTTGGCGTGCCTCCCGGCGCGGGGGTTTGATTCGGAGTCGGCGTCGATGTCGGATCTTGCGGTTCCGGGGCGGGCGAAAAACCGTTGTGATCGTACAGATCGTCCTTGACGCTGATCACCACGCCGTTGTTTGGATCGCAGAGTTTATGGATTTCTTGCAGCGATGGCGCCTCGTTATCGGCGAGGCTCAGGGCTTCGAAATCCTTATTGATTCCCGGAATAGCGGCGATCGTGCCCAAGACTGGTGCTAGCTTTTCCGACAGCGCCACACCTTTTTCTCCCAGGTTTTCCAAATTTTCTTTAATGAGATCGATCAGCTTGGCCGAACCAATATCGGCCCAATCAATTTTGCATTCCCGCAACGACGTCCATAGGATTCCGATGATCGTAGGCACGTCGCCGAGTTCGGGGATCAAGCCGAGCCCCGCCAGAACGAGGTCCCCTTCCAAATTCGTGGTCGCCACCGTATAATCGTCGCAATTATGAATTATCTTTTCAATGATCCCGCGATAGGGCTCGGGAGGGACGGAAGGATTATTGGGATCATAAGGAAAGGTATAAAACTTCCCTTTATACACAATGACGATGGTTTTATCCTCGGGTTTGTAATAATAGGAGGTATTGGTTCCCCCGACCATTCGATCGAACGGCGAATGCGCGTAATCCTCGGCTCCACCAGCTGGTAAACCCCCATCGCTTTCCGTTCCGAAGAGCTCATATTCCGTTGAATAATCACTCAGGGAAGCCTGGCTTGCTCCGAAGGCATCGATCGCCCGGTTATCCACGTCCTCAAACGCTTGCGCGGTCTTCGCAAGCGATTGCGCGTCGCTTAGCAAACAATCATGCAACTCCTGGCATTGTCGGTTGATTTCCAGCGCGGAAGCGCGGGCTGGGCCGGAAAGCTGCCCATCATAACTCGGCAAGCTGGCTGCGAAGCTCAGGATTTCTTTTCCCGACTGAGCGTACACGCTGGCCGAGGTTTCGAATACCTTTGATTTTTCTTTCAGCAGATCGGTGTCGACTTTTATGCGTTCCATGCCCCCTCCTTAAGGATTGATACTGAAAATTTTATTGTGGGCTGAAATAGGTTTCACATCCCGCATCTCCCATCCCCATTGTGCACGGAGTTGTAACGATCATCCACACGGTAAAGGACGTGTTCATATAGGTACCGTCACCGATATTTGTCGGATGCAAGGTTTCCGGACCTGCAATAGTTTCCTCATGGTTTGGATCCGGATATTTGGCGGGGTCGATTATGGCGGCGACGCCGATCGCGAAATTCCCCGGAATATCGAAGAAGAATTTCGAAATGGAAAGTTCAATGGATTGAATTTGCAACTCTTTATTTTGAACAAAATTCGATTTTGCACAATCGTAATTAAAATCGTGATTGAACAAACCGCCATAATTCACAATCGACCCGTCAATCGCATCACAAACGGCAATTACATATACGGATTGAATATTATATATATTCTGTCCATCGAGACTATTAGGAATTTCCGCGAGCGCTGTCTTCACATATAAATAGGTCGGTAAAAATATTGAAGAATAAGAATCCGAAATCAGGAAATGCAACCCCTGTTGATCATCCCACCAATTTGCGATCGGCACGCTGCTATTAACCACGACCGGTTCCCAAAAATCCGGGTATGCAAGCTTAAGTTTTGGAGATTGGTTGACTTGCTCAAGCCAGCTGACGGTATTTTTGTCCGGGATTAGGAATACGCGCAATTCCCTAATCGAACGATATATATCCTGGCTAAATTGCTTGCAGTCGTAGTGCTTTTCCCAATGCCCTGTGCATTCCCCATTCTCCTCAAGAAAATAATTGCATCCGTGATCATAAACCCAATCATCCGGCCCTTCTTGGACCCACTGATTCCATGTCAGTGTTCCCGGTTTAAGGACAAGCTTTGCGGAGAAACCTACACCGTAACTTTCCGGAGCTCCGGAGAGCGCCCCATGGTTGTAGAGATCCTCTAATTGCTGTTTTATCACCGGATTTTCCGGTCCGGATTTGTCAACCGCAAATTGATAATAGTCGCCGGGAAATGTAATATTTTCCGACTTGTCGCATGCATCATCCGCCAATACAGACTGTGCGGGTCTACTTATCGATGGAATAAGGATCGCGATAATTACCCAGAATATTCGCGAACGCATAATCCCCTTCCATTCGAATCGAAAGGTATTTAATTTGCTAACAACATCCGATTTCCCGCTAATTATCATTTTCCTATTCCCGCTCCCTTCACCATAAAATTCTTTTGTAATAATCTATTACAAATTAAATTTTAAAACAAAATCCATCTTTTTTAATTATTTCAATAAATATACTGATATGGTCTATCCGCGATTCGATATTGTCTATACCTTCTAAACCCCAACTTTTAAACAGATTGTCGCCCTGCGAAGACCCATCCAAGCTTATCCAATATCCAATTCCATTTCCGCTTTCGGCGGTTCGATCTGGATTTCCCATAGCGACACCCAATAGATGATTGTCTTTGTCATAAATTCCCAATGTCCCATTCATCGAATAAATTTGATTGTGTATATCCGTCACCGGATCATGTTGATAGGAAAAATACAATACGTGATTCGATATGCTCCATTGCACATTACGCAATTTTGGCTGGGTGGACCTATCCGTCCAATCCGCTCTCGTTACGCCGAGCGACTGATAAGTGATTTGTAATTCGTTCGGTTTTGTTGGAGAATTTGTATATGACCAGTCATTTAATGTATGAAAATCCATTAGAAAGGCGTGTTCTCCCGGAAATAGGATGCATGGAATATTCGTTGCACCAAGTCTCTTAATTTGAATTTCGTCATTCCAATGTTGACCCAGGGTAGGATCGTAAACATTGAATTGGAAGGCAGGTTTTAGATCCTCAAAAACAACCGGTACAGAAAGATGGTTGACAACCTCAGCGATGATAACCGCATAATTCACTATCTGCAGCTGCGCCAATTCTACATCCGGCACGGCGGTGGCGGTCGGCGTGATGGTCGGCGTCGGGGTAATGGTTGGTGTCGGTGTGATGGTCGCCGTGGGAGGTATCGTTGGGTGCTGAGTATCTGTCGAAATCTTTGTATCGGCCATGGAGGCCGTTGTTTGTGCGGGTTGGCTAGCGGCCGGTGTGACCGTACAGGCTGATAAGCCAAGAATTATTATGGGTATGACCGCAATAATCGGTTTTCTTTTCTTCACATCGTCTCCCTTTACTGCAAATTGATAATATTATTTTAGTCTGGACGTCGAGAACTTCGTCTTCGCGGTGGCGGATGCCGTAATGTTGTAATGCCCGATCAGCGGCAGGAACAGCGCTGTAGCTTGCTGCTGAAATGTTGATTCCGAATCTCATCACTAACTCGGCCCTGTACGGGTCCGTGTTGGTAGTAGATATTCGGTTTTTTCACAACACTTACGGCGAATCGTCAAAACACCCTTTTACTTCCTGGCCGTT
This sequence comes from uncultured Chloroflexia bacterium, assembly GCA_963780865.1. Classification (GTDB taxonomy): domain Bacteria; phylum Chloroflexota; class Anaerolineae; order Anaerolineales; family RBG-16-64-43; genus FEN-1073. The sequence goes on along the minus strand of CAWADT010000022.1, from coordinate 29,477 downwards.
GCACGGAGTGCTCAGCAAAACATAGCTAAAAAAGGATTTAGGGGAATCGCCTAGGTTATATCCAATTTCGGAGTTTTTATCGTCCGTTTGGGGCAGAAACCAATTCGCCCATTCGGTCCCCCAACCCGGAGCCTCCGTGTGATAGACCCCATCCGGATCTTGAAAATAAGCGGGCAGCATTTCCACCGCCACCCCGATAAACCACTCGCCCGGCAAATCCAATGGAACGTTGTTCAGTGCAATCGTATGCAAATAATCGTTGCTCGCGTCCGGTAGAACCTCGCTGCAGCTTGAGTTCGACTCGATCGGAGTCCAGCCCACGTCCCCGGAATGATTGTCGGGCGGGATCGAGGGGCAGGAATAGTAGCTCGCCCCGCCTACGTTCGATGGGGCTTTGGGCGCATTGTCGAAAACCCCCATCAACCCCAACGAGTTGGTTTCATTATTGAGGGGAGAGATCACCCTGGGCAAAGTGATCGACCAGATGGCATTATCCCCCATCGAATCGCCGGCCAGGAAATCATACTGCCCCATTTGTTGAAGCCACTGCTTGTAGTAATCCGTGCCAAAACCGATGTTCCCCAACGTGCCGCGGGTCACGAATCCGTAGTCCGTCCAGTTCCCCACCATCCACTTCTCTGGAAACAGGAAGCGTAAGGCCGATCGACCACTGGGGGTTGTAGGATCCCAACCCAGCCAATGAGTAGTATCAAGGCTCGGTTGCAGCCAGATCTTTATGCTTATCATCCGTCGCCGAACATCTATATTATCGTCGAGCGTGTTTGTCGGTTGGCAATGCGTTTCTGAATTGGTGTAATAATATCCATAATTGCCGTATGTTGCGAAATCCGGTGAACGGCTTGGATCACATAGTTGATTTGTTCTGCCCGATTGAACTTGAGAATAGTGCGTGCATCTGTATGTGGTCACCGGCCGTTCATAATCAATCGATCCCGGCATCTGGTGGACCGTCACCTTGATCGTCACGCCCTCACGCGTAGGATCCTGGCCGACCACCACGACGTTATCTGGCGATTTTTATCGGCCCCTACCTTAACGCCGCTGGAGGGATTTATGGGATTTTTTTTATCCAACTGCAGTAATGGGCCAACATTGGGGCATTTTACATCATATGCCAGGACATTTCCGGCATTGATCCCGCATAGAACGAGGACAAATGAGATCAGGAGCAATTTAAATATCAGTTTCATGTTTCCTCCCCTATTATTTATTATATCCACTTTGGCAAACGGGATCTTCTTCCAATTCCGAGATTACCTCGAGATGATCCACCTTCGCGGCTAATTCAGGGGTCATGTCTATTGCCGGTTCAAAATATTCTGGGTTTTCGATTGCATCGGCAGTAATGGAATGAACATGTAATATTATTCCCTCATTATAACCAGGATAGTAATCACGAAGGTTTTTTTTCAGAACGTCTATTATGTTACCATTTTTATCATAAAATATTACCCATGTAAAATTTAGATAATCAAAATCCGGATAAATGTGATTATTCGGGATATTGAGATCGAAATCAAATGAAATATTTCCAGCTATATTCTGAAAAGTAATGTTTTCCGTTTTATAGTGAAATCCTTGCGGCAGGTCCGGCCGGGTGTCGTAGAAACTTTGATAGGTATACCAGACCCCTAGAGGTCCATTATAATTTGTTGTTTTTTCATCGAAGTATCCAGCACTATTGAAACCCATCACTGCAATCCCTTCCTCGCCGGGGTACAAAATGCAGTTCATGATGCGATAGTCTCCCCCAGCTTTAAAATCTAATTGATATTTTGCATGAAAATATTCAGCGTCAAAACCCAATTTCTTTTGTTGGTCATACTCCCATGTTTCAATAGTAAAATTGAATATCTTTTTCGTATCGTATAAGATCATCGTCGTTTTGGTATTATTGCGGATCCTGGCCATGATTGTATGGCCTTGCACCACTGCGTCATAGGTATCTGGATAAATCGTTATATTCGTCAATTCCAGGTCCGGAGGCGGGGTGGGCGTCGGGGTGATGGTCGGAGTCGGGGTGATGGTTGGAGTAGGCGTAACGGTTGGCATAGGAGTTACCGTTGGAGGCTGAGCATCCGTCGGGATTATTGCATCGGCCGTTGTTGCCGTTGTTTGCGCGGGTTGGCTGGCGGCCGGTGTGACCGTGCAGGCTGATAAGCCAAGAATTATTATGGGAATGACCGCAATAATCGGTTTTCTTTTATTCACATCGTCTCCCTTTGCGGCAAATTGATAATATTATTTTAGTCTGGACGTCGAGACCTTCGTCTTCGCGGTGGCGGACGCCGTAATTTAGCTGGTTCGCGGCAGCAACAGCTCTGTAGCATGCCGCTGAAATGTTGATTCCGAATCTCACTACGAACACAGCCCTATTGGGGACCGTGCTGGAAGATGAGATCAGGATTTATCGCAACGCCTATGGCGAATCATCAAAGCACCCTTTTGTCTCCTGGCCGTTGCACGGAGTGCTCAGCAAAACATAGCTAAAAAAGGATTCAGGGGAATCGCCTAGGTTATATCCAATTTCGGAGTTTTTATCGTCCGTTTGGGGCAGAAACCATTTCGCCCATTCGACTCCCCAACCCGTAGCTTCCGTGTGATAAGCCCCCTCCGGATCTTGAAAATACGCGGGCATCATTTCCACCGCCACCCCGATAAACCACTCGCCCGGCAAATCCAATGGCACATTATTCAGTGTAATCGTATGCAAATAATCGTTGCTTGCGTCCGGGAGCACCTCGCTGCAGCTCGAGTTCAACTCGATCGGCGTCCAGCCCACTTCCCCGGAATGATTGTCAGGCGGGATCGACGGGCAGGAATAGTAGCTTGCGCCGCCTACATTCGACGGCGCATCGGGCGCGTTGTCAAAGACACCCATCAACCCCAGCGAGTTGGTTTTGTTATCCAGTGGAGAGATCACCCTGGGTAATGTGATCGACCAAATGGCATTATCCCCCATCGAGTCGCCGGCCAGGAAGTCATATTGGCCCATTTTGGCAAGCCACTGCTTGTAGTAATCCGTCCCAAAACCGATGTTGCCAGGGGTCCCGCGGGTCACGAATCCGTAGTCCGTCCAATTCCCCACCATCCATTTCTCCGGAAACAGGAACCGCAAAGCCGATCGGCCAGTACCGGTTATTGGATCCCAACCAAGCCATGCGGAAGTATCGGGGGTTGGTTGCAGCCAGATCTTTATGCTTATCATCCGTCGCCGAACATCTATATTATCGTCGAGGGTGTTTGTCGGCTGGCAATGCGTTTCTGAATCGGTGTAATAATATCCATAATTGCCGTATGTTGCGAAATCCGGTGAACGGCTTGGATCACAGAGTTGATTTGTTCTGCCCGATTGAACCTGAGAATAATGCGTACATCTGTATGTGGTCACCGGCCGTTCATAATCAATCGATCCCGGCATCTGGTGGACCGTCACCTGGATCGTCACTCCCTCACGGGTTGGATCCTGGCCGATAACTACGACGTTATTGGGCGATTCTTTATCGGCCCCTACCTTGACGCCGCTGGTGGGTGAGATTGGATGGAATTTGTCCAACTGTAGTAATGGGCTAACCTTAGGACATTGTGTACCGTCTGCCAGAGCATTACCTCTGTTAATTCCACATAGAACGAGGACAATTGAGATCAGAAGTAATTTGAATATTCGCTTCATGCTTCCTCCCCTGTTATTTATTATATCCACTTTGGCAAACAGGATCTTCTTCCAATTCTGAGATTACCTCGAGATGATCCACCTTCGCAGCCAATTCGGGTGTTACCTCGATCGCCGGTTCAAAATATTCCGGGTTTTCGATTGCATCGGCAGTAATGGAATGAATATGCAATTGCTTACCCGTATAATATCCCGGATAATAATGAACCAAATCTTTTTTTAGTACGTCAAGTATTTTTTCGTCTTTATCATAGAAAATCACCCATGTAAAATGCATGGAGCCAAAATCCGGATAAATGTGATTTGCCAAGATGTTGAGATCGAAATCAAATGCAATATTCCCGGCTATATTCTGGAAAGTAATGTTTTCCGCCTGATAATGAAATCCCCGCGGTAGATCCGGCCGGGTATCGTAGAAACTTTGATAGGTATACCAGAGTCCAAGAGGACCGTCATATTTTGGTACTTTATCGAATTTTATTGTATCTACCTGTCCAAAGCTACTGAAACCAATCACAGCGATCCCCTCCTCGCCGGGATATAGAATGCAGTTCATGATTCGAAAATCACCTCCGGCTTTGACGTCGAATTGATATTTTGCATAAAAATATTCTGCGTCGAAACCCAATTTCATTTGTTGGTCATATTCCCATGATTCGACCGTAAAGCTAAATACTTTTTTAGTGTCATATAAGATCATTGTCGTTTTGGTATTATTACGGATCCTGGCCAGGAGGTCATAGCCCTGACCCGCCACATTATAGGTATCCGGGTAGATCGATATATTCGTCAATTCCAGGTCCGGCGGTGGTGTCGGGGTGGGCGTGATGGTTGGCGTCGTGGTGATGGTTGGAGTAGGCGTAACGGTTGACATAGGAATTACCGTTGGAGGCTGAGCATCCGTCGGGATTATTGTATCGGCCGTTGTTGCCGATGTTTGCGCGGGTTGGCTAACGGCCGGTGTGATCGAACACGCGGATAAGCCAAGAATTATTATGGGAATGACCGCTATAATCGGTTTTCTTTTCACATCAGCTTCCTTTGCGGTAAATTCCCATTGTTATGGCACCCCGGACGCCGAGAACTTCGTCTTCGCGGTGGCGGATGCCGAAATTTACCGAATCGCGGTAACAACAGCGCTGAAGATTGCCACCAAGACGTTATTGGTGAACATCAGCACTAACACGGCCTTTTGTGGGACCGTGTTGGTAGTAGATATTCGGTTTTTTCACAACACTTACGGCGAATCGTCAAAACACCCTTTTACTTCCTGGCCGTTGCACGGAGTGCTCAGCAAAACATAGCTAAAAAAGGATTTAGGGGAATCGCCTAGGTTATATCCAATTTCGGAGTTTTTATCGTCCGTTTGGGGCAGAAACCAATTCGCCCATTCGGTCCCCCAACCCGGAGCCTCCGTGTGATAGACCCCATCCGGATCTTGAAAATAAGCGGGCAGCATTTCCACCGCCACCCCGATAAACCACTCGCCCGGCAAATCCAATGGAATGTTGTTCAGTGTAATCGTATGCAAATAATCGTTGCTCGCGTCCGGTAGCACCTCGCTGCAGCTTGAGTTCGAACTCGATCGGAGTCCAGCCCACGTCCCCGGAATGATTGTCGGGCGGGATCGAGGGGCAGGAATAGTAGCTCGCCCCACCTACGTTCGATGGGGCTTTGGGCGCATTGTCGAAAACCCCCATCAACCCCAACGAGTTGGTTTCATTATTGAGGGGAGAGATCACCCTGGGCAAAGTGATCGACCAGATGGCATTATCCCCCATCGAATCGCCGGCCAGGAAATCATACTGCCCCATTTGTTGAAGCCACTGCTTGTAGTAATCCGTGCCAAAACCGATGTTCCCCAACGTGCCGCGGGTCACGAATCCATAGTCCGTCCAGTTCCCCACCATCCACTTCTCTGGAAAAAGGAAGCGTAAGGCCGATCGGCCGCGTGAGGTTGTAGCGCTCCAACCCAGCCATTCAGTTGTATCAAGGCTCGGTTGCAGCCAGATCTTTATGCTTATCATCCTTCGCCGGACATCAATATTATTGTCGAGGGTGTTTGTCGGTTGGCAATGGGTTTCTGAATCGGTGTAATAATATCCATAATTGCCGTATGTTGCGAAATCCGGTGAACGGCTTGGATCACACAGTTGATTTGTTCTGCCGGATTGAACCTGAGAATAATGCGTGCATCTGTATGTGGTCACCGGCCGCTCATAATCAATCGATCCCGGCATCTGGTGGACCGTCACCTTGATCGTCACGCCTTCACGCGTTGGATCCTGGCCGACCACCACGACATTATTGGGCGATTCTTTATCGGCCCCTACCTTGACGCCGCTGGTGGGATTCATAAGATTTTTTTTATCCAACATTTTTAACGGGCCAATATTGGGACATTGTAAGATATCTGCCAGAACATTCCCTTTTTTAATTCCGCATAGAACGAGGACAAATGAGATCAGAAGTAATTTGAATATCAGCTTCATGCTTCCTCCCCTGTTATTTATTATATCCACTTTGGCAAACGGGATCTTCTTCCAATTCCGAGATTACCTCGAGATGATCCACCTTCGCGGCCAATTCAGGGGTCATCTCTATCGCCGGTTCAAAATATTCCGGGTTTTCGATTGCATCCGCAGTAATGGAATGAATATGTAATAATTTTCCCTCAAAATATCCGGGATAGTAATTGCGTAGTTCTTTTTTTAGGACATCAACAATCTTCCCATCTTTATCATAGAAAATCACCCAGGTATAATTTAGATAGGCAAAATCCGGATAAATGTGATTATCCAGAATATTGAGATCGAAATCAAATGAAATATTTCCAGCTATATTTTGGAAAGTAATGTTTTCCGCCTGATAATGAAATCCCCGCGGTAGATCCGGCCGGGTGTCGTAGTAGCTCTGATAGGTATACCAGAGTCCAAGAGGACCGTCATATTTTGGTGTTTGTTCATCGAAGTGTCCAGAACTAGTAAACCCAATCACCGCAATCCCATCCTCACCGGGATACATGATGCAGTTCATGATCCGAAAATCCCCTCCGGCTTTGACATCGAATTGATATTTTGCATGAAAATATTCGGCGTCAAAATTTAATTTCATTTGTTGATCATATTCCCATGTTTCGACCGTAAAACTAAATACTTTTTTAGTGTCATATAAGATCATTGTCGTCTTGGTATTATTGCGGATCCTGGCCAGGAGGTCATAACCCTGACCCGCCACGTTATAGGTATCCGGGTAGATCGATATATTCGTCAATTCCAGGTCCGGAGGCGGGGTGGGGGTCGGTGAAATGGTCGGCGTCGGAGTAATGGTTGGTGTCGGTGTGATGGTCGCCGTGGGAAGTAACGTTGGGGGCCGAGTATCCGTCGGGATTATTGCATCAGCCGTTGTTGCCGTTGTTTGCGCGGGTTGGCTGGCGGCCGGTGTTATCGAACACGCGGATAAGCTAAGAATTATTATCGGGATAATCGCAATAATCAGTCTTTTCTTCTTCACATCGTCTCCCTTTGCGGCAAATTGACAATATTATTTAATTCTTGACGTCGAGAATTTCGTCTTCGCGGTGGCGGATGCCGTAATGTCGTAATGTCCGATCAGCGGCACAAGCGGAGTCAACGTCGCTCCTCCACCGCACACGATCACCACCTCCTGGGGATCCGAATTTGACCTCGATTCGAATGCCGAAAACCCCGCCGACGAACCCATCGTTGTATTGAATGCATTATAGGCATTGGTATAGGCGTTCTTGAACCTCAATCCTTCGGCGTCCTTGAACGCTTCGATATCCAGCGAGTTGGCGTACGCCTCGCAACCGGCTTCCGTCGCGCTTCGGAGCCGCACGCTCAGGAGGTACGCGCGGGAAACATCCACCGTCACCGCCAGAAGCGGCAGGCCGCAGATGGCCAAGAAAGCGGCGTAGAACGCCATTGTGTTGCCGCGGAGCCGCCGCATCACCAGCCTTCCTTCTTCCAGGCGGAAATTACCGTTCCGCTGAAATCTTTACATATATCCTCGTTCCCCCCAAGTGTTAGGCACAATCCTTTGAAGACCATTGGATAGGTCCAATTGACCGTGACCACGACCACTCCTCCGGGTTTGGTGTCCACCTGCGGGAGTGGAACCGTGAACGTTCCTGCGGCGTGGGATGAATTCAAGGAGGCCATCGCCCCTTTTTGGGCCCAGAACTGTGGATCCACTCTCGAAACCGCACCGATCCGCGCGCCGTAATTGGCCGCGTTCGCGGCCGCCACGGCGGTGTAGCTTGCCGCCGAGATGTTTATCCCGAACATCAGCACCAGCAGCACCACCGGCATAGTAACGGCCGCTTCGGCCATGTTGCTTCCGCGTCGATGGAATAGCATTCCATTCCCCTTTCCGTTGCGGCTTCCATCTCCGGAGGTATCCCAAAAATCCATCATCCGCCGGAGGCATCCGCTGATTTTGTCCGTCCCCATTGATCTCGCATTTACTCCAAATCGGAATCCAAAGATTTCATAGATGGCTTTGCGTGGATTGGAATCGGCGAATGAATCTGTCCTAGTGAAGAAGGATTCCAATCCTCGCATCCCTCTTCCAAAGTACGGCATTAACCGGCGGATTGACACTCTTCTATCCCGTCGAAAACAAGTTCATCGGGATTTGCAGAAAGTCTCCTGCGGTTTGAAGATTCGATTTTTACTAGAATTTGATGCTATCAATTGCATTCGATATCCGGCCAGCTAATCCGGTAAACGCCGCGGCGGCCGCGAGAAGCACCAGCACCATGATGATCGCGTATTCCGCCATATTCGCCGCCCGAGTGTCTGTAAGCATGTTTCCTCCTTGAAGGACGTGCAAATAATGTTGCCCGCTGTTCCCATGCCGTCGACCTTAATATAACAGGTCGATCCTTCCCGGTCAAATTTTGACCAGGAGAAAGCCTTGATAGACCAGATAGAGTATCGCCGCGGTGGCGATTACCGCCAGACCCGGCACCGAATGAGCTTTGAGCCACCCGCCTTGTTTGATCCGTGCGCCCGCCGCCCAAATCAGCCCGGCCGCGAGGTAGGCCAGCAGGAATTCAACCTGCGGCCAGAGCAAAACGCAAGTGATCAGCACCATCGCGTCCGCCCCGCCGATATAGTGCAACTCCCACGAAACCCAGAAGACCACCACGCCGGCGATGCCCGATTGGGTGGGGGCGTCCGCAACGAAAAAGATCAGCACGATCGCCAGGATCCCGGCCACAAGTACCAGGGCTTCCAGCCCCCTGTGCTTGAGGTTCCTGCGTTCCGAAACGGCCACCGCCACCACCGCCGCCACGGCCATCAAAACCGCCGTGCCGTTGAGCACCCGGATCACAATGGCGATCAGAAGCGGCAGGCCCGTCCAAAGCGGGTTCGGCACCTGCCGCGTGCGGATGTCGAACACCGCCACGGCGATCAGCCACGCGAGCGCGACGAGCGAAATGATCCATTCGAGAATAGAGCATGGTTTACTACCCTCTCCCCCGTCCCCTCTCCCTTACAGGGAGAGGGGTGCTTGGGTGAGGGTTCATCCCTTCGGCATCACGTACAGCCAGAGTTCCTTCATCTTAAGCTCTTCGCCCGCCAGGCGTTTCCACACCTGCGACGCCTCCAGGTCGAAGGCGATCCCGCAGTTGAGCGTGGAAAGCTGGTAAGCCTCCACCCGGCGCGAGAGCGGCAGGAGCGGGTGCAGGTTGCTCCCGAACCGGCTCAGACGCGAAGAGGACCACGGCCAGCGGCCGGGGGATGGAATGCGGCGGATGGCGTCCGGCGTGCTGGCCGAGAGCAGGAAGCGCCTGCCATCGGCGTTTTCCGCCGCCAGCACTTTCGGCGCACCGTAGGGCGCCTCGACCGGGAAGCGGACGATGCCCGGCTCAGAGCCCATCGCCCGCGCGGCGCACTTGTCCAGCCATTGGACCGCGTCCGGCACGTTGATCTGCGGCGCCAGCTTCACCCGCTTCACCTCCAGGTCCTCTTCCGCCCAGGATTCGATCTGGCGGCGGATCCCGGCCAGTTCGTGGCGCTGACGCTCAAGGCCGACGGTGATCAGCGCGGCCAGCAGCGCCACCAGGATTACGGTGCCGACAAACATCGCTTCGATAATGGATACTGACGACGAGTCAATCATTTTCTTCCCCTCCTTTGGAATTGATTTTGTTTTGGGATAAATATTCATTTACAGAGCGGCCCAGAGCCTTTAGCTCGATCCCTCTCCGGTCCCGGCTGAAAGCGAATCCGCTGGCAAAAAGCCAGAAGACAACCCCCGCCACAGGCAGGAACAGCATCCCGATCGGAATGCCGAGCGGCAGTTGCGGGAGCGGAAGATTGATCACCAGCACGACCGCGGGTTTGGGCGTGCGCGTCGCGGTGGGGACGGATGTGGGTTTGGCAGTGGCCGTCGCGCGGACCGGCACAAGCATGTTGGTTGCGGTCGGTTTGGGGGCCGGAGTGTCGGTGGGCATGCGCGTCGGGGTGAGCGTCTCGGTGGGAACCGGCACGCGCACCCATTGGCCGCTCGTCGTGGAGCGGTTCCCGACCAGATCCCAAACTTCCACCAGCACGTTATACGTGCCGGCCGGAACCGGCAGACCGCTTCCGTCGCGGCCGTCCCAAGTGATCGATTCGTTGCCGGTGAGCGTAGGGAAGGCGAACACGCGGGGAGTGATCCCGTTGCCGGAAAAAGTTATCCGCGCGTTGCTCAAACCGGAAGCCGCGTCGGCTGAAAGGAAATGCGTCTGGCTGGGATCGTATCCCATCAGGGGGTTCGGAAGCGCGAGATCGGGCGCCGTGTTGTCCACGCGGAGGTGGACGGTGGCGGTGTGCTCCGCGTTTCCAGCCAGGTCGTCCGCGCGCGCCAGAAGCGTGTAGACGGGGTTGCCGTGCGCGCTGTCGCTGTCGGGAAGAGTCCCCGTTGGCCAGGTATACGACCACGAGGGACCGGTTCCGACGGGGACCCAGGTGCCGCCGCCGTCGGTGGAAACGTACACTTGCGCGACGCCCGAGCCCGCATCCGTGCTCGTTCCCGAGAGCACCACGTCGCCGCGCACCCAGGATCCGTCCGCAACGCCCCAGGCGCTGACGGGCGCGATGGTGTCCACGCCCACGGTTCCGGAGGCGGTGGGGGAAACGTTCCCGGCCCGGTCGAACGACCGTCCCTGGACCGCGTAGACTCCGTCGCCGAGCGTCGCCGACGCAGCCCAAGTGGCCCCGCCGTCGAGGCTGACCCCGGTTGAGGCGATCCCGCTGGTGGCGTCGGTGGCGCCGACCGAAAGCGTGACACCGGTCGTATACCATCCACCGCCGCAAGAGGCCCCGTTGCAAAGCAGCGCTGCGGTCGGCGCCGTGCCGTCGATCTGCACGGGGTGCGACGCGCCGGCTGCGGTGTTCCCCGCGTAATCGTGCGCCGCGCAGGAAAGGTTGTAGGTTCCATCGCCGGTCACTGTTTGCACGCCGCCGGCGTAGGTGATCGGGTTGACCGGGTCCATCCCGCTGGTTGCGTCGGTCGCCGCGCAATTGAGCGTGACGGGACCCGCGCTGTACCACGGCGGATTGGGCGCCGCGGTTCCGCCGCTCAGATCATCCGTCACGAGGACCGGCGGCGTCGCATCCACCTGCATCGCGGCCGAACCTTCTCCGCTCTGATCTCCGTACGATGAGTCGGCCCAAAAATGGAATAGTGGCGTTATCCCTTCCGGGAAGGTGTAGTCGCAGGCAGCGCCATGCTGCGTACCAAGCCCGCTGCAAGAAAGCGCCAAACCTGCATCGGTCTCGATCCCAGTGATGACTTTTCCATCAACCGGCTCATCGGCCGTTATATGAATCGAACCGACTCCATTGCACCAGCCATGGACAACCGATCCGCCCGTGCAAATGGGTGAACCTCCAACCGTTGCGTCAGGAATAGTACCAGGGGTGCAAGTACAAGCCGCATTGGGGTCAGGACAACCCGCCGGGCCACCAGTCGAAGTATTAGTCAATGAACCCCAACCTACCGGCCAGCCGCATGCGCCGGCAGTAAAATAACTCGTGTCTACCCCACCACAGGATCCACCGGTTCCGGCAGCTACTGAATAATGGCATCCATAGTTAGTTGTTATTCCAGTAAACGGATCAGTATAATCTCCATTGCCAGAATACCAGCACCTTGTTCGTGTACAAACCGGCGGGCCGGCGGGCCGATTTGGCCCGGTCCAATCAATATTGACCGCTCCAAGGCCGACGATTAGCGCCAATAAGGAAAGAAGAAACGTCCCATGCGGTTTGAAAACAGAAGAAGCGTTGCGGATATGATTCCTGATGGAATTTACCATCGTCTCCCCCTTTAAAAAGGATTGTATTCTTCCGGTCAAGGCGGCGCGCCATTTCTCGGCGCGGGCTAATATAAAATTCATCGAGGCGTTAAAAATGCCGGAGACAATTCCGGAAAGGAAACAGCACGCCGAGTAGTGGTTGCTGGCATCCCTGGAGCGGGCCGGACTACGGTCTAATTCTATTTTATCCATGTAGACATCCCCTCGCCCCACCCCTCACCCCGCCGAAAAATCATCGGCTCCCCCTCTCCCAGCGCCTGCCCTCGCGAAGCGGGGGTAAGCTGGGAGAGGGGCTGGGGTAGAAGGAAGGGGTCTTCTAGAACGCCTTGGAAAGCGAAGTCATGATCGGCAGCATAATGATCGCGGTCAATGGCACAAAGAAGAAAATCGCGGTCGGGATGACCAAATTTCCTTCCAAGCTCTCTGCTGCGCTCATAACGTATTCGAAATATTCCCGCGAGATGGCGCGGGAAATATCCGCCATCATCTCCGCGCCGGCCACGCCCTTGCCGGCCACCAGGTCGAGTTGGGCGCCGAAGGCCGTCACCTGGCTCAAACCCGGTCCCAAGCAGCACATCCACCAATGTGCCGCGCACCGGTTTGCGGGAAAAGAGCGGCTTGCCGCTCGAACGCGAGTTCGCCAACCCGCGCGAGAGAAGTTTGCCAAACGGGCCCGGCACCTGCGAAGCGCGCTCGATCGCCACGTCCGGCGCGTTCCCCGCCGCCAGTTCCGCCGCCACCAGCGCGGCGATCTCCGGCACCTCGCGCCCGACCTGCTTTTTCACGTCGCCTGCGCGCCCATTCACCTGCAGGATCGGGAAAATATCCGGCCAGCAGGCCGCCTGCCAGGACGAAAATAATGTTCCCGGTTGCGATGAGGAACATGGCCGCTGCCCCCACGCCGAAAATCGCGCAGCGGCCGATCAAGGTGGCCAGGGTCCAGCCCTCATAATTTCCGCCGAGTTGAGCCCAATCCAGGTTGCCCAGCATATGACTGGTATCCCGGCCCGTAGAGTTTCAATACCGCGCCGCCGATTTCTTCCGTCATCCCGGTCGGGATGGTCCCGGCGAATTTTCCCAGCCGGCGCGACGTGGATTGCTCAAAGCTCATCGAGGAGAAAATCAGGTAGACCGCCAGGGCCGCGATCGTAGCGGCAACCAGCACGATCAGGAATTGGACCGTGGGATTATGGAAAAAGGATTGAACGGAAGACAGGCTCATATGGCACTCTCGATGATCGAATCGATCACCGACCAGCCGAAGAACATCCAGCCCAGCATGAAGGCGAAGACGATCTGGATGGTTGTGTCCTGCAAGGATGCGGCGAACTGGGGCGTGCGGAAGAGGAAAACCATCACGCCGACCAACGCCAGCACGATCATGCGGATGGAACCCTTGGCGCCGTCCCCCTTGGCGTGCGCCAGGCTGCGCGCCTTGAGCGCGTCGCCGATGTTTTCCGCCGCCATGTTGAAGGCTTTTACGTACCCCGGGCCGCCGGTCTCCCACAGCCGGCCGATTTCGAAAATGGCAATGCCAAGGCTGGGGGAAATGGCCTGGGCTTCCTTCAGCATTTCCGTCCAGCGCCTGCTGTCCGCCGGCCTGGCAGCGCGCGATAAGCCGCAACATCCATTCCCGCAGCGGGCTCTTGGAATCGAGCGTTTCGGTCACTTCGTTCAGCGCTTCCAGCATGTTGGATTCAATTTGCACAGTGGATGCCAGGCGCGAGAGGAATATGGGAATATCCTTTTCTATCCCGTGGGTGAGTTTTGCCCAGGCGCCGTTCAATTGGGAATTCACCAGGAACCAGGCGGCCAGGAACGCAGCCGGAACCATCAGTATCGGCGCCCCGACAATCAGCAGGAGCAGGCCATCGCCAGCCCCACCCCGGCGAAGGCCAGGTATAGGGCCAGGCGTTTCCGCTCCCGAGACGTCCAATCCGAAGGAGGAAAACACCAGCCGGATTTTATGATTTTGCGAGCCTGTATCCGTTGCTGTCTTCTGCTCGGCTGGGCCGGCAAACTGGGTCAGCCGGCCGGCGGGCCGACGGATCTGAGTCAGCATTCGCACGAGGAAATAGGCGCCGACGGCCAAGCGCACCTCCGGCAATATATGGTTTGAGGATTTCCAGATCCACCGCGCTCACCTCCGGGTAAAGGGTTGCAGCATCGCGTCGCCGCGAGAATACAGTTTGCGGAAGACTACCTCGCCCTGCTGCAGGTCGCGCGCCACTTCCCACACTCCCAGAAGCGCGCGCTTGCCTTCCGCCCAGCCCACCTGGATCACCACGTCCACCGCCTGGGCGAAAATCGCCCGCGCGGCAGGCATCTGCACCTGCAGGTCGGCGAACATGATCACCGCCAGCCGGAAGACGGTTTCCTCCGGCCCTTCGGAGTGGAAGGTCGAAAGTCCGGGATGGTCGGACATTTGCGCACGGAAGAGCGACATCGCCGCGTCTCCGGTGCGCACCTCGCCGACGATCAGCCAGCGCGGGCTCATCCGCATCGCGTCGTCGACGCCGTTGCGAACGGTATAGGAGGGAATTGAGGAGCCGGGCGGCGCCGGGCGCGCTTCGATCGTCACCGTGTGCGGGTGATCGAGCCAGATCTCCTCCGGGTCCTCGATTTTGATCACGCGCTCTTCGCGCGGGATCCCGGCGCTGATGCCCGAGAGGAAGGTGGTTTTGCCGGTGGCGGTGCCGCCGATGACCAGCACGCGCGCGGTGCGGGCGACGATCTCCACCAGGCCGCGAATCACCGCCTCGGGCGCCATGCCCCAGGCGATCAGCTGATCGGGCGTGACGGGCCGCGGCTCGTAGAGCCGGATGTTGATCGAGGGGTATCCTTCGCCGGGGACGATGCAGGGATGCAGCACTTTGATCCGCGCGCCGGAGAAGTTTTCCGTGCGCGGGAGTTTGGCGTCCACCGAGGGCGTGGCTTCGTTCACCGACCGCCCGAGCGGCGCCAGGAGCGCCTCCACCCCGCGCCAAACTTCCTCGCGCGTCGGGTGGATCTCAGTCCGGTCGAACCGCGGCGCGCCCTTCTTGAGCACCCACACCCCGCCGCTCGGGGTGACGACGATCTCGGAAAGATCGTTTCGCTGCGGCGGCAGCAGGTCGTGGAAGAAGCCAAGCCCGCCCAGCCGCGCCACGACCTGCTGGACGAGCGTATTGAGTTCCTCGGTCGGGACGACCACCCCGAGGGTGGTGATGAGCTGGGAGAGTTGCTGCTGGGCTTTCTGGGCAAGCTTGTTCCGATCGCGCAGCTCGTCGAGCGGCAGATGTTGCAGCCCCTTAGCCGCATCCTCCACCAACCGCTTTCGTTGCTCGTCGGAAACGTTTGCCGCAAGCCGGGTCCACATAAAAGCTCCCTTACAGAATAATCTATGTCATTGCAAGCCCCCGCCGAGCAAACATAGGGGGGATGGAGCTTATTGCACTGTTTGTCATGCCCGCGTGCACCTGGCGGGCATCCAGGGGCTCTTTCGCCAATCACCATCTTTGAACCCCCGCCAAGAACACCCTCGCTTCACACTCATCCCGGCTTATGGACCAGACGCGAGCCGGTATGTTTCCCGAGGGCAGGCGCGGGGGTGACGATCAACACCCAAACTCCCCTGCTACATCGTCACTTCTTCACGCGCACGCTGAACAATCCGCCAACCGAGACGTGTTTGCCGCTCTTATCCTCATACGCGGCTTTCGCGCCAAAGAGCGAGTTGGCGACCGCGATCAACGGTTTGGAGAACGAATCCACCTGCAGGAGCGGCAGCTTGCCCTGCTCCTGCGCGCGTTCCACCTCGAAATCCTCCGGGAACACCGCGCCCACCGCCGGGAACGGCCGCTGCCAGACGCGCGAAGCGTCGCCGTGCCATTCGGAGGCGGTTATCGATCCGGAACGGCTGCGGTTGAGCACCACGATCACGTTCTGGGCCGCGATGCGGTGCTTGCCGGCCATCCGCTCCTGCAGCGTGCGCCAGGCTTCCACCGTGCACCAGGCGTCGGCCAGGGTCGGCCGCGCCACCAGGATCAGAGTATTCGAGGCCGCCAGGGCGAGCGCCGCCACCTGGGAGTGCGCCGCGTCGAGGACGATGCAGGCGTAGCCCTCGTAGGCCGCCATCATCACCAGTTTCGTGAGCGAATTTTCCGAATCCGGTGGGGAGTTGAGGATTTGGCTTTCGGCCAGCACGTCGGGGAACCCGGCCAATACATCCAAGTCGCCTGTTTTTTGAACGGATTGCTTCAGAATTTGCGGGATCGGGTTGGCTCGCCAACTTGATGATGTTGGGCGTGGCGTTCAATCCCATCATCAGCGGCGCAATATCCGGCGCGCCCAGACCGATCAGCAGCGTGCGGATCCCGCGCCGCGAGGCTTCGAAGGCTAGGTTGGTGGCGATCGTGGTCTTGCCCGAACCGCCGCACTGGTTCCAGACGGTGATGATCCGCAGCCCGGTGGTGGCGGTGGCGGCTTCGCGCTTCTGAGTGCCCCAATCCCCCACCGAGGGCGCCATCTGCCGGCGGGCGAGGGCGTTGGCGTGGATCTGGTTAGTCGCCATCGCGAGGTTGAAGCTTTCGGCGGAATACACTCCCTTGACGGATGGACCGGAGGCGATCGTCTGCCGCTGGGCTTCGTCCATCGACGGCAACACCACGTAAGCCGAGCCCGAAACCTTCGTGAGCGCCTCGATCAGCGGTGGCGGGCCCGAAAAGAGCGACGCGTCGACCAATACGACTTCCGGATTGCCCGCTAGCTGCATCAGGAACGAGTCCGCGTCGGTGGCGAGCGAAGCCACCCGGAAGCGGCTATCCGCCATGAAGGCGCTATACCAGAGGGTCACCCGCTCCGGTGGGCCTCCGAGCAGGACAACAACGATCGAGGAATCCTGGGTTGCTTGGGGGAACATGATCTCAACTCCTCACTTCACTGTCGTCGTCGGCAGCCCTTCCGGCGTTACGGTGGGCGAGGGAAGCGGGGTCGGGCTGGGGATGAAGACCAGATCCGGCAGGTACAGTCCGGGGCTGTCCATTTCGGATGGGTTCAGCGGGAGTTTGTAGAGGATGATCTTGGCGTTGCCGGATGCGGTGATCGCAGCGATCAACTCCACGGCGTTGACTTTTTCCACAGTGACCGAACCGCCGACGGATGTGAAATCATATTTCACGTCGATGAGTTCGGTGGGTACCGCCAGCAAGACGATACCCTGGGTAGCGCGTTGCTGTGGCAGGGCGGACGTGCTGCCCGAAAGGCTCGCTGATTGCATCTGGGAAAATCCCGCGCGGAATTCCGGTGAGACATACAGCACGCGGAATCCTTCGGCGGTTACTTTCGAAAAAGCCAGCTTGGTTGCCGAAGATCACTGCCGTGAGTCCGACCGTATCGCCCGGGGCGATGAGCCCGCCCATGCCGGATGCATCATCCACCTGGATCGCAATCGCACGTTCGTCCGGCTTGAGTGCGATGGGTTCGCCCAAATGAGCTTTGCGGAGGATATCCCCGGCCGCATGATCGGTCTTGAGAGTCTGACCGATCGCCTGGGCGGGAGACGTGATGGCATCTAAGGGAAGGAAGGAATCCGGGATATCGCGGACAGCCATGTCGATCGCAGTCATAGTATGCCCGGCAGGAAGATCACTAACCAACACCACTACTTGCGACGTTGCTTCCGGCTGTAAAAGGACCAGGGCCAGCAGGAAAACGACGGCCGCAATAACCAACGGGATGTATTTCTTCATTCCTCGCCTCCTATGAAAACTTGCTCCTTTATTAACCCGGGAGATGATTTCCGGGAGAAAAATTTTATGTTTGGGGATTGAAGATGAGGGAAAACGTCTTCCCCCTGTGCCGTTCGCGTCGTGCTTCTTGCCCGATCCAACATCATCCCCCCGTTGACTTTTCCAACTTGGATTAATTTAAGAAAAAGCCCCCTCGCTTTTAGTAATCTTGCCCTTTTATTGCGATAAGTATACCAATTTTATTTTTTATTTGAATAGTGACATTCGACACTTTTTTGCCTATTTGCCCCCTTAATGGGTATTTCGTTCTTAATAATTGATATTGAATATATTTGGATTTTGCAAACCTTTTTTATCCTTTTTTCAACAGACATCATATTCACCCTTAAAAATTATTGGAGTTTCCTTCTCCATATAGTCAGGTATTTTTGCTAGGTAGTTTCCTCTTAACAGATTTCAACCGCGTCACGCAATATCCAGTCACGATCTTGGCTCCGGTTTTTATTGGAACCGCCTCACACGGCCGGTTCGCATGCCGTGCATGGACGCTCATCAATATCTACTTTATAGATAACGGTAGACTGTTTAGGGGGTTGATTGATGGATGACTTTGATACGCGATGCTGCGGATTGTAAATTGTTGAAGGTCCGCCAATTTATTTCTTTAAAGTGATTGACCAGCATTTAAAAGCATGCTTATTTTTTATATTATTGCAGCGCAATTGGAAAGAATAAAATTATTTTACCGCCCTCGTCACGATATACTCCGGGCTGAACCCCGTCAGTGGCCGGCGGTCCTCCGGCCGGTCGCCGTCTTCGTATAGGCCGGTGATGATAAAACCCGCCTCGCACTGTCCCCCGATTTGCGCTTCCAGCGTATGGCCGAATTCCATCGGAATCCCTTCCACGAGGAAGCGCTGCTTCTCCGCGGCGGAGAGCGTGTTCACGTCCGAGTAGGGAAGCGCGTGCTTTACTACGATCCTCCGGCTGCGCTCCCATTCCTCCTCGTCCACCATGTGCACGATCGGATTGTCGAACGCGGCGATCAGCGCCCCGCCCTTGCGTAGCACGCGGTACGCCTCGCGCCAGATCGGCACGCACGTCAGGCGCAAAAACGTTCGAAACCGGATTAACGATCAAATCGAATGTGCCCTCGGCGAACATCGCCAGGTTCGCCATGTCCCCTTCCACGGTTTCAAGCTTCAACCCTTCGCGCGCGGCCACCTCGCGGTCGCGCTCGAGCTGCCGCGGCGAGTTATCCAGCACCGTCACCCGCGCGCCGGCCGCCGCGAGGAGCGGCCCCTGCTGCCCGCCGCCGGAGGCCAGACAAAGTACGTTCAAGCCCTCCACGGAAGGCAGCCACGCCTTTGGAACCGGCCGGAGAGGCGTGAGATACAGCTCCCACTTCCCGCGTCTCGCGTCGGCGATCGTATCCGCATCCACCGGAATGGTCCATGGATTTCCTTTCTCCACTTGCCGGTTCCACGCCTGCCGGTTGTGATCGCGAACGTCCATGGATTCTTCCTTTCCGGTTCTGTTCACCGGAAATCATTCAAATCAATTTTTTTGGATCTCGCAGACCATCCAGGAGAGTTTGAAAATCCTCCGGCAGCGGAGCCTCGAACTCCCTCGGTGCATCCTCGCCCGGCAACGTGATCTTGAGTTTCCAGGCATGCAGCATCTGCCGGGTCCCCTCGCCCGGATTTTTCCGGGCGAGGGGGATGGGGGGTGAGGGTCGGCCGTACACCGCGTCGCCCACGACCGGGCATCCGATGTAGGCCAGATGCACGCGGATCTGATGCGTGCGGCCGGTGAGCGGGTGCACTTCGAGCAGCGTGCAGTTGGCGAATCGTTCGCGGGTGTGGAACAGGGTCACGGCCTCGCGGCCGCGCGAGGGGGGAACCACGGACATTCGCTTTCGGTGGGAGGGATCGCGCCCGATGAGCGTTTCGATTCGCCCCTCCGGCGTGGGCGGCCGGCCCGTCACGAGCGCCAGGTACGTTTTTTCCGCGCGCCGGCGGGCGAAGGCTTCCTGCAGGAAGCGCTGCGCCGCGGCGTTCTTCGCCACCAGGATCAGCCCCGAGGTGTCTTTATCCAGCCGGTGGACGATGCCCGGCCGCTCGATCTCGCCCACCGCCCCCACCTCCGGCGAGTGGGCCAGCACCGCCCCCACCAGCGTCCCGCGCCGGTGGCCGGCCGCCGGGTGCACCACCATCCCGGCCGGCTTGTCGATCACCAGCACGTCCGCATTCTCGAAGATAATCCGCAGCGGGATCGCTTCCGGCTCCACCTCGGAACTTTCCGGCGGGGGAATGCGCGCCGTCACGATGTCGCCTTTTTTTAGACGCAGCGAGGATTTAATCGAGGGGCTTCCGTTTACCAGAACGAAGCCTTCGGTGATTATTTTTTGAAGGTATGCGCGGGAGTGTTCCGCCAACGCCCGCCCGAGGAACCGGTCCAGCCGCTCCCCCTCGGCGTCGGCGGTCAGGGCGTGGAGCGTTTCTTTCACGCCTTCTCCGGAGGGACGGCCGGGGGCTGCGCGGGCTGGGCTTTGAGGCCCTGGATATATTCGAGCACGATGTCCAGCAGCAGCAGGGCCACGCCGAGCGAGATGGCCGCGTCGGCCATGTTGAACACCGCCGGGAAGACGCTGAACCAGACGAAATCGGTCACCGTGCCGCGCAGCAGGCGGTCCAGCAAATTGCCGATCGCGCCGCCGAGCTGCAATCCGAGTGCGATCCGCACTGGCCAGCTGGCCGAGTCTGGAGTTGCGGTAATACCAGATGATCGCCACCGATACCACCACGGCCAGGATGGTGAAGACCATCCCTCCCTGCTGGAACATTCCGAACGCGGCTCCGGTGTTGGTCCAATAGACGATGTGGAGGTACGGGCGGATCGCCGCAATAGGCATCCAGATTTCGCCGAACGCAAGTTTTGTGCGCACGAGATGCTTGGTGAATTGATCGAGCCCAACCACCACGCCGGCGAGAAAAACAAGCAAAATGTAGTTGCGGACTTTCAACACGATTCTTCTCCTTGAGGTTCCGATCTCTCAGTCTTCGCTTGTCATTCCGAGGAGCCCGGGAATTCGGGGCGACGAGGCCCTTTCGTGGGCCAGGGAATCGGTAACGCATGGTTATAAGCGAGCGGTCTCACATGAAGAGTCACCGATCCCTTCCCTCGCTTCGCTCGGGACAGGCAGCCGCTAAAGCGGCTTCGGGATGACATACTGCAATAGATTCTACCGCACGCTACTTTTCCGCCCGCACCAGCGCAACGGTGAGCCGTTCGCCGTCGAACTCGTCCTCGGCCGATGGCGCGCCCTGGGGAGCCGGGCCCGCGCGCAATTCCAGCGCGAGCGTTTCGGCCGAGATGTATTCAGTATGGTGCTGCACGGCTTCGGCCAGCTTCGGCGTGGCCGTGAAGAAGACCGTGATGCGGTCGGAGATTTGCAGATCGGCCGTCTTGCGCAGTTCCTGCACCCGGCGGACGAATTCGCGCGCCAATCCCTCGCGCGCAAGCGCCGGCGTCAGATCGGTGGCCAGCGCCGCCAGGTCGCCTTCCTCGGAGGCCACGGCGAACCCCTCGCGCGCGGTCATACGCACTTCCACTTCCCCGGGCTGCACCTCCACCTCGGTCTCCTCGACCCGCACGGTGAGCGGTTTGCCCGAAAGCAGGAGCGACGCGGCGGCTTCCGTATCCAGCGCCAGCAGCGCGGCGCGGACCTTGGGAAACAGATTGCCGTGCTTCGGACCGAGCGCCTTCGGCAGCGGGTTGAGCGTGTAGGCCACCACCTCGCCGGCGGTAGTCCAGCGGCCGGATCTTCTTGACGTTCAATTCGTCCGCCAACAGGTCGGAATATTTTTCCAGGATCCGCCGTTCCTCGGCGGAGGTGAGCGCAAACGCGGCTTCCGCCAGCGGCTGGCGCACTTTGCGGTTGGCCTTGTTGCGCGCGGCGTGCCCGAGCGACGCCCAGCGCAGCACGCGGCGCATCTCCCCGTTGAGCTTTTCATCCACCATCGCGCGTTCGTGTTCCGGCCAGGTGGCGAGGTGGACCGATTCCTCGGCGTCCGGATCCACGCCCCGCACCAAATTCTGATACAGCTCTTCGGCCAGGAACGGCATGCTGGGCGCGAGCAATCGCGCCAGCGTCACCAGGCATTCGAACAGCGTGGCGTAGGCGGCGTTCTTGTCCGCGTCCACCGCTCCGCCCTTGCCGCTGGCGCGCCAGAAGCGGCGCCGGCTGCGGCGCAGCCACCAGTTGGAGAGCCGGTCGACGAACGTTTCGATCGGCCGGGTCGCGCCGAGCACGTCGTACTCCTCCATCGCCTGGGTGATCTGCCGCACGAGGCTGTGCAGTTCGGAGAGGATCCACCGGTCGAGCGCGGTGTACGCGCGCCCGGCGCGCCCGCCCGCCGGATGGCCGAGCGTCGCCAGGTTCGGACCAGCCCCTCGTCGGGCTGCCACCCGTCGAGCGCGGCGTAGGTGACGAAGAAGGCGTAGACGTTCCACAGGCACAGCGTGAAGGTGCGGATCACCTCCCCCACCAGATCGATCGAGAAGCGCTTCTCCTGCCCGGGAGGCGACGCGGTGAACAGGTACCAGCGGAACGCGTCGGCGCCGTGGGCCTCCAGCACCTCCCACGGGTCGACCACGTTGCCCTTGGTCTTCGACATCTTCTGGCCTTCGCGCGTCCACCACCAGCCCGTGGCAGATGACGTTCTTGAAGCAAACGCTGTCGAAGAGCATCGTGCTGATGGCGTGCAGGGAATAGAACCAGCCGCGGGTCTGGTCCAGCCGCTTCGCAAATGTAATCGGCGGGAAACTGGCTTTGGAAGAGCTCTTTATTTTCGAAGGGGTAGTGCCATTGCGCCACTGGCATCGAGCCCGAATCGAACCACACGTCGATCAGCTCCGGCACGCGCGTCATTTCGCCCTTGCACTTCGGGCACGCCCAGTGAATCTCGTCCACGTACGGGCGGTGCAGGTCCAGGCCGGTCAGATCCTTCCCCGCCTTCTCCGCCAGCTCCGCAACCGAGCCGACCATCTCCTGGAAATGGCAGTCGGCGCACTCCCACACCGGAAGCGGCGTGCCCCAATACCGTTCGCGGCCGAGGGCCCAATCCACGTTGTTGGAGAGCCAATTGCCGAAGCGCCCTTCTTTAATATGCTCGGGATACCAGTGGATCGTATTGTTGAGCGCCACCATCCGGTCCTTGTATTGCGTGGTGCGGATGTACCAGGTGCTGCGGGCGTAATACAGGAGCGGCGTGCCGCAGCGCCAGCAGAACGGGTAGGTGTGGTGGATGATCCCGCTGCGCATCATCAACCCGCGGCTTTGCAGGTCCTGGATGATCAGCGGGTCGGCGTCCTTGACGAACATTCCCTTCCAGGGAGTGACCTGCGGAATGAAGCAGCCGGCTTCGTCCACCGTCATGAGCACCGGCAGGTCGTTCTCCACCGACATCTGCATGTCCACCGCGCCGAAGGCGGGCGCCTGATGGACGATGCCGGATCCGTCCTCGGTAGTGACGAAATCCCCCAGCACCACGCGGTGGGCCGGCTTTTCGAGCGGCATGAAAGTAAACAGCGGCTGATATCGCCAACCCTTCATCTCGCGGCCGAGGTAATCCCCGACGATTTTGTATTCCTCGCCGGCGAACACTTTTTCCACAAGGTCGCGCGCCAGGATCAGATATTCCTTTTCCCCGGCCGCGGTTTTGCGTTCCACCTTGGCGTACATCACGTCCGGATGGACCGCCGCCGCCACGTTGGCCGGAAGCGTCCACGGCGTGGTGGTCCACACCAGGAGCGAGGTCTTGGGATCGTCCTTGAGCGGGAAGCGCACGAAGATCGAGGGGTCGGGCGTGTTCTCGCGGTACCCCTGGGCCACCTCGTGGTCGGAGAGCGGCGTTCCGCAACGTGGGCAGTAGGGAACGATCTTGAATCCCTCGTAGATGAGGTTTTTATCCCAGAAGCTTTTAAGGATCCACCAAACGGATTCCATGTAGTCGTTGGTGTAAGTGACGTAGGCGTCCTCCAGGTCCGCCCAGTAGGCGATCCGTTCGGTGAACTGTTCCCAATCCCGGATGTAGCGGAACACGGAGGCCTTGCAGCGCTCGTTGAACTTGGCGATGCCGTATTCGTCGATCTGGTATTTGTGCTCGAACCCCAGCTCCTTTTCCACCTCGATTTCCACCGGCAGCCCGTGGGTATCCCATCCGCCGCGGCGCAGGACGTAGAAGCCGCGCATGGTGCGGTAGCGCGGGAAGAGATCCTTGAAGGCGCGCGCCAGGACGTGGTGCACGCCCGGCCGGCCGTTGGCCGTCGGCGGCCCCTCGAACAGGACGTAGCGCGGGCCGTCCTTGCGGTCTTCCATCGAGCGGCGGAAGATGTTGCGGTCCTTCCAGAATTTCTGGACGGCCTCTTCCTGCTTGCGAAAATCGGGTTTGGTGGGGACGGGTTGGAACATGGTTCGCCTTTCTGGAATCACGGATTTCACGGAACAAATCCAATACGCGGATTACGCGGAACGCTCGCGGATTTCGCGGAATTTCTGATTAACCCTTCGGACAATCCGAAGGGATGGCTCGCCAAAATTCACCAGAATCCCGACGGGCAGTCGTGATGCTCGAAGGTATGAAAGTAATTGAGCTTCATGTCGTGGATGCAATTCATCCACGGCTTTCAATTCCACGACAACCGCATCGCCCACCACAAGGTCCATTCGATAGAGTCGATCGGGCGGCCTTGATACAGGATCGGCGATCTCCTTCTCTGTTTCAAAGATCAGCCCTTTTGTCCTCAATTCAACGAGAAGAGCTCTTCGATAAGTCTCCTCTCGAAACCCGGGACCAAGTGTTTTGTGAACCTCGAAAAGCGCGGATCGAATTCGATAGGTCAGATCCGCATAAATCAATTTGCTCATCTCCCCCTCCATTTTCTTTTCTACTCCGCGTAATCCGGCAAATCAGTGAAATCCGCGTACTCGGTTTCCGATCTTTTCAGTGTAATCCGTGTTAAAAAAATCGTCCCCACTTCAGGGACGGGAGAAAGAACCCGCGGTGCCACCCTGATTCCCCCCTTGCGGGGGGCGCTCAGCAGGCGGATGCTGCCCCGCCAGCGCCCGGATAACGGAGGGCGGGCCCGGCTCGGCTTACGCGCGCTCTTTCAGCCTGCGGCTCCGGAAGGATTTTCGGCCGCCTTCGCCCCGCCCGGCTTCCACTATCCCGGATTCGCTGAGGAGCGCCAAAACGGCCTACTCGTTTCCATCATTGCCTTAATCGAAATTATAACTGGAAACTCTTATTTTTTGAAAAGGCGCCGATCCGGGTCGGTTTGTCCTTATCCACCCACCGCACGTCCCCGTTGCGGCGGAATAAATTCCGTTTTTTGAGGATAAAAAAGCGCCCGGAGCATCGGGGTCCGGGCGCTTTGGTTCGATCCTCAATACTCTTATCGCTTTGCCCGGTTGAGTCTGAGTTGGCGGGCAAGAATGATGATCATCAAGCAGGCTCCCGCGAGCGTGATCAGCCCCAGGAAGCCGGAGGAATTCACCGTATCCTGTCTGCGGCAACCCCGTCCCTACCGCGGTCCGGGTGGCGGTTCTTGCCGGAGGGGATGCGCTGCCGGTGGCGAGCGTCGCGGTGCTGCTTTGAGTCGTCGGCGTATTGGTGACTGTATTCTGGGAAATAGTGGCAAAAACAACCGGTGTGGTCGTCGCGGTGGGAGAAAGTGTGGGGGTCGGCGATTTGGTGGGCGTGGCGGTGATCGCCGCGGTCTGTTGCGCTTGAGCCTGCAGGGTTTGGGTTGCCTGGGCGGCTGCAGTCTGCGTTGCCCTCGTCTGGGCGGCCACGGTGGCGGTTGTATTCTGGGGCGGAGGCTGGGTTGCCGGACGGGTGAGAAAATACAACGCAAAAATGGAGATCAAGGCGACGACAAAAATCACCCCCAGGATGATGGCCGCGATCAGGAACGTCCGGTTGCCGCTTTCCTCCGGCGGTGTCATGCCCATGTTCGAATCTTCGTCCATAGTCTATTCTCCTCTTGTACTTCCCGGGCTTGAAGGCAGTCTGCGCCTACTCCAGTATATCCAAATTTGCGATCGGCACACGCACCAGGCCGGTTTCCCCCAGCTCCACGTCGGCGCACGCCATGCGCATCCCGTTGGGCAGCAGCATCAGCCCTTCCGGGAGGGAAACCACCGTTCCCACGGCCCCGGCGTATGGGTCGCGTAACACCCGCACCCTGCGCCCCGCCACCAATTTTACAGCCTCCGCCGGCACATCCGCCGATCCGACCGCCGGGAGCGGGATGATCACCTCGGGCCGCAAGCCTTTCCAGGAATCCGGATGCTGCGCGTTGACGCTGGCTTCCCGTCCGACGTTGGTGGCGAATAATTCGAACACGGCGCCGTTCATCGGAGTGTGCCCGTAGCCTTCGGTGAGGAGCACCGGCAACTCGACGGCTTGCGCCGCCGGGATGAGCGTGGCGGGCATGGAGCCAGCGATCACCCCGCGCACCTGCAGCTGCGCCAAGGCGCGGAAGATATTGGGATCCTCGAGCAACCCGGCGATGGCAATCGATCCGCGCAAATCCATGCTCAGATCCGCGACGGCCATCACGCTGCCGCTGGCTTCGGTGGCCATCCGCAGCGTGCCATATTCCTGACGATCGTTGCCCCACACCCCCTCCACGAGCGCTCCCACCGTCTCCACGGTCACCGACAGGTCCGGTTCCATGCTGACAACCGTCCCGGGTATTCCGGCGCGAAGCTCGAACGACTCGCCCAGGCCCTCGTACAGCAGGCGGCCGTCGCCCTGCAGAACCACGCGCCCTTCTTCCGGCGCCCGCACCACCCTGCGCATCCAGCCGACCGGGCCGGCGAGGATATCGCCGCCGGATACTTTTTCATCCGGTTCCCGCCGCAGGAAGCGGTCCGCCTTGGCGGGCGGCAATCCGAGGCCGTGGGCGATATCGAACAGGTAATGCGCCGGCGCGAGCGTCGTCCGGCCGACGATGTCGGTCGGGGAAACCTTCTGATTGACCCGCACCGTAATGGTCCCCCGCGCCGGGAGGGTCCGCACCCGGCGGATGACGACCAGAAGTGAAACGTGGGTTTGCTGGGCGGTTTCCATGGATGCGCCTTACCCCGTGATCTGCGTCAGCCAGTCTTCCTGGCTTCTGCGGTTTTTCGCCGGATCGGATTCCATTCCCAGCGGCCGGCCGCGCGCGTCGATGATCAGCCCCGCCAAACCGCCTTCGACGGCAAAGGATCCGCCCTGGCCGTATCCGCCCATTCCCAGATCGAAATGGCGGTGCAATTGAATGGTCATCTGGGCTTTCTGCCCGAGCGCAAGCGGCACAACTTCGATCGATCCGAAATGCACATCGCCGCGGATCTGGCGGCCGTCCGTGTATTGCAGGCGATACCGCAGAACCGGATCCCCGGCGTGCGATTTCCCCACCGGGCAAATGGCCGTGCACAGGCGCGGAAAGGCGGGAGAATCCAGCACCTGCACGACCGCCAGCGGGTTCACCCGGGCCGCCGCGCCCAGCGCGCAAATCATATTCTGCGCGTCCAAAATCAAGTGGGTCACTCCCGAAGGCTGCAACGCATCCAGCAGGATCAAGGCCGCATATCCGGGTTTGGGAAGATTGGTGAAGGCCGACCCGGAAGCCAGGATGGACAGAACCGGCGGAAGCAAACCCGGCCACGGCCAGGAGAACGGCACGCGCCAGGAGGGCGAAGCCGCGCGCAAGGTGGCGCGAATCGTTTCCCGGACGACCGCCATTTCGATCCGCAGGTCCTCGGGCGAAGCCGGCACCGTACGGGGGAAGAGCGATTTATTGCCGAGGTAGTCGCGCAATCCGCTTTCGGAAAATTCCATCGGAAGCCAGCGGGTGACATCGCGCGCCGTCGTGTGCTCGAGCAGGCGGGGGGCGTTCCGGCCCAGGTTTAAATCCGGACGCACGGAAAGTTCCATCGTATCGCCGAACGCGGCGGCCAGGGTGGTGGAACCGGCCCCCACCGAAATGCCCAGGACCCCTTTCTTCGGCGGAGCGGCCCGCCCCTGAAGCTGGATGATCGTCCCCATCCCGAGCGGCGAAGGGGTCAACACGCCGCCGGTCCAGGACAACAACCCCTCGATTCCGCCCAGACGCGCGCGCAGGATCTGCGCGGTCATTTCGTTCAGCGCCACCCGGCCCGGATCCAGCGCTTCGGTTTCGAGCGAGGGGCGGATGTTGCGCGCGGTGGTCACCGGGCATTGGCAGGCTTTGAGCAGTTCCTGGACTTTCGCGGCGACCGCGCTGTTGCCCATGTAGAGCACCTGCGGCTTGGCGTCCGGCGGCATCATGTAGATGCTCAGGCCGACCACTTCCATCAACCGCAGGATGGCCTCCGACGCCCCGCCCTCCGACCCGCCCGCCACCAGAATCAAATCCGGCTTGGCCTGGCAGAGCGCGTCCATGCGGCCTTCCTCGGTGCGCCGGTCGCCCAGACTCACTTCCGCCACAACCCGCACCGGCGCCGATTCGGTCAGATTGCGGACGCTGCGCAGGGAAATATCCGGCAGGAGACCGATCAGCGCCGCGCGCACGTCGGCTTGCAGCGAAAGCGTGAGCACCACGGCGTCCACGCCCGTTCCGTTGCCGCGCGAGGGGATGATCAACTGTCCGGATTTGTCGAAGAAATCGCTGCCGACGAGGTCCGAAAGTCCGTCCAGAGCGAAGCGGACTCCCTCCCCCACGTCGGAATAGGGGGCGTCGGCGGTGGTGGAGCTTTCCGCCGTGGCCACCATGCGGTACTGCCGTTCGACGATGTCCACCAGCGACGCGCGGGTATGGGATGTGCCGATGTTCAGGAGCAGCAGCGAATCCGCGTTGAGCTGAGTTGGGGGCGGCCCTTGGTCCGTCATCCCAGCCCTCCGGTGGAAAAGAGGATCAGCGCCTGGATCAGGAAATAAATCCGCTCCACGAGAATGGCCAGGGCGGAAAGCAGAGCGCCGGCGTACAGCGCGCCCAGGGTGACCGCCAGGAAATATTTTCCGACCTGTGCGATCTGCGCGATCCCCGGAGCCAGAACCGGTTCCGCCCCGCCCCTCGGCCGGGCGCTGAACTGAAAATACGCCAGGGTGGTGAGCGTCCCGATCAGAACGCACCAATTTTCCAGCATCGCCAGGAGATCCAGGTTGCCGCTTGGGTTGGAGGGCAGCAGGCTGGGTTCGGCGGCCGCCACGGCCTGGGGCAGGAAGGTTCCGGTCAGCGAGCCGCCGACTACGACCGCGGCGCCTACCCCCACGAGGAACGCCATCGGAATGAGCGCGAGCGACGAACCGCGCGGGTCCATCCGGCCGAAGAGCATCAACCCGAGCACCACCAGCAGGATCAAGACCGGCAATTTTTGGAGCGGGTTGCCCATCAGCGGGATGAGGTATTGGTCGAGCATCACCGAGCTCAACATCACCGCCATGAGGTATCCGGCCGAAACTCCAACCAGCGTGTAGGCCCCCAGCCGAAAGAGCAGGTTGTCATCCAGCAGAAGGTAGGAGAGGATGGCCACGGTGAAAAAGAAGCCGAGCGCCATGCCGCCGAGCACTTCGATTTGATTTATTCACCCGCCTTCCGGGGTTTTCGAAATCTCCCGAGCGTCAGCGAACCGATGGCGCCTGCCACCAGGGTGATCAGAATTGCCAGCGCTCCGCCGCCGAACGCCTGC
>CAWADT010000021.1:0-57021 GCA_963780865.1 uncultured Chloroflexia bacterium | reverse complement strand
CCGCTTCTATCAAAGCCTGTTCGTCGGCAACCAGGCCGAACGCGGCCAGGGCGGAGCCATCTACAACTTCGATACCGACGCGGCTTTGACCATCAACAACACCACGCTCAGCGGCAACCAAGCCGGCCTCGGAGGCGGCGCGATCCGCAACGACGGCGGAAGCTTCCAGATCACTTTTACCACCATCGCGCTCAACGATTCCGAGGGGATCAACGGCAGCGGCGCGGGCGAAATGCAGATCCGCAATTCGATCCTGGCCGACAACGTCGGAGGCAACTGCGCCGGAACTCTGCCGAGCTCGGTCGGCTTCAACATCGACAGCGCCGCCACCTGCGGTTTTCTCGAACCCAGCGACCTGGTATCCACCGCGCCGCTGCTCATGCCGCTCGCGCTCAACGGCGGGATGACGCAAACCCACGCCCTGGGTTCATCCAGCCCGGCGATCGATTCGGCCGACCCCGACCGATGCGACGGGACCGATCAGCGCGGGGTGGCCCGACCGCAGGGCCTGCGCTGCGACCGGGGCGCGTTCGAATTCGAGGGTACCCCCACGCCGCGGGCAACCTCCACTCCAACCGCCACCGCGACGGCCAGCCCGACTTCCACGCCTGCCATCACCCTGACTCTGGGAGCGACATCCCCCCGGCTGGGTTTTCTACCGCCCAAGATCTCGACCGATCATTTCTGGTACTACAGCGGGGCTTGCGGTCCGCAGGATGTGCAACTGCAGATCGGCGTTTCCGATCCCGGACAGGTTTTCAGCATGGGGCTTTTCGTCCGGTCGATGGAAAAAAGCAGCGGCACGCCCAATGCCTGGAGCGAGGGGTTTGCTATGAGCCCGCTCGGCGGGGGAATTTATTCCTTCCTCCTCCCGGCGACAAAGGTTCCCGGGTATAACGCTTTCACTGAAGCCTGGCTTCAATACCAGTTCGTCGCCAACGACAAGGGCGGCAATCCGATCCTGCACAGCGACGTCTTTGCCGATATCACGCTTTCCCGCTGCGATAAGAAGCAGTAAGCAAGCTTGGCCGCATCGACAAACAGGTTGAATTATCAAACCACGACCGCGCGGCAAACCGCGCGGCCGTGGTTTATCTTCAATGACCCACATTCGGGAGAGTTATTTTCCCTTAAGCACATTCAACACAGCATAATACGCCGGTTTTGGCTGATAGAGAAAGTCGAACAGCGCCGGATCCCCGAACACTTCGTGCGCAGGATAATCAACCGTTTGCGTCTGCGACCACGGGTCGGACACCGTCCAGAAAATGAACGCAACCACGTTTTTATTTTCAGCGGCGATCTTCGCCAATCCGGCGTATACATACGCCTGGTCCTGCAGCCGCTTTTGGTAGGTTTGTTGGCCGACCGGCGTGGCTAAATCGATATCGTCGATGCGGATGAAAACCTCGACCTCGGAGAATTCAACCAGGACCCCCAGCGCGGAATACCGCTCCACGTTTCGGCGGACATTATCGAGATACACATCGAACGCGGCGTGGTCGGCGTACATCCCGACGGTATTCCCTTCGATCCATACGGCTAATTGGAAACCGACCCCGTCGATGGGCACGCCGCCCTGCCGCATCGTCTTGACAAACTGGTAGCACGCTTCCGCTTTGCGCTGCCCGATCTGTTCATTGTCGAAATCGTTGAGGAATAGTTCCGCGGCGGGATCCGTTTCCCGCGCCTGGCGGAAAGCCGCCGCGATCAAGGAGGTATCGTTTCCATCCACCCAGGGCGAATAGGACCATCCATAAGGCGCGATGCCGCCCGGGCCGGTGGGGCCGACCTTATTTTTCTCCTGGCGGTTGTAGAACCGGATGGTCGGATTGCCGTCGTTGGAAATGCTGTCGTACAAGACTTCGTCGAAAACATCCCACAGGGAGACTTTCCCCCGATAGCGCCCCACATCCTTGGCGACGCGGTTCTCCAGGATGGGCTGGAGCCGGTCGAAGGGCATATCCAGCAGCCATTGTGGAATTTGGAAATGCCAGCCGCCCGCGAAACCCTTTGCCGCCATCCGGTTGGTCTGCGCGAACGCCACCGCCGTATCGCTGTCGAAATAATCAAAATCGTTGGTCGTGGGATTGGCCGGCTGGGTCTCCGGCCAAACCGATCCGGCCCCCGACATTAGGTTGAACTCCCGGGCGAGCGTGGTTGGATAGGCCGAGTTCAACAAATAATCGACCGGGTCGGCGGCTAACAGCACGGAGCCGATCTTCAGGCCACGGCGGTCGGCGAACTTGCGGAGCGAATTGGCGTTCGGATCGCTCGGTAGGCCGCCGGATAGGTCGGGCGCATCGGCCCAGCTTAGGTCATCCACCAGGAAGCGCGCGGGAAGCACGTCCCCTTTGGAGCTGCTCGTCCCCACGAGGGAAACCATATCGCAATTTCTAATAATATTCTGTGCGGGTTGCCAGGAAATGCCAAAAAGGATCACTCTCGGATCCTCGCCGACCCGCCGAAGGTTGATCGTTCTTTGCAACCAACGGTCCTTTTCGACGTTGACGCCGAGGACGGGTACGATAACCTCCTGGCCGCCCGACGAAAACCCAAAGTTAATCCCATCCAGGGCGGAATTTTTCGGAATATAAACGGAGACCTTCAGGGCGGTTTCGGAAAAATCGATCGCGCCCTCTCCGATCAGGGATTTTATTGGGAAATCGATATTCAACGAGGAACTTCCCCCACCGGATATCGTTCCCAAGACTTCCAGAGATTGCTTGCCTGTTGCGGCAAGGTCTCCGTTAATTTTCAGCGAACTTTGGGAGGTCGACAGGGGGGATTGATGTCCCGAAAAACCACTTGCCGTCGGGTTCGATAGATCTTCAAAGGAATTCCGATAGGTCGCCCACTGTAGGTTTCTGGTCGGCGTGGGCGTCTCCTCGAGTGTCGGGGAGACCTGTGGCGTGTTTATGGAAACCGCGGTTGGAGAGGGACTGACGGCGCCCCTCCGGCAGGATGACAGAATCAAAGGCATTATCAGCGCGGCGAGGAATATTCTGAAGGATGACATGTTTCCTCCCTGAGACCATTGCCTTCATCCGCGAAATCTGTGGCGGCTTGATAAACAAGAATGTGTCGTTTATCCTTGTCCTCGAGTCCCCGCTGCTTGCCGCTTTAGCGATCGTCCATCCGACCCCAATTTATCCCACCTCGACTTTGCCGGGCCGGACCGGCGAAGCGACGATCGGTGAAACCATAGCTGAAATCGCGGCCAGACGTTTGCGCCCGCTAGACCATTCTCTGGATTTCATCGATCGCATCGGATTGGTTTTGGAATCTTCTCCGGGCGGCGATCGCCTTTTGGCTCTCCTTGGAATAACCCAGGAACTTAAGGATCGAGTTGAAGCCTTCCGTTCCCGCGCTGACGATCAAAGCCGTGACGGCGATATCCGCGAGGTCCGCGCCGGCGACGCCGAGCGGCCGCAGAACTCGGAGCCCGGCCCCGATGGCCAACAAAAAGCCCGCGGCCAAAGAGAGAAGCCCCAAAACGGCCTTCTTGTTGCCTTTGATCAATTTTATTTTATCCAGCAAAGGATCGAGGATTTCCAGAAGCCGCTGAAGGGCGAAGCCGGCGGCAAAGGCGGGTCCCAACGCCAAGACGAGTGTATCCATGCATCTCCTCCCTTTCTATTGTTCGCACCCGGCGGAAAGTTTAAATTCGAAAACGTGCCCGTCATGTTTGTTTCGCAGGATTTTTCATACCGGTGCTTCGGCGCCCCCGGATAGGGGCAGACATTCGGCGAATTCGCCCGAATTACTTCACCTCTATTTCGCAACGATCCGACATCTTCTCGTTTTTCGTTCCGGGACCGTAATAATCCGTCCCGTCGAATATATCCTTTTGAAACTCGAGCGCATACGTGATCACGTGCAAGCCGATTGTGGGAATCCCGATCCCGGCCATCCACACCGCCCGATAGATCTTGGCGGTCTCGTCGTAGGGGATATCCTTCTGCATCTGGCCGGAAATCTCCTGGCCATCGAAGGTGACTGCCACGACGGCGACGCCGATGTATTCCTGCATCTGTTCCATCGTCGCCGCCGACCATCCCCACATCACGATCACCGGCCTATCCTTGGGAACTTCCGACCGGGCATCCTGGCCCATCAGCGTGCAGAGCGCCGAAACATAGACCGGCGAAACTTCGGTGGGAGTGGCGGTGGACGCCCGAGGGGAGGGCTTGGCTGTTTGGCAGGAAGCAAGTACGAAGGAGAAGACAAGGATAGAAAGTGGGATGCGTTTCATAAAAGGCAGCGACTCCTCGCCCCTTCCGGCGGTCGGAGTGACATAAAAAGGTAAATCATCTATATACCAAACGAATGAAAAAAGCAAATTTCGTATAGAGAGTTGGATTAAATGAAAAAGCCCCGCTTGGGGCTGGAGTGAGCCACGGAAGGGAATTGAACCCTTAACCTATCACTTACGAAGCGATTGCTCTACCGATTGAGCTACCGTGTGCTTTTTAGCCGTTTTCCATATTCCACTAGGCGGCCATTTTGCCGAGGCGATTGCTCTAAACAAAAAGCCGCTCCACTGTTAACCGGAAGCGGCTATGATAAAATCCATTTGCTAGGCCGCTTACCCGGCTTGGCGTACGGTTCGGGTGACCCCCTCACCTGAACCGTTTTTATTATACCCCTGTTTACCCTCTGAACCCGTTCGGTAGATTGCTATTCTATTGTTTTGCAATCTCAAATTATGTATCTCCCCCCGGCCCCGTTGTATCTTCCATGCCGTCCCGCCCTTCCTGGGGCTTCCTGGCGAGTCCCGGAGGGGTTTTCAGAGCGGTTTCGAGAACAGAGAGCGCCCGCCCGGATTTGAACCACCAGCTCATTCTCAATCTCCGATATTCGGCAAGCCATGTTCCGCATTTAATCGTACCAATGGCCCCCAAGCATTCCTTGCTTTATAGTGAGCCATTTCTGAAGGCGTAAGGGGGCGGCGTTTGATGATGTCCTCTTCCGGTTCATTACATGGTTCACTTGACGGTTCAATTACGGTTACGGGTGCACCCTGGTGCGCGAGGGGTGCACGGGGGTGCGCGGGTGATGCACCCTGGTGCGCAAAGGGGTGCACTGGGGTGCGCGAAATTTCAAGCAAGGGGGGGGCACTGGGGTGCGCCCCCTGAGGCGATTCTTGGCTCGTGAAAGCGTATACCTCATAGATTGCGGAATGGCCTTGCCGGAAAACTGTCTTTATTCTGCCCTGCTTTTCAAGCGCCCGAATGATTTCTTGAACATATCGGCGGTGAAACCGACAACGCCGCGCCGTGTCAGCTATTGAGGGGAAGCATTCATTCGTATTCTTATTCGCCCGTTCCGCTAGGCAAAGCCATACTAAAAGCTCCGCGGCCTTTATTTCTTCGCCGTTTTCGAAAATCTTACCAACCAATTCAATACTCATGCTTCACACCCCCAAAGCCAACTGCATAACATTTGGATCCACTCGCTTTCCGGTGTTCCACCAGCGAAAGGGGAGCGCGATTTGCTCCCTGAAGCCCCGGTCAATTCGGAGGCCGTGCGCCCGGATGGTTTCAAAATCCGCGCGGTAGGTTAGGCCGCTCTCTTCGTCGTGGATTTCCACGGAACGCGCTCCGGCCGCCTCCGCCCGCGCCAAGCTTTCCACGTCCAACGCAATCGCTGGGGGTTTGCGGAGGAAATGCCGCGAGCCTTGGACGCGCTTCGAGAACACGTCGCCGATAACTGCACCCACTTGCCGGTGCATCGCTAGGACGGGGATAGATTTTCGATTGGTCTTGGGGGTGATGCTATAATTGTTCATATCTCAATGTTCCTTTTTCCACGCCGTCCGGTGTCCGCCGGGCGGTTGTCTTTTACGCCGGTTTATTATTCGGTTGCGCCGTGGATGTTTGGGCGGGTGGGCTAGGCTTGGGCAGTAGGCCGCGTCGGCGCAAGGCTCGCCGGATTATCAAGCGGGCTTGTGCTTGGGGTTCGCGGGCTTCTCGTTCCGCTAGGAATTTAAGAGCTTCTTTTTCTTCGATAGGGAGAGAGAGGGTTAGTCGTGTGTTCATTCTCCCAATATAGATAAAAAAAGCGGCGGTAAAATTGACCGTCGCTTTTCGTCGTTTTACTTGTTTTTAGTTTAGCTATTGATATTTTGGATTATGTCGGTATCCTCGAAGCGTTGTTTCTGGGATGTCGCCTAATTCCTTCGCGATTTCTTTCCAGCCCTTCCCGGTCTTATTCCTTATTTTTTTTGCTTGGCGCACTATTCTCTTGATGCGATTAATTTCATCCCTGTTTAGGTGGTTGCGTTGTGGGTTGGCTTGCGGGAATAATCTAGGGGGGTACTTCGGCCATTTGCCATCTATCTTAATTGATAAATCATTCTCGAAATAATCTTGAACCGATTTTGGCCCTCTTACTGTGGTATTAATCTTGTAATACTCTAAATCCACATCCACTCGGTGTCTCACTTCCGTGAAAATAAAAGTAATAATAATTCTCTCTAACTTCGGTAATATCTCTTCGTCAAAATATGTAACTTGGGCCGCCGGTCCTGTATAAGACGGAGGCGGGATAAGTCCTGGAGGTAAGCAATAACCGCCTTTACTTATAATCTCCACTCTTGATGCATCTAGTTCGCCGGAAGGTAAAGGAATGCCCAGGGTGAAGTCTCTCCCATCCGGTGCGGAGAAGCGTTTCCGGGATAGATTCTTCTGAAGCCATATCCAAAAATCGCGAGGGTCAACCTTACGAATAGCTTCATAGTCCTTGACCATCTTCCACCCTCCAAAATAAAAGAGCCGCCCGCGATAATGCGAACGGCTCTATTTTGTGCTATGCTGCTTTCGCCGAGCGCCTAATCGCTTTGGCCGCCGCTCGAATGTCTCAAGCATTGCGGGCGGTTCATTATTTATATATACAATATTACTTATTACGACCGTGGCAATGCTTGTATCGAATTGGTCTCCCTTTTGCATCCTTTTTTCCGCATGGACAAGGCTCTTTACTACTAACTCCAATAAATTTAGTATCTTCTACAAAATTGATTTTCTGAACCGAAGGATGCCTAAATGTCATTACTGTATGTGGAAAATTAGTAATTGCAAAATCACCCACGGTAATTAAATCCATTCCAATAATCGCACCAAAATCTCCAAATTCATCACTGCACTGAGCAACGCTAATACATGGAAAACCAACTTTATTTGGTAACATAATATTCACGGTATAAGTATTTACCGTCCCAGTACCTCCAGCATGCGACATTTGTGTTGTACCGGTCGGAATCAATTTCATTTCCTCGGCAGTTTTTTTCGATATGACACTTGATGACGCGCCCGTATCCCAAAGGGCTTTTGTTTTATATGGAATTAAATCTGTGGGCGGTGATTTTGGGTCAAACGCAATAAATATTTCAATATCAGTAACAATCCTTCGTACACGTCTATCATGCTCAATGGTAAATGAACGCACCGGTAGCTTACGCATATGATAACAACCTTTGAAAATTATTTGCAGGAGTACGCAGGGCTAATTGTGACAGTATAGGCTTCCGGACCCGATGAGCAAGGTTAAATCATAAAATTACCTAGTCCATATTTATTCTTTCCATCAATATAAGCTTCAAGTTGGGATGGATAGACACCAGCCACTTGTTTGCCACGAAGGATAAGAACCTGGCCTTTGTATTTTCCGACCAATTCCTCTTGATGGGCAATGAAGTAGGAAAGCTCTTCGTTGAACATAATACACTCCGGAAAAATTATACGCCATAACGAGAACAACGCTATAAAGAACACTTGTTCGAATGGATTATAAGCATTTTGTCATGCAATTTCCGGTTAATTAAACACTGTCAATAGGCGAATGTTGGCCGTGCGCTATTTATAGACCGTCTTCAGTCGCTAATCGGGTTGCGAAGAGGAAATATTAATTAATGGGAAAAAGTATTTGTGTTGAATTGAATAATATTATTTATAGGAATGATTATTCAGGGTTTATTAAAATAATAATCATACTAATCGCAAATAATATAAGTAAGATAAAGCAACATTCTTTCTGTAAAATGGCCGGCGCATTCGGGTGATCTTGGTTAGCTGGTAGGCTCCTCTTTTCCCGTGAAAGTCAGATAGCGTTTACCCATCTGCCAGTCTTCATCCACCTCCATGAGCAGTGCACTCACCAAGCGCAGGCAAGACGCCTCGTTTGGAAAGATCGTCACCACCCGCGTCCGCCGTCGGATCTCCAAGTTGAGCCGCTCCACCATGTTCGTTGTTCGAAGCAGCCGCCGATGCGGCTCCGGAAGCTCCATCACCGTCAATCCCTCAGGCAGATTCAATTCCATCCAAGAAGAGAGTCGCGGCACTGTCTTGGAATACTTCTGCACGATCGTTTTTAAATTGGCTTCCGCCATGGCCCGATCCGGCGCTTGCAGGACGGTCCGAATGTCCCGCGCCACCTCTACACGCATCGCCTGTCGAGGAATATAGGCCATTGCATTCTGCTGTAGGTGGAACTGGCATCGCTGCCAGGGTATCCCTCCGAAAACTCCCTGACGAGCCGCCCTCAAGCCGGCGTGGTCGTCGCTGACGATCAACCGCACTCCGCACAATCCACGGGTCACCAGCGCCTTCAAGAAATCCCGCCAATGGACCTCGTGCTCCCCCAGCGATACAGAGACACCCAGAATGCGCCGTTTCCCCTCAAAATCCACGCCCACAGCGATCAGGACGGCCGCATCCCTGACCTGGCCATCTTGCCTCACTTTTTCATATCTAGCGTCCAGGAGCAGGTATCCAATCTCCCCGATCGGCTGGTTTCTCCACGATTCCAAAATGGCGTCCAACTCGGCGGCCGCCCGGCTCACCTGAGAAGATGAGACAGTTTTCCCGCACAATGCTTCGGTGATCTCAGCCACCTTTCTTGTGGAAACACCATGCACGTACATTTCAGCCAGGGAAATCATCAACGCCCTTTCGCTTCGTACGCCTTTGTCCATGGCTTGCGGATAGAAGCTGCCATCGCGCACCTGTGGGATGGAGAACGGAATCGCGCCAATCCGAGTGGATACTGTTTTCTGTTTGAACCCGTTGGCTTGTCCGCGACGCTCTGGTGTTCGTTGGTAAGGTTCCGCCTGCAAATACTGCTGCCGCTCTACAACCATTGCGTTGTCGATCAGGATCCGGATCAGCTCGGGCATGAAATCCAGCCCTTGCTCGATCAGTTTGGCCTGCACGTCCTCGGGTATTGTACAATCACCTTGGTAGGTCATGGTGCCTCTCCTTTCGTGGCTTCAGCACCCGAAAGAATACACCAGACCTACCACTTTCATTTCTTGGTATGAATTTACAGAAAGAAGGTTACACTAACATAAGTAATACTTTGTATGCCTGCTTATCTCTACGCTCCACTCCTCTTGCGCTTAATACAGACCCATGTGCGCCGACTACTTTATCACCTCGTTTACTTTTAATAGGTCCGCTTACTTTATCACTAAAATATATGGTAACGATAATAATCAACCCTATAATTGCAATTATTTTTGCCGTTGAAATACCCATCTATGTTCCTACCAACAAATAATTTTCGGTGTATTATTTGCAGCCCAACGGCTAGCGTCTCAACCACGTGTTGGGAAAATAATAATTCTATTTATATTGGTCTATATGGAATTTTTGAAGGTTTAATGAATGGGATTCTAATATCTTCACCTCGTCTTGTTTTGTATTTAGTTATAAAATTACCAATTACTTTATTTTGTATTAATAGTCCTTCTAATGAATATCTTGTTAATTGATTATCAGGCCACAAATAAATTTCTTCCAACTCTAAAGGCCTATCATCCTCTGTTAATTCTATTTCCAAATACGGAATGATTGTCATTTTCCCGTGTCGGATTTTAATTTCTTCAAAAGTAATTGGTGTTGGTCCGAATACAAGTCTCCATTCTCTCTCTTCCTCAAATGCCGGATGTTTTATACCCGATGCTATTTCAAAAAATTTATATAATGTCATTATATTATGGAGAGATAATTCAATAACCTTCCTTTTTCGAAAATAAGCCCGAAATTGCATTAATGATTCTTCGATATAGTTATCAATCATCTCTCGTTGCTTTTTAGGATTATAATTGCATTGAATTAATTTACAATGTTGACGTAATATTGTATCAGATAATATTGAATTGAAATTGAAGCCTAAGCTAAACCCATTCCCTTCGGAGCAATATCCTCTCCATTGGCTTAATAAATCACTTTCTTCTGAAAACGAGCATACATAAACGCCTTGCCTGTCTTGCTCTGGTAATGTAATCAGGTCATTTTCAAACTTTTCAAGAAATCTACTTTCTTCTCCGGATAATCCTACTAATGTTGCTTTTACACTCTCTTTCGCAAGTTCAATTGCATATAATAATTCGGTTGAATTATTCATATACATAATATTTGTGGCCCATAATTTCTTCGACATAACAATTCCAATTAATCCTTGTTGTGATGTGTAGTGGTATAAAAAAGGTATATTAGTAGCCATGCTATTTGCTCCTATCAAAAAGGCTATAACAGGTGTTCCTCATTTGCCCACCATTCTACTAAAGGGAAATGCCACCAAGCATTGGGTGCAACTATCT
This sequence comes from uncultured Chloroflexia bacterium, assembly GCA_963780865.1. Taxonomy (GTDB): domain Bacteria; phylum Chloroflexota; class Anaerolineae; order Anaerolineales; family RBG-16-64-43; genus FEN-1073. The sequence goes on along the minus strand of CAWADT010000021.1, from coordinate 46,418 downwards.
GGAATTATATGCTTTTTAATGGAATTCAATATTCTCCCTTTTCTACAACCTATCAATAAGCGAGTGTGCCCTGGGCGCTGTTTCCAAGTCGCCTCCTTGCAGACGCGTGTTAGCCTACTAGATATTTATTTAACCCAATCCAACTTACAACGCGTAGTTAATGCGAAATCTGTTTTGAATGTTTGTATATAGAATTGTCCAATTGCGTTATCATTAGCGATAATTGAAGATAAATCATTATATGCATTTCTCAATCGAGCCCAATAACATGAGCCCAGAATATCAACACCACCTTCCCCTTTATACGTACCGGGTTGAATATCAATTCCCACAAGATACATACCAGGCAATATTGTTGTTGGAAATTCCTTAACCGGCTTTGGAGGGTCTTTTAGGTACAATAACCGACATTTCGTCTCTAATGCATAATCGGTTGGTTTTACCTGAATATAAAATTGTCCAATGCTATTATCATTCGCTAAAATCGAACCTAATTCACCCGTGACATCTTTCAACCGTGCCCAATAGCACGATTCCAACATACCATCTCCACCGAATCCTATATAAAGACCTGGTTGTATATCAGTTCCGACTAGATAAGTACCAGGTTGTATGACTTGCGGTTCGGTTGGAGAGGGCTGAAGTGTTTGTGTGATTGTACTTGTTAATTGTATCGGTGTGTTAGTTAGTGTGATTGCAGGTGTGTTTGTTACTGTGAATGTTTGTGTGGATGTAAGTGTGCTCGTCCAGGAAGGCGGTAAAGTGGAAATGATAACGGGAGCGTATGTCGCCGTAGCGGGTAATGACCCGCAGGCAATCCCCAAAGTAATGAGTAAGCCAAAGAAGCAAGCGGGGACTAATCTATTCCTTTTCATTTTTCCTCCTGCAACTGGTCGGGGCCCCTGTTTATATACTCCTCTGTTCGGTCATGGTTAGCGGTAAAGAGTATACATCAAAAAGTTGTTCCCTATTCCGCTAATCGGTCAATGGGTGAGTGTGCACCGTGCGCTATTGCCAAGTCGTCGGTATTCTGTTTTGCATATCTTCCAAGAAGGGTTAAGCCGCTGTGTCCTAAAAGCCGCTGTAGCGAAAGTAAATCCCCGCCAGCACGAAGAAAATTGATAGCGAAGCAGCGTCGGAAGGAATGTACAGGCGGATAGGGAACGCCTGCCTTCACGGAAAGACGGCGGATGATTTGCCGAAGGCCACTATAGGTTAATCGGCTTCCTTCGTCGCTGGTAAACAGCGCCGCTCCTGTATCATGCTGTTTCAACCATAACCGCAAAGCTCGCCGGGTTCGCTTGCCGATAAATACCGTCCGGGATTTCTTTCCCTTGCCGTGCTTTACCCGAATCTCCCCCGTGAAGCCGTCTACGTCATCCGTATTCAGCGCGAGAAATTCAGCGGCCCTCAATCCACTATCAGCCAGCGTCAGAACGACCGCTCTATCACGGCTTGCCATGTTTCCGGATGCGCCTTTATAAAGTTTTTCTACATCTTCGAGGGATATAGCGGGGAGGGATTCATCCGCCAGCCGTGGAGCTTTCACCTTCTCGCATGGGTTCCACCAGCCTTCCGACTCTACTTCGACCGCGTACCATCGGAAGAAGGTCCGCAGCGTTCGATAAAATCCGTTTATCCCGCCGGGATTGTGTCCTTCCTCTTTCAGCCAAAGCAAAAACATCCGCAAATGTTGGGCGGTGATTTCTTCCACCTGCTTAACGAATTGGGAATCGCTCCACGCAAGGAATACTTTTAGATTCGCCTGGTAGAAATGAATCGTATTCCTGGAGACTTGTTCGGCTTGCTTTGCACGAAGGAATGTACCGGCCCAATCCGCCAGCGGGGTGATAACTTTATATTCGGTTGCGACAAGAAGGGGAGTTGATTGCTTTGTATCCACGTCCGAATCCTTCCCGGAACATGGAAGCAGCGCTTTGAGCCACGGAAGGGAATTGAACCCTTAACCTATCACTTACGAAGCGATTGCTCTACCGATTGAGCTACCGTGGCGGGAGATGGAAAAGTCAGCGGGCGGGATTATACCCGGCCTGAGGTGGTTCGGGAAGGTGCGCCCGGCCCCGTCCTGGTCACCCGATGGTCCGCTTACGCACCGACCGGGTATATACCAAATCCACCACCCAGTCGGTGAAGGCCGGGACCGGACCGGTCAGGAAAACGGGCAGGCCATAATACCAGGGGATGATCACCATCCGGCGAGGCCGGAGGGCGACATTCGCGATGCACTCCCCCAGCGCCTCGGCCGGAAGAGTGATCCGCCGGGTGATCGAATCTTCCCAGCCGGTGATCCGCGCGCTGTGATTTCCGAACTCCGTGCGGACCACGCCGGGGCAGATCAGGCACACCGCGATCCCGCAGCCGCGCAATTCCCGGCGCAGCACGTCGGTAAACCCCCGCAGCCCGAACTTGGCGGCGGAATATGCGCCGAAGGCGGGCAAAGCAACGAGCGCCGCGACGGAAGCGATGTTGAGGATGCAACCCGAGCGCCGCTCGAGCATGGCCGGCAGCAGAGCCCGGGTGAGGAGGATCGGCACGATCAGGTCCAGTTGAATTGAGGCACGATTTCGGATTCCGGATCCAGCGTTTCCAGGAGACGGGTTTTCCCTGTTCCGGCATTATTGACCAGCACGTCCACCCTGCCCTTCCACGCCAGGGCCTCGCGCGCGATCCGATCCAACTCCCCCGGCGCAGTCAGATCGCCGGGGATCACCAGCGCCTCCGCTCCGTTCCCCATCGCGCGGATTTCTTCGGCCAGCGCTTCCAGCCGATCCGTGCGCCGGGCCGTCAGGATGACGCAAGCTTTGCGTTTGGCAAACGATCGCGCCGCCGCCGCACCGATCCCGGAAGAGGAGCCGGTGATGAGCGCGACGGCGCCTTCGAGTGTTTTCATCGAATGATTTCCTTTTTATTGGTCAATTTTATCCCTATAGTTGGATTTCGAAATAAAGAACAGTACACGGATTTCACGGATAAGAACCGGATTACACGGAGAAAAAGCATTATTAATTTTTATTCCCTGCGGCGTCTTCGGTTTCTTTCGGTGTTTTCCGTGTACGGGATTTTTTAGGGTTCCCCGTTGGAGCGGGAGAGAGAGAACGGGGATGAAACCCCGTCGACGTATTCTACGCCAGCCAGGTCACCTAGCTCAACTCGTTTCTGCTCGAGCCCAGTTTGCAGGGCGAACATAAGGGCATAGGCTTCCACAAGGAAGGCCGTCCGACGGAGTGCCGAGGGTGCGCGCCGCGGCCGTGTTTGAGGCAACCAGCATGGCCACAACCGCGGCATATTTATTCCGCATGCGTTTTTTTCCGGCGGGACGCTTTGGGACTGGCGGTTTTCTTCTTGGGGGTTCCGAGTTCGACCGCGCTTGGCTTGCCTTCCTTGCGCAACGCCTGGGCCAGCACCGAATCCACATGCTCAACGAGGAAGATTTTCATCTCCTTGCGCACGTCCTTGGGAATTTCCACCAGATCCTTGGCGTTCCGTTTGGGGAGAATCACCGTGCGCAAGCCGATGCGGTGCGCCGCGAGCACTTTCTCGCGCACGCCGCCCACCGGCAGCACCCGCCCGCGCAGCGTGATCTCCCCGGTCATGGCCACATCTTTGCGGGTCTTGCGGCCCGTGAAAGCCGAAACCAGCGCTGTGGCCATGGTGATTTCGGCGCTCGGCCCATCCTTGGGGATGGCGCCTTCCGGGATGTGAATGTGCACGTCGATTTTTTCGAACCGCTGCGGGTCGAGCTTAAAGTGCTTGGCGCGCGATTTCAAGTACGACATCGCCGCCTGGGCGCTCTCCTGCATCACCTCTCCCACTTGTCCCGTAATCTGGACGTTGCCCTTGCCTTCGACCAGGACCACCTCGACCGGCATCGTGTCGCCGCCGTTTTCCGTCCAGGCCAGGGCGGTGGCCACGCCCACTTCGTCCTGCTTCTCCGCCTCGAGTTGGAAGAACTGCTGCGGACCGAGGAAACGCGGGATGGCCGCGGCCTCGATCCGGACGGGGATGCGCTTGCCCTCCGCCTTGCGCCGGGCCACTTTGCGGCAGATGTGCGCGATCTCGCGATCGAGGTTGCGCACGCCGGCTTCCCAGGTGTACTCGCGGATGATCCGCCGCAGCGCGTCTTCGCTGAAGCCGATTGGGAATTGGGTCAGCCCGTTTTCCTCCACCTGGCGCGGGATTAAAAAGCGGTTGGCGATCGCAATCTTTTCCTGCTCGATGTATCCGGGGAACTCGATCACTTCCATCCGGTCCAGCAGCGCCGGCGGGATGGGCCCCAGGGTGTTGGCGGTGGTGATGAACATCACCTTGGAAAGGTCGTAGGCGACGTCCAGGTAATGGTCGTCGAACGCGTAGTTTTGCTCAGGATCCAGCACCTCGAGCAGCGCCGCCGCCGGGTCGCCGCGGAAATCCACGCCGAGCTTGTCGATCTCATCCAACATGAACAGCGGATTGACCGTGGCGGCGCGGCGCATGGTTTGCAGGATGCGGCCCGGAAGCGCGCCGATATACGTCCGCCGGTGGCCGCGAATCTCGGCTTCGTCGCGGATCCCGCCCAGCGAGACGCGCACAAACTTGCGTCCCAGCGTCTCGGCGATCGACCGCCCCAGGGAAGTCTTCCCGGTGCCGGGCGGCCCGACAAAACACAGGATCGGCTGCTTTTGTTTTTTCGGGAGCAAGCGGCGGACCGCCAGGTATTCCAGAATCCGCTCTTTGGCCTTGGGGAGCCCGTAGTGCTGCCGGTCCAGCACTTCGGCCGCGCGCTTTAAATCAAGTTTGTCTTCGGTTTCCTTCTGCCAGGGGAGATCGATCAACCAATCGAGATACGTGCGGACGATGGCCACCTCGGGGGCCATCGACGGCATCTGGGCCAGCCGTTCGAGTTCCTTGAGGGCTTTGGTCTGGACTTCCTCGGGCATGCCGGCTTTCTGAATGGCTTGTTTGACCTCGCCGAGTTCTTGCGACCAGGAATCCTGCTCGCCCAATTCGGTCTGGATGGCCTTCAGCTGCTCGCGCAGGTAGTATTCGCGCTGGCTGCGATCCACTTCGCTCTGCACTTTGGAATGGATGCGGTTTTCCAGCTCGAGCACGTCCAATTCCCGGCCCAGCATGATGCTCAACCGCTGCAGCCGCAGTTCGACATCGAAGGTTTCCAGCATCCGCTGGCGCTCCGGCACGGGAACGCCGAGCGCGGAAACGATCAAGTCCGCCAGCCAGCCGGGATCGTCCACGTTGAGCGCAAAGACGTAGGCATCTTCGGGCAGGCTGCGGTTGAGCTGGATCACCTTTTCGAACAAGGCCAGCACCGCACGCATCAGGGCTTCGGTTTCCCGGCTGCGTTCGGCGGTCTCGTAGACCGGCCGGGCGCGCGCGCGCAGGAACGCCTCACCTGGAAGATATTCCACAATCTGCAACCGGCGCCTTCCCTGAGCCAACACGGTCGTGGCTCCCTCCGGCAGATGGAGCACCCGGCCGACAGCCGTCTCGCATCCGATGGTGTACAGATCGGCGGAGGTGGGTTCGGTTTTTTCGTCGTTCTTCTGGGCGACGGTGATCACCGTCTGGCCCGCGGTGTGGGCGTACTCCAGCGCCGAGAGCGCGCTTTCCCGCCCCACAAACAGCGGGGTGACCATGCGTGGGAACACCACCAGATCGCGCAGCGGGAGAACGGCGCAGGTGATCAGCCCGTCCTTGTCCGGAGGCGCGTCGGGAATCTTCTGCAGCTCCTCGGTGCGGCTTCCGAGCACTTCCGCAAACTCCGAACGCAGCTGCCAGTCGCGATAATCCTGTCCGCTCATATTAACCATTGGTTTCTGAAGGCGCGGCGAAAGATGTGATTTCCTGTTCCTCGGTGGTAAAAATTTTTCGGCTAACCCGCGGCCATTCGGTGAGCACCGCCCCAGCCACGAACAGGCTGCCGGCGGAGAGCAATACGCCGTCGGAGCCGGCCAACCGAAGCGCGCGCTCCAGGGCCTGCGCCGGATCGGATTGCACTTCCGCCGGGAAGCCGCGCTCGCGCGCAAGAGACGCGATCCTTTCCGGATCGGCCGCGCGCGGATGAGTTGACCGGGTGGCGACCAGGCGGAGGATGCGTGGCGAGAGTTCGTCCAGCATCCCGGGGATGTCCTTGTCGTCTGAGGCGCCGAAGAGGAGCACCACCTGCCGGCCCGGGACGTAATCGTCGAGGGCGTTGCGCAGGCGCCTGGCCGAATCCCGGTTATGGGCGGAGTTGACGATCACCAGGGGCGCGCGCCGGAGAACCTGGAAGCGTCCCTCCCAGCGGACCGAACGCAACCCCTTCGCGATCGCCGCTTCCGGGATGTTCCATCCGCGTTCTTTTAATACCTGTAGCGCCGCAACTGCCGTCACTGCATTGATCGCTTGATGATACCCCAGAAGCGGGATTTCGTACCGCAGCGGCATCCACTGCGGTTCGCCGCTCCGATCCAGCATCTCGTCCATCAGCGTTTGTTCCCGGGCGGACCAAAGATAGAACGATTGCCCCTGCAAATCGTGGCTGCGCGGCGCGAAGTGCCAATCCCGCCCGACCAGGGTGAGCGGCGCGTTGCGCTGACGGGTGACGTCGAGCAGGACGCGCATGGCCTCGCCCTCCTGCGGCGAAGAGACGACCGGGATTTCCGGCTTGATGATCCCGGCCTTCTCATAGGCGATCTCCGCCAGGGTATTGCCCAGAAGGTGCGTGTGGTCGTAGGAAAGCGACGTGATGACCGCCACTTGCGGCGTCACAACGTTGGTGGCGTCCAGCCTGCCTCCCAAGCCCACTTCAACCACTACCACGTCCGCCCGCTCCTGCGCAAAATATTGAAAGGCTGCCGCGGTGGAGATTTCGAAGGTGGTCAGCCCGGGCACCTTGCCGACCGCTTCCTGCAACCCGTCGACTAGCTCCGTAAGCCGCTCGTGGGGGATGGGCCGGCCGCCCATCCGGATCCGCTCGCAGAAATCGATCAAATGCGGGGAGGAATAGAAACCCGTACGGAAACCGGCGGCACGCAGGACGGAATCCGCCATTGCCGAAACCGATCCCTTGCCTTTTGTCCCGGCCACGTGGATGACCGCGTACTTCCGATGCGGATCGCCCAGCATCGCAAGCAGCGCGTGCACGCGTCCGAGGTCGAAAGTATGGTCTGAATATTGATAGGTGCGCTGGAGGCTGTAGTCGATGAAGGAGTACAGATAATCCAGTGCCTGCTGATAGGTTGAAATCTTCACCGCGAAGATTGTAACCGGTCGGGAAAGCGCAGGCAAGGACGATGATTTTGCCGGGTCCAAGCAAGGCGGATGAAATATTATCAGGAGGCCGCGAGGAATCAATCCCGGACGGTCACCCGGAGATCAAGCTCCGTTCTATGAACAGCGCCGGGTAAACCCGGCTTCAGATCATTCGAATTGACCCATGACTAACCTTCATCAAGTAACTCTTCGCTAAACCAATGAAAAACTATTCACATAAAATCAACCGTTGGGTTTGTTTGAAGCCCGGTTTTAACCGGGCTCTGTTCGCAGATTGGGGCTTCAGCCCTGGGGGAATTTATCCGGCGTACGCAAATTTTCTCGGCGAAGGATTTATCCCGGTGGTTGTCCGGAGCTAAAGCTCCGCTCTATAAACAGCGCCGGGTAAACCCGGCTTCAGATCATTCGAATTGACCCATGACTAACCTTCATCAAGTAACTCTTCGCTAAACCAATGAAAAACTATTCATATAAAATCAACCGTTGGGTTTGTCGGAAGCCCGGTTTTAACCGGGCTCTGTTCGCAGATTGGGGCTTCAGCCCTGGGAGATTTGCGGAGAAACCAACATTAACTTAACGCAACGAGAAAACCAATCCGGTCGTCCACACGCCGGTTATCCGCCCTACCCCTTCATCGGCAACGCCAGATAAAATGTGCTCCCCTGCCCGAGCTTGGTCTCGAACCAGATTTTTCCCCCGTGCCACTCGGCCACGCTGCTCGCGATGGCCAACCCCAGCCCCCAGGCGGGATGCTCCGGATCCGTCGAGGACGCGACTCGGAAGAATTTTTCAAAAACGCGCGGCTGGTCGGCGGGCGCAATTCCAATCCCGTTGTCCTTCACCGCCACGACGACCGTGTCCCCGGAAATTTTTGCGCTCACATCCACGGTGCCTCCCGGCCGGTTGAAGCGGATCGCATTTTCCATCAGATTTCCGAGCGCGCGCTCCAGAAGCGAGGCGTCGGCGGGAATTTCCGGCAGGGTCTCCGGAATCGTAACCCGCAGTTTCACGTTGTTGGCCGACGCTTCCGGCTTCAAACCGTCGATCACGCGCTCCATAATCGCCGCGAGCTGCACCGGAAGGCGCCGGATTTCCACCCCGCTTTCAATACGCCCCAGATCCAAAAGGTCGGTGACCAGCCGGTTCATCTCCTGCGCCGAGCGCCGGATGCGCCGCGAGTATTCCTGCTGGGCCGGGTTGAGCGGGCCGAGCATTTCGATCATGTGCACCAGCCCTTCCATCATGGTCAGCGGCCGGCGCAGGTCGTGGCTGACCGTATGCACAAACTCCGTTTTCAGTTCGTCCAGCTGGCGGAACGAGGTTACATCCTGGAGCACGCACACCTGCCACAGACCGTTCTCATCGGCGCTGCGAACACTGCGTACGACCCCCCGCAACCGGCGGCCCTCCGCACCGGAAAATTCCAATGCGCGCGGTTCCACGGCCGATTCCGCCAGAAGCCGCGCCAGGTCCGGTTGGGACACGCTTTCCACCACCGTCCGCCCTACTCCAACCAAGCCGGTTCCCAGCATGGCCTCGGCCGTGGGGTTGGCATACTGCAGGCAGTCGTCCGCATCCACCACCAGCACGCCTTCCGGAATCGCCTCGAGGATGGCGGCCAGGCGCTCGCGCTCATATTCGGTTCCGTCCAACAACCGGGTATTGGTGATGGCCAACGACGCCTGGTTGGCAAACCCGGCCAGCAGGTCGAGCAATCCCTCCTCGAACGCCTGCGGTTCCCGGTAGGCAACGCAGAGAGCGCCATAGAACGCGCTCGTGCTGGCAATCCGCAATACGATCATTGCGCCGATCGTCTTGGGGAGCGGATCGAATATTCCGCCGTCCGTACCTGAATCGCGATTGGCCGTAAAGGGGACTGGCCTGTCCGCGCTCGGCGAGTCGCGCACGGCCGCAAGGATCCGATCATCGATCGATCCCAGCGTCCCGGCTTCGCCTCCAAGGGAAAAGCGGTCCGCCGGATACGAACCGCGAATGGACGGCGCCAGCACCAACCGCACGACCTGCGCCCCGGTCGCCGTTTCGACGCTGTGCAAGAGAATTTCCATCGACTGTCCCAAATCCAGATTTGAGGTCATCCCCTGCACCGTCTGCAGCAGGAGTTCCTGGTCGCGCATTTGCCGGCGCAGACTGCGGCGCATCGATTCGAGCGAGCGCCCGAGGCGTCCCATCTCGTCTTCCCCCGAAACAGCCACCGTCCGGTCCAGATCGCCCGCCGCAATCAACCCGGCGGATTCGGCCAGCTGGCGCAGGGGCGAAGTAATTTGCTGGGCGATGAAAAGCGCCAGCAAACCCACGAGCATCGCCATCAGAAAGGCGAAGCTTCCCACCTGCAATCCGGTCTCGAGCGCCGACCGAAAAGCGAACGCCTCGGGAACCCGGACGGCGATCTTCCATTGCGGATAGGCCAGCGGGAGCAGATAGGAAAGGCGCGTCCCGCCGCCGGGCATCGACCCCAGGAACCATTCGCCCCCCTGCCCGTCATGTTCCACCGGCGAGTTCGCGGTCCAGGGCTCCGCATTCGGCGGGTACAGCACGCGATTCGCGCTGTCGAGGAACATTCCCTGCCCGCCCGTCAACGATTGGAACGCGGCCGGGATCGCCTTCAAGAGCGGATTGGTTTCGAGCGCCGTCCGGCCGACGAGCGCCCCGCGAATCTTTCCGCTGGAATCCCATACCGGTTGGGTGAAGGCGATCCATGTTTTTCCGTTGGCGTCGGGCGGGAGCCATCCCTCCCATGCGATCCCGCGCAACGCCAGGCTGCATCCTTGCGCTTCCTCCTCGCTTTGGCAGAAGGTAACGGGATTGGGGGGATACGCCGCGAACGGCGTTCCGTCGGGGGTGAGGAACGCAATTTGTTCAAAGAACGGAGGCTGGCTCAAGTGGCCGCCCAAATAGGATTCGATCGCGGCCCGGTCGGGCGCGCCCGCCGGCAAAGTGGAGCTCATCCCCTCCAAGAGCGTGTGGCCGGTCGTGATCGCAACCGGCAAATCGCTCTGCGCAGTCTGGACCACGCCCAACACCTCTTGTCGAAGAGTCAGCCGCGCCTGGGACCGCGTGTCGACCACCACGATGGTGGTCAGGGCGGCGGCCATAAAGGCGATGGGAAGGATCAACCACAAGCCGACCTTCCAGGCCAGCGAGCGCTCGTAGCGTGTCGGCCTAAGCCGCTTGGGGGAAGGCCAGGTGGAACCCGCCAACAGCCGGATCGCTTCCACCTCCGCAGCGCCGGCCAGGCATTCTAAAAGAACGGCCGGAAGCAATCCCGGGAACCGCGCGAGGGCGTAATCAAACAGGGTGATCCAATCCCCGCGAGCCGACCCCAGTTCGCTCCCAAACCTCAGCGCGATCAAGACGATGCCCGACCCGAGCGCCGCCCCCCACGGCCGGCGGAGGATGGCAAACAGCCGCCCGGAATATACCTGCCCCATGCATTCGGCGATTGCCCAACCCGTCAGCCCGTATTCCAGAATTGTGGAGACCGAATGGGTGTCGAAAACCGAACGGACCGCGCCGATCGCCAGCCCGGCGGCGAGGGCCGGGAATTTTCCGATCAAGGCGCCGGCCAGGAGCAGAAGGGCGATGCTCAGCAGCCCAGCGGCAGGTTGAAAGGCGGCCATCGGAACCCCGGCCACCGTCGCAGGCCCCGACGCAGGGAAGCGAAGGACGGCCAACCCACCGGCCGGAACCGCCAGGAGCAGGCTTAGGAAGAAGAAAAGGATCCGTCCGCGGCGAATTTCCTCCCGGCGGGGAACGGACCTTGCAACGGCCAGCGCCAGAAGAAGGGTCAGGACCGCGGTCCAAAGGAATTGCGCGGGGAGGAGCGGCACCCCGGCCGGCGTGGAAAGCCATCCTTCGAAGGTCATGAAGTATCCCCGTTGCCCGGCGCGGAAAGTTTTCCCATCAGGCATGATTATATTGCAGGAACGATCTTCCGGGCGGTTGCGATCCGCGGGACTTGTCTGACAAGAATAAAGATAGTACACTTCTAAAGATTAATCTTGGGAGACCGAATCGTATGGCGGAAAAAATTCTCGTCGTCGATGACGATCTTGACACCCTGAAACTGGTCGGGATGATGCTGCAACGGCAGGGGTATACCATCATTGCGGCCATCAACGGCACCCAGGCGCTCTCGAAAGTTCCCGCCGAGAAACCGGACCTCATCCTTTTGGACGTGATGATGCCCGACATCGACGGTTTCGAAGTGTGCCGCCGGGTTCGCTCCGATCCCGCCTTCGCGTCCACCCCAATTCTGATGTTCACCGCAAAAACCCAGGTGGACGACAAAGTGCAGGGATTCGAGGCCGGCGCGGACGATTACCTCCCCAAACCGACCCACCCTGCGGAACTGCTGGCCCACGTCAAGGCGCTTCTCGGCCGAAGCCGGGTAACCACGGCCGCCGGCGCCGCCCCCGCGAAAAAAGCGAACATCGTCTGCCTGATCGGCGCCAAGGGCGGCCTCGGCACCAGCACGCTGGCGGTAAACATCGCAATCACCATGGCAAGCCGCAAACAGGACGTGATCCTGCTGGAACTCCGTCCGGGGTTGGGGATCTCCGGCGCGCTGCTGGGAATCAACAAACCTTCCGGTCTGACGGCGTTGATGCAGAACAATCCCGAGACCATTACCACCGCGATGGTGGAAAAAGAAATCGTCAGCCACCCATCCGGGCTGCGGTCGCTGCTCAGTTCGTTCGAACCGCACGACTTTGCTTTAATCCAACAAGCGGCGCGGATCGAGGCAATTGCGCGCCTCCTGGCGGCGATGACCCAAAACCTGCTAATCGACATAGGCAACGGGCTGACCGAAATCACCGCCAAACTCCTGATGGCCTCCGACCACGTGGTGATACTGGTGGAGCCGATGCGCCACACGATTACGATGGCCAAGGCGCTGGTAACCGATCTGCAGACCCTCGGCCTGGCGCAGTCCAAGATTGATTTCATCCTGGTGAACCGCGAACGCTCCAGCCTCCAAATGGCGCGCGCCAAAATCGAAGAAATTCTCGGCCAACCGGTGATCGGCATGATCACCCCCGCGCCCGAACTCGCCTATCAATCGGCCGAAAGCGGCGTACCGATCGTCGTCCGCGACCCGAATGCGATGGTCTCCGATCAGATCCGGCAAGTCACCGATCGCATCATGTCCAAAGTCCGAGCCTGAGCCGCGGATCTCCCGGCGCATCGTATGCCTTCCGAAAAATCCTCCTCCGGCCCCGACACCGCCATCCGCAATTACCCCACGCTGCTGCGGCGCTACGCGAAGCTGCTCGAGCTCATCCACCACCTCTCCTCCACCGTTCAGATGGAGGATATCTATTCGCAAGTCATCGACGGCACCCTCTCGCTCATGGAATGTGAGGCGGCCGTTCTGATGCTCGTGGATCCGGCCAGCGGCGAACTCCAGATCGCATCGGCCACCAACCTCGATCCCACATTGTTTCAGGGCCAATCCATTCCCAAGGGCGGCAGCCTGGCCGGACGGGTTTTAGCATCCGGATCGCCGCTTCTCATCGGTTCCTCCGCCGGACAGCCCAAGAGCGCCTACACCGAATTCACGGTCTTTGCGCCGATCCATCCGAGATCCATCCTCGGCGTCCCGCTTAAATCCAAAGGCAATTCGGTCGGAGTGCTCGAAGCGATCAATAAATCCCATGAAGATTTCGAACCGGAGGATTTTTCCGCCTTGGAAGCCCTGGCCGGACAGGCCGCGGCCGTCATGGACAATCTGCGGCTGTTCCGCCAAAGCGACCTGATCGCCGAATTGGTGCACGAAATCCGCACACCCCTGGCCGCTCTGGCGACGGCCTCGGCCCTGTTGGATCGTCAGGACCTCAGCGAATCCCAGCGCCATTCGGTCCTCTCCACTTTCCGGCAGGAAATTTCCCGTCTCAACGAATTGACGGACGATTATCTGGATCTGGCGCGGCTGGAATCCGGGCGGGCGCGATTGCAGCTCGAACGGTTTTCCGCCGCGGCGCTCGTGTCTGAATGCGTGGAAATCATCTCTCCCCTGGTGCATGCCCAGGGGTTGCTCTTCCGCCAGGAAATGATCCGCGATCCGCTGGATCTCACCGCCGACCGGGCGAAGATTAAGCAGGTCCTCTTGAATTTGCTCAACAACGCGGTGAAATACAACTGTCCCAACGGGGAAATTTCCCTGCGGGCCTATTACGAGGGGGAAGATAATCAGGATACGGTCTGCATCGCGATCTCAGACACCGGCAAGGGAATCCCGGACGAAGGCCTGCCGCACCTGTTCGAGAGATTCTTTCGGTCACAGGAAGGAACGGGCCTCGCGCGGGGCACCGGCTTGGGATTATATATTTCAAAATATATTGTCGAGAGTCATCACGGGAGGCTGAAGGTTCAGAGCCAGGTCGGTCAGGGTTCCACCTTCACCGTCTGCCTGCCGGTCATTCCCCCCACGCGATCCACCGGGCAATTGATGGGCAACGGCAAGCGATAAGCCTTTGATCCTCCCCCCACCGGGGGATTTTTTTATCTTCGAGAGCGCCGCGGTTCGAACCGCAGGGGGATTTTTCCGGAAAGAGAATCCGCCACTCCGCCCATCGTGTCCACAAGATAAACCTTCGCGCCGACCGCCCTGGCCACATCCAGCGGGGAGAGATCGTCCAAGGCGATCGTCCCGGGATGGCAGAACATCACCTGAGGCAGCAGAACCGGGCCGGTGTCCTTTCTCCCCGCGAGCGAATCGATCACGTCGCGCGCGGTAAGCAATCCGGCCACTGTGACTGTCCGCCCGAAACAACGATTTTCCACGGCCACAACGCGCAACGGAATTCCGGTCAGGCTGGAAAACTCTTCCGCAACCGTTTCCAGGGTTTTTTTAAATAAGGTGCCGGTGACCAGGGTAGCACCGGATTTTTTATAATCCTTTTTTATTTTGGGAAGCCTCTCCCTTGCCGTGTTCCACTCCTCCAGAAAATCCCTCGTCAGCCCCAGACCGTTTTCGCGCAGGTCAATTTCCTCGTAGGATTCCAGCGGCGGTACCGGAAGGCCGGCGGCCAGATACCATTCGTCGGTGAGAAACGCAAAGCGCGATCCCATCCGGCGGAGAAAATCCTGCTGCGCCGCTTCCACCTGCCGGATCACAGGCTTCATCGCCGAGGGCTCGAACGGGTGGATGCCATTCTTTTGATACCGCGTCACCCCGACCGGGACGACCGAACAGGACCGGACCGCGGGGAACAATTCCGACAGGTTTTCGAGCGTGCGATCGAGATGCCGGCCGTCGTTCAAACCCGGAGAAATCACCGCCTGAGTATGAACTTCGATGCCGTGTCCGGCGAGGAATTGCAACCGTTCGAGGACGTCGCCCGGATTCGGGTTGCCTAGGACTCGCGCGCGCACGTCCGGCTCGGTGGCGTGGACCGAAACGTAGAGCGGAGAAAGATGCTGCTCGGCGATCCGGTCCCAATCGCGGGTGGAGAGATTGGTCATCGTGACGAAATGGCCGTACAGGAAGGAATAGCGGTAATCATCGTCCTTGATGTGCAGCGTGCGGCGCATGCCCGGCGGCATCTGGACCACAAAACAGAACGGGCAGCGGTTGTTGCAGCGGCGGATGTCGGTGTCGAAAGTGGGGTGAACGAAATCCAGGCCGAGGGGTGAGCGCGCGGTCCGCCTGCCCTCGCCCGTCAGCACCCGGCCGCCGCGTTTCCACTCGAGGGAAACGACGTCATCGGCGGCATAATACTGCACGTCGACGACGTCCTCGACCGGATGACCGTTGACTTCGAGGAGTTGATCGCCCGGGCGGACTCCGATCTTCGCCGCGAGGCTTCCCCGCTTCACGGCCGAGATCAGCCCCCCGGCGGCGTTCGGCGGCTGGCGATTTACGCTCACGGGGTGAGGAATTCAATCGTCTCGGTCGTAGCGTTGCGAAGGTCGCCATACACGCCGCGGCGCGCGGGCGGCAGGAGCGAGGCCAGGCGGTACATCGCTTCGTCCGTCATCTTCCGCAGCCACTCGCGTGGAATCCGGCCGCGGGGGAATCGGAAGCGGAACGGCCTGCCGAAGCGGATGCGCGCGCCGGGCAGCGACCAGCGTTTGGGGTCGAGGGAGGGAAATCCCTCGCTGCCGTCGATGACTGCGGGAATGATCGGCGCCTGGGTGCGCGCGGCGATATAGGCCAGCCCCTCTTTGCCCTCGATCAACGCCGGGCTGCGGTGGCCTTCCGGCGCGATCAGCAGCAGCTCCCCGGAATTTAAAACTGCGAGGGCTTGTTCCAACGCCTGCCGGTCCACCTCGCCGCGCCGGATGGGGATGGCTCCCCACAGCGCGGGGAAGATTCCCCAAAATGGGATCGCATCGGCTTCGTCCTTCACCAGCGGAACCGCGTTGCGCTTAAGCGCGTTGAGAATGGCGATGCCGTCGATGAAAGCGATGTGGTTGAACATGATGATCCCGGGCCCCTTTGCGGGCACCATCTCCGCGCCCTCGACGGAATTGATCTTGGCCAGGTAGCGGAAACCGACGTAGCGCATTAGGAATCGCAGCGAACGGCGGACCGGCTCCCAGCGGGAATGGAGATAGGGTGGCTTGGCATTCATGAATTTAATTTTACCTCTGATGCTATTGTAGGCAAATTTCCCGCTGAGTGAAGAGGTTTCCGGTTATTCTCAATAATCATTAATTTACCTCAGCCGAAAGCCCCAATCTATGCGTTCCACATTACCACGGTTCCATCCTCGGATGAGCTGGCGAGCGTTTTCTTATCCGGTGAAAAAGACAGAAAAGTAATTCGTTCGGTATGACCTTGAAATGTGTGAACCAGGGCTCCGGTGTTCGCATCCCATACATAGACCGTCCCATTTTCCGAACCGGCCGCCAACAGTTTTCCATCCGTAGAAAATGTTACGGCATTGTTAATTCCCGATTCGGGGACGTCGAATTCCAGGATGGTTTCCCCGCTTTTTCCATCCGCGAGACAAAATGAAGAGACAGCTTCGCAGTAGGAAAAGATGCCGTTCCCGGCGGGCGAAAAAGCCAGAATGTAATCCCCTCGGTTTATAACGGTAGGGAATCTCTTGCCACTCGCAATATCAAATACGTCCGCGGACATTCCGTATTCCCAATCGAACACACCGAGGGCTACCCGCTCTCCGTCCGGAGAGAAAGTTAAATACCACGGATCGGATGATCCGTAACTTCCAATTTTAAGTTTATTAACCAATTTACCGCTGGCAAGATCCCAGAATTCGGCGAAGTCGACACCGGCCAAATCGCTATTCCAGTGTACTGTTGCGGCAGTATTTCCATCGGGCGATAGAAAGAAATATTGATTTCAGTGGTTGTCCAAATATACCGGTCGGTCCAGTGAAAAGATGGTTTTGCCATTGCGGGAGTCCGCAATAATAATTGTTTTTTGGGCTGAAGCGTAGGCATACATCTGATAATCCGGGGAGAGCACCGTGTCCGTGGGAATATTGCTTGAAGCCAATTCTGAAGATGTCGATGGATTCACCCATTCCACCTTTCCGTCCATGTGGAGACCAAGTTCGCTGCCATCCGACGAATAGCGGGCGTCCATCCATTTGGAAAAGGGATAATTAATCGTACGAAGAGATTGTCCGTCAATGGAATTCCACACATGGATGGAACCCGCCAATCCAGCCATAAGGGTTTTCCCGTTTGGAGAAAATGCCAAAGCTCGCACTGCTTCCCCGAATTTATTTATCGCATGAATGGGGTGACCGCTGTTCGAATCCCATTGAACCACATTTCCCTGAGTATCGCCTGCCATTAACTCTTTTCCGTCTGGCGAGAACAGTAGAACGGTTATCTTCCCCGACAGACCTTCCAAACCTTGAAAGCGGATTGCTCCGGTGGTATCAAGAATATTCACGGAATTCCCTTTCCCGACGGCGAGAAGGCCGCCATTTGGTGACAGAGCAAGAATATCCAAACCCGAAGCGATGTCTTTAATTTTATTGATAAGTTCTCCGGTTCCGTCATTCCAAAGAACAATGTTGCCATGCCAGAATCCGACAGCCAATATTTTCCCGTCGGAGGAAAAGGCCATGCTGTCGGCGCTGAGGATTTCCTCGTCCTGTACAGTGCGTTGAAGTTTTCCACTGGCCAGATCCCAGATATCTACCGCGCCGGGCCGGGAGGAAGTCTGGCCTTGCCCTACGGCGAGGGTTTTTCCATCCGGCGAGAAAGCAATTTCCAAATGATCGGCACAAGTCTCAGAGATGGAAATTTCCTGCCGGAGTTGTCCACTCATTGCATCCCATATGTAGATGGAATCGTAATTAACCCGGCTGGAGGTAGTGGTAATGGGAGTCACACGCTTGGACAGGGAAGCCAGGGTAGATCCATCGGAGGAAAAGGAAACATCGGTCATCGCTATGTTCGTGGGGATGCTCCGGATCGCCTGGAAGGTCGCTAGATCGTAGAAAAACAGCCCAGTGGCTGCCGCCACAACGAAGGTTTTCCCGTCCGGCGAAACGGCAATCCGGTTGACTGTCCCCCGGCCCAGCCTCGCCCGCGCGCCTTGCGGGACGAAACCGGGAAGCACGATCGATTTGGTTGAAGTCTGCTCCATTGCCGTGGACGTGAAGGATGCGCTGGGAAGAATTGTCTTCGTCCGCGTCGGTCTCGCTATCAGTTGCTTCGTAGGCGTCGTCCGCGTCCAAACTGCGGTTCCAGGCTCCATTTGCAGGGTAGAGGTAATCGCCGGGAAAACCGTCGGCCTTTCGGGAACCGCGCTGCAACCCAGTGTACTAATCGATAGGATCAAGCCAGCCAGGAAGAGCTTAATTATTGTACGCCGTCGAAGAGTCATGGTATTCCTCAAGGCGAAAAAATCGAATTCCTATGTTAATAGTGTACCCGGGAAATTTGGAAAACGGGTTACCGGGACGTGGCAATCCCGTAACATCTTTTCAAGCAATAAAAAGAGGCGAATGGGGTTCTGTACCCTCGAACTTATATCTATTATGGAAATACGCAATCCCCCATCCGCATGCAGAAAGCTACTCTCCAAGCAAGGATTCCACTTTGCGAAGGATTTCTTCCGGCGTCATCGCCGTGGTATCGATGACCATGGCATCCTCGGCCGGGCGCAGCGGCGAAAGGTCGCGCCCGGAATCCACCTCGTCCCTTCGGGCAAGGCCCGTTTGCACTTCCTGCAGCGTCTGCTGCCCCCCGCGCGATTCCAGCTCGGCATATCGCCGCCGGGCGCGCTCCTCAAGCGACGCATCCAGATATATTTTAAGATCCGCCTCCGGCAGGACCACCGTGCCGACGTCGCGCCCGACCATCACGACCTTGCCGCGCAGCCCGATCCGCCGCTGTTGAGCAACCATCGCCGCGCGCACTCTGGCGAAGGCTGAGACGATGGAGACCGAGGCGTCCACCACCGGCTCGCGGATCGCCCAGGAGACGTCGTCCCCATCCAGCAAGACCGTGCTGGTCCGCCCGTCCTCGTCCGTGGCGGGTTGAACGTCGATGGCGATTTGTTCCGCCAATTCGGATACCGCCGCTTCGTCGGCCGGATCCGCACCGGTTTGATACGCGGCGAGCGCCACCGCCCGGTACATCACACCCGTATCGAAAAAAAGATATCCCAAATGAGCGGCCAGCTTGCGGCCGATGGTGGTCTTGCCGGACGCAGCTGGTCCATCCAGCGCGATGATCCCCGCCGCTTCCGCTTTCATGTCCCGCTTCCCGCGTCGGGAGTCAAAATATCCACCCGCGTCCAGAGGATCATCTGCCCCGTTAGCACCGGGCCCCGGCGATACAGCAACCAGCCGATGAGATCCGGCGGCAGCCCGGACCAGCTGCGCTGTTCGATGCTGCCAAATCCCTGCCCGCGATAGGCGGCGGTCAACTTCAGCGGAACCACCCCATTCCCCTGCAAGACGCG
The DNA here is from genome assembly GCA_963780865.1 of uncultured Chloroflexia bacterium. Classification (GTDB taxonomy): domain Bacteria; phylum Chloroflexota; class Anaerolineae; order Anaerolineales; family RBG-16-64-43; genus FEN-1073. Next base: position 27,232 of record CAWADT010000021.1, on the reverse strand, counting down.
CGGGGCGACGAGCATCGCGGGAGTTGCCAGCAAGTCCGGCGCGGCCGTGTATTCCGCCGCCCGGTAGGCCAACAATTCCCAACCCAGCGCGGTATCCTCCGACCCTTCGATCACCGCCGCCAACTCTCCCGGCTCTCCGGTCTGCCACTCCGAGATTTGATCCATGGTTTGGTGCAACCGGAGGATGTCGATCGGGACGGTATCGGCCCACCATAACTCGTTGGCCGATTCGCGGCGCCCATGGGTGGCATTCCACCCCGTGCCCGCCTGGACCAGCGAGAAAACCAGAAACCAGGCGCAAGCCATTCCCACCATGGAGGGGACCACGGCCTCCCGCCAATTTTCGGAAAGGATCGGTCCAACCAGGAATGTCACAAGGATCCCCGCCGCGGCCAGGAGCGGCTGCCACCACTGGCCCGTCGCCGCGAAGGCGGTCAAACTCAAACCGGAAAATATTATCAGGAGACTGATCAGGCAGACCTGGATCGCGATGAACCCCGGTCGTTCCTCCACCACGGGAGATTCCAGCGCCGCGCGCAACGCGCGTGCGCCCAATAACAGCAAAGGCAGGATCACCCACAGCGCGTCGGCCGGAAACGCCGCCGGCCGGACGAGCACCCAGATGGAGGCGACCCCGGCGAACATCGCAAGGTATCGGTCCTCCGCGGAAAATTGGGTCCGTCGAAGGAGAACCAGCCCGGCAATTCCGAAGACCAGCGCCATCGGCTCGTAGGCGATGAGCAACAGGACGAATTCACCGAGCTTGGGCCACCCGGAGAAAAAGGCCGCAAACCAATCCGTCCATCCCGTCGCCAGAATGGCCGCGCCGCGCGGGAAGAAAAACATTCCCGTGCTACCCGCCGCGATTCCGAGCGCCAGACCCGCCAGCCCGGCGGGCGATCGGAAAATTTGAATCAGTGATTCCCAAAACGGATCGGCCGCGCCCCGATCGTTCTGCGCTTCGCGCCGCCGGCGCCAAAACCAATCCGCGCCAAGGACAATCAACGCGATCGCCAGTCCGCTCCAACCGACCGTTCCCGCCGCGACGGCCAGCCCCAGGAGGATGCCGCCGGGCAATGGGCGGGAGGGCGCGCCGCGAAGAAAGAAAATGCAAACGGCCGCCGCGATCAACCCCACCGCGGCGCCGCCGGCCAGCGTGGAGACTATTCCCAGCGACGGGGAGAGCGCGATCAGGATCGCCGCCAGGGCGGATTCAAGCTTGCCGCGGCTGGATCGGAACAGGAGCGGCAGGAAGACTGTGAGCGAACCGGCCAGCGCCGGAACAATCCGCGGCGCCCAGTGCGACGGCCCGGCGATGAATAAAATCCCAGCCGTCAGCGAAGCGAACAAAGCGCTGTTTCCGCCGGCGGGTTGTCCGCGCAGCAGGTGCAAGGCGCCCCAGGCCTGGAGCGCTTCCTTTTCATTCAGCGGCGGTGCGGCTAGCGTACCGAGCCGGAAGAGGAGCGCCGCCAGGAATAAGGCTAAATAGAGAAGGAGATCATATTGATCCAGCCATCGGCCGATCGCAGCGCGCAATTTCATGGCACGTCCCTCTCGAAGATGGTCACCTGATCGGTCTGGTAGATGATGTTCATGTGCGCGCGGAATTTGTCCAGGCCGCGGGTCTTGTAGGTGCTGGCTTCGAGCGGCCCGAAATACACATAGCGGATTCCGTACTCATCGAGAATTTGCTGCGCGCGCGTCCAGTCGGTGGTGGTGTACAGTTCTTTCACGTCATTTTCCCGGGTTTGGAAATCCGTGGAAGGGCCGCGCCATTGTTCCTCGTGGAAAGGCCAGCCGATGACATTCGATAATCCGGTGAAGGTTGCAATCCTGGCAAATTCCGAATAGGATCCGCCGACGGCTTCCGCAATCGGACCGAGGTCGTGAATGTTGGCGTTGATCCAGGCGATTGCGGCGGCGTCATCCGGATAGTTTTGCTTCAGATAGGCGGAGGCGTCCAGCGTCCGCCCATTAATCACCTGGAAGTTGTTCGTTTTGCTCACAACCGCCATCGGCAGGAAGAGCCCTCCCAGGATGAAACACACGGCGGTAAGCAGCGCCCCCACGCCGGCCAGCGACCAGCGCCGGCTGTCCTGTTCCAGTTTATCCGTGAGGATCTGGAAGATGCGGATCGCGCCGTAGGACGCCGCGAGGCTCCAGAACGCCCAGCCCTGGAAGTAAAATTTAAAAACGGTGTTCATCCGGTCGCCGAATAGATCCCGCAGGTAGAAATATTCGGGGCAAAGAACCAAAAGCGCTCCCCAGAAAATCAGAATCCATACGAAGGCGTCGATCCGTTTGATCCCGTCGGGAGAAGTTTCCCCGTCGGGTTGCTCCGAATCCTGCGCGCGCCGTTTGCGGATCCATCCCAGGATAACCGCTAAACTTGCGAAAATCAAAAAGGCGGGCCAAAGCGACGCCAGCGGGTCGGTTAGGCGCTGGATCAAACGGATGGAAATCGCCTGTATCGGCGCAAACCCGCCCAGCGTCCCCGCCAGTGCGTTGAGAATGCTCGGGCTCAGCGCCAAAACAAACGACATGACCAGCGAACCGGCGATGAGGATGGCGAGACCAGTCCCGACGATGGCCAGCGCGCGCCTCCAATCCAGTCCGCCGCGTTTCTCGATCAGCTCGAGGGACGCCCAGATTGTTATCGGAATAAGCAGCGTGCCAAACATGATGAAAAATTGAATTCCCTTGGTCGGGAAAAGCACGTTGGGAAGGATGCCGCCGAGCTGCGAGGAAAATCCGATCAGGAAGGGGATGTAAAAAGCCACGCTCAGGAATCCAATCGTCGCCCAACGCGCGAGGTACGCCTTCCATCCGGAAAACCTTGCGAAGGTTAATTCCTTGCGGCTGATATTCCATCCGACCCAGCCGGCCACGCCCGCCATTCCGAGAACCAGGACGTCCCAGGTATTGAGGAAAATCAGGCTGCCGATCGAGAGCGCGGCAAAGAGGATGAACAGCCACCGTTCCAAAAGGCTTTCCGGCCATCCCTCGCTTCCCCGCAACAAGATTTCCAGTACGATCGCCAGCACCGCGATGAGAAACGGGTAGGCCAGCACATGGGGATGCAGGTCGCCCATGATATAGGTGAACGCCGGGAACTCGTCGATCACCTCAACATGATCCCCGGTCAGCGTGCGGTCGTTGATCACCCGGGAATCCTGCCACCACCACAAAAAGGCATTCGGAACCAAATTCGACTGAACGGCCGGCGGCGCCAGACGGTCATTCAGATCCATCCATTTCCAGACCAGCCCCTGCCCGTTCTCCCACCCCACCCCGTGGTAATACAGGATATCCACGAACCCTTCTAAATTGCCGAGAAACAGCAGGCAGAAAGGCGCCAGCAGGGCGAGGACCAGGTAGCGCGGAGCGCCGGAGGACGCGGCTTTCCTCCACGGAAGTCTCGGGGCCGGCTTCCGGCGCTTCAGGCTCAGCGGCTTTTTTGGCGCGGGCGCGCAAGATCAGAAGATTGCGCAGAATGCCCCACGACCCGACGCCGACCATCCCAAAGGACGCGGCCACCGCGAGGTTGAACGCGACATTGCCCGTGAGCGCCGAGATCTTGGCCAGCATTCCGGTCATGATGTAGCCGAAGTGATAATAGGAAATCGCGTAGCCGGACAGCCACGGGTCGTTCGGCGGAAAGTAAGGGGAACGCATGATGGAATTAATGAAGGCGATTTCCATCGGCTTTTCCGCCCAATCCCCCTGGGGGTTGTTGGCCCGGACCCACGTCCAGAGCGCAAACAGCGCCAGGAACAAGCCTTCCGTAAAGAGCGCCTCGCGCCAGTGTTCGCGGAGGATGGCCCAAGGTTTTTCTCCGCGGCGCTGCGCGAGCAGCATCCCGACGGCCAACAACAGCGCAGCGCAAAGCCAGACCGCTCCGGGAAGGTTCGGCCAGAGGTGCAGCCAGCACCCCAGCCAGAAAAAATACCCCACCCCGATCAGGCCGAACATGCGCGCAAACGCAAATCCGCGGTCGGGCAGACGCTTGAGGCATTGGAACGTAATGGGCCAGACGGCCAGCGCGATGATCAGCGTTGCCCCCCACCATCGCACAAACGCCCACGCGCCTTCCCAGAATGTCATTTCGAAACTAGCTCCTTGAATATCCGCTTCCCTCCCCCCTCTCCCCTTTTGGGGAGGAGGGGCAAGATGGAGAGGGGCTAACGCTGCAAATTCACAACCTCGTAGATCGTCGTATGCCCGGCGGAATACACTTTTTTCAACTCGCCGTCTTGCACCATGAATTCAAATTTGTCCAACCCTTCCGGCGCGTAATAGGCGCGCTCCAACTGCCCGACGATGATGTAACGGACATTATATTTCCGCAGGAAATCCCTGGCGTCCTGTATCACCAGCGAGTTGTAAAAATCGGCCACCGCATTGACCCGGTCCCAGATCGCCTGGTCGGCCACCACGCCTCGTTGCTGGCTTTGATGGAATCTCCATCCCACCACGCCGGGCAGCCCCGTGTAGATCGTAAAGCGGTTTCCCCACTGATATTCGACCGTGTGCGCCTCCACGATCACAGGCGAACCCTGAACGTTTTCCTGCATCCAGCGGATGGCCAGAAAATCCTCCTGGAGATTCATATCGGCCTTGTCCCAATAGGAGGAATACGCCATGTAGGTCAACCCGTCGAGGGTCCGGGGTGCGCTCGCGCTCATCCGGTCGATCACCTTTGCGTACGTGGATAATAAGGTATAGAGGAGACAACCGGCAACGAGCACCCCCAATCCGCCCAGCCAGATTTTCCGCGTGACGGCTTTCCAACTCGCTATCTCACCCGCCAGCCAGCCGAGAGCCACCGCCGCGGCGACGGAGAAGATCACCCAAACCTGGATATAGAATTTAAACACCGTGTTCATGCGGCTGAGGTCGCCCGCCATAACAAGCAGTTCGACCCCGCAGCTGATCGCGAGACCGACCGACATCAACCCCAGGACCACCCGGTGCTCGTCGGCCAAATCCTTGCGCATTCCCAGCACGATCGCCCAGAAAATCATCGGGATCGCCAGCACCAGAACTTGATATCCGAGCACGCCCAGGATCACGAGTGCGGCGGCCAGGAGCGAGGCGGCGGCAAGGATCGGCGACAACCACCCGGCGTGTTTTTTCAACTCTTCGACCGAAACCGAACGCAGCCAATCGCGGGTTTGCCAGATCAGGTAGGTTAGGAAGATAAACAGGAACAAACCGTGGATCAAAAAATAAGCATCCAGCGGCGTTTTGGAGCCCTTCCAAAATTCAAAGGAGGTGTTGTTCCCGCTCCATTGGTAAAACGGCAGGAAGAACAGGAACATCAGACCGAGGAAGATTCCGCCCAATACCGCCACCCGGATCCAGCCGCGGACGTCCTTCACCCCCGTGCTCTGCGAAAGCATCCTCCAACTGGCGAGCAGGAAACCGACTATTGCGATGCCGACCGAGACTGGGAAATTCCAAGTGTTCGTCGGCCAAAGCGCGCCCGTCGCCAAAGCGGTAAACGCAATGAGCGGCAACGCGGAGCGGAACGACCGCAGCCGTTCCGGCACGATCACCATGGTGATGGTTCCCATCAGGGAGAGCAGCATGAGCGGATGGGCGATGGTGTGGGCATGCAAATCCGCATACAGGAACGAGAAAAACGGAAATTCCGTGATCGGTCCCGCCTCGAGCGCCTGGCCGGAGGCGTCGATCGGGACGGGGATGGACCTCGACGCGTTCCAATACCATTGGTCGAGCCCAAACGGCCAGTTCGCCTGCCCCAGCAGGTAACGCAATCCACCGTCGAGGAGGTGCGGGATATCCCCCAAATGGAACAACAAACCGTGCGGGTACGGAAGTGTGCTCATGGTGGCGAGCCCGTTCCAGATCAGGACCACCTCCCCCAAATTTCCCAAGACCACCACCATGAGCGCGGCCGCCAACCCGGCCACCCACGGCATAACCTTCACATATCCTTTGCGCCTCAGGCTTTCGGCGAGATTCCAAGCCACGCCAAACGCCGAGACGCCGATGACGCCATACAGCAGGGGCAGCGCGATGTTGTACGCGATCGTCGGCACGGTTCCGAGCAGCTTGATCGGGATGGCCACGAGGACAAATCCGAAGTAGTAATAGTTGAGATACCCGCCCGAGAACCATGGGTCATAGGGCGGGAAGGTGGTGCTCTTGATGACCGCGTTCAGGTAGGAGAAGTCCATCGGCTTCTCGCCGCCCTTGGATGGATGCCAGAGATCGCTGTTTCCGTACCGGATCAGGAGATCGAAGAGGAAAAAGACGGTGAAGACGATTTCCGCCGCCAGCCAGGTTTTCCAAAGTTTATGAAAACTTTCCTTCCAGCGTTCGCGGTCCCGCCAGAGCAGGAATCCTCCGACGGCGACGAGCGCCAGCCAGACCAACGCGATGGTGGTCCACACAAAGGGAATCTTCAGGCTTCCCAGAATCCACGCCGCCCAGGCCACCAGCAGCCAGCCGGCGATTTTGGAAATGGAATAGCCTTCGTCCGGCAGGCCGCGGAAGATCCTCCCCACGATGGGGAGGGCCGCCCATCCGGTGATCATCGCCCACAGCCACCAGAGAATTGCGGCGAGACCCGGGTATTTGTTCCACAGCCAATCGTAGGAAAACATATCCGACCAAGTCCCGCCCGACTGCTGCGCTTTTAATTGGTCGGCCGCGAGCATCAACGCGTTCGGATAGCTCGTCGCCTGGTGGGGATCCTGCGGCACCACGGTGGAAAGGTCGATCGCATCCAGAACGGCTGTCACCTGATCGATGTGGAAGTCCGCCCGCTTTTTAAAGATCCAAACCGGCGCGTGGTCGTAGACGCTGAAGGCTTCCTCGGCCGCGAGGGGGTTGTCGTTGAAGAGCGGCAGCGCGGGCGCATGGCCCCAGGCCACGGTCCCGGCCAAATCCGAAAATTGGAGCGGGCCGATGACGATCGGCGTTTGGAATTGCGCCACCAGGTCGAATCCCAGCCGGCCGTCGAACAGCGCGCGGTAATATTCGAGCGTCATCGGATACGCGGCCGGGAGGCGGCTGGCGCTCCAGACCGCCCGCTGGCTGGGCATGATCACGTAATCCGCCTTGGAGAGCGTATCGAGGAACATCTGGCGCTTGTTCTCCAAGTCCGGCCAGCGGACCTCCAGGGTGACGCCGGTGAAGAGTCCGCCAAAACCGTCGCGGCCGTCGATTCGTTCCGGCATGCCCTCGTCCCACGACTCGTTTGCGATCGTCGACCCCTGCACGCTGAACGGTCCGCCGCTGGCGGCGTTTAGCTCCAGCCGGTAACGCGCGTTCTGCTCTAGCGCGACGGGTCCGATCGGATCCGAAACGCTCACCCCACGCGGATCATTCCCCCCGCCCGGGATGGTCAGATCGGCCTGCGCGAGCGGGGCGTCCCCGCGGGGTTCAGTGTAAATGGCTATGTGCATCACCGAGCCGGGCAGGCCGGAAAGATCGAGCGCGTGCCCGAGCGAGATGCCGTTCACGATCCCGCTGAGGCGGGGCGAGAACTGGATCACCAACGGGTCGGCGCCGATTTTCTGGTCGGGAAATAGCGGGAGCGGTTCGTTGTCTATGGCGCCGGATGGCAGCAGCAGATGAAGATCGATCGCCGCCGGCACGTTCTGATATATCCAGCGCGATGCCTGAAAGCGCGTATTGTCGTGGCGGTAGATGTTGGTGAATCCCCAGGCCCAGACGAGCGTGCCGATCACGACCACTCCGATCAACGCGCCTGCCAGCGCCTTGCGCCACCCGCCGCGCGGTTTGGCGAGGTTCCAGAGTTCGACCAGCGCCCAGGCCGCCAGGAGGCAGAAGAAGGGATACACCGCCAGGAAATAGCGCATCGATTTCACCCAGCGGGTGGCGAGGAAGAGGAAGATGCCGGCGGTGTAGACGACCGGGAGCAGATGAGCCTGCCAATCCTTCCCCTGGTAGATCCGGTATCCCGCCCAGAAGAGCGCCGCGAAAGCCGCCAGCCCGAGCGGCAGCCCCATCCCCCACAACACCATGTTGGTGAAGGGGAAGATGATCGCCGGGCGGTTGGTCCACTGTTCGGCGGGCGGCCCGCCGCCTCCGTTCGATTCCTCCAGGGAGACCTTCATGCTGCGGACGAAATCCGGGTTGAGCTGGATGGTGAAGAAGCCGGTATCCCCGGTGGGCGCCCGGAAGCTCATCGGTTGGGTGACGCGGAATACCAGCAGCGTCACGGCCACCGCCAGCGCCATTTGCGCCGCGGCCGGACCGAAGCGCCGGAGCGGAGTAAGTTCGCCGTTATTCCAGCGCTCGCGATGGCTCATCCAGGCCGCCAGGGCGATCAACACTCCGAGCGGGGCGAGGTTGATTTTCGAGGCGAGCGTCATCGCGTAGAAGGTTCCGAACAACGCGTACCAGCTCCAACCGCCCTTTTGCGCCGCACGGACGGCGCAATAGACGGAGAGGGTGGAAAACAGCACGGCGAAATTATCGACGGTCATGAAATGCGATTGCTGGATCTGCATCACCGCCAGTGCGCTGAGCGCCGTCGCGAGCAGCGCGACCTTGCGCGAGAAAAGCCGCAATCCGATCGCCAGAAGCGTCAGCAGCGAGAGGGTATCGGCCAGCGCCGAAAGCGTGCGGCCCAGCAATCGGAGCCACGCGTAGCTTGTGTAGTCGATGGCCGGCACCAGAGCGCAATCGGGGGGCGCCTCCGCGGGGGCCTTGGCCTGCGGACAAATTTTCGATTGCACGGCGTCGATCCCGGGAACGATCGATTTCTCGATCCCGGTCACCGCTTCGGCCGTGCCGCGGATGATGATCTGCGGCCACTGTCCCCAGCGCATGGAATTGTCGGGCCCATTGACGGTCGGGTTGCCCGCGGCGTCGTATTTTTGGTAGGGGCTGATGGGCGAGATCCGCGTGTTGAAATAATCCGCGAACGATTTTGGAAAAGATAGCGAGGTCAGCGTGGCGGTCAGCCCGTATTCGTCGGGATGGATATCCATCCCCTCGCTCCAATTGGTCCACGAGAATCGGAAGATCACCCCGACCAGGATCAGCAGGATCATGCCGATATCGAACGCCTGGGAAGGCAGCCGCCGGACGGCCGCGGCCAGCGCCCGGAATCCTCCGCCGGTTTTCGCGCGCGGAGGCTGGGATTTTTCGGGAAGCAGGGGATTATCCTGAGTGGGATTTTGCATGGGGCGTGTCATTCTCCGCGCTATGGATTGGCCGCATTCGGCGTCCCCGGAATAAGGAAAAAGACGAAATTCTTATCGGGGAAGGCGGAAACCACCGTGCCATAATATCCGGTCGGGAACATTTTCTGCAAGGTCAGCAAATCGTCCTTATCGTCGGCCAGAAGCAGGAACAAAGTAGGCCGGCCGCTGAAGGCAAAGGCGGGGAGGTCCGGGGGATTGAGGATATGGTGCGAAAGAATTGGAAAACCGGCGTAGAGGTTGACGATCCGGTCGTCCACCCAATAAGGATAGGGGATAAGGTACGCGTCCTCGGGCTGGCCGATCGTTTGATAAAACTTGAGTATGAACGTACCAATCTCCGAGGCATTCTGAGCGTTGCCCCGATAGACGGCCGGATATTGGCGCTGGGTAAGGTCGAAATCCTGCCTGGCCGCAAAGAAAATAAGCGTCGCCGCGGCCAGCACCGCGAGGAGACGGCCGTTGCGTCCGGGCACCAGATCCTTCAGATAATCGAGGATGAGAATCAGCGCAAACGCCGGAAGCAGGAAGGTGATCGGAATGGCGGCCGAGGCGCGCGCCAGGTGGGGGTTCTCGTTCGGGATCGCGAGCGCCAAAATGCTCGGGAGGAGCAGAACGGGGATGAGCAGGAGCATGGACGCCGCTTCCCAGGAACGCTTTTTGATGGTATGGGCCGCCATCCCGAAAACGCCCATCGCGAACAGCCCGCCCGTGACGATATCGAGCGCGGGCCGCAGCGGCACGCAATTGAACCATCCCACCCCGTCGTTCCAACTGAACATCAGGAGCGCATTTTTAACGTTGGATAAGAACGTGCCGACCGGATTCAGCAGCGGCCCTTCCGAGGGCACGATGCGGGTGATCGTCCGCAACCAAAAATCTCCGGGGAAATCCACCGCGTAGCGCAGGAAGGGGATGAATATCAATACGACGGTCGCCATCGTCAATAAAAATCCAAGCACCGCCCAAATGCGCGAACCCTTCGACGAGGGATGGATCAGGAATAAGCCGGCGACTACCGCCAGCGCGATCGGGACGATGCGGATGGAAGTGTAGCCGTACATGCCCACGCCCAGCGCCATCCCGGCCCAGAGAAAATCGTTCCAGCGACGGCGGCGCAACGCCCGGAAGAAGAAATACAGCGTCGCCGCGGAGAACAGCATCGCCAGCGGGAAGCGCAGGCCGATCCGGCTGATCATGTCCGGCCAATAACCCACCCCGCCCAAAATCATCGCAAGCAACCCGACCCGGCGGTCGGCCAACTCCTTCCCCAGGAGATACAGGAAGGGCAGCATCAGAATGCCCATCGAAATCGAGACGATCTTCAGTGAAAGGAACGAAATCCCGGTTCCGAGGATTTGGGAAACCGCCGCGATCAGATAGAACTCGAGGGCTTCCCGCCCCCCGTTGTTGCCGAAGAAGATGTACGTCCGGCCCTGGAGAATATCCACCACATTGATTAATTTTTCGATGTGATCGCTCGTCATTTCCGGAGGGATGGCGGCGATGTTATACGTCCGGTACACGACCAGCGCGCCAAAGCACAACACCACGAGCAGGTTCCAAGAGAAAGAGATGGTCACGCCCCGGCGCAGGGAATTTATCCCGCGGCGGATCCGAACGACCGCCGCGGACGGCGCGGCCATGACCTTTTCGCCGATTCCTCCCGAATAATCCGCAAAGGCGATCCACCAATACGCCACCGCGAGCGCCAGCAATATTAAAGGAAGCAGGTGGAACATTCCCCCGTAAAAACCCAGATAAGCCAGCAGCCCGAAGAACACCGCGCAGACAAAAAAGCCGATCCGGCGGATGTCGAACCCGGGTCTGCTCCCCGCGCCGCCCGTGGCTTCCAGCGCGAGCGCCACGTCACCCGCGAGCAATGTCCAGACCACGAGCAGGAACGCAATCCCAAAGAAAAACCATCCCAAGCGCTGCGACGAGTTGATCGGGAGCGGATGCACGTCGCTCACCCACTGGGCATAGAAGGCGGCCGCGGCGGCGAGCGGGAGTCGGAAGAGCGCCAGAAGCCCGAATTTCCTGCGCGGCGCAGGGGCGGGCGCTCCCGCTTGGACAGGGGAAGGAATCTCCTCCCGGACGGCCGCTTCCGCCTGCGGTCCTTCGCGCGCTTCGAGCGGCTCGGGCGGCGGCTCGTTCGCCTGGGCCTCTTCCCGCAGTTCGGGCGCCAAGGGCAGAGGCTCCTCCGGCACTTCGATCCGCAGACCGAGGATGAGGAACACCGCGCCGAGGACGAACAGCAGGATCCAATCGCCGCTGCCCGGGTCGGTCGCCAAAGCGATCACGCCGAGCACGGCCAGCAATCCCGCGGCCAGCAGCCGCAGCATTCGCCGCCACCGCGGGGTGTTTCCCAGGCGAGACAACCATTCCCACAAGCTGAGTTTTTCTTCGGACATTACAAAAAACTCCTCCGGCCAAGGTTCTCGAAGCCGCGATCGGCGATTCTATAGTGTAGCCGCGATCGCCGATCGCGGCTACACAGGCTTTTTCTTATCCAAGAATTCCTGGAACAGTGCTTCATAGCGGGCCGCGGTTGCGTCCGGAGAAAACATCTCGACGATCTTTGCGGCCGGGACGATGTAGTTCGGGCGATGGTCGAGCACCTCCAGCGCGGCTTGGGCCAGCGCGAAAGGATCCCGGAGCGGGACGACCTTGCCCATGCCCGTCAACCGCACCGGCTCGCGGACGCCGGGCAGACCGGAGGCCACCACCGGCGTGCCGCAGATCATGGATTTCGATCTGCACCAGCCCGAACGTTTCGGTGCTGTTGATGCTGGGGAGCACGGTGAGATCGCAGGATTTAAAGAACGCCGCCATGGCATCCGGCTGCAGCACGCCTAAAAACGTCCATCGGTCGCCGAGCGCGGTCAGGAGCGGCGCCAGCCTGCGCGCGTAGGGCTCTTCGCCGAGCACGTCCCGATATTGGCCGGCGAAAAGAAAACGGGTGCCCGGATGCTTTTCCAGAATGCTGGGGGCGGCTTCGAGCAGATACTCCACTCCCTTTTCCGTCGCCAACCGGGCCGCCATGCCGATGACCTTATGTCCTTCGAGGTTGTGCTCGCGGCGGAACGCCTGGACGGCCTCCGGATCGGCCCGGCCCACCTCGACCGGCGGAGGGATGACGCGCACCTTGGAAAGATAGCGGGAAAGATACGGGGAGTGTTCCGCAAAATCACGGGTGTAGGCGACGATGGCGTCCGCCCAGCTGCCCGCGGCGAGGTTGGAAAGATCGACCACCCGGTTGGCCACCCGGTTAAAGAGCGTCGGGGGAAGGCTGAGATCGGAATGATAAGTAAGGATCGCGGGTTTGCCAAGCAAGCGGCCGCGCAGCGCAATTCCCGGCGCGTCGAACTGCGGCAAGTGGATGGATAGCACGTCGTGGGAAAGCGCCAGCCGGGTGGCCCAAGCCCCCATCGCCGGCATGATCACTCCCTTGCTGACGCGCAACGCCACCCACGGCCGGATGATTTCGATCCCGTCCAGGCGCTCGCGCGCCGGGAGGGAAGGATCAAAGCGCGAGGTGAGCACGGTCACCTGATGCCCGCGCCGCACCAGCGCGCGGCTGAGGCGTTCGGCGTAAATGGTCAGCCCTGAAACGTGCGGCCGGTAGTACGTCAGTGCGATTAGAACGCGCATTCGAGTTAGGCCCTTCCGGTCAGGGGTTGTCCGAACCTTGCGCCGCGGAAAGGATCGATCCGAAGGATTGGCGCTCGGCGAGCAATCCAAGCAGCCCCAGCAGACTCACCGTCAGCGTATTGAGCAAGTGCAGCGAAAGGGCATACGCCACGGCGACGTCGCGCGCCATTCCGCCCGCGGTTAGCACGACCGTCAGCGAAACTTCGAAAATTCCCAGCGCGGCGGGGGAAGACGGCAAGGCCACGCCGATCAACCCGCCAACCAGCGCCAACAGCCCCCAGGAGACGGGCGCCGACGGGACGAAACCCCGCATGACCACCCAATAGTCCGCCGTCCACAGGAGCATGGTCACGCCGATCAACAGGAACGCCGGCAGGGAATAGCGCAGATCGCGCATCAGCCGCAAACCGTCCAGAAAATGCCGCAGCGGGTTCAGCGCGGGACGGAGGAAGGCAACCTTTCCCGCCAGCGCCTCCGCCGCATGCATTATACGAGCGCTCCATGCGCCCAACAGCAGGAGCGCCAGAAATCCGGCCAAGGCCATCCCAAAGGAGGAGATCAGAATCCAATCGTTTCCCAACTTGCCGGAAATCACGGGGAAGACCAGCAGAATAATCAGGGCGGATAGGATCAGATCAAAAACCCGCTCCAGCGCGACCGCGGAAAACGCCGTCCCTACGTCGATCGGCGGTTGTCCGGTCCCCGCGCGGATTGCCTCCGCGCCGGTTTTTTCCGTCGCCTCCCGGCGGCTGACCAGGAAAGGCCGGGCGACGTCGCCCAGCCGGAACGGCAGGAATGAATTGAGCATGTAACTGATGTTTAGATTCCAAAAAGCCTTTCGCACCGGAACGGCGTTCCGCATCAGGCAACGCCAGGTGATGGCCCGGGTGAGCATTGCGCCCGCGATCAACGCGACCCCCGGGGCGATCACCCAAAGTTGGGCGGCACCCCACGCTTGCAGCGTTTGCCGCCAATTCACCTCCACGATCAGAGCGAGAATGGCAACGGCGCTTAATAAAAGGCCGGGGAGCAGGCGGAGGATGCGATTCCTCCGGACCGGAACCGTCATTCTTCCCCCCGGCTCCCAGCACAGCCAGAAACGCTTCCTGCGGCACTTCCACGCTGCCGATCATCTTCAGCCGCCGCTTCCCGCGTTTTTGTTTTTCCAGCAGCTTGCGTTTGCGGGTGATGTCGCCTCCATAGCATTTGGCCAGCACGTCCTTGCGCACCGCTTTGACGTTCGCCCTCGAGATCACCCGTCCCTCCGCCACGGCCTGAACCGGGACGACGAATTGCTGGCGCGGAATGAGCTCCTTCAATTTGGTGACGAGCGCCTGCCCGCGGTGGTAGGCCGTCTCGCGGTGGACGATCGTGGCGAGCGCGTCCACCGGTTCGTCGTTGAGATAGATATCCAGGCGGACCAGATCCTCGCGGCGGTAATCCAGGAAGCGGTAATCCAGCGAGGCGTATCCGCGCGTGCGCGATTTCAGCTTGTCGTAGAAATCCACGATCAGTTCCGCCAGCGGCAATTCGAAGGTCAGCTGCACCCGGCCCGGCGAAGTGTAAGCCTGTTCGCGGAAGACGCCCCGCCGGCCGCGCACCAGGTCCGCCACCGTCCCGTAGTACTCGTCCGGCGTGAACACCTGGAGCTCCATCCACGGCTCACGGATTTCGGCGATCTCCGATTCGGGCGGCAGGGTGGCGGGCGAATCCACCCTGCGCACGGTTCCGTCGTTCATCGCCACCTCGTATTCCACCGAGGGGGCGGTGGCGATCACATCCAGGTCGTATTCGCGTTCCAGCCGCTCCTGGATGATATCCATGTGAAACAAGCCGAGGAACCCGCAGCGGAATCCGAAGTTCAGCGCCTGGGAGGTTTCCGGCTGATACACCAGCGACGCGTCGTTGAGTTGCAATTTTTCGAGCGCGTCCTTGAGGTTGCCGTAATCCTCGCCCTCCACCGGATAGAACCCGGCGAAGACCATCGGTTTCATTTGCTTGTACCCCGCCAGCGGCAAGGCGGCCGGGCGGAGCGCGCTCGTGATCGTATCGCCCACGCGGCATTCGCGCACGCTCTTGAGGCCGGTGGCGATGTATCCCACCTCGCCGGAGGAAAGTTCGCCCGTGGCGCGCATGTCGGGGGCGAAGACGCCGATCTCGATCGGCTCGAATTTCGATTCGGACGACATCACCTGGAGCGTGTCTCCGAAACGCAGGACTCCTTCACGAACCCGCAGGTAGGCCACCACCCCGCGGTAGGAGTCGTAATGGGAATCGAAGATCAGCCCGCGCGGCGGGGCATCGGCCGACCCCGCCGGAGGAGGAATGCGCAACACCGCCGCTTCCAGAACGGCCTCCACGTTTTGACCGGTCTTGGCCGAGATCGGGATGACGGTGGAGAGGTCGACCCCAAGCAAGGCGGCCACTTCGCGGCTGATCTCGTCGGTCCGCGCCGACGGCAAATCGATCTTGTTGACCACCGGAATCACTTCCAGGTCGGCGTCCAAGGCCAGGTAGAGATTGGCCAGCGTCTGGGCTTCGATGCCCTGAGTGGCATCCACCACCAGCAGCGCGCCCTCGCACGCGGCCAGCGCGCGGCTCACCTCGTAGGCAAAATCCACATGTCCGGGCGTGTCGATCAGGTTTAATTCGTAGGAGGTTCCGCTTTGCGCCGTGTAACTCATGCGCACCGCCGAGGCTTTGATCGTCACGCCCCGCTCGCGTTCAAGGTCCATGGTATCCAGCACCTGGTCGGTCATCTGCCGGTCGGAGATGGTTCCCGTGCGTTGCAGAAGACGGTCCGCCAAGGTGGATTTGCCGTGATCGACGTGCGCGATGATGCAGAAATTCCGGATGTGGGAGGTATCCATCGTTATCCCGCTTCGCGGGACGATCGAACCCTTGCAGTCTGCGGGTACTGCTCTGGGCGGTTTCGACTAGAAAGAATGTGAATTGATTTATATGCCATGTTATTTGCGCTCCCGCAGCTTTCCGGGAGCGCTGGGTAAGTATACCCGATAATCGGGTTTTTCCCTTGTTTCGAGGGCTTTACCGCATACGAGCCCTCCGAATTTTCCTGTCTGGATGATCGCGATTGTCCAAATAAATTCTGCACCCGGATTTCACGGAGGAAAACGGATTTCATCGACTAATAAAAATAGTGCTGTTCCATGTTCGAGACTGAGTAAAAAGTCCGACCGTCGGGGGGATAAATCCCCCGACTATTAACTGCGCCGGGTAAACCCGGCTTCGGATCATTCATTCAGACACATATTTAGATCCCTTCGATAAATCTCATGCCCGGTAAATGGGTAAGGCAAGATCTACCCATCCATCGCAATTTATTATTCTAAAGCCCGGCTAAGGCCGGGCGCGGTTAATCGCCCGGGGCTTCAGCTCCGGGTGAAGTGGTTTCTCGAACATATCAGAGGCTTTGGCTAATGAACGACCGCGCGGCAAGCCGCGCGGTATCAAGGTACGCAACCCCCAAGAACTGCGCAGCTTGCCCCGCATTCTCCGATTAATAAAGAGGAATGCGGGGCAAGCTGCGGGGTATTCATCATCCCGCGAAAGCGGGATAAAATTAATAAAACCACTATATGAAAATTTATTCCTCGTCCGTACCCATAACCGCTTGAATCATCTCACTCACCTCGCCAGTGTAGCCTTCTGCGCTCTGGCGACAGACTAAATTCGCCAGGAACTCTATATTCCCCGCCGGGCCTTTCAGGGGAGAGAGCATTAACCCTTGGACGGAAAAACCCGCCTGGATGGACGACCGCAGAACCTCCTCCAGCACCCTGCGGTGAACGGCGGGATCCTTCACCACCCCGCCCTTCCCGATCTGGCTGCGCCCGGCTTCGAATTGCGGTTTGATAAGTGCCACCGACCGGCCGCCCGGCTTCAGCCAGCGGATGAACACCGGAAAGAGCAGCCGCAAAGAGATAAACGCCACGTCGACGGTGACCAGGTCCACCGGCTCGGGTAGCAATTCGAGATAACGCGCGTTGTGCTGCTCCAGAACAACCACCCGCGGATCGTTGCGCAACCTCCAATCCAGGATGCCTTTGCCGACGTCGATGGCATACACCTTGACCGCGCCGCGCTGCAGCAGGCAATCGGTAAATCCGCCGGTCGACGCGCCGACGTCCGCGGCGGTCCAGCCCGCGGGGGAAATGGTAAAGCGGTCCAGCGCGGCTTCCAGTTTCTCCCCGCCGCGGGATACATACCGCGGCGTCTCGGTCAGTTCGATTTTAATGTCCGCCGGAAGAACTTTCCCCGGATGGACCGCTTCCTCGCCCTCGACCCTGACGCGGCCGGCGAGGATCAGACGCTGAGCGAGCGAACGGGTGTCGACCAGCCCGCGTTCGACCAGAAGCAGATCCAACCGTTGTTTTTTTCCGCTCGGCATACTTTTACCCGGCCTTTGGAAAATGAACGGCCGCGCGGCAAGTCGCGGATTTCCTGGAGCTGAACTTTTGCACTCTCACGCCGCAAACGCCGGGGGAGTTCTCATCCCAAGCGGGGCGGCCGATAAGCCGCCCCGCTTGGGATGAGATGATTTCGACGAAGGCAACGCGCCGTGCCCTCATGGCCGGCTCAGGAAATGACCTGGGGTGGCCGAGGAGCAGCGTTCCTTCCTTTATATTGGAACCACAGGTAGCCGCCCAGCGCTCCAAGGCCGACGATGACAATCGCATCGATAATGACGCAGCAGCAGAGCGTAAAGACGGTGGATACCTGGGCTAAGGCAGCATCCGACGCGGCGGATTGCATTCCAAACATTTGATTGGTCAGGCTCATCGCAGTGTCGGGTGTAAAGATCACGTACGTCCGGATCAGGAAACCGATCGTGTTTCCGATCCCGGCGATGACCGCAGTGATCATGCCGGCGATCGCTCCGGAAACAGCCGCCTTGTTTGCCAGTTGTGGTTTATCGATGATGGCCGCCAGGACGCCCGCCGCGATTCCGAAACCGACTGCTTCAAACGGCGCGCAGGCGGTCATGGCAATGCTGGTGACAAAAATGTAGACAAAGGCAATCGCTCCAACGATGATACCGGATTTAATCATGCTTCCTCCTCAGTAAATTAATCCCATCTTTCCGACTGGCACACCGGAAAGGAATGCGCGCATCCCGTGGCCGCTTTCCAACACCGCGGACAGGGAATTCTCCATCAGACGGTCGGAATGATGCCTGAATTCGGCGGGGGATTATTTTTCTTATTCTGGTTGTAGCGGAACCACAACATCCCTCCCAACGCTCCCAGACCCGCCATAATCGCCAGCACGATCAGGCCGCAGAAAAAGGAGTAGAAGAGGGTGCTGAGCGTATAAGCCGTCTGGCTCGCCGGAGCGGAAGCCACGCTGCAGAGTTGCAGCGGGCACGCTTCCGGAGTTTTCCCGGCGCCCAGCGCAAAGGTGATGACGGTCTGGCCGATCATTTGTCCGACGAGGGCGGCCAGCCCGGCGATGGTCCCGGCGATGCCGCCCCGGACAAACGCCTTTTCCAGAGTCCGCCGGCTTTTCAAAATAGACGCACAATCCGCCGGCTATCAAACCGATCAGTGCGGCGGCGAGCGGGCTGCAGATGCAGCAGTAGACATTTGCGATCGAGACTCCGATCATTACCAGCAATGCGATCGGAGCCATGATGACGCTGGATTTTGCCATTGTCCCTCCCGTTAAGTTGGGCGGATTATACCAAGGGAAAGGTAATCGGACACCCGCCTCCAGATAAAAAAAGTTGACGGCGGAGGTAATCCGCGGGGCTCATCGGAAGCTCATCAATTCCAAAATCCGGTCGATGGATCGCGGTACTGGCAAGTGATTTTTCCTTCGATCACCCCGGGTATATAATTTCCTCATGGTTGAACTTCCGCTTTCCGGACGCACGGCGATCGTCACCGGAGGGGCCGCGCGGCTTGGGCGCGCGATCGCGCTGGGGCTGGCCGCCCGGGGCGCCGACATCGCCCTGCACTACCATTCCTCCGAAGCGGACGCGCTGCGGACGGCGGAGGAAATTCGCGCACTAGGCAGGCGTTGCCTACCCGTTTCGGCCGATCTGCAAAACCCCGCCTCCCCGGCAAAGATCCTGGAAGCGGCCGGAGCATTCTTTGGACGGGCCGACATCCTGATTAATTCAGCCGCCATCTTCGAACCGGGCGCGCTGGAGGAGACCACGCCCGACCTCTGGGAAAAGACGATCGCGATCAATCTGCGCGCGCCCTTCTTCCTTTGCAAAGCGTTTGCGGCCCAGACGGATTCCGGCGACATCATCAACCTGGCCGACGCAACCGCCGACCGGTCGGGCGCAGAATATCTTGCGTATTCCCTCTCCAAAATCGGGTTGATCGCCCTCACCCACAGCCTGGCCAAATCCCTGGCGCCTGGGATTCGGGTAAACGCGGTCGCTCCCGGGGCGATCCTTCCTCCGCCCGGCCGCGGGGAGGAATATCTTGATCGCCTCGTGCCAAGGATTCCCCTGGGCCGGCACGGGAGTCCGGAGGACGTCGTCGGCGGCGTTGTCTATCTGCTGTCCGCGCCCTTTGTCACCGGCGAGGTCTTGCCCATTTCCGGCGGTTCGGATTTATAGGCGACGGGGAGGCGACGAATGACGGACGCGCTGTTCATCAAGGATCTGCTGGTTCGAACCGTGCTGGGGGTGAGCGAGGAAGAGCGGCGCGACCGACAGGACGTGCTCGTCTCCGTGGTGATGGAAACCGACACGTCGGCGCCCGGGCAATCCGACGACGTCGCGGACGCGGTCAATTACCGGACGGTGTCGAAAAAAATTCTCGCCCTGGCGGAGGAGGCGCAGTTCCACCTGGTGGAGCGCTTCGCCGAGGAGATCGCATCCCTCTGCCTGCGCGAACCGCGCGTGAAGCGGGTGCGCGTGACGGTGGAAAAACCCGGCGCGCTGCGCTTTGCGCGGTCGGCGGGCGTCAGCATCGAGCGGGGCGCGGGCAGTGGCTGACCACCTGGCCTGGCTGCTGCTCGGATCCAACCTCCAGCCGGAACGGAATTTGCCGCGGGCGGTCGATTGGATCGCCGCCAAGGAGTCCCTGCTCGCCGTTTCGTCGGTGTGGCAATCCCCGCCCTCGGACGGATCGGACCAGCCGGATTATTGGAATGCGGCCGTCCTCATCCGCACGGCGAAATCCCCGGCGGAAATTTATTCCGCAATCTTCGCCCCGATCGAACGATCGCTGGGACGAGTGCGCAGCGCGGATAAATTTGCGCCCCGGACGATGGATATCGATTTGGCGATGTACGACGACCGGACGGGGGATTTTTCCGGTAGAAGCCTGCCCCACCCGGATATTCTCAAGCGGTCTTATTTCGCGTTGCCACTCGCGGAGATCTCGCCGGATAAAATTCATCCTGCAACCGGCGAGTCGTTGCGGGTCATCGCCGGGCGCTTTCGAAACGAGGCCATCCACAAGCGCGGAGAGATTTCCCTGCTTCCGGCGCAAAACGCCAGCTTGCCCGCGAAGCGATAAACTGCAGACCACATCCATCCGTTTCCCACAGGGAGAACGCCATGCCCAAGATGCAAACCGATCCCTCCGAGTTCGACATTTTCCGCGACGACCTTTCCGACCGCGCGAGCCAGGGCTGCGAAGGGGATATCGAATGCTCCGTGCGCTCGATCCTGGAATCCATCGGCGAAGACGTCAAGCGCGAAGGTCTGGTGCGCACTCCGCTGCGGGTGGCGAAGATGTACGAGGAAATGACCGCCGGATACCATGTGGATCCTGTGAAATTGATCAACGAGGCCGTCTTCACGGTTGATTACGACCAGATGGTGGTGATCCGGGACATCGATTTCGCCAGCCTGTGCGAGCACCACCTGCTCCCGTTTCTGGGAAAGGCGCATGTAGCCTATATTCCCGACGGAAAGGTGATCGGTCTTTCCAAGATCCCACGGATTGTGGAGATGTTCGCCCGCCGGCTGCAGCTCCAGGAACGCATGACACAGCAGATTGCAGAGTTTTTGGAGGATGCGTTGCATCCCCGCGGGGTAGGCGTCGTGGTGGAAGCGTTGCACCTTTGCATGGCCATCCGCGGGGTGAAAAAAGCCAACGCGCGGATGATCACCAGCGCCGTCCGGGGCTCGTTCAAGGAGAATCTCAACACCCGCAACGAGTTCTTTGCACATATCGGGCATACGCATCTCACCGAATGAGGCGGGGATTGCCGAAGCAAGCGCCGCATGGAAAATACTGTTTCTCTTTGACTTCCGATCTTCCCTCATGATAGAATGCGCCGACCTGGGCCGTTAGCTCAAGTGGCAGAGCAGGTGCCTTTTAAGCACTTGGTTGAGCGTTCGAGTCGCTCACGGCTCACTTTGGGAAGCGGGTTTCACCATCCGTTCATCGGAAAAATCTTGACCGCCCGGAAAGCCCCCGGTAAAATCCCAATCGATCACGGCGAGGTAGCTCAACGGTAGAGCAGGGAACTCATAAGCCCTTGGTTGATGGTTCAACTCCATTCCTCGCCACTCTCAAGTAGAATTCTCTGATAAGCCATGTTGTGAGTTCCCCCTGCCCTCTCTCCGAAGGCGCGGGGAATCCCGGCCGACAGGCCGGGAGGCGGGCTCCCGAAAAGATCCCTCGGGATAAAAAGTCTCACCCTCGCCACTCTCTAGTAGATTCTCTGATAAGCCATGTTGTGAGTTCCCCCTGCCCTTGCGCCGAAGGCGCAGGGGCGGCCTGAACCCGGTTCGAAGTAATTGCGAGCTGGACGCTTGCCCCAAACCGAAGGTGAGGAGCAAGGCCGGTAGGCGGGGCCCGTGCCTGGCCCGAAGGAATTCCGGGCCCGCGCCTGTCCTATGCTCTGAGAGGGCGGGCGAAGGAGAGGCCGGAATGGGCTATTTTGGGAAAACATTTTTTTTAGTAACTACTCAGCCTTCCCCCCTCATCCCGCCCTTCTCCCAGCGCCTGCCCTCGCGAAGCGGGGGTATGCTGGGAGAAGGTGGCCGAAAGCCGGATGAGGGAGAGAAAAACCGGGCATCAATCCCGTGGAATTCCTTCCAGCTTGGGTTGGGCTGAGTAGATATCTTTTTTTTTGCTTTTCCTCGAACATTCTTAATACCCTCTCCGGCAAGTTAATATTAGGACGGAACAATCCAAAATCCGCACAGGATCATCAGCGCCGGTTGACGCCGGACAGGCAGTATTCTGATAGAATCTTTTGGCACTATCCGCGACGCGGATCAACGATTCCGGTTGTTCCGATTAATGGAAAAAGGAGGTAACCCATGGCAGGCTTTTTTAGTCCGATCGAGCAACAAACGCTCAAGAACGACTATTTCCGCCAGGTGTTGTTTACAGGGAAAAACTGCCAATTGGTGGTGATGTCCCTTAAACCGGGAGAGGCAATCGGTAACGAAGTGCACGAGAAGGTGGACCAATTCTTCCGGATCGAACAGGGGGAGGCGAAATTTGTCCTCAATAACAAGGAAGAGCACATTGTTCGTAACAGCGAAGCCGCGATCGTGCCCGCCGGCACCTGGCACAATGTGATCAACGTGTCCAAAACCGAACCGTTGAAGCTCTATACCGTCTACTCGCCCCCAAATCATCCGGCCGGAACGGTTCACAAAACCAAAGCCGAAGCGGAAGCCGCCGAGAAACTCGAACACCACAAGTAAAAAAATTTCGACGTGCTCCTTTTATTAAAACCGGCGTGGAAATCCACGCCGGTTTTTTATTGAGTTCCCGTTCCTCGTTGAATAACCCAGCCGCATAAAAAATACATTAATTCTGTGGATGATCCTCAACCTGGGAATAATGCCCACCGGTTCTTTTTCGCCTCTTAAATGACTGCGTCTGAGCCTTTTATATATTGGATTAGCCAAAAAGTCACTTTACACGTTGATGATGTGTGCGGGCATTGCTTGGAATTGCTCTTCGCGAATAATTTTATACTCTCCTTGCTATTGGCTATAAAACCACTTATAATAAATTACCATTATGTAATTGTCTTTTTCCCCTGAAAACAGGGGATTTTTGGCGCAAGACAGGGTCAGAGGTTTCATGATTTCGACGGTTACAACCTCCACGGTTTCATCCATCACCAGTGTTGCGCTGATAGGCAGCTTGGGGGCAATCGGCGTGGTGGTGCTAATCACCTTGTTGATCCAAAAAGAATTAGTCAGCGCGTCCACCGACGCCAGAATGCTCAGGCTTCAGCGGACGCTTAATATCGCTATCTGGCCCCTGATTGCTGTTTTCGTCCTGATTGCTATTTCTAAAGTTATCGAGATCCTATCCTAATAGAAATATTAAAACTCTAAAATAAAGAAATATACACTCGCCATCCGCTCATTCCATCGGCTCATTTTGCGTCCAATATCCCCATTTCGTTCCATGCTAGCCAAGCCCGTTGCACTAGGAGGATTTTGAAAAACTCAATTAATACTAGTGTCATCTCCTCTGTGGTAAACCATCCCCCCTCGCTCCCCCCATTTTCTATTGGAAAATGGGGGGAACGAGGGGGGATGGTATATATGGCCAAAACAAAATCAACGTTTTTCAACAGCCTGCTAGAAATCCGCCGGATGGATTCAGAAACGGTAAAGATGGACGGGTATCCCGACGGCTAAGACGGGGCTAAATATTGCCTGACCTTCGCGCGGATGGAGTCGTAATTCGGGTATAGGATTCCGCCCGCCCCCATCGTCACATCGGCTGGACCGACGCCGGAGAAAACAACGTGGTCCCTGGATATCTGCTGTGAAATGCAAGCCAGATTCAGAAGCTGCTGCGCGCTGAGGTCGGTCGTGACCACCTGCAGGAACTGCGGAATAAGCGCTGGCAATTGGGGGATCACATCCGGGGAAAGGATTCTCTGGAACAGCGTATTCAGGACCAACGTCTGACGGTCCAATCCGTTCCAGAGATCGAATGTAGTCGGGGCAATCGCGTATTCCAGCGCCAGCAGGCCGTTCATATGATACGGACCGGCCGGGAAATAATGCATCCCGTACGGGGTTCCATCATAAGTTACGGGGATGTTCAGCGTCAGACCACCGACTGTATCGATAATCGAAGCCAGCGTCGACATTTTCCCGGTAATGTAATGGTTGGTCGAAGCTCCGAAATTTAGGTTCAGATTTTGGGCCAATAGATTGGTCGCTGCGGCGTCGCTCATTCCCGCGTTACTTTTCGCAATCAGGTACAACTGCCCGAGGCGGGCCTGGGTGATGCCGTACGCCTCCAGGCCTTGGACGGAAATCAATAACTCCCTGGGGAACGGAAAGACGCTCGCTGTTTTCTGACCGAAATCCACTTTGACCAGCCGGATCGCGAGCGGGCCCTTGAAGGCGTCGGAAAACGGCGAATCCACACCCATGACCAGGATATTCACCGACCCCGTCACACCGCAATTCGCAACTGTTCCGGCGGTGGCCGTGGGAGCCTTGGTTGGCACGGCCAACTTCGTGGCCGTGGGGACACCGGGTGTGATTCCCGTGGTGGGAAATACCATCGGGGTATTGCTTTGAAGAGTCGGCGCAAGCGGGGTGTTCATCAGCATGCTGGCGCCCACCGCGGCGCAAACGCAAAGTAGTATAAGGACGACAATCACGGCAATAATGATCAAATTGCGTCTTCTACTAGACATGAGAATCCTCCTGACGCTTTTTAAACCGCCCGGCAAATTCCCGGTTCAAGGTCATTAACGATTGTACACTGGAATAGAATTATCGGGCTGAGGGCGCCGTAGCGGATACGCAAGGTCCCTGAAAAATCCATCGGATGGCGTCAAAACCGATCCACCGGAGCAATTTCGGATCTTCCCCGGTTTCATTGGATAGGCGAATATTGGCCGAAGTCCCCGGTTCGAACTCAAAGATGCCAAGCATCGCCCAGGTGCCGTGGAGTGCATCCTGGTTGATTACCACCCCGGCGTTGCCTTGGCGGTAATTGATGAAGTACCTGGCGTATTTGGTTAGTCCGACTCCCGGAGGAATGAATGCTTCCACGCGGTATCGGCCGCATCCGGAAAATCTCGGAACCCAGGTAACTACCACGTCCGGGACGCTTTGAGAGGCGTAAGTCCATCGGAAACTGCCTTTAAATCCATCGATGGCATCCAGCCACAGATTGCTGCCCACGAAGACAAATCCCGCGTCATTGTTATCGACGATCGTGATGTCTCCGCTCGCGGGCGTGACGACAGCCGTGCGCGTCGCATTGGCAGGCGGCGGAGGAGTCGGTGTCTGAGTTAAAGCGGCTCCCGTGGATGCAACCGGAAGGGAGCCCGCGCTGATCATCAAAGGAAAAAAAACATAAAGGCTGATATTCGCAATTCCGTGCGCCAAAGAGGCACCGAGGAGGGAATGAGTTTTCCATACGCACCAGCCAAAAAACAAACCCACCCCCAGTACGAAGACAAGGTCGGGAAAGGAATGGTATCCCAAGTGCAATACGGCAAACAGCACCGCCACGTACACCAGGCCGAATTTTCCCATCACCTGCATGGAAGCCGACTGCATTAATCCACGGAAGATATACTCCTCGAGGACACCGGTAAAAATCAACAGGATCAAGCCGGCGATGACGACGTCCTCCCAGGTCTGGTAGGTGGCCAACGGGCCCGGCTTAAGAATCAAATACTCGATATACCCCAAACCGAACCCGACCAGCCCGATCGCCAGCTGCAGAGGCCACCCCCGCCGGGACCATCCGATGCGATTGCCGCTCAGGTCGGTGATCCGGCCGGCGATGAAGGCCGCGAGGAACAGGAGCACGCCGATCACAAGATACCAGTAAATGAGAGGCAAACCGATTTTTTGCAGGGGAAGTGAAAGGCTGAGGATACGGATCAATGGAGCAAGTGACAGGAGAATCAGAAACCTCCGCAACACTCCGCGATGGATCAATGAGCTATGGACAAGCAGAACCACTAAAACTATCCCGTGCATGACCATTCCCGCCTGTGTTTCTACTAGCGTAGTAACAGCCTCGGCAAAGGAAATTAATAATAAATAGAACAGACCAATAATAATGTATTGTCTGTTGGGTAGGGCGATATAATCCCAGAAGCGTTGGATGATTACACCCCTGAGTAACAATAACCTTTTCACTTTAGCGACCAGCTCACAGATGAGTTTATCTGCTGGATTGAAACATTGCGGATAATCATATTACAGGTTATTAAAGAGTGTTCCGCACTTTTCGGGAAGCCAGAGTTAATATTTGATGAGAATGGTTTTTTTAAGAAATATCTTCTCATGGTATTTACTCGCGTACTACGATCAAAGGAGACACTAATGATATTCATTTTATGGTTTCACTTATTGGAACAACATTCATCCACACTCGCAAGGTCCGGTATGGCCAAGGGGAACCGATGCGTTCCAGAAGGAAATCCACTTCCTGTCCTTTTCCCAATTGTGTTAGTTCGAATGTTATTGTTCCTTCCCAGTCTTTGCCATCCGCCAGGGAAATTGGTCCTGTCGTCGCCAAAGCCTTTTGCTCTCCCTGGATGCCTATAATATTATATTGGCTCAACTTGCCTTCCCGGTTATTAATGCCCAGATAAAAAACGACTTTGGTTCCAGCAGTTACTTCTCGAGGGTAGTCTTCGGAAAGACCATTGGAATCTAAGATATAGAATTCCGTAAAATGCTCGTCTGGTTTTTCTTGTGAAACCACGGCTGCTGAAACGATTGCGGTTAATAGCGAGACAGCCAGAATAACATATAGCCAACGGAATACGTGATCCTGTGACCCCCACCATCCTTTTAGATTAAGCGATAAAGTAATTCTAGACTTTTCATTGTCGGGTAATCGCCGATGGCGGAAAATGGCTACTGCTGAACAAATAAGAATAAAGATCGTGAGTGAGATAACAATCGGCAAAACCTGTATACCTAGGCCTAGTGCACTCATTATAAGGATAATAGGGGGCATGACAGCAATACTTAGGCCGAAGGAAAAAGCGAATCTTGCCAGGGGATCTAAATCTTTACTTTGGGGAAAGAGAGCAGCCTGAAGTGCATAACCCGGTATCAATAATACAAAAACAATTCCTAAGAATATACGCAATGCGATCAGTGGTTCAGGAATAACCTGGTTTCCGGCAATTATCAATGATAGGAGAACTAGTCCGGCAATAAGGATAAGGAGAAATGTCTTTCCGAGTGATAGCTTCATGCTTACTTTTTCCCTCTAAACTGTTGTATATGTTACATCATCCTATAACTGCGTGAATGCTTAATATTGGATTTCTCTCATCAATAATAAACAATCTTTTGATAAACATCCAGGGTCTTAATAGTATTGCTTTTCTAGAATTTTTTCCGCAATTGCAACAACTCTTTTTCCCGTGTTTATGCACACGATCTGAGTCTCGGTGCCTAGCTA
>CAWADT010000020.1:0-113276 GCA_963780865.1 uncultured Chloroflexia bacterium | reverse complement strand
AACGTATCGCGGCTGATCGCGGAGACGCTGAATGAAACGCATCATCTCCATCGTCTCGATCGGATTCATCCCCGCCGTCGGCTCGTCCAAAAGAAGCATTCTGGGTTTGAGCGCCAGAGCCCGGGCCACCTCCAGCCGGCGTTGCGCGCCATAAGGGAGATTTCTGGCAACCTGGTCTCCCAAACCCCCCAAACCGACGAAATGCAGCAGGCGCATGGCTTCGTCCAACGCATCCATTTCTTCCTTGCGCAAGCGCGCAGTCTGCAGGATGGCTTCGACCCAGCTGGTTTTCAATAAATGATGCTGGCCGATCAATATATTTTCCAGAGCAGTCATATTAGCGAACAAGCGGATATTCTGATACGTGCGGGCAATGCCCATTTGGGCAATCCGGTCCGGGGAAAGTCCGACCAGCGACTTATTGAAAAATAAGATCTCGCCGTCCTCAGGCGCATAGAAACCCGTGATGCAGTTGTAGAACGTTGTTTTTCCAGCTCCATTGGGCCCGATGACGCTGAAAATGGATTTTTCGGGGATGGCCAGGTCGACGGCATTTACGGCGATCAAGCCGCCAAAGCGTTTGCTCAGACCGCGGGTCTCGAGGGCGATCGTATCCATCAGGATGTTCCTCCGGATGTTCCCCCGGCTTCCTTCTCGTCCGGATTGTGGATTTCCTTGATCTCCATTTTTCGCCTTGAAGTTGGCAGCAATCCTTCCGGCCGGATTAGCATCATCACCACCAGAAGAGCGCCGAAAGCCAGGACCCGGTAATTTTCCAATTCGCGCAGCACCTCAGGCAGACCTTTCAAGGTAAAGGCGCCGCCGATCACTCCCGGAATGCTGCCCATGCCCCCGACGATGACGGATGCGAGGACGTTGAACGAAACCATCAGGTTGTAATCTTCGGGGCCGGTAAATTGATTGCGCGAGGCGAAGATCACGCCGCCCAGTCCGGCAAAGGCGGCCCCAATCGCAAAGGCCAGGAGCTTATGAAACCACGTATTGATGCCCATCGCCCGCGCGACCGTTTCGTCTTCCCGAATCGCCTCCCAGGCGCGTCCGACGCGGGAATTGCGCAGCCGGATGGTGACGAAAATAACCAGGACGACAGCCAGAAGAATAAGATACACAAAACCTTCCGGGGTTCCCAGCGAGAGACCAAACAGCGACGGGCCGCCCACGGCGGCGACGCCCCTTGGCCCGCCCGTGAAGGCAGTCAGTTCGTCGCTGTGAAGCAAAACGGCAATGATCTGGCCGAACCCAAGCGTGACAATGGCGAGGTAATCTCCGCGCAGCCGCAGGACCGGGATACCCAGCACGATTCCTGCGAACGCCGCCAATAGAATCCCGATTGGCACGGTGACCCAAAAATTCCACATCAGGTGGTGGGGAGCCGGCGCGGTTAAGAGCGCCACGGTGTAAGCTCCGATGGCAAAGAAGGCCACATACCCCAGGTCGAGCATTCCGGCCAAGCCGACGACGATATTCAATCCCAGGCCGAGCACAACGTAAATGCCCACCGTGCCGACGGTATAATTCCAATATTGACCGAGCACCTGTGGAAGCAGGATCACGAGGAGAATCAATATTCCATAAACCCCAAAGAGGGCAAGCCGGTTGCGCCGGATTTGCTGGACCTGCGGCCATGAGGAAAAGGCGCGCCATTTATTCTTGAACCAACTGGCTATGTTTTGCCCCACGGATCCGTACCGGATCGTTCGCGCGACCGCACCGCCGATCAACCCGGTGATCAATAAAAATACCACATAGAATAACGCGCCGGAGGCGGCGTTCAATCCGAGAAGAAACAAATGGATGGCATCCGGGAGTAGCTGGGCAAAATAGACGGTCATCGAAACCCCGGCCTCAAGCAGGCTGCCAACCAGCAGAACCAATCCCCCTACCAGGATTCCGTGGATCAGACCGGCTGTTCCCGATGCCGCCAGCACCGTTCCCCAGGTCTCTTTTTCATCCGGTGTTTTCTTGGAACCGGATATTCCCGCCCACATCCCGATAAAGAAGAGAAAGACCAAAAGATCAAATCTGCCCGGAGTAAGCCCCAGCACAGACGCGGATGATCCATTCTGGAGGAGTTGCCCCAGGAGGTCCGAGATCGTCGTGGTAAAGCCGATCATGAACAGGAAAATCGTAATGATCCCGAACGTAATCCCTGCATTGATCCCGTTGCGAATGTGGCGTTTCATCAGACTTTCTCCTCGCTAAGGACTTCGCCCAGGATTCCGGTTGGCCGGAAGATAAGCACAATAACGAGAATGGAGAAAGCAATCACATCTTTCAACTGAAAACTGATCCCCAGGACCGCCGGTCCCAGAGATTCCACTACCCCCAGGAATAATCCTCCGAGCATCGCGCCGGGAATGCTGCCAATGCCTCCGAGCACGGCGGCGGTGAAGGCTTTTATTCCCGGAATGAACCCGACGTAGTAATACACCAATCCGAGGTGGATGCCCCACATAACACCCGCCGCGCCGGCCAGAACGCCGCTGATGATAAATGTGCGGCTGATCATTCCGTCCACGTCGATCCCCATCAAAGCAGCCGTGGTTTTATTTTCGGCGACAGCCCGCATCGCACGTCCCAGGCGGGTCCGCTTTACCAGCAGATACAGTCCAATCATAATCAGGACGGAGACAACGATAGTCAATACACCCGTGTACGTAATAACGACCGTCCCCTGCCCGACATGAATATTCCACCCGACGCCGCGGCTCAGAACCGCCGGATTGGCATAGTCCCAGCGTTGCGTGCTGAACAGGAGCTGCGCGGCGTTTTCGAGGAAGATGGAAGCGCCGACGGCGCTGATCAGGGGCACCAGGCGGGGGGCGCCGCGTAGAGGGCGGTACGCGATTTTTTCCAGGAAATATCCAGCTGTCGAGGAAACCGCCATCCCTGCCAGGAATGCCAGGATGACGGAAATGACCGGCTGCGCATTTAAGAAGCTCTGCGAGGGGGAAACTTTAAGCGCGCCAAGAGCCTCGAAGACAAAATACCCGCCGAAGGCTCCCAGCATCATGACATCGCCGTGGGCGAAGTTGATCATAAAAAGGATGCCATACACGAGCGTATATCCGATGGCAATCAAGGCGTACACGCTCCCGAGGACGACCCCGTCGATCGCAAAGCGCATCCACGTGTCGGGGCCGTAGGCGGGATGGGCAATCAGCACCGTGTATAGGCGCCATAGCAAATACGCCGAAAAAAATATCCCGAGGATAATTTGAACATACCGATAAGTGCCGATGGGTTTATGGGTGTGCACAACCGTTTTTTGTTGCATTAGGTCTTCCTTCGATCAGGAAGTTTTCCCATGATCGGCTCGAGACGTAGAGAAATGGCGGGATGTGTGTGCATCCCGCCATTTCTCCTACCGTCAATCAAGATGGATCAAACTGAGATTCACGCCAACTAGCTTCCGGTTCCGACGGCCACCCACTGGGTGCCATCATCCTTATAGAAGGTGGGGCCGGAGGCGGAGCACTCGCCGGTAGCATCGCATGTGATGGTGCCGGAAAGGCCCTGGTAGTCCTTGGTGGCGCGGACGGCGGCAATCAAGGCGCCGCGCGGGATATACAAATTCCCGTCGGTGCCGACAACCGCCACGCTTTCGATCGCCTTGACCAACACCGCGCCGGCGTCATAGGCGGTGTAGGTGTACGGGGAAAGCGAGCCGGGCGCCTTGCCGTATTTGGCGAGGTAAGCCGCGTCAAATTTCTTGGATGCGTCAGAAGGAGCTGGAACGGGAGAAGTGGAATAAGCGCCGGCGCCATTCTGTTTGGTTCTCGTGAGGAAATCCACGCCGTAAATGCCGTCATCGCTGAAGAAGGTGACGCCGCTGAGGCCGGACTGCCCCATTTGGTTGGCGAGCACGGCTGCTTCCGCGGTGTACCCGCCGTAGAAAATCGCATCCGGTTTCTTGGAGGCGATATCGGCGAGGACGGAGGTGTAATCGGATTCACCCGGCGTGATCGGCTGGAAAGCAACCACATTCCCACCGAGCTGTTTGAAAACGTCGTTGACGGTCTGTGCCAGGCCCTGTCCGTACGCCGCCCCATCGTGCATGATGGCCAGGTTTTTGATCTTCAGCGTGTTGTACAAGTAGGTGGCCGCGAATTTTCCCTGGATGGCGTCGGTGAAGACGTTGCGGTTGAAGACTTTGGATCCGGTCGTGGTCAGCTTGGCGTTCGTGGCGGAAGGCGACAGCATGGGAAGGGACGCTTTTTCATAAATCGGTATGGCCGCCACAGTCGCGCCCGAGAAAATGTGCCCCTCGATGGCGACGACGGTTGGATCCGAGACGAGCTTGTTGGCCACCGAAGCGCCGCCTTCGGCGCTCCCGCCATCATCCTGGGCAACCAGTTCGAACTTGAAACCCTGGAAGGTGCCTGCATCGGCCATGGCCATGATCGCCGCCTGAGAGATATCGGTTCCGAAAGCGGCATTGTCGCCGGTCATGGGAGCGCCCATGCCGATCTTGACGGTCTGGCCGGGTTTGATTACCGCGCAACCGACCGAATCGGACTTGCAAACGGCCGGCCCCGAGCGCACACTTCTGGCTGGAGAGCAGGCGAACAGGAACATACTAGCAATCGCCAGTACAGAAAAGATTGTGATTAGGCGTTTCATGGTTTCTCCTCCGAAATATGTTGATTTACGAAAATTATTCCTCGTGGAAAATCAGCTTCAATTTCGTTGGCTAGCACCTCCTTCCAGAAATTATCTGGAGTTCCTCTATCATTCCGGATGTCAACCCTCTTCCGGTTATTCATCGGTGCTTTGAACGATCTCCTGTAAACCAAAACCATTCGAAAATTTCGTAATTTGCTGATTATACTTTCATATGGGTAATGGTCAAGGATAAATGGCTGTTTTCAGCTTACTCCTGGAATCTTTTTGGATAAATACGCTCGTGATTTCTACCCGGCTGCCGAATGGGTGGAAGATCAGAAACGCAACAGTATTTACCGCCGCCCGGCACCATTTTGGCCCACCCACCAGTGATTATCCGCCGGGAGATAGGTTTCAGATTGCGCTGTTTTCAGCAAAAAGCGGCGTTCGGTCAATTGCGGTCGAGTGAACGGAATGCCGAGAGGCAAGGGAATGTGAGGGGATCAAAAACCTTTAACCTAGGCGGTTTGAAACGGAGTACTGGGAATCTACTTTTCCACCCGAACCCACATTTGCGTTCCATCGGTGGAAAGGTCCACCCACCCGTGGCTGTCCGAACGCAGAAGTTCGCTCCCCTCGGGCCAACCCAGGTCGTCCGCAAACGGCCACAAGCCCGCTTGGGAATGGGCAACGCCCAACCAAGACGTCAAATTGCCATTGGTTTTTATGGAGAGCGGGAAAGCCAAGACCTCCGCGGTGGGGATCCTGCCTTGAGAAATCAACCGCCGCCCGAGATCCTGGTCCACATCGTCGAAAATCAGCCAGCGGGCGCCAGTCCCGACCCTCGGGGCGGGACGGTCTCGTTCGACCGCCAGAATCATTCCCTGCCCGCCGAGCGCCAATACGGTCAGGCGCGCGCCTGATCCGAGATCGAGCTGATACCCTTCGCTTCCTTCATAGATTGGCGTGAATTTTTCCTCGCAGGCGGAAATAAACGCGGCCAGCGATTTCGACGCCCGGTCCGCGCCGGAGGGAAGGAGCACGTTGCCGATAGCGTAGCGCGCGGCCACGTCCGCCAGGGCGGATGTGGCTTCCTGCGCTTCGGATCCGACCACGACCCAATCCAATCGTGTGCGGCCCGAACCCGAGAATTTTCCCGAGGCCCGATATCACCCGGTTAGGATCGTCCGCGCCAGCGTCGATCAATACGGTCTTCGCCGGCAGGCGAACGCAGAAGGAATGCCTCCCCGCCGGTATCGAGCATCGTCAGATGCAACCGTCCGTCCGGCAAACGGAAATACGCGCCCCAGGCGATGAACGCGACCGCAATCAAGAAACGGCACCGCGGCCGAGGAAAGCTTGGCGACGAAGGTGGATCCGATCTGCCAATGGGGAAGCTTGCCGCGCGGGCCAGCGCGGTAAGCCCGAAAAGCGCGGCGTAATAAAGACGATCCACGCGGGGGAAACCGCATCCACCGGCCACCAGCCGGACGAAATCCGCGCGCCCCATTCCACAACGCGGATGGTATACGCCGTCGGCGCCCAGCCCGCCCAGGCAATCGCCTGGCCCGCCGGCAGCCAGACCATCCCCGCCAGCACCGCCGCCCCTCCGGCGATCATCAGCATCGGTTGCACAAAAAGAATGAGCGGATTGACGATGAACGCGATCAACGAAAGCGATTGGAATTGAAACAGCATAATCGGGATGGTGGTGATCTGCGCCGCGGTCGTGATCAGGAAGATTTCGCCCGCGGTGGAAGCCAGCGTGCGTGCCCGGTCCCTCCCCAGACTGCGCCAGCAACCGCTCGACCGCCGCCTGCAGCGGATCGGCATAGAGAATCAGTCCCAGCGTGGCCGCGAACGAAAGCTGGAAACCGACGTCCCACAGCGTCCACGGGTTGGCCGCCGTCATCAGCGCCCCGGCGAAGAACGAGCGACGTCAGCCCATGCGAGCGCCGGCCCATTTGACGGGCGACGATCGCCAGCCCGCCCATGATCGCCGCGCGCACGACCGACGGGGTGGCGCCCACCAGCACGGTGTAAATCGGCAATCCCCGCCGCCGCGATCAGCCAGCCCGGGATCTTGCGTGGCAGGCGCCGGGTGAGGGCAAGGAACACGGCCGGCACGATCGAGATGTTGAACCCCGAGATCGCCACGATGTGGGAGGTTCCGGTTTGCGCAAACGCCAGCTGCAGATCTTTCGGAATGGAACTGTCGTCCCCCAACAGAATTCCCGACAGCAACGCGCCCTCCGGTTCGGGGAAAAGCCGCCGGAGAACTTCCAGCGCTTTGCGCCGGAAGGCATAGAGCGCTTCCATGAATGGACTTCCGCTTCGTGCCTTCGATCGATTGCACCGCCGGATCCTTCAGCACGGCATATACGCCTTGCCGAGCAAGATAGGCGGCATAGTCGAAATCCGGTGACGATCGGCGGCGGCTGCAGAAGGCCCGAGAGCCGGACCCGGTCTCCATAATGCGGGTCCCAACCATCCGGGGGCTCGCGGAATTCCACCAGCAGCGAGCCGTCCAAGGTCTTCGATTCGCCTTCCGGAAGAATGATCCGATCGACCCTCGCGCGCACGCTCAGCCCCCGCCCCTGCGGAACGGGATCTTCCTCCAGTTCGACGTCCAGGGCGGCGGTTTGATTTACATACGAACCAAGAAATTTCGGTCCGGGTGCAGGGCGGGCGGCCGCCAACCGCGCCGAGCCGAAGAGCAAGAAAGCCAAACATAAAAATGGAATGCGGAATTTTTGGAAAGTGAACGCAAACAGGAAGAGGAGAATGCCGGCCGCCAAAGCGGAGATCAGCGGCAACCCGGCTAACGGAGCCAGCGCGATGCCTGCGAGCAATGAGGCGCAAAGATAGAAGAGCGTCATACATCCCCCTGGATGAATTAACCGGATTAGTTATAACACGATTGGAATACTTCTACCAGTAGTTCGCCGGCAACCTCCTCCACGACGTGCCGGTGATCTCGTTGAGGAAATCAGGAAAATCCCCGGGCGAAGCGTCGAAGGCGCATACGGCACGGTTTTGTTGGGTGGCTATCACCGAGCTATAGGGAATATTTAGGAGGTCTATAGGACCATCCAGCCATCTCGTCTGGCAAAGTGGATTTCCTTGTCGCGTCCCCAAGCTTGTTTCTTCGTGTTCCCATCCAAGATCGGCAGCCGCGCTTTTAACGGAATAGATTTTATAATTTTCGTCGGTATAGGCGCCTTCAAAATCGGCTGCGAGTTCCGTCAATTCCAAGAATTGCTTCGCATCCTCAGAACCCCAGCTGAAGATTTTGTTATACGAATAATCCACTTTTCCGGGCTTCGAGAAATCGAGATTAAGGTGACCTAGAACGATTAACACCGGACGCTGGTAGCGATCCTGAAGGGCAAGCGCGGTCGACAATAATTCGCCCAAGGAAAGCTGCGTGTCCGATTGGGTTGTCCAGGAAACCGTATTTCCGAAGCGATGCTCCCGCGGCAAGTAGATGTCGTTGTCCGCATAATACGGCAGCGATTCGATCAGATAATCCGGTTCCGGCAAGAGGATGGCATTTTGATATGCCGAATGGCCGCTGAGGAATTCGCCGAATGATTTGCTGGAACTCATGGCGATATGAATATCCAGCCACGCCGTGTCCCGGAGTTTGACTATTCCCCCTACCAGGAGGGCAAGCAGGGCGATATACAAACCGAGACGGAAGATGAGGGGTTTTGCGTTCGATAGCGCATCTTTTTTCTGAAAATCCAGATACAACCAGTAGAGAAAAACAAGAAATAGTACGTATAGTCCTTGGTGCTGATAGTCGCCGGGATAGACCAACCAAAAGAAAATTCCCAGCGCGATCTCAGCGAGCACGGCCATCAAGAAAAGACCGGGGCGGCGCAATAAACCCAGGATCGCGAGGAAAATAATGCCCGCGGTGATCAACGGCGGAACCCAAACCGGCATGATTCGATCGAACGTTTGCTCGGGGTGGATAACCGATTCCCTCAGGGCGTCCAGAAAGCCCGGCAAGTTTAATGATTGACGGATGGGAGTTAATATTGTATTTTCCCTCGGCAGAGTACAAATAACCGAGAAGACAATTCCAACGAAAATCACTCCCATCGATAGTCCGAAAGACAGCCATCGCTTCGGGACGGCAGCCGGTTTTCTGTCCGTGACAAACTGCCACAACCAGAGCGACGCAATCAAGCCTACAAAAATTACGGAATGGGCATTGGTATTGGCCAGCAGCGCAAGCACAAAGGCCAGTCCTAAATCGAATTTCTCCCGATATCGGTATAACACCGCGGCGAGAAACAACAGCAACATGCTGATTCCATAGTTGCGGGCCATGACGGAGTATTCGTAGAAAGGCAGCGAAGAAAAAATAAATAAACCCTTCATCCAAAACGGGAGCGGGGCAAAAAAAAGAAAGACGGCAACCGCGGCAAATCCGACGGATACGCTTAATAAAGGTAATAAGATCGGAGAATTCCAGACAATCTTTCCGGCATAAAGCAGGCCATACCAAACCAGAGGATGCCCATCGTATTGAACCAAATTATAGAGATCCACAGGCGAATCGGCCGCGCGGGCCAAAGACAAAGCCCGCACCTCGTCGCGCCAGAATTCGTGGTGTCTTTCGGTGAAGACAACTCCTGCCAACCAGATGCTTAAGACGAAGATCGCAAGGAGCGCAGATTTCTTATCTGCCAATGAATTATCATTCTGCAAAACGGAGAGGATCCGCCGCAGAAAGGATGGGGTGTTTATTGTCCCTCGACTTGTCATCTCGAAACGATTCCTCAATAAAAATTTTCAAGCGATTGTACGATATTATAATAGCAGGGTGCTAAAGAAGTCTGGATTTGTCATTGCGAGCCCCGCCCCGGCTTCGCCGGGCGAGGCCGGGGGAGCGGAGCGACCCCAGCCCACACCAACCGGGACCGGCGAAACAATCCGGTCTTTCTCCGCGAAAAACGAGATTGCCCCACCCCGGCCCCTGCTTTGCATGAGAAGCAATTGCCGGGGCGAGGCCGGGGCTTCGCTCCCTTCCCCCGAAGTGCACGAGGGCAGGTGATCGCACGCAATGACACTCTCTTTTGTTTAGCACCCTGCAAAAGAACGAAAGAACCGATGGGTAGATAAATATTATTCCTTCGCCAACTTCGGAAGCCAGAAAACGGTGAGGACCACAGCCACCAGCGCCATGGCCGATCCGAAAAAGAACGGCGCAGAAGGCCCAACCCCCCGCCAACCGAAAACCCCTTGCCATAGAATCCCCGCAATAAGGGAAGCCGGGAACGCCAGGATCCCGACTGCGGCGTTGTAAATGCCGTAAGCCGTGCCGCGGCTATCCGAATCAGAGAGGTCGGCCACGTACGCCCGCGCGGTTCCTTCCACCATCGCATAATACAACCCATAGAGCGCATAGAGAACCCAGATTTGCCAGGCGGCGCCCGTCAGCGCAAACCCGAGATATACCAGGCCGTAAATTAACCATCCGGTGACCAGCACCCGCCCGCGGCCGATTTTATCCGAGCGCTTTCCCGCCGGGATGGAAACAAGGGTATACACCGCGTTCATGGCAAAGATGGCAAGCATCACGTCGAACACGCTCAGCCCGCGATTCTGCGCGCGCAAAACCAAAAACGCGTCCGAGGAATTACCGAGCGTAAAAAGGGCCACCACGATAAAAAATCCCACAAGCCGCGGGCTATATCGCCGCCGGGCGGCCGCGCCGGCTGTTCCCGCCGGAGGAACCGCGCCCTCGGCGGGGTTCGGTTTTCGGATGGCAGGCACTTCGCGGGCGAGGACCATCAGGCTTACCACGCCCAAAATCCCGGGCACGATGCTCAGCCACACCACGCTATGGAAAGTGCCGGCGGTCAGCTTCATCGCGGTCGCGCCGGCCGCGTAGGTGGCCGCCGCGGCCACCGCCAATCCGATGGTCGCTCCCGCCGTGTCGGCCGCGCGATGCAAACCAAAGCTGAAGCCGCGGTTTTCGGCGCTCACAGAATCCGCCACGAGCGCATCGCGCGGCGCGGTGCGGATCCCCTTTCCCAGCCGGTCGGCAAACCGCAGCAGCAGCACGAGCGGCCAAGTGTTGGCCAAAAGGAAAAGCGGTTTCGAAACTGCGGAGAGCGAATAACCGAAGACGGTCAACCCCTTGCGTTTGCCGAGCTTGTCGGAGAGCCATCCGGAGACGAAGCGGGTCAAGCTGGCGGTGCTGTCCGCCACGCCTTCGATCAGACCCACCACCGCCGTCTGCGCGCCCAGCACATTGGTCAGGAAAAGCGGAAGGAGATTAATGATCATCTCCGACGAAATATCGGTGAAAAACGACCCCAGGGAAACGGCGATCAAGTTCCGCGGAATGCGCGGTTGCGGTTTCTCGGTTGTCTGCTTGTTCAAGGAAAACCTCGCTGCATCGTCGAATAGATTAGTAACCGGATAAGTGTACTACATCCACCCCATCGCTTTCCGGTATTTTCCCGGGTAATTGCCGGAGGCCCGATCCGAATTCAAGGAGTGTATTAAAATGAAGACCACCATTCGGATCCCAACTGCCCACCACCCTGGTCCAAAATCCGAAAGCGCGTTTTTCATTCCATTTCCACCGAGCTTCGGATCGGAACGGGGGAATGGAAAGAGAAACCGCCCGGGAATCAATATTCGTAAACACAGGAGCGCTTATGGCAATCCATAGGATCGGGATCACCACCGGCGGCGGAGACGCGCCCGGGTTGAATGCGGTCATCCGGGCCGCGGTAAAAACAGCCGCCATTGA
This sequence comes from uncultured Chloroflexia bacterium, assembly GCA_963780865.1. Taxonomy (GTDB): domain Bacteria; phylum Chloroflexota; class Anaerolineae; order Anaerolineales; family RBG-16-64-43; genus FEN-1073. The sequence goes on along the minus strand of CAWADT010000020.1, from coordinate 101,872 downwards.
GTACGGCGCCGAAGTCGTCGGGATCGAAGACGGATTCGACGGGCTATCGAAACCGGGCGGAGTCCACCCGCTCACCCCCGACGACGTGCGCGGAATTCTTCCCCGCGGCGGAACCATCCTCGGAACGGCCAGCCGCGGCAATCCTTTTGCCCGCAAAGTAGTCCAGCCAGACGGCAGCACAATCGTCGTGGATATGTCGGACGAAGTGGTGGCATCCTTGAACGCGCTTCACCTCGACGCGATCCTGGTCGTCGGCGGCGACGGGACGCTGCGCATCGCGCTTGAATTGGAAGCCAAGGGCTGTCCGGTGGTGGGAGTTCCCAAAACGATCGATAACGACGTCGGCGGAACGGAGGTCACCTTCGGATTCGACACCGCGCTCAATACCGCCACGGAAGCGATCGACAAACTGCACACCACGGCCGAATCCCACCACCGCGCCATGGTGGTGGAACTGATGGGACGCGACGCGGGATTCCTCGCGCTGCACGCCGGAGTGGCCGGCGGCGCGGACGTGATCCTGATTCCCGGAACTCCCGTTTTCGTTCGAGAGCGTCTGCCGCAAAGTCAGCGAGCGCGCCTCGCGCGGCAGCAAGTTCAGCATCCTGGCCGTGTCGGAAGGCGCCCACCCCAAAGGCGAGGACCCGATCTACTCCATCGCCGGCGACGAAGTCCGCGTGGCGAGGCTGGGCGGCGTGGGAGCCCTGGTCGGGCGGATCGTCGGGGAACGCTGCCAAACCGAAACGCGCGTAACGGTGCTCGGCCACGTGCAACGCGGCGGCGGCCCGTCGCCCTTCGACCGCTGGCTCGCGACGCGCTACGGCGCGGCGGCGGTGCGCCTGGCCGCGCAAGGCGGGTTCGGACGGATGGTCGCCCTCAAAAATTCCACTATCACCGATCTGCCGCTGGAAGAGGCGTTGGCCGTTCCAAAGCGGGTCGATCTTTCCAGCGACGGGATGCTAACGGCGCGGGGCTTGGGGATCTGCTTCGGCGATTAAACGTCAAAGGCCGTCCCGAAGGGCGGCCTTTGCTGCGCTGCGGCATCTGCTTTTCAGAACGTTCAGAAAAGGAGGGATGCCGCAGCGCGGGGACTACCATAAATACTCATCGCGGACATCACCTCCTCCTTTCTAAGGAATAGCGTGGAAAAGAGGACTAACGCTTTCGTAGAGTATCGCATATCGCTGAACCGGTTGTCAAGAGACGTTAATGGGATATCTCGAGGGATTGCGTCGTCAAGTCGGCCACGGATTGATTCCCCTGGTCTACAGCACCGTCTTGATCGCGGATGGACAAGGTCGGATTCTGTTCCAGCGTCGGAAGGATTTCGGCGTTTGGGGCTTGCCCGGCGGATTGCTTGAGGTTGAGGAAAGTCCGGCGGATTGCGCCGTGCGCGAAGCGCGGGAGGAAACCGGGCTCGCGGTGCGCCCGATCCGTCTGACGGCGGTTCTGTCCAGCCCCCGATACGAGATTCTGTACCCCAACGGCGATTGTGTCCAGCAAATAACCTTCTATTTCGAATGCTCGATCCAAGGCGGGTCACTCGTCGCTGGCGGAGAAGAAACCTCCGCGCTCGAGTTCTTTCCCCTGGGAAATTTTCCCCCAACGCTTCCCTGGTATCAACTCGCCCTGGAGCAGCGGAATTCCGGCAAACCGTTTTTCGACCCGCCGGAATTTCCCGCTCCGGTTACCGGCACTCCTTCCTCAACCTGGGCCGCGCTCCGCGGACGGATTGGAACCGCGCCGCTCATCCTGCCCGGCGCCACCGCATTGATCCGCGACCCGCACGGCCGTGTGCTCCTTGTCCGCCGGACGGATTCCGGTTTATGGTCCATGCCGGGCGGTTTGCTGGAACTCGGGGAAAGCCTGGCCGGAACGTTAATCCGCGAGACGGAGGAGGAAACTGGTTTGCGAGTGGAGCCGGCACGGATCCGCGGCGTGTTTGGCGGACACCGGGTAATTTTCCCCGGCGGGGATGTGCTCTACCCGATCGCCACTTGGTTCGAGTGTGCTCACTCCTCAGGATCGCCCCGCCCGGACGGGGTTGAAATTTCGCGGACGGAGTACTTCGAACCCGCCAACCTCCCCGAGATGGTGTCCGGCGTGAAGGAACGACTCCTGGCCGTGCTGGCTTCCCCCGATAACGTGATTTTTCCCTAAAGCAGAACGCCGATCCACTGGGTGTACAATCCACTTCGGTTGTCGCGATCCTTGCACCGCAAACCAATCATGAAAAAATCCGTCGGATCGAAAACAGCCAAACCCTCCCGCCGGCTCCCACGGTCCTCCGCACGTCCCGCCGCCCGCTCCCGACGCGCGCCTGCGCGCTCCGACCCCCCGGTCATGCTTTCGCCGCGATCGTTCCGGGAAAACACATTGGAAAAAATGCCGGAGAAAATCCGGCTCCCCAAGGAAAAACCGTTGCGAGTCCTGATCGTGGAGGATCTGGAAGACGACGCACTGCTCATGGCCCGGGAACTGGAACGCGGAGGATATTCGGTCCAATACGTTCGGGTGGACACGCCCGAGGCAATGTCCCGGGCGATCGAAACGCAATCCTGGGACGTGGTGCTCTCGGACCATGTCATGCCGAAGTTCAGCGCTCCGATGGCGTTGAACGAAATCAAGCGCCACGGCCTGGATGTGCCGTTCATCCTGGTCTCGGGCAGCATCGGCGAAGACCAGGCGGTGGCGATCATGAAAGCGGGAGCGGGCGACTACCTGCGCAAAGACCAGCTTGGCCGGCTGCTGCCCGCGGTGGAACGCGAGATCCGCGAGGGAAGCATCCGCCGGGCGCGGGCGGACGCCGAGGAAGCGCTGCGGAAAAGCGAGGCCCTGTACCGCACCCTGACCGACACTTCCCCCGACGCCGTGATTGTCACCGACCTCGAGCTGCGCATCCGGGTGGCCAACCCGCGGGCGCAAAACCTGCTGGGCGCGGAAGGCATCGGATGGAAACGATGGGTGGATTTCTTTGCGCCGCTTCCGCCGCGCTTCTTGAACCAAACGCTCGAAACGCTTCGCCGCACGGGACGGATCGAGAAGCAGGAAATCGATCTGGCGCGGGCCGATGCCGTGAGTATTACCGCTGAGCTTTCTGCATCGCCCCTGCCCGGGGACGGCGGCCCTGCGGACGCCATCCTGTTCGTCCTGCGGGACGTCACCAACCGCAAGAAGAACGAACGCCAGATCCGGCAGCAATTGGAAAAGCTGGCCGCGCTGCGGACGATCGACGCCGCCATCACCGCTTCCCTGGATTTGCGGGTTACACTGATGGTCATCCTCGACGAGCTGACGGCCAGCTGCATGTCGACGCCGCCGATATCCTGCTGCTCAACTCCGCCTCCCAAACACTGCGATACGGCGCCAGGCGGGGATTTCGTTCCAGCCACCAGAAAGACGCCTCCCTCCCGCTTAACCGCGGGAATGCGGGGCGCGTGGCGATGCAACGGCGGGTGCTTCAGCTCCCGCATTGGACCCCGCAGCAGGAGGATCCGATCGCGCGCCGAAGCCTTGGGCGAAGAGGGCTTCACCACCTACATCGCCGCCCCCCTGCTGGCCAAGGGGCAGGTTAAAGGCGTGCTGGAAATATTTCACCGCGCGACGCTCGAACCCGACCCCGCCTGGCTTTCGTTTCTCGAAACCGTGGCCGAACAGGCCGCCATCGCCATCGACAATGCGATGCTGTTCGAGGATCTTCAACGCACCAACGTCGAACTTACCCTGGCCTACGACGCCACGATCGAAGGCTGGTCCCGCGCGCTGGACTTGCGGGACCGCGAGACCGAGGGCCACACGCAGCGCGTCACGGAAAACACGCTGCGCCTGGCGCGCGCGATGGGGATGCCGGAGGCGGAGCTGGTTCACACCCGCCGGGGATGCCTGCTGCACGACATTGGGAAGATGGCCATCCCCGACAGCATCCTGCTTAAGCCCGGCCCGCTCCTCCAGGAAGAACTCGACATCATGCGCCAGCATCCGACCTTCGCCTTCGAGTGGCTTTCCTCGATCGCCTTTCTGCGGCCGACGCTCGACATCCCTTATTGCCACCACGAACGCTGGGACGGCAATGGCTATCCGCGCCGCCTCAAGGGCGAACAAATTCCCGCTCGCCGCCAGGATCTTTGCGGTGGTGGACATTTGGGATGCCCTGCGTTCCGACCGGCCATACCGGCCGGCGTGGCCGGACGCCCGGATCAAGGAATATTTGATTTCGCTCGACGGGGAATATTTCGATCCGCGGGTTTTGCGGACGTTCATGGACCTGTACTACACCCAATAACCCTTCTCTCCGGGTGGGCGGATGCGGGCCCTGGAAGCGGGAGGATGAAGCCGTGGTTCTCTTGAAAAAATCCTTGCTGCTCGTTGAAGACGATCCGAACGACGTCGCCCTGTTTCGCCGGGCGGCCCGCAAAGCGGACTAACGGAGGAAATCTACGCCGCCGAAGACGGCGAAGCGGCCGTTCGATTTCTTGGAAACATGCGCGGGAAAAATCGGCGGAACAGGCGACCGGGCTTCCCTGGATCGTGCTACTGGATCTCAAGATGCCTGGAAAATCCGGGTCTGGAGGTGCTGGAATGGCTGCGCGGCCAACCGCGGTTGCGGCTGCTTGCCGGTCATCATCTTTACCTCCTCGCGGGAACGCTCCGACATTGTCCGGGCCTACGAACTGGGAGCCAACTCATACCTGGTCAAACCGGTTTCCTTCGATCAGCTCAAGGAAATGATCCAGGTCGTGCATCATTATTGGATGGACCTGAATGAAATTCCGCAACCGTTCTAAGGCTCGCGGGGAACGTTCCTCCCGGTCCGACCAGGGCGAGTCAACCCGGCGGGGCGGGAAGCCGGAAAAAAGGCGACCGGTTTGAATCCGTATCAAATCCTTCTGGTCGATGATAATCCGCAGGATCGCGCCTTGGTGGAACGCGAATTGCGGCATCAATTTCCGGAATGCGAGGTGCTTAGCGTCGGCACCAAAAGGGATCTGCTGCCGACGCTGAAAAGCCAATTCTCCGGATTTCGTCATCAGCGACTATCACTTGCCGTGGGCCGACGGGCTGGAGATTTTCCGGCAAATCCGCGAGCAGATCCCCGATTGCCCGGTGATCATTTATACCGGAACAGGAAACGACCAAATCGCCGCCGAAGCCCTTAAAGCCGGCGTCGACGATTACGTCGTGAAATCCACCGATCGCCTGCCTCAGCTCATGATGTCCGCCCGGCTCGCGCTGGAACGCAACCGGCAGCGGAAGGCCGCCGCCAAGGCGGAGGATCGCTTTCACTTCCTGTTTCAAACGCTTCCGCTCGGGCTGCTCTTCATCGCACCGGGCGGCCGGATGCTCGACGCCAATCCCCGCATGGCAGCTCCTGCTGGGATATCCGGATCGGGAGTCCCTGCTTTCCTGCGGGCTGGTTAATTTCTTCGAAAGCGATGCGGCGGAAGCCGATTTTCACCGCGAGCTGCGGAACCGGAAATCGCTGGACGGGTACGAAACCCGCCTGCGGCGCAAAGACGGTTCGCTGAAGTGGTGCCGGTTCTTCGTCCATCCGGTCCACACCGAAAGCGGTGAACCGATCTATTTCGAGGCGGTCGTCGAAGACATTCAAGCGCGAAAGGAAGCCGCGCAAGCGCTGGAGCTGAGCCAAAGCCGGTTGTCGCTGGTGTTCGACTCGGTTTCCGAAATGCTCATGCTGCTCAGCGTGGAATCCGAGGATACATACCGAGTGACCATGGTGAACCAGGCCGTGGTAAAAAATACCGGCCTCACTGCGGAATCCATGATCGGCCATACGACGCGGGAATTTCTCTCCGATCCGTTGTTTCGCCTGGCCTCGGAAAAATTACGCCAAGCGCTTCATACCCAAGGCAGTCTCCGTTTCGTCCTCAGCACGCGTCCGCCCGGCCATTCGCGTTTCTGCATGGAATCCATTCTGACTCCGATCCCGGATTCCGAAGGCGTCTACCGACACTTGCTCGTCGTGGCGCGGGATATTACCGCGCAGATTAAAAGCGAACGCGAAATCCGGCGCGTCCTGCGGGAGCTTCGGGACAGCGAATTCCGCTACCGCTCGCTGGCCGAAGCCGCCAACGACCAGATTTTCATTCTCGACCGCGACGGACTCATTGTCTATGTGAACTCGCTCGCCTCGAAACTCCTCCGCCGCCCGGCGTCCGAAATGATCGGAAAAAGCATGCTGTCGCTTTTTCCGCAAGCGGTGGCGGATCGCCAGATGGACGCAGTGCGATCCGTCTTCGAAAACGGAGAGCCATCCTACCGGGAAGCTCCCTCGGTCAATCCCGGCGGGGAAATCTGGCTGGGCACCTGGTTGGTCCCCATCCGGGACGCCGAAGGCAGAATTACTTCCGTGTTGGGGGTAGCGCGCGACATCACCCAGCGAATCCGGTCTGAAACCGCTTTACGGGAAAGCGAGGAGCAATACCGCAGCCTGGTGCAGACATCCCCCGACGCGATCTTCCTTCACGACCAAGACGCCGCCCTCACCTTTGCCAACCAGCGCGCTTTGGAAATCCTCGGGTATGCTGCGGCGGAGGAACTACGAGGGACTTATCTATTGGATTTGGTACCACCGGACGAACGGAGCCTGGCCGAAGAGCACTTGCAAACGCTCCTGCAGACCGGGATGCTCCGCAATGCCACCTACACCGTGCTGCGGAAGGACGGTTCCACCCTCCCGGTGGAAATTAACGCTTCGCTGATCCTGGACGCGGACGGCCGGATGAAGGGCATCACCAGCATGGTGCGCGACATCACCGAACGGCGCAATCGGGAACGGGCATTGCTCGAAAGCGAGGCGACGTTCCGGGCCATTTTCGAGAAGGCGGCGTTCGGAATTGTTTTAATCGGCCGGGACTTGCGGCTGATCGAAATCCAATGCGACGTTTTGCGAAATTCTGGAAACGTCCCGAGCCGACCTCGCGGGGCAAACTCTGGAACTCATTACCCATCCCGAGGACCGTTCCGCGGTGAACGCGCTGGCCCAGTCCCTAACCCGGCGCGAAGCGGGATCATTTCCAGCAGGAACTCCGAATGCTTCGGAAAAACGGCATTCCGATCTGGTGCCGGCTCACCGCCTCCGCGGTAATGGATTCCAACCGGGAGCCGATGTTTCTGGTCGGCATGGTCGAAGATATTTCCAAACGGCTCGAGGCCGAACAAGCCACCCGCCAATCCGGCGAATTCGCTGAGGCGGTATGCGGATCGTCTGGAAACGCTGCACGAGATTGACCGCGCCATTCTCGAGGTCGAGGCCCATTCCGCGGAGGAAATCGCCCGCGCAACCCTGGAACGGATCCACCGTCTGGTGCCCTGCCAACGCAGCAGCCTGGTTCTGTTCGACCTCGAAGCCCGCACGGCCACCGTTCTCCACGCGCGGATGCAGTCGGAACCCGGCCTGGAAAAAGGGGCCGTGATCCCGCTGTCGGAGTATGGCTCCGAAATCGGAGTTCTGCAATCGGGCCGGCTGTTCGCCGTGGAGGATTTGCTGGCCATGGAACAGCCTTCTCCGTCCACCAAAGCGGCTGCTGGCCGCCGGGATTCGCTCCTACCTGAGCATCCCGCTGTTGGCACAGGGCAACCTGTTCGGGGCGCTGAATATCTCGTCCGGGATTCCCGGGGCGTTCACCCGGGAGCACGCGGAGATCGCCGACGAAGTCGCCGACCTGCTCGCGGTGGCCATCCAGCAATCGCGGCTCTTTCACAAGGTGAAGCGGCACACGTTCGAACTCGAATCCATGGCGGTGTTCTATCAGGATCTGCGCCAGGCGCCGGGCCGGCCCGAGATCTCCGAGGTTGTCGTCCGCCATACCGCGAGGATTTTGGAATGTGAATTCGTCGCGCTGCTCGAACACGACGCGGCGGGCGAATTTTTTTCCGTACCGCCACTTCCAAGCCGGCCGTCCTCCTGAAGAATGAACGGATTCCGATCAAGAATGCATTCACCCTGGACGTGCTGGCCACTGGAAAATCATATGCCGACAACCGTGTGCAGGAAAGCGGACGCGGTGAATATCCCGAATTGTTCCGTTCCAGTTGCGCTCGACGGCGTGCGCGCCGATGCTTTCGCGCGGATTTACCGTGGGCGCCATGTGGATCGGCCGTTCCCGCCGCGAACAGGATCAGGACATCACCGTCGACGACCTGCGGTTATTGGAATCCATCGCCGACGTGGCCGGCAGCGCGCTGCACCGCGCCGCGCTGTTCGAACAAACCGAACAACGGTTACGGAGGCTTTCGGCCTTGCGGGCGGTGGACATGGCCATCAGCGCCAGTATCGATTTGCGGGTTACGCTGGCGGTGCTGCTGGACCAGGTGGCCACCCAGCTTCAGGTCGACGCCGCGGTCATCCGCATTCTTGAACCTCCATTCCCAGTCGTTGGTGTACATGTCCGGCCGGGGAATCCAATCCCCCGTCGTCACGCAAAACCCGATCCAATTGGGACAGGGTTTCGCCGGCGCCGCCGCGCTGCAACGCCGCGTCATCCAAGTGCCGATGTTTGCCTCGCAGGACGGCGACTACGCCCGCAGTCTGCGGGAAAGCGGCGAGCCGTTCGCTTCCTATTTTGTGGCGCCGCTGCTCTCGAAAGGAAAGGTGAAAGGCGTGCTGGAACTGTTCAGCCGCAAACCGTTCGAGCCGGACGAGGAATGGGTCGAGTATCTGGAAACCATGGCGGCCCAGGCGGCCATCGCCATCGACAACGCCTCGCTGTTCGACGACCTGCAGCGCACGAACTCCGACCTGGTCACGGCCTACGACGCCACCATCGAGGGCTGGTCCCGCGCGCTGGAACTCCGCGATCGGGAAACGGAAGGCCACACCCTGCGCGTGACCGACATCACCCTGCGGCTGGCACGCCGGTTGAGGATCCCGGAGGATGAGATGATCCACATCCGCCGCGGGGCGTTGATGCACGATATCGGCAAAATGGCCGTTTCCGACGCCATTCTTCTGAAACCCGGCCCCTTGAGCCCGGAGGAAATGCAGCTCATGCGCCGGCATCCGGTCATCGCGTACGAGATGTTGTATCCGATCGGCTACCTGCGATCCGCGATCGACATTCCCTATTGCCACCATGAAAAATGGGACGGCACCGGATATCCCCGCGGATTGAAAGGCGAACAGATTCCTTTGGCGGCGAGGGTGTTCGCCATCATCGACGTCTGGGACGCGCTGCGCAACGACCGCCCGTACCGCAAGGCATGGCCGGAAGCCAAAGTGCGCGAGTATCTGCGGGAACAAAGCGGACACCACTTCGACCCGGAGGTGGTCGAGGCTTTCTTTAGCATCGTGGACGAGGAACTGTAGACCGCCTCTACTCCATGCCACCGGTATCCATCTTTTTTATTTTCCTTGACGGTGTGGGTTTGGGTTCCCCGGATCCGAAAATCAATCCGCTCGCAAGGGCGAACCTGCCGCATCTTGCCGATTTGCTGGAAGGCCGCCGGCTCCTATCCGGTGCCGAACCGTTTACCGGGCCGCAAGCCTCCTTCCGTTCCGTCGACGCGACGCTGGGAGTGGACGGGGTTCCGGAATCCGCCACCGGCCAAGCCGCTTTGCTGACCGGCGTGAACGTCCCCCAAATCATCGGCACCCATTACGGACCCAAGCCCGACGCGCGCATCCGGGCGATCCTCCAAAAACACAATCTTCTCCGGAGGCTGACCGGCGCCGGGCTCCGATGCCGGTTGCTCAACGCCTATCCCGAATTCATATTTCGAAGCCATCCGCAGCGGGCGAAGATTGCATTCCGCCATCCCCCTAGCCTTCGACCTGGCGGGAATCCCCTTGGGCACCGAGCAGGATTTAATTCGGGGAGATGCGATCTCGGCCGATTTTACAGGCCGCGGTTGGCGAACCCGTTTGCGGTATACCGATACGCCCATTCTCACCCCGCGTCAGGCCGGGCGGCGAATGGCGGAGCTGGCGCTGCAATATGATTTCACTGTATTCGATCATTGGCCGACCGATTATGCCGGTCATTTCGGGGAGATGCGGGGCGCCGTGCGCTTGCTGGAAATGCTGGACCGCGTTCTGGGCGGCGTGGCGGAGGCCATGAGCGGGACGAACCTCACCGTTGTCGTGACATCCGATCACGGCAACCTCGAGGATCTTTCCGTTCGGGGACACACCCGGAATCCTGTTCCCGCCCTCCTCCTCGGTCCGCTTGCCGCTCGAAAAACCATCGCCCGGCGGATGGAGGATTTAACCGGTTTTGCTCCAGCCGTTGCGGAAATATTTAATTTACCCAATGCACCGGATAATGCCGAGTAACGCGCGGATGCCCGACAGGACCGTTCGAGAATGACGAGCATTTTTCATAGGTAGCGGTCATTCCCGCGTGCTCTTGGCGGGAATCCAATTCATTCAATGCAATAAAATCATTCGTAAACGTGGATGTCCGACCCCCGAGAAAACCACTCGAGGGCAGGTAAGACCGCTCGGGCATGACGAACAGTTTTCATAGGTAGCTATCATTCCCGCGTGCTCTTGGCGGGAATCCAGTTCATTCTAAACAATTTAAATCCTGCGTAAATATGGATGCCCGACCCCCGAGAAAACCACTCGAGGGCAGATAAGGCCGCTCGGGCATGACGAACAGTTTTCATAGGTAGCTGTCATTCCCGCGTGCTTTTGGCGGGAATCTCGTTCATTCAATTAAATTAAAATCATTCATAAACGTGGATGTCCAACCTCCGAGAAAACCACTCGAGGGCAGGTAAGACCGCTCGGGCATGACGAACAGTTTTCATAGGCAGTTGTCATTCCCGCGTGCTCTTGGCGGGAATCCAGTTCATTCAATGCAATTAATATTCTGCGTAAACATGGATGCCCGACCCCCGAGAAAACCACTCGAGAGCAGGTAAGACCGCTCGGGCATGACGAATATTCTTCGAGGGGGATTATCCTTCCTTCTCCAGCTTTTCCAGCGCTTTTTTTGCGGCATCCTGGGCCGCGGCCTGTTTGCTGTTGCCCGTCCCGATCCCAAACGACCGTCCGGCCACCAAAACTTCGATTGTATATTGCCGGTCGTGATCCGGACCGGTCAAATCCACCACCCGATATCCCGGCGTCGCCCCGAATTTCGCCTGCGCCTTTTCCTGGAACAGGCTTTTACTGTCGCTGCTGGCGAGCCGTTCGAACACTCGATCGGACTCCTGTTGAAAGAGAGGCCCGGCGAAGGCGTAGGCTTTCTCTATCCCCTGGTCCAATGCGATGGCGCCCGTCAACGCTTCGAACGTCCCGCACAGGATGGTAGCCCGGTTTTCACCGCCGGCGAGCCGCTCCCCCTTTCCGATGCGCAGAATTTGATTCAATCCGATCTGTTGGGCGAAGGCCGCCAGGGTTTCCGTCCGGACGAGGGCCGAACGCATGCGGGTCAAATCCCCTTCGGAGAGTTCCGGAAAATGACGGTACAGCCAGGAGGCGGCGAGATAATCCAGAACCGCGTCGCCTAGGAATTCCAGCCGCTCGTAATCCTCCCCCACCTCCGTGCTTTCATTGGCGTAGGAACTATGGGTGAGAGCCCGGACGGCCAGCCCGGGATTGGAAAAAACCAATCCGGTCGCATGTTCCACCGCCGCCGCGGTGGGATGTTTTTTTTCACCGGCCGGACTCGGAGAGATTGGGCAGGGAAGGTTCCGGAGAGGAAGATGCTTTCATTCCTGAAAAGCGCGGATCACCAGAACGGCGTTATGCCCGCCGAAACCGAAGGCGTTGCTGACCGCCACCCGGACCGGTTTTGCGCGGGCGGCGTTGGGAACGTAATCCAGATCGCACTCCGGATCTGGCGTTTGTAATGGATGGTAGGCGGAATCTTTCCGTCCCGGATCGCCAGAGTGCAAAAGATAACCTCCAGCGCGCCGGTGGTGCCCATCATGTGCCCGGTCATCGATTTCGTGGAAGAAACGGGGATTTTGTAGGCGAGTTTTCCAAATACTCGTTTGATGGCTTTGGTTTCCGAAAGGTCGTTGAGCACCGTTCCGGTGCCGTGGGCATTAATGTAATCCACCTCTTCGGGTTTCACCCCGGCCGCCGCCAGCGCCAGCTGGATGGCTCGCGCGCTTCCCGAGCCGTCCTCCGTCGGAGCGGTGACGTGATACGCATCGGAGGTGGCGCCGTACCCGGCCAGCTCCGCGAGAATTTTCGCTCCGCGTTTTCGGGCGAAGGTTAAACTTTCCAACATGAGGACGGCCGCGCCTTCCCCCATCACCAATCCGTCGCGGTTCTTGTCGAAGGGTTTTGGAACCTCGAGCGAATTCCCGTCGGTCATCGCCCCGACCCGGTCGAAAGCTCCCATCGCCAATTCGCACATGGTGGCGTCGGAGGCGCCCGCAACCATCGCATCCACCTCGCCCGAGCGGATCATCCGCCAGGCGATTCCCACCCCGTCGGCGCCCGAGGCGCAGGCCGACGCCACGGAGAAGGACGGGCCGTGCACTCCGAATTCGATCGCCACCATGCCGGAAGCGCCGTTGGGCATGAGCATCGGGATGGTAAAGGGGCTGAGTTTCCTCGGGCCCGAGGTGAGGAGCGATTTTGCTGGCTTCCTGCAAAGTTTGGATTCCGCCGACGGCGGATGCGATCACGACACCCACCCGGTCGGCATGGGCGTGAATGTCCAGACCGGAGAGCTCAATCGCCTGCCGGGCGGAGGCGACGGCATATTGTTCGAACCGGTCCATCCGCCGGGCGTTCTTTCGCCTCCATGAAGTCGGTCGGATCAAACCCCTTCACCTCGCAGGCGATCTGCACCGAGAGGCGGGATGCGTCAAACTGCTCGGATTTTGCCCGTGGTGGATACTCCGGCCAGGGCATTCTTCCAACTGCTTTCCGGATCAAGCCCCAGAGGGTTGATCGTTCCGATCCCGGTGATGACAACACGCTCCATGGACTGTCCTCCTCGGAATTTCCTGTGCTCGGACGAACCGGCGGACTAGTCCGCCCCGCCAGCGCTTGGCGGAATTCTCCCGGATAATTTCCTTCCGGGTCATCTTCCGGCTATCCTCCAGCAGAGCTCGCCGGTGTTTATCCCGGGTTCCCCGATGGGAATTATAGGATAAACCGCGGCTGGATTATACCCCGCCTGATTTTCGTTTGCGGGATGGCGGCACCCTGATATAATCGTTTTAATAGCGGGTTTTCCGTATCAGGAGAGCAACCCTGAACACTCAACGTATGACCAACTCCCTGCGTCAGCACACGGGAGGAACCGCTTCACTGGTTGTCGGCACGACGCTGGAAAACCGTTACCTGGTTATCCGGGTGATCGGCAGCGGCGGGATGAGCTGGGTATACCAGGCGCGGGATATGCGCTTCCCCAGCGTAACCCGGTTGGCGGCGGTGAAGGAAATGCTGAACCCCAGCAAGGATGAAGCCATCCGCCAAACGGCCGTGCAAAGCTTCGAACGGGAAGCCAACCTGCTGGCAACCCTCAACCATCCGGCCATCCCCCGCGTCTACGATTATTTCACCATCGGGGAACGTTCCTTCCTGGTCATGGAATTCGTCAACGGGAAGGACCTGGAAGCGATCCTGACCGAGACCAACGATTTTCTGCCCACCACCCATGGTGGCCCATTGGGGAGTCGAGCTGTGCCACGTCATCCATTATCTTCATCACCACCAGCCCCCGGTGATCTTCCGCGATATCAAACCGTCGAATATCATGTCCGACGAGCACGAAAATATCCGCCTGGTGGATTTCGGGATCGCCAAGCTCTTCGAACCGGACCGCAAGGGAACGATGATCGGCACCGAAGGATATTCCCCGCCCGAACAATACCGCGGCGAGGCGGGGCCGCTCTCGGACGTCTACGCGCTCGGAGCAACGCTGCACCACCTGCTCTCGCGGCGCGATCCGCGGATCGAACCGCCCTTCTCCTGGCACGACCGCCCGCTGCGGCAGATCAATCCAAGCCGTGCCGGAAGGACTCGAGCAGGCGGTCATGAAAGCGCTGGCCTATGAACCGGAGCAGCGGTTCCCGGATATGAAAACTTTCGGGGCCGTCCTCGCGCAATTTACCGAAGGGGGGCAGCCGGTCGTCATCGCCGCAGCCGCCCGTCGCGCCGGCCGTATCCGCGGCGCGCCGCTCCTGCGGCCTCCCATGATGGACTCCAGCCCAGCTGGGTGTTCGCCTGCGAAGACGAAATCCGCGGCACTCCCGTGATCGCCAAGGGCATGGTGCTGGTGGGGGCGTACGACAACAACCTCTACGCGCTTAAACCATCGAGCGGCGAGTTCATTTGGAAATATGCCGCGGAAGGCGGGCTGACCGGCAAACCCGCGATCTTTGAAGACAACGTCGTCGTGGGCTCGGAAGACAAACGGGTTCATGCCGTCAGCCTGACCACCGGCAAGGTGGCCTGGATCTACTATACCGAGGCGGAAGTGCGATCCTCCCCGGCCGTCGCCGAAGGCCACGTGTTCATCGGATCCGACGACGCCAAGCTGCACGCCATCAACGCCCTGTACGGCCGCGGCGCATGGAAGACCGAGGTCGACGGCCCGATCCGTTCCACGCCGCTCGCGAGCGGCGACCGGATTTATTTCGGATGCGAAAGCGGAGACTGCTATTCGGTCGATCTGCGGGGGGAGATCAAATGGAAATTCCATTCCAAACGTTCGATCACGTCCTCGCCATGCGAAGCCAACGGCCTGCTGTATTTCGGGTCGGTCGACAGCCTGCTGTACGCCCTGGATATTAAATCCGGTTGGGCGGCGTGGCGGTTCCGCACCAACCATGCGATCATTTCCTCCCCTTCCTTCGCGCAGGGGCTGGTGATCTTCGGTTCGGCCGACGGAAGGATCTATGGCGTGGACGGCCGTTCCAGCAAGGAGCAAGTGGCATTTCGAAACCGAAGGCCAGGTGACCGCCAATCCGCTCGTTCATCAAGGATTGGTGTATTGTGGGTCTGTGGACGGCAACCTCTATGCGCTCGACCTGATGACCGGAAAACTTCGCTGGAAATTCCTCACCGGCGGGCCGATCACCGGCGGAATTTCCGCGAACGACGATATGATCGTGTTCGGTTCCACGGATCATAAAATATACGCTCTGCCCCTGTAGGCGGGGCGTCTCAAGGAGAATGGCGTGTCCCCAATCATCCGACTGCGCAAGCGCCGCACGGCCAAAGCAACCCTTCCCCCCGAGCTTCCCCAGGAGCTGCCGATGTTCCGGTATGGAATCACGTACGAGACCGGCCGGGTCCGCCAATCCAACGAGGATTGCGTTGTGGCGATCACCTCGCTGCAACAGGGCGACACCGCCTCCCCCTACTACGGGCTGTTCGTCGTCGCCGACGGGATGGGCGGGCACGAACAGGGCGAACGGGCGAGCCAGCTGGCGGCGCAAACCTTCGCCCGCGAGGTGGTCAGCCGGTTCGGCGCGCAATGGCTGGGCGCCGTCTCCGAGAATTCCGAGTCGATCCAGGAGATCCTGGAATCGTCCATCCTCCTGGCCAATCAGGCCGTGATGCTTAACCTTCCCGGCAGCGGAACCACGCTCACCGCCGCGCTCGTCTTCAGCCGCCAGATTTTTTTTACCCACATCGGCGACAGCCGCGCCTACCTGGTCGGCAAAGAAATCCGCCAGCTCACGCACGACCACTCGCTCGTCCAACGGCTGGTCGACCAGGGGCACATCTCCAGCGAGGAAGCGGGGCGGTTTGCGCAGCGAAACGTGCTGCTCAAGGCGGTCGGTCAAGTGGAAGGCATCGAAACCGACTTTCTCACCGTTCCATGGGAGAAAGGATCGCGCCTGCTGCTGTGCACCGACGGGCTGTGGGGAGTTCTCTCCGATTCCGAAATCCTCCGCATCACCGCCAACTACGAATCTCCCCAGGATGCGGCCGCCGCGCTCTCCCGGCAGGCCAACACCATGGGAGGTCCGGATAATATTTCCGCCATCATCGTGGAGATGACAGGGGAACCATGAACAACCCATCCGCCGGACAGGAACCGCTCTATCATGGAAGTCCACGTCAGCCGCCCGGTCCTCCGGGCGCTGGACGAGCCGCAGGTGCTGTATTCGATGGCGACGATCAAGCCCTCTCCAGTCGGAGGGGGATCAGCGTTCCGCCTCCGCTGAATTTAAGTCTGGTCCTGGACCGGTCCACCTCGATGGCCGGCGAACGGCTCGACACCGCGCGGGCTTCGGCGGAGAGCATCATCTCCCAGCTCCGGCCGCAGGATAGAATCGCGATCGTTACGTTCAGCGACCGGGCGGAAGTGCTGATCTCCACCGAGGCGAGCCTGCCTGTTCCGGAGGCGCGCCAGCGGCTCAGCCTGATCCAAGCCAACGGGGGAACCGAAATTTATCAGGGGCTCTCCTCCGGCGTCAACCAGCTGCGCCAGGTGCGCCGCCCCGGCACCGTGGATCACGTCATCCTGCTCACCGATGGACGGACCTATGGGGACGAAGCGGCGTCGCTGCAACTGGCGGAAGAAGCCGCCCAAGAGGGGATCGAAATCACCGCGATGGGAATCGGCGAAGAATGGAACGACATCTTCCTGGATTCCCTCGCGACCAAGACCGGCGGCCAGGCGGTGTATATCGATAACATCGCTTCGCTCGGGCCCTTCCTCCAGCAGAAATTCCTCGGCCTCGGCCAGGTCCATGCCGACCAGGTGGTAGTGGAAGTGGAAACCACGCCCGGCGTTACGCTGCAATCCTCCTTCCGGGTAAACCCCGCCCCGATGCCGCTGCACGAAGGCCACATGCTGCGGCTGGGATCGCTTTTTTCCGGAAACAACATCACGCTGCTCATGGAATATCTCGTTCCGCCCGTTTCCCAGATGGATTCCTACGAGATCAGCCGGCTGCACCTGAGCGCGCACCTGGCGAAACGGTCGACCAATCTGCGGACGGTGCTTTCTCTTAGTTTGCCGGTCGTGCCCTCAACCCGTCCCGGCGCCGATCCCCGGCTCGCTGCTGACCGCCGTGCGCAACGTCACGCTCGCGAAGCTGGAGGAAAAGGCGCTCTCAGGACGCGCAAACGGGTCATTTGAATTTGGCCACCACCCGGATGGACCGGCTGGCCACGCGCCTGTTTGAAATGGGCGAACCGGATCTGGCCAATACCGTCCTGAGCGAATCCTCCGCTCTGCACCGGAGCCATGCTTTTTCTGAAAAAGGAAAGAAAGCGGTCAAATACGGGACCCGCAGCCTGGTGGATCCCAAACACGGGGGAACGCGGAAATGATCACCTGCCACGTCTGCCAAACGTCGGTCTATTACGGAACGCTTTTTTGCCCGGAATGCTGCGCCCGGGTGAGCGAGGACGCCTCCTCTCCGACCAACGCCCTCCCCGCCGAAAAGGTGGACGAGCTCATCGCGGCGAAGCCGCCGGATGCCTCCCGCTCTCCGCTGCAATCCGGCGATTCCATCGCCTTGCGGGTGGCGGGGAATAACGTGGGGATCCCCCTATTCGGCCAGCAGGAGTACATCCTGGGCCGGGCGGAAAAGGGGCAGGCGGTGATTCCCGACGTCGACCTGAACCGATTTGGGGCGCACGAAAAGGGCGTCTCGCGCCTGCACTGCCATTTGCGGTTCGAGGGCGATTCGCTCCTGGCCATCGATCTGGGCAGCGCCAACGGCACTTTCATCAACGATGTCCGCGTTCTGCCGGATCATCCGGCGACGCTTTCCGACGGGGACATTCTTCGTCTAGGAAACCTCGTCATCGAAGTTTCCCGCCAGGCTGGAGGACATTAATCGCCATGGCTTATTCCGTTCTCATCCACCTTTCAAACGAAGATGCGGTTCTGGGGGAAATGGAGGAATTGCCCGCCTCCACGGCCAATTTCATCACGGTCAGTAATCCCCGCCGCCGGGATGGCAAGGATCTGCCTATCGTCCAAGCCAACGTCACCACGGTGATGTGGGCGACCCACCGCGTGACCTACATCGAGGTGGTTCCCGGCGAGGCGGGAGAAAAACTGGTCACCTTTGTCCGGGAATGACGCACGTGAACGAATCAGCCCGCCGCCGGGTGCTGGTCGTCGACGACGAACCGCGGATGGTCCGGTTTATCCGCCTCAACCTGGAACACGACGGGTTCGACGTCGTCGAAGCGCAAAACGGGATGGAGGCGCTGAACCAGCTGCGCAACACGCTGCCCGATCTGGTGCTGCTGGATGTGATGCTTCCGGATCTGGACGGCTTTGAAACGCTGCGCATGATCCGCGAGTTCTCGACCGTGCCGATCATCATGGTCACCGCCAAAGGGGACGAAGACGACCGCGTGCGCGGCCTGGAGCGCGGCGCGGACGATTACATCACCAAACCCTTCAGCCCGAGGGAGCTGGTCAGCCGGATCCGCGCGGTGCTGCGCCGCAACGAAACCCCGCGGGCCGTTCCGCACCACCCCGTGGTGGTCGACGACCGGCTGACGATCGATTTCGAGCGCCGGGAAGTGAGGGTGGAAGGGAAACTCGTCCCCCTTCGGCCGACCGAATTCCGCATGCTGTTTCATCTGATCCAAAACGCGGGACGGGTGGTCACCCACGATCAGCTGCTGGCCAAGGTGTGGGGGTATGAATACCGCGAGGAAACCCATTACCTGCGGCTTATACGTTAATTATCTGCGCCAGAAACTGGAAAAGGATCCCGCCAATCCGAAGTACATTCTGACGGAGCGCGGCGTCGGATACCGGTTTGTGGATTTTCAGCGGCCGGAAAGGTCGAAAGCGGAGCCGGGAATTTCCTCGACCCATCCCCCCGGCAAAGAATAATCCTGCTCCGGAAGTTCGCCGCATTGGTCCGGGGGGTCCGTTTGCCCAAGATGGTTAATTTGTAACTGCTCAGGGATTCAAAAGGGATTGGAAAAAATGTACGCGGATTGCCCCATTCGTGCTACGCACTCATGGGGCAGGCACGGAAAAAGGCGGATTGCGCGGGAGGTCTAAAAATTCTAAGGTTTTTTTCAATTAGGTGTTCCGCGAAATCCATAAATTCAGCGTAATCCGCGTACTAGTTCTTCCAAGCTCAGCCGTAACGTTAATTTTTATTTTTCCTGAAACGGAGCGTGTATGAACTGGTTCTACGGAATCATTAAAAGCATGCGCCCGCGCCAATGGCCGAAGAATATTTTCATCTTTGCGGCGCTGGTGTTCGACCGGCAATTCTTCCACTGGGCGCCCTTCTTCCGGACGGCTTGCGGTTTTCTCCTGTTGTGCCTGGCGTCGGGTTCCGTCTACCTGATCAACGACATCGCCGACCGCCGGCAGGACCGGCTGCATCCCGTCAAACGGCTGCGCCCGGTCGCCTCCGGCGCCCTCCCCGTCCCGGCTGGCGCTTGTCGCCGCGGTCGTGCTTGATGGCCGTTTCGCTCGGGCGGGCGTTTCTCCTGGCGTGGGATTTTTCTCTGCTGATCCTCGCCTTCCTTCCTTTAAATGTGGCCTATTCCTTCTACCTCAAAGCATATTCCCATCGTCGACGCCCTGACCATCGCGGTCTGTTTCCTGCTCCGCGTCGGCGGCGGCGTCCTGCTGATCTCCGTGGAGCGATTCTCGCCCTGGATGTACGTCTGCATGGTGCTCCTGGCGCTGTACATCTCCTTTGGCAAACGGCGGTCGGAACTCCTCCTCCTGGAGGACGGCGCCTCCGACCATCGCAAGGTGCTCAGCGGCTACTCCCTGCCGCTGCTGGATAGTTACATCCACATCGTCTCCGCCGCCACGATCATCTGTTACTCGTTCTACACGTTCTCGGCCCCCAACCTGCCCACCAACCACGCGATGATGCTCACGATCCTTTTCGTGATGTACAGCGTTTTCCGCTACCTTTACCTGATCCAGGTGGAAAACGCAGGCGGCGAGCCGGAGGAATTGCTGCTCACCGACCGGCCGCTGCAGGCGGGAATTTTCTTGTGGGGGGTCTCGGCGATGCTCATCCTCTATCTCTGGCAATGATCCATCGCGCCTCGGCTTGCGCCAAATGCATCCTGCTGGGGGAGCATGCCGTGGTGTACGGATTCCCCGCCGTGGCCATCCCCGTCGCGGGGCTGAGGGCCCGGGCGGAGCTTGCCCCGAATGATTCCCCGCTCACCCTGACCGCTCCGGCCATCGGATTGGAGTCCAGGCTGGAGGAGCTTCCGGCGGATCATCCGCTCGCCTTCTGCGTGCGCCGCACCACCGAATTCGCTTGGGATTGAAATCCCGGCGGGAACCCTGGCCATCACTTCGGATATACCCGTCGCCTCGGGCTTAGGTTCCGGCGCGGCCGTATCGACGGCCATCGTCCGGGTGCTTGCCGCCGCCGCTGGCCGGGTTCTCACGCCGGGCGAAATTTCCCGGATCGTCTTCGACATCGAACGGATTTACCACGGTACCCCGTCCGGAGTGGATAATACGGTCATCGCTTACGAACGGCCGGTTTATTTCCGGCGGGAGTGCGAACCCGTGCCGCTGCGCATTCCGGCGGAGATGCACCTCCTCCTGGCCGACAGCGGCGAGCATAGCGAAACCCGCTCCGCCGTCGGCGGCGTGCGCCAGCGTTGGCAGGCGGATCCCGCGCGTTACGACGAATACTTCCGCAGGATCGGGGCGCTGGCCGATGCCGGCCGGGGACATCTAGAAGCGGGGCGCACCCAACCGCTCGGCATGACGATGAACCAGGACCACGAATTGTTGCGGGCCATCGGCGTAACCACCCCGCGGCTCGACCGACTGGTGGACGCCGCGCGCGGCGCGGGAGCCCTGGGGGCTAAGCTTACCGGCGCCGGATTGGGGGGGAACGTCGTCGCGCTGGCCGATTCGCACAGCCTCGACATTGTGGAATCCGCCCTGCGAGGCGCAGGAGCCGCAGCCGTCTACCGGACATCGCTTGCACCCGGATAAGATATCCTGTGGCCGGGCTCGCGGCGGGAGGTTCTCCCGCCTTCGCACGATATCTGCTTTCCACTCCAATGCCCGATCTGAATCCCCGCATCGATATCATCATTCCCCCGAAGCATTTGCCTAGGTCGATTCATTTTTCGTTTACAACGTGTACGTGGATGCCGCAGAGGAAATAAATTACCGCCGCCAAAGGCGGCGGCTTTAGAACGCTGCACCTGGAAGATGCGCTCTCGTATTTCCATCCCATCCCACCTCCCCGGTGGCTTTCTTTATAATCACCATGCCAATGATTCCCCTTCTCCCTTCCCGTCGTACGGGAAGGGAGAAGGGATAAAGGGAGGAAGGATGGGATGGCGCGCACTAAACGGATTCCTAGCACGATAGGATAAATTGCGGATCGGATAAATAACTCCATCGGTAGAACCTTTTCACTCTACTCACGACCAGAGGTAGTGGTTTTATATACTAATAAATTACGCGGATAATAATCCTTGAGGACTTAAATCGAATATTTGAGTCTTCGGAGACCGTCCCGAGAATGCGTCGCCCAGCCGGGGCAATTGGTTTCATCCGAGAAATCCGTCCACCTTATCCTCTACGATGAGCCATTGCGCTCCGCCGCTATTTCTCCCACAGCGCCTGACTCCCGTGCAGGACATATTGAAACAATTTCCGCAGCCCGCGCCCCTGGCGCAAGTACCCCAGCTGCTGGCCGATCCGGGCCGGCTTCAATCCGAACAGCCGGGAGAGGTTGTTGGCTTCACAAGTGCTCGGAACGCCGAGATAGTCCATCCAAAAGGGAGAGAGCGGGGAATGCGGAAGGATCCAATCCATCATTCCCAGACTGAAGCGCGCCAGCGGCGGCCAGATTCCCATTACCATCCGGGGCGCGCGGATTTCATCCAGCACCGATTCGACGATCTGCCGAAAGGACAGATGCTCCGGTCCGCCGATGGAAAGGGTTTCGCCGAAGTACCGGTCTTCGGCCAGGCAATACTCCATACAGGCGGCCAAATCCTCCACCCACAACGGCTGAAGATGGGTATCCATATCGGGGATAAAAAAGACCGCCGGAATTACGCGGGCCAGGAAGGCGATCGAATTGGTGAAAGAATCCCCCGCTCCGAAAATCCGGGACGACCGCAGAATAAGCGATGGGATCCCGCTTTCCAGGATGGCATGTTCGGCAATTCCTTTCGCCTGCAGAAAAGGAAAGGCCGACCCGCGGTCGGCACCCAGATGGCTGAGATAAACGAACCGTCTGACGCCGGACGCTTTGGCCTGGGCGAGGAGCATCCGCGTGCCCTCGATATCGGTGGTGTACAGATCGCGCCGGCGGCGGGCGCCCTCGGCCGAAGCCAGGTGCACGATCGCGTCGACTCCCGCGGTGGCCGCGCGGATCCCCCGTTCATCCTGAAGCGAAGCCACGACCGTCTCCGCTTCGGCCACCGGAAGACGGGCGACCTGCGTAGACGGCCGCAACAGCAAACGGACGGAGTGGCCCCGTTCTGCCAAGGTCCGCGTGATCACTCGGCCCACGAAACCGGTGCTCCCGGTCACCAGAATTTTGGACTCGGGCACTGGGTTATGTCCCCAGCCAGCGGGCGGCACGCGCCGGGAGGGCGGCCAAGGTGCCTTGCTCGCGGGTGCAATCCGGCAACGAATCTCGACAAAGGCGCGTCCGTAGGATTTGGTCAGCACGCGCCGGTCGAACACAACCGCCACCCCGCGATCCGTCTTCGTGCGGATCAGTCGCCCAAACCCCTGGCGAAAACGCAAAATGGCCTCGGGCAGGGAATACTGGCGGAAGGGATCCTCGAAGGTTTCGGCCCGCGCGGCGACGATCGGGTCGGAAGGGACGTCGAACGGCAATTTGGCGATCACCAGAACCGAAAGCGCCTGCCCGGGAACGTCGACGCCTTCCCAGAACGACCGGGTCCCGAGCAGCACCGCCCGGTCCGCGTTGCGGAAGGTCTCCAGCAAGGCGTTGCGCGAAGCGCCCTCCCCCTGTTCATAGACGACAATTCCATCGCGAGCGAGCGGCCCCGAAATAGCCTGCGACGTTTGCCGCAACTGGGTATAGGAAGTGAACAGCACCAGCGCCCGGCCGTGGGTGGCTTTGCATAAATCCATCAGGCCGCGGTTGAAGGCGTGCTGGTATGCGCGCATATCTCCCGGCTCGGGAATGTCGTTCACAAGATACAGCAGCGCGGAATTTTCAAAATCAAACGGGGATCCCACCACCAGCGTGTCCGCTTCGTCCGCGTTCAGCCGTTCCTTTAGGTAGTCGAACTCGCCGGCGGTGGTCAGCGTAGCGGAGGTCAGCACGACCGAACTCTTCGGATGCCAGAGGTAACGTTCGATCAGCGGGCCGACATGGAGCGGCGCGGAGAAAAGCGTGCGAAATTCCCGATCGCGGGGAATTTCCACCCATTGGATCATTTGCGGGTTCGGCTTGGCGACGATCTGATGGATGGCCGCGATGGTTCCATCCATCCGGCCGGCCCAGGAAGCGAAGAGCAAGGAAAGCTCGCCGCCGTCGTCGTCCTCCCGGTCTTCGGAGTCCTGGATTTTCTCCCCCAGCGCGGCCGCGATGCGGGCCGCATCGGCCAGCACCGTCCGCAGGTTCTCCCAGGTTTCTTCGACGTCCTCCCATCCCGGCTGAGTGCGCACGGCGGGGACAATCCGAAATTGAAGCGTATATTCCTTCGGCGGATCTTCGATTTGACCGTCGACGAATTGATCGAGCGAGCGGAAGAAAGCACGCCCGCTGAGGAGCCCCGCCTCCACCGCGGAGGCGAGGTCGTCGGCCTGGGCGCGAATTCCCGCGGCCCAATCCTTCGCCGCGCCTTTCTTTTTCGTCTGGGCCGCCAGCGTGCCCAGCCATCCGCTGCGGGTCCCGCCCAATTCACGCAGCGAGCGTTCCATGTCCGGCCAGCTGCAGCGAAACGAGAGACCATCGGTGGCCGCCGCTTCCAACTGGTGGCCCTCATCCACAATCAGATAGCGGTAATCCGGCAGGACCCGGTTCTCCGTGGCCAGATCGGCCACGAGCAGCGCGTGGTTGACAATCAGCACATGCGCCTCTTCCGCCGCCTGCCGAGCGCGGAGAAAGGGGCAGGCATGCCGCCGGTAGAGGGCACAAGTCTTGGGCGAGCATTGTTCGTCCTCGGCCGAGAGCTGCGACCAGACGGCGCGTTCCGCCGGTCCGTTCAGGTTGATCTCCGACCGGTCCCCGGTGGCGGTCTCGGCCAGCCAGAGCAACGTCTTGGCCAGCACCCGCAGCTGCTCGGCGCTTTCGGGGCCGCGGTGGCGAAGCGCTTCAAACTTTCTCGGGCAGATGTAGTTGGAACGTCCCTTCAACACCGCCGCCCGCGCATCCAACCCGAGCACCCGGATCAGATCGGGAAAATCCTTATGCAGGAGCTGATCCTGCAAATTGATCGTATTGGTGGAGATCACCACGCGTTCCCCGTTGCGAAGCGCCCAATACACGGCCGGGACAAGGTAGGCCAGGCTTTTCCCGGTTCCCGTGCCGGCCTCGACCATCAAATGGTTTCCGGCGGAAAACGCGCGGGCGACCGCCGCGGTCATCTCCACCTGCTGCGGACGGCATTCGTAGCCTGGGAACTGGGCGGCGAACGGGCCGCCCTGATCCAGCATGGCCGAAATTTCCTCCGCGTCAAGCGGGGTCAGCTCGCCGCCCTCGTCCTCCGGACCGACAGCGGGAGCCGGCTTCGCGGACGGTCCGCCCCGGGGTTCCAGCTTGGGAGCCGGTTCGAAAACGGGGAAACGAACGCCGGGAATTTTCGCAATCGCCCCCTCTTCCTTGAGGCGCCGGGAATAAATTTCCTCCAGCACGTTTCCGCCCCCCCACTCCACATTCTGTCCGAAGCGCACGATCTCGGCCAGCGAGCTGATCGGCAGCGTCCCGGCGATCTCGATCAGGCTGCGGTACAGCCCGTGCGCGGCGAGGGCGTCGTCCAGCGCGCGATGGGTGGCTGCGAGGGGAATTTCCAAATGGCGGCACAGCGCCCCGAGATTGTAGCGCGGCGCGCGCGGCAAAAGCACCGAAGCGAGTTCCAGCGTATCGATCGATTCCGAATCGAGAAGCAGGCGAGAAGGAACGGAAAAAAGAAATGTCGAAAGCGATATTGTGGCCGAGGATGGCCGCGCCATCGGTGAGTTCCCGGATTTGCGGGATCAGGTCCGGCAGACGCGGGGCTCCGGAGACCATGGCGTCGTTGATCCCGGTCAGCTGGGTGATGACCGCAGGGATCGGACGGCCGGGATGAACGAACGACGACCAGCGCTGTTCTTCCCGGTCGCCGCGGTATCGGACCAATCCGACTTCGATGACCGCGTCCCGGTCGGCGCTCAAGCCCGTAGTTTCAATATCGAGGGATACGATGATTTTTTTCGACGGCATCTTGAGGGGCGGTTCCAAAACCGCACAAAGTGCGGAGGAGGAAAGACCCGGCGATTATACCACCCGGATGCACGGGAATATGGTAGACTATTTCCCTTAATCCCCCGGAGGTCGCATTGGAATCGGCTGTGGTCCTGCGTGCGTACTCCGCTATTTCCTGGAGGATAGGATGCGTCCTAAGGTAACCATTATCGGAGCCGGAAACACAGGATCCGCCACCGCCCTTTGGCTGGCAGAGAAGGATCTCTGCGACATCGTCCTCCTCGACATCCTGCCCGGTCGCGCGGAAGGGAAAGCCATCGATCTTCAAGAAGCGATGCCGATCCTGGGGCATTCCACCATCATCACCGGGACGGAAGAGTACCAGGACACAGCAGGATCCGACGTCATCGTCATCACCGCGGGAAGCCCGCGGAAACCGGGGATGACCCGCGAGGATCTGGTCCAGGTGAACGCCGGCGTGGTGTCGCAGGCGGTGGAAGAGACGATGAAATATTCGCCCGACGCGGTGATGATTGTCCTGACCAATCCGGTGGACGCCCTGACGTATCTGGCTTTTCGCAACAGCGGATTACCCAAACACCGCGTGATCGGCCAGGGCGGTATTCTGGATTTCGACCCGATTCCAGGTTCTCCTCGCCCAGGAGCTGGGGGTAAGCGTGGAAAGCGTGAACGCCTTCACGCTCGGCGGGCACGGCGATGCCATGGTGCCGATGCTGCGCCAATCCAACGTATGCGGGGTTCCGCTTCCGGATCTGATCCCGATGGAAAAGCTCAAAGCGCTGGTGGAGCGCACCCGCAACCGAGGAACGGAAATCGTCAATTTGCTGAAAACAGGCAGCGCCGCCTTCGCCCCCGGCGCGGCGATCACGACCATGATCGAAGCCATATTGCAAAATACCCACCGGGTGATGCCTTGTTCGGCTTATTGCGAGGGAGAGTTCGGCTTGAGCGGGTTGTATTTCGGAGTGCCGGTTCAAATCGGGCGGCGCGGAGTGGAGCGGATTCGTCGACCTTCCGTTAAACGCCGAGGAGACGGTCCGCTTTGGATGCGTCTGCCGCCAAGGTTCGCGCGATCATCTCCGGATTGTCCGCGTTCCTGAAATGAAGTCCGGGAGAGCCCGTCCGGCGGAGGAGAGAGCCATGTTGAATAATACCTTTTCCGAAGAAATTAAATTGGTGGCCAAACCGGGGGAAATTCCATTTGCCAAGGGGCTGGAAGGAGTTCCGGTCGGCGAAAGCACCAAGAGCTTCGTGGATGGATTGGGCGGAAAGCTCGTTTATCACGGGCATGCGATCGAGGAACTTTGCGAGAAATCCACCTACGAAGAGGTGTTTTACCTGCTTCTCAACGACCGGCTGCCCAATGAATCCGAACTGAGGGATCTGACCCGCCTGATGCGATCCTACCGGGAAATCCCCGGCGATATTTACGACCTGATCTCCAAACAAGCCCCGCGCTACGGGGTGCACCCGATGTCGGTTCTGCGCACCGCCGTTTCCGCCCTGGCTTCCTACGACGAGACCACCGAAGAGGACACGCCCGTCGGAACAGCGCCGCCAGGGCATTCGGATCGTCTCCAAAATCGCCACCATCACCGCGGCGATCGCGCGCGCGCGACTGGGCAAGCCGATCCTCTCCCCGCGCCCGGATCTCACCCACGCCGGAAATTTCTATTACATGCTCACCGGCAACACGCCGGATAATTTCTACGCGCGGCTGATGGACGTGCTGCTGATCCTGCACGCGGATCATGAATGCAACGCCAGCACTTTTTCCATGGTCGTCGTCCGCTCCACCCTCAGCGACCTGTACTCCTGCGTCGTGGCCGGGATCGGGGCGCTCAAGGGTCCGCTGCACGGCGGCGCCAACGAAGAGGTCATGCGCATGCTCCAGGCGATCGGCTCGCTGGACAACGTCGAGAAATTCCTGGAAGACGCCATGTCGCAGCGGCTGCGCATTTCCGGGTTCGGCCACCGGGTATACAAGACCATGGATCCGCGCGCGGCGATCCTGCGCGAACACGCCCGCGAGGTCACCCGCCGCGCCGGCACAGAACACTGGCTGGAGACCGCCGAACGGATCGAGAAAATCATGGCGGAAAAATACGGCCAGCGCGGGATTTGGCCGAACGTGGATTTCTTCTCCGGCGTGGTGATGGCGTCGATGGGGATCGAACCGGCGATTTTCACGCCGATCTTCGCCGTCGGCCGCAGCGCCGGCTGGGTGTCGCACATCATCGAGCAGGGCAGTGGACAACCGCATTTTCCGCCCGCGCTTCATTTACGTCGGACCGGAAAACGAACCGTACCTGCCAATCCGCGATCGGAAGAAATGAGCGACCGCGCGGCAAGGCACGCGGCAGCAAGAAGCATGAACCCCAAGCTTATGCGACCCAAGCCGCAGGGTATTCCGCATCCCGCGCCGGCGGGATAAGCCGATCACCGTCCCCTCCCCATGAGAGTGACCGATCCGCCGCGCTTCGCGGCGGATTTTTTTATAAATGACTCCGGCTGAATAGGAAACCGCCCAAGCTCCGGGCGGATGGCTGAGGTCGATGCGGGCATTGCGCGCACAGCTTCGTTAATCGCGCACCCGGGCGGATCCTGCGATCCGCCGGTAGCGAAAAACCAAAATTCCCGTTATGATGATGAAAATTTTCCCGGGAGATTGCTATGGAAAAAGAAGACCTCGAACAGACCCTGGTGCTGATCAAACCGGACGCGCTTAAGAACTCGCTCACCGGCTACATCCTCTCGCAGCTTTCGGAATTCCACACCGGGCTTGCGGTTTGCCGGCGCGAAGATCGTCCACGTCAGCCGCATGCTGGCCGAGGAGCATTACGCCGAACACCGCGGCAAGGTCTTCTTTCCCGGATTGATCGATTTCATCATGGGCTGCCTTCAATATCCGGACCAGCCCTGGAAACGGCGCGTGATCGCCCTGGTCTACCAGGGGCCGGGCGCGGTTCAGAAAATCCGGGATATCGTCGGACCAACCAATCCGCACGATGCGCGGGAGAAGAAGCCGGGCAGCATCCGCTCGCTGGGCACGCTGGTCCCGATCCGGGACGCGCAGGGCAATGAAATCGGCATGCGGATGGAAAACCTCATCCACGCCTCGGCCAACGCGACCGATGCGGAACGCGAAATCAAACTGTGGTTCCAGCCCACCGACATCCCTCCCTTCATGCACGCCTACCCAACCGTGGTCAGCCAGGATCATTATTACTACCGCGACGGGAAGCTATTCACCACCTACGAACCAGGAAGCACTTGCCTTATCGCGCCGGGGAACGTGGTCTGGCAATCCGACAAAGAATCGCTGCACCTGCTAGTCCAGGGAAAACCAGCCGCTGTCCCGCTCTACTCCATCGCGGCCAAATATCTCATTAACGTGGCCAAAGAAATCGAATAGGGGCTCGCGCGATATTCCTCATCCCGCAAACGCGGGATCACGAGTCGGAGCCAAACCCTGCTCGGATAAAAAACGGGGAAGGCGATTGCCTTCCCCGTTTCTTTTTAAAGGAAGAAACCCGCTAGGCCAATTTTGGCGCTTCGCGATTGCTCTGCGAAATCGCCCAGACTGTGGCTCCCAGCAAAAGCACAATCAAAACGGCGACCACCCAATTGATCTTTCCATCCTGCATCAACGGATAGCGCACGATCAGCGGGGCGGCGATCAGGCTGACCAGGTTGGCCACCTTGATCATCGGATTCAGCGCGGGCCCGGCGGTATCCTTGAGCGGATCACCGACGGTATCCCCCACCACGCTCGCCTTGTGCCGCTCGGACCCCTTGCCGGTGTTGGCCTTGAGGTCGCGGGGTTCATCTTCGATGGACTTCTTGGCGTTATCCCAGGCTCCGCCGGCGTTGGCCATGAAGACCGCCAGCAACTGTCCGGAGAGGATGATGCCCGCCAGGAACCCGCCGAGCGCTTCCACCTTCAGGAGCAGCCCGACGGCAAGCGGTACGCAAACCGAAATTGCGGCCAGAGGGATCAGTTCCTTTTGGGCTGAGGCGGTGGAGATGCTCACCACGCGGGCGTAATCCGGCGTCACTTTGCCTTCCATTACGCCGGGAACCCGGAACTGACGGCGGACCTCCTCCACGATTTGCGCGGCCGCGCGGCTGACGGCGCGGATGCAGAAGGAGGAGAACAGCCACGGCAGCGCGCCGCCCAGCAGCAGGCCGACAAAGACCGTCGTCTCGGAGATGCGGATGGCCGAGAGGCCGGTGTCGGTCACGAAGGATGCAAACAAGCTGACCGCGGCGATCACGGCGGAAGCAATCGCCACCCCCTTGGTGATGGCTTTGGTCGTGTTGCCCACCGCGTCGAGGTCGGCCATGATCTGGCGGGCTTTCTTGGTTTCCGTATCTTCCATGTCATGCCAGGCCATTTCGGCGATGCCGTTGGCGTTGTCGGAAATCGGGCCGTAGGAATCCATGGCCACGTTGTTGCCGGTGTGACTGAGCATGCCGATGCCGACCATCGCAACCGCATAGAGCACGTAGGTCCCGCCGTTGCCCTGATACATCAAGATGGCCAGGACGAATGCCACCACGATGACCAGCAACGCGTAGACGGAGGATTCCATCCCGACCGAAAGGCCGGTGAGGATGGTCGTGGCGGCGCCGGTGCCGGTGGACTTGACGATTTCCTTGACAGGAGGCCGCTTGGTGGAGGTGAAGTAGGACGTGAGCGGATTGTAAGCCACGGCCAATCCCACGCCGACCATCGTCAGAACCGCCAGCCGGAAATCGTGCCAGCCGCTGTAGGCCCCGGCGAGCAGGAAGGCCCAGAAGATGGTGTTGACGGAGGAGACTTCATAGGAGCGGAACATGGATTCTTCGGCATCGTGCGCCCGCAGGAATTTCAGCGGGAACCGTTCCCAGATCGGAACGGTGAACGTGCCGAGGATCGAGGAGATGACGCCGATGGCACGGATGATCAGCGGGTAGACGATCCACATCAGCTGGCCGGTCATCAGGTACAGGGCGATGCCCAAAATCAGACCGGAGACGATGGTGACTTCGTAGGATTCGAAAATATCCGCCGCCATGCCGGCGCAATCGCCGACGTTATCCCCCACCAGATCGGCGACCACCGCGGCGTTGCGCGGATCATCCTCGGGGATATCCTTCTCCACCTTCCCCACCAGGTCCGCCCCGACGTCGGCCGCCTTGGTATAGATGCCGCCGCCGACGCGCATGAACAGGGCCAGGATGGTTCCGCCGAAGCCGAAGCCCAGCAACACATCCGGCGAGGCTTTCCCGAAGACGATGAAGATCAGCGTGCCGCCGAGCAGGCCGAGGCCGTCGGTGAGCATTCCCGTGACGGTGCCGGAGTAATAGGCGATGGAGAGCGCCTGATTAAACCCGCGCTTGGCGGCCGAGGCGGCGCGGACGTTGGCCTCGATGGCCATGCGCATGCCGAGCTGCCCGACGGTGAGGGAGAAGGACGCGCCCATAATGAAGGCGATCGTGCGGCCAATCGCTACGATCAAAGTGAGCGTATTGACGTCGAGCCCCTTGAATTCATCCAGGGCTTCCTTCGTGGGGGGAACGACGTACACGCTCAGAAAGACCACCACGACTAGGGCGCCGATTACCGGCAGGATGGTCCGCAGCTGCCGGCCCAGGTAGGAATTCGCCCCAACCTTAATGGCGTTCCATACCTCCTGCATCTTCTTGGTGCCCGTATCCTCTTTGAGAACCTTGCCCCGCAGCAGCCAGGCATAGATCAGACTGGCCAGCGCGGTGAGCAGAACGCCGCAAATGGCGATCTGTTCCATATTGCTCAATCCATGTCTGCTTCCCATCCAGAAAATATCCATGCGATCCTCCAATGGAGAATGAATTTCCTGACACACGACAAGCCGCGCCAATGCGCGGCATGGGGGTATAAAATATCGAACACTCTCAAGGACGGTGGGATGCTTGCGAACCGGCCGTATGGAGCGAAAGCATTTTAATTTGGGGGTAAAACCTTGTCAAGCGCGGAGCATTTCTCGCCCGAGCGCCGAGGGATACCGCTCCCTCTCCAGCTAAAGGTTTGATGAGAAGGCGGTTGCCGTCCTTGATTCGACGTGAAAACCAAGTATAAATAGACTGTACGACCCCCCGATCATCTGCTTCGGGTATATCTCCTTGAACCAAACGAGGACAGGATGATACAAGTAACCAACCTGACCAAGTGGTACGGCCTGCGTAAGGCCATCGACGGTTTAAACTTCCATGCCAAAAAAGGGGAGATCGTCGGCTTCCTGGGGCCGAACGGCGCCGGAAAAACCACCACCATGCGAATCCTCACGGCCTACCAGCCTCCCAGCGAAGGGCGCGCCATCGTGGCCGGATACGACGTGGTGGAAGAATCCCTGGAAGTTCGGCGGCGCGTGGGTTACCTGCCGGAAACCGTCCCCCTGTATATGGATATGACGGTATTGGAATATCTTGATTTCATGGCGGCGCTGCGCCGTCTTCCCAATCCGGATCAGTGCGTCGACGAAGCCATCCAGCGGGTGAATTTGGGGGACCGCGTGGAATCCTTCATCGGCAATCTCTCCAAAGGAATGAAACAGCGGGTGGGGCTGGCGCAGGCCGTGCTCCATAAGCCGGAGGTCCTCATTCTCGACGAGCCGACCATCGGCTTGGACCCGATGCAGGTGGTGGAGGTCCGCAATTTCATCCGTGAACTTGGCCAGGACCACACCGTGCTTCTCTCCACCCACATCCTTTCCGAAGCGCAGCAACTCTGCAACCGCGTCCTAATCATCAACAAAGGGCACATCGTCGCCGAAGACCGGCCGGAGAATCTGCAAGCCCGGCTGGCGGGCGCCGAACGCATCACCATCCAGCTGGCGGGAGATTCCGACGGCGCGGTGGATGTCATCTCCGGGGTGAAGGGCGTGCTTACGGTCGAACCCATGAGCGACGGCGTCTTCGAAGTGGAAATCACTCCGGGGCAGGAGATCCGTCCGGCCATCGTGCGCGCGCTCACCCGGGCCGGGCAGGATGTCGTCGAAGTGCACAGTCAGGGAGTGGACCTGGAACAGATCTTCCTGGAATTGACCCGCTCCGACAACAAAGGCAAGGGCAAGCATCAACTCCAAAAGAAGAAGAAGGAGTAGGCATCCATGCGCAACATCTGGACAATCGCCTGGAAGGAATTCAAACTCTATTTCAGCACGCCTATTTTCTACGTCCTCTCCGCGACGGTGTTCCTGTTCTTGGGGATCATCTTCTATTCGAACCTTGCCCAGGTCATCAGCAGCGCTGCGTCCTCGAGCTCCAGCGGCGGGGCCACCGATCTGCCCGGCGCGGTAATGCTCGGGCCGCTGCTCACGATCCTGCTCTTCGCCACTCCGGCCATCACCATGCGGCTAGTGGCGGAGGAAAACAGCCTGGGAACGATCGAATTGATGCTGACCGCCCCGGTGCGCGATTCGGAACTCATTATCGGCAAATGGCTGGGCGCCAGTCTTTTTAGTTCGGTCCTGCTCGGGCTGACCTGGATTTATCCGGTTTTCCTGCAAGCCATCACCAAACCCAGCGGCATCGATCAGGGACCGCTGGTCAGTTCCTACCTGGTTCTGTTGCTGCTGGTGTTTGCCCTGGTCGCCATCGGAGTTTGCGTCTCCGCCCCGTTCAAGAACGTCACGGCGGCCTTCTTCGCCTCCCTGATGGTCAGCCTGGGGTTGTGGGTTTCCGGTCTGGGCGCCCAGGCTCTAAGCTTTTCGGGCGGCACGGGGGGCGCATCGCTGCTCGGGACGATCCTGCAATATATGGATTTTACTTCGCACTTTTACAACACGGCGTATGCCGGCCGTCTGGATTTAACGGATATCGTTTTTTACGTCAGCATCATCGTGCTCATGCTTTTCTTCGCCACGCGGATAGTCGAATCCAGGCGTTGGCGGTAAAACCGGAGGAAAACGCGCCATGTCTTTCCAGAATTTCAAGGACTCCGCCCGCAACTTCGCATGGGCATCGCTCGCTCCCTATCTTTTGATCATCGGGATTCTCAGCACGTTCATCGCGCTGATTGCCTACCTGATCCGCGGGAGCGTCGACGTCTACGTGTACCTTCCCCTGCTGATCGGGATCGTGGGAATCCTGTCCTTCGCTCTCCTGGACCCCGATCGCATCCAGCATTGGATGGGCAGCCGCCAGGCCCGCTTCGGCACCAGCATGGTGATCATGAGCGTCGCGCTGGTGGGGATCGTCGTCGCCGTCAACTATATCGTCTACCAGGAGTCCACCCGGACCACTCTTTGGGTGGATTTGACCGAGAGCAAAGCCAACACCTTGTCCCCCGAGACCATCCGGACGCTCCATACGCTTACCGATCCCATTACCATCCGGGCGTACTATTCCGCCGATAACTCCACCTGGGATACCGTCCGCGGCGAGCTGGACAAATTCGTTTCCAATTCGCACGGCAAGATCTCCTATCAAAAAATCGACCCGAACGCGAACCCCGTTCTGGCGCATCAAGACGGCGTTACGCGAGACGCCGTCCTGGTGATGTCGGTTCAAACGCGAACCCAACTCGTCACCGACGGAACCTCCGAACAGCAAATCACCTCCGCCATCCTCCGGTTAGCCAATCCCGGCGAACATAAAGTGCTGTTCCTGATCGGCCATGGCGAAGCGACGATCGCCGGAACCACGGACACGGACATCAGCAAGATCGTTACCTCCCTGACGAATAAGGGCTACACGGTTGGTACGCTCGACCTGACGCAAGAGAAGACCGTCCCCGACGGCACCGATGCGATCGTCATCGCCGGACCCAAGAAACCGCTTCAGGATTTCGAGGTGACCGCCATCCAGGATTATTTGAAGACCGGCGGCGGACTGGTCCTGACGGAAAATCCCTACTTCATTACCCAGATGGATCCCACGAAGGATACGCTGGCGCAATTCCTGCAAACAGAATACGGCGTCACCTTCCAGAACGACATCATCATCGACCTGGCCGACCGGAACGTGATGTCTCCCTCCCCGACCGCTTATGGAAGCAGCCCCATCACGACGCTGATTCCGTCATCCATGGGGTCGGTCTTTCCCACCGCCATCAGTCTGTTGATTGCCCAGCCCGCGGGGAAGGGTCTGGTGCAAGACGCGCTGGTGACGCTGGACGCCCCCAATAATCAGGCCTGGGGCGAGAACAATTTGTCGGAAGTTGGCAATGTGAATGTAATCGCGCAAAGCACGACCGCCAAATACGATAAAGACGCCGATTTCGCCTCCCCCCTGAACATCGCAGTTACCGTTGAAAACACAACCGGACCCACCAGTTCCACCCGGATTGTGGTCTTCGGCGACGAAGATTTTTCGGAGAATATCTACGTGGGGCAAGGCGCCAACAGCGATCTCATGCTCAACTCGGTTGACTGGGCCGCCCATCAGGATCAACTCATCAGCCTTACCCCAAATACCGCTTCCTACCGCTTCATCTCCGTTCCTTCGACTCCGTGGGTGATGAACGCGATCCTCCTGGCTTCGACTCTTTTGCTGCCGGGAAGCTTCATGGTTCTGGGCGGGCTTGTTTGGTACAACCGGCGCAAGCACCGCTAAACGCGGTGCCTCCGGAGAATTTCATCTCGGTTCGAAGAGAATACTATGGATAGAAGAATCCTTCTTGGTTTGGTAATCGCCTTCGTGGTTCTGGTCGGATTGGCCTGGCTGCTGGACACCAACGCCGCAATGCCTGCGCCCACCGTCCATCCCGGTTCGGTCACGGCCACCACCGCGCCGCTCTGGTCGGTGGACAGCGCCAGCATCAATTTGATCCGCATCGAGAATGGGATCACGGGCGCGAAAGTGGAACTCCAGAAGAACCAACAGGGTACCTGGTTGATCATGGATGTGACCCCGGTGACTGCCAACCAGGACACGATCACCGGCGACCTGACCAACCTTGCGCTCATTTCCGTTTTCCACGACTATGGGGAAAGCCTCGATCCGTCGGAATTCGGCCTGGCGAAGCCCAGCTACCTGTTGACCATCAAAACCGCCGATGGAAAATCCTTTGAATTGGAAATTGGCGCCGAGAATCCCACGGCCACCGGATATTACGTGCGCGTGCTTGGCACGACGAAAATCGTTTCCGTGCGGGCGACTGTGCTCGATCCCGTGATCGGGTTCCTGACGAATAAACCGCTGCCGCCCACGATCACACCGACGCCGACCATCACACCAACCGTCACGCCGACGCCGACTATCACCAACACGGGAACCATCACGGTTACCGCTGCCGGAACGCCCACACCGACCGTTTCCGGGACGCCGGCCACGGCCACGATCACTCCAACCGTATCCGGTACGCCTGCCACTGTCACTCCGACCGTCTCGGGAACTCCTGGAACGGCCGTCCCAAGCGCGACGCCGTCTCCTACTTCCTGAAGTCTGGAACACTCCGCCCGAAAACCCCGCCAGTCCATCTCCTGCAGAACTTCGGAGATGGACTGGCACTTTTCCAAAAACTTCAGGGTTTTCCGCGAAAAATCAGCCGGCTATTGCACCCCCTTATTTTCCGATGTATGCTGGTGAAGTATGGCGACCAAGGGTAAACGAGCGCAATCCTTGCGCTCTGCGGTAAAAAATTCCAAGAAACAAACTCAAAAACCGCCGGTTCCCCTCCGCCCGATAAAATCCGGCGGGGGCAAGCCCTCGCTGAACCGGACCGTTTTGGCGCGCCCCGTCACGATCCGCGGGAAATTGTCCCCTGTTTCCACCGGGGGCAAGAAGAAAAACGGGAAGGTGCAGACCGCCCCTCCGGTGCCGGTCGTGCCCATCGAAGATCTCCTCCCCATCGACGAAGAGCACCCTTCCATCGCCGCGCTCACCGAACAGGGACGCGAAAAGGGGTTCGTCACCATCGACGACATCCTGCGGTACTTCCCCGAAGCGGAGCGCGACATCGACCAGTTGGAAGAAGCCTACGCCGCGCTGCTGAGCGCGGGGGTGGAAATCTTCGATACCAGCGAATCCGCCGAGCCGGAGCCGGGCGACGAAGATTTGGCGGAAGTGGAGGAGGAGATTCCGCTGACGGGCGAACTCCTCGAAGACGACACGTATCTGTCCGCGATCGACGCGGACGACACCATCGGATTGTATTTGAAGGAAGTGGGCCGCGTCCCGCTCCTCACCGCGCAGGAGGAAGTGAGCCTGGCGAAGCGGATTGAGCATGGAAAGTTAGCGCGCGAATCGCTCGCCCGCGGAGTGACGGATCTGCACCGTCGGACCCAGCTGCAAACCGGAATCGAAGACGGATGGGGAGCCCGCGAGCACCTGATCACCGCCAACTCCCGGCTGGTTATCAGCGTGGCCAAGAAATACATGGGCCGGGGCGTCCCATTTTTGGATTTAATCCAGGAAGGCAACATCGGCCTGATCCGCGCGGCCAAGAAATTCGACTACCGCCGCGGCCACAAATTCAGCACCTACGCCACCTGGTGGATCCGCCAGGCGGTCACCCGGGCGATCGCCGACCAGGGCCGGACGATCCGGGTGCCGGTCCACATGGGCGACCAGATCAACAAATTGCTCCGGGTTTCGCATCAACTGACGCAGGAGCTCGGGCGCGACCCCAGTCCGGAAGAACTGGGAGAGGCGCTCGGCGTCACTTCGAAAAAAGTGGAGAATATGATCCAGGTGGCCCGGCGTCCTCTCTCGCTCGAAACCCCGACCGACGAGGAGGAAGATTCCGTGCTGGGGGACTTCATCGAGGACGAGGAATCCCCCGCGCCGGCCGAGGCGGCTACCCGCAACCTCCTGCGCGAGCAGTTGGAGGAGGTCCTCAGCACGCTGCCACCCCGCGAAGTGCGCATTCTGCAATTGCGCTACGGCTTGCTGGACGGGCAATCCTATACGCTCGAGGAGGTGGGCCGGAAGATGGGCGTCACCCGCGAGCGAGTGCGCCAGATCGAAGCCCAGGCCCTCAGTCGCCTGCGCCACCCCAGCCACCGTCGAAAATTGCGGGATTACATCAGTGAATAAGACGATCGCTCCTTCAAAAAGGAGCGATCACTTTGTTAACCACGGAGTACACGGAATAATGCCGGATGACACGGAGGAGTAGAAATATTTTAGAACCCGCGAAATCTGTTTTTCTTCCGTGTAATCCGTGGTTTGGAATCCTTTATTTCCCGGAACCCCGCGGTGTTATTCCAAAGGAAAGGATTGGGAGAGCCGGAGTCGCAGGATCAGTCCCTTCACGATCGTGGAAACGGCAATCGAGGCGAAGACGACGAAAACCGGAACGAGCGGAAGATAATATCGCTGCCATAAAATCGGAACTCCAATCAGAATTCCCCCCAGCACCGAAACGAACCAGATGACCGCGATCCGCATCCGGCCGTCTCCTCCGCGCCGCGCGCCGCGCCGGATCGCCAGCGCCAGTCCGTATAGGGAGAGGATGCACCAGAGCAGCGATAGCGCTCCGCCCGAGGTGAGCGAATTGAGCGGATTGGAAAGATAGGCGCGTTCCGAAGCGGCGGTGATTTGCGCGTAGTTCGGAATATCCCAAAACGCGGGCGCGGCGAAAAATAATTGGTACGGAACGGCCAATAGCCGGAGCGGGAGAGAATCCAGCACCAGACCCGGCGCGGCCGAACGCAGCGCGGCCACCTGGGTCGCCACGAGATTCTGCCTTTGGGAAATCGCCGCCGAGAGCGTCGGGAGCGGATGGCACCAGTAAACCGGATTGAGCGCCAGGAATACCAGCAGGAAACTGAGCGCCATCACATCGAACCGGGCCATCCCCCGAAAAATCTTCTCGCGCGGAAGGGCGCCTTCCTCAAGAAGAAACATTCCCGCGAGCGCGGGCGGAGCCACCAGCAAAGCCGAGTATTTCGCGGAAGCAGCCAGCGCCAACGAGGCGCCCGCCATCAGCGGGAAGATGACGGCACGAAAGATTTTGCCCGCGCTGTCCTTCTGCTCAAGGACCACCGCGATCACGAGCACCATCCCGAACAATAATCCGGCTTCCGCCATTGCCCGTCTGGCATGCAGCAAAACCTGGGAATTCACCGCGAGGAGAACGGCGGCGGAGACGGCTCCCACCTCCCCTCCCAACTGCCATCCGATCCGCGCCATCAACAACACGGCGAGGAATAGCAGCAGCGCTTGCGGAATGCGCGCCGCAAGCAGCAACCCGGCGGAGGGAACTTCCCCTTGCTTAAGATTTTGATCCCAGCTTGCCTCCCACGCCCAGCTCGATACCAGCGCAGGCAAACCGGCAACGAGACGGGCTACGCCGATGGTGTATCGATTGAGCGGGCAATCGCTCACCCGCAGGATCTGCAACCGATCGGGTTTGTTTTCGGCCGTCCAACAAACCGAGAAAGGGCCTTGTAGGAGAATCCGATCCAGATCGCTGCTCATATAAATGTAGGTGGACTCGTCCGGATGGAACGGCACCGTGCTCAGCGTCCATAAAAGAAACCCAAGGTAGAGAACACCCAAAAGAATGTAGAGGGGCCATCGGAAAGAAAATGGGGGAATCCGTGCACCGGCGGGGTTCTTCACGGCAAATCCTTCCGGCAATAGACGAGCAGGAATTGACTGCCGTAGATATCGGTGGGATATTGCGCGCAAACCCGGTATTGATTTACGAATTGTGGATCGATCAGAAGCCCGTTTCGGCCGTAGACATCCAGCAGAACTACGTACTCCGGTTCCGCGGCGAGGATGAGGTTCGGCGGCATGGCATAGACGATGACGTACATGCTTTCCGGCAAGGGATAATAGCGGACGGACTGCTTCGAGTTCAATCCGATCGTATCCAGGATCGGCGCGTCGAGGAAATAACCGAGCACCCCGACGTCCCCGGCGGCTACGACCTGTCCGGGCAGCAACCGTTTCTGCAAATCCTCGGCTGCCCGGCGATACAGCAGTTCGAGGCGAATGTACGCCATCTGTGGAGCAGGATTCGCGGGACCATGATCCGATCTGAAAGTCCAATCACGGACGGAAAGCAGCAAGCAGCCAAGCGCAATCGCACTGAATAGGATTGCGCGCCAGCGTGCGATTCGCGCCGGCGCGCCATTGGTCGTCAATTGGAGGATCGACGCGACACCAATAAAAATAGAGAGGAAGAGAAACGGGACGGGTGTCGCAAGGTACCAGCGGAAGATCAGCGGATCGGCGATGGAGAAGGCCAGAAAATAAACCCAGGGGAACGCCAACCCGGCCGCGGCGCCCTGCCCCGGCTGCAATTTCTCCGCGGCAAGGATTCCGATCGCCGACAAAAACAGATAGAGCGGCGCCGTAAACAGTAGGATTCCGGTTCCAAACGTCTCCTCTTCAAAAAAGGGCGTAGCGTACGCTTGGATCAACCGGATTAATCCGGCTTTGGGATCCAGCCGGTAAGCGACGGATTTGGCGAGCATCGATTGCGGGAGAAGCGTCCCATAATACGCAAGCGCGAACCCAAACCATACCAGTAGCAGAGCGAGGAGCGGCAGGGAGACCAGGAGGATTTTTCGCAGCGCCGGGCGCAGCCCGTTCCGCTGCAGCAGGCGAAAGAAGAGTTCGATCCACAGCGGCAGGATCAGGAGCAGCGCGTCCGGGCGGCAAAGGTAGGCCAGCCCCGCGAGGAAACTCATGAGGTAAAGTCTTTCCTGCAGACGGAAGTAGAATATCGAAACCAGGAGCAGAATATACACGCTGGTTTCCATTCCGCCGACCGCGAAGGTGACGCTCATCGGCGAAACCGCCCACAGAATCGCCGCGGCCCAACCGGCCGCCGGGAAACGCAGCTTGCGGCCGATGCCGATCAACAGCAGGCAGGTAAGCGCATCGGCCAGCGCGTTGACGACCATTGCGATGTCGGGAAAAGGCGCCTTCGCTCCGCCCAGCGGCAGGGAGACAATCGCCAGAAGACCCATGTACAATGGGGTGGTCGTTCCGAGCACGCGCTCGCCGGGGTTGAATACCGGCCCGTTCCCTTCGAGCAGGTTACGGGCGTAGCGGAAAGTGATAAAAGCGTCGTCGATAGTGCGCGGTCCGGGGAGAATTCGAAGCCCGAAGGCGAGCGCCGCGACCAGCGCCATGAGGAGGATTTTCGTGCGGGGTGGCATACTCGCGATTATACGGGAAACCGCGCGCCGGCACTGGGGGTTGGGCCTGGCCCTGTTTCTGGCCCTGGGGATCAAGGTCTGGCTATTGGGGAGGCAAGCCTTTCCTTTTAATGCCGACGAAGCGGTCGTGGCGCTCATGGCCCGGCACATTCTTCAAGGCGAACGTCCGCTGTTCTTTTACGGACAGGCCTATATGGGCAGCCTGGATGCTTTCTTGGTCGCGGCCGGGTTCGCGGTCTGGGGGGCGCAGGTGTGGGTGATCCGCGCGGTTCAGGCATTGCTCTACGCGGGAACGATCACCGTCTGGTATTTTTTCTGCGCGGAGGCGTTTGATTCGCTCCCGGCGGCGCGGATCGCCGCCCTGCTGCTCGCCGTCCCGCCGGTGCTGGTCACGCTCTACTCGACTGTTTCCATCGGGGGATATGGGGAAGCGCTGCTGCTGGGCGGCGGGAGCATGCTGTTCGCGCTGAAAATCATCCGCGGGAAGACGCATCCCGTGCGCTGGCTCGCGCTTGGATTTATTATCGGAATTGGGTTCTGGTCGTTCCCGCTCTCGCTGGTTTTATCGTTCCCCGCGCTCCTCGCCGCGCTCTTCTTCAGACCCTCCGAGGAGAAACCTTACCCGAGGAAAAATATCCGGGCTCGGATGGGTATTCTCTTCGTCGGGATAATCGTTGGGTTATCCCCCTGGATCGCGGGGTGGATTCAATTGGGAGCCGCGGCGCTCCGTGAATTGGGCGGCAGCGCGATCGCCGGCGCCGTGCAAGGCAGCCTGGTGACGGTCGTCGCCACCCGCCTGATCGACCTGCTATTATTTGGAACCACAACCCTATTCGGGTTGCGGCCGAGCTGGGAAATCCATTGGCTCGCGCCTGTGCTACTTCCCTTCGCGCTGGCAATTGATTTCACCGCGATCGTCTACGCCATGCGCAATCTCCGAGCGCGGGACGCCGCCCGGCCTGTCCGATGGATGCTGGCGGGTTCGGCGGCATTTCTCGCAACGGCGTATTTGTTCACCCCGTTCGGCAACGATCCCAGCGGCCGGTATTTCCTGCCGCTGATTCTGGGTCTGGCGGCATTCTGCGCCGAGTTCATCGTCCGCGCGGCGGCGCGTTTCGGCCGGGCCGCCTATTTGCTGCTGCCGGTATTAATTCTCTTTCAAGGCGCAGGGACGATCGAATCCGCATTGCACAATCCGCCCGGGATCACCACCCAATTCGATCCGGTGGCGCAACTGGATCAGAGCGACCTTCCCCAAGTGATCGCCTTTTTACGCGCACACGGCGAAACGCGCGGGTATACCAATTACTGGGTTTCGTTTCCGCTCGCTTTCCTCTCACACGAGGAGCTCATTTTCACCGCCCGGCTTCCTTATCACACGGATCTACGCTATACCCCCCGCGACGACCGGTATCCGCCCTACGACGCGCTGGTGGAGGATAGCGGCCGTGTGGCCTACATCACGACCAAAAACCCCGCGCTGGATTCGCTGCTGGTAGCGGCATTTTCCACGCATGGAATCCGGTATCAGATTGAACAGATCGGAGATTTCCGGATTTACTACGGTCTTTCCGGTCCGATTCGGCCGGATGTGATTCTTTCTCCCTGATTACCACGGATTACACGGATAAAAATATGTCGGTATCATCCGTGTTCTTATCGGTGAAAT
Organism: uncultured Chloroflexia bacterium; assembly: GCA_963780865.1. Lineage (GTDB taxonomy): Bacteria > Chloroflexota > Anaerolineae > Anaerolineales > RBG-16-64-43 > FEN-1073. The sequence goes on along the minus strand of CAWADT010000020.1, from coordinate 59,827 downwards.
CCGTGGTAATAAAAAGCCCCGGCAAGCCGAACAATACGGATTTCACAATCAAAGCACCGATGGCACCGGAAATTTTCTATCCGTGAAATCCTTTCTTTTTTCGGTGTAATCCGTGGTAATGAACGACCGCGCGGCAAGCCGCGCGGTATCAAGGTACGCAACCCCCAAGAACTGCGCAGCAAGCTGCGGGATATTCATCATCCCGCGAAAGCGGGATAAAAAAGCCCCGGCTGTGGATCGCCGGGGCTTCGCTCGGATTGGCCGGGTGATTAAGACCAAGCCCAGATCCAGGTATCGTTGAAAGTGCAAACTGATGTGCCGGTATCCTGCAAAGTTCCAAGGCCGAATGCACCGCGATCGATTTTGGTATTCCACCAGACCGACACTTGGTGTCCGTTTACATACGCCGTGAATTGATTTGCACGGGCAACCAGAAGGACGTCATTCGTATCCCCGTTTCCGTCCCGGATGTAATCGCTGATATCTCCGTTATTCTCCCCTACAATTGTCCAGCCCTGCATTACATCAAAAAAGACATGCCCGAGGCCGGAAATTCTGCCCATCCGCATCATATACCAGGGATCCATATTTAAATCCCCAGAGATTCGGAACATCATAATGCAATAGACGATTCCTATTTTTTGTTTTACTTCCCAGGTGATATTGGAATGAAAGGCGAAATCCGCAGCTTGAATGCTCGGATCCAAATCTTGGTGGGTCACCACATTCGGACTCGAGGATTCCACCGGGATCGGATTGGAATTCCAAAATATAACACTCCCGGACCCCATCATTACCCCAACCTCGTCCAATTTGGATTGGACTTCGCCCAAGACGGCGCCCGCGAATTCCGTTGCCGCCGCCGAGGTACCTTGTTGTTGTGCCTGCTGGGTCGCGCCGTAGTTCGCTGTAGGCTTCTTTGTGGCGGTCGGTTGGGGAGTTTCGGTGGGCAGGGCGGTGTCGGTTGGTACGGTGGTATTGGTACTGGTCGGGAGCGGCGTGCTGGTGGCAGCCGGGGCTCCTATGGAGCACGAGATCACGAGGATCATTACCACGGCTAAAAGCAGCGCGGGCCTCAACCATTTTTTTCGGGATTCAAAATGCTGTGATTCGTCCATCTGCCCCTCCTGGAAAAGAAGAATGTGGATGAGAACGCGGAGTTCATCGGCGGATGCCGATTATTTCTCCTTAAGTATATGCTATTATTTTAAAAAGACAAACCACCTGGAATGGAACCACTGGTCACGACCGGGGCCCACCTCGGCCACCGGCCGGGGTCTACTGAATTCGAACGATGACTTTCCCGTCCTTCCACAATTCTTCCAAATCGTAATATTCCCTGCGCTGCGGGGTGAAAATATGGGCGATCACCGCGCCCAAATCCACAAGTACCCATCCGCTCTCGGGATGCCCTTCCAACCGGGCGGGGATTTTATACTCCTTGTGGGCCGCCTCGATCACGGTTTCGGTCAACGCCCGCACCATCCGGTCGGAGGAACCGGAACACAGGACGAAGAAATCCGCGAAAGGGCACCGTCCCTGCACATCCAAGAGAATTATTTCCTCCGCTTTTCGCTCCTCCAGCGCCCGCACCAGGCTTCGGGCCAGCATCAGACCGTCCAGAACGCACCTCCATGGAAAACTATGCTATCCTTGAAACGAATTATACCCTTGCGCGAAAGGCAACCATTGTGAATCGGCTTACCCGTCGTGATTTCCTTAGGCTGGCCGCCGCTAGCGCGCCTGCCCTGGCGATTCCGCCGGGATTGTTCTCCACTCTCCCCGCGCTTCCCATCGGCCGCGTGGCCGTCAAGTCGGTCGACGCCCGCCTGGAGCCGGACCCCTCCGCCCCGAGCCTGCTGCAAATCCCGAAGGATACCCTGGTACAAATCGTGCGCTTCGTGGACGCCAAGGCGCCCAGCGGGAATCCGCGCTGGCTGCAGGTGGAGGCGGGATTCATTCACAGCGGGGATGTTCAGCCGGTGGAATTCCATCCCCAGGCGCCGTTTCAATCCGTTCCCCAGACCACGCCGGCCGAAGTGAGCGTGCCGATCACCCAATCGTACCTAAGCATCGTCCCCCAGGAGCAAATCCTCTACCGCCTGTATTACAAATCGGTTCATTGGGTGACCGGGACGAAAATTGGAGAGCGCGGCAAGGTCTGGTATATCCTGCATGATCAGCAGTTGAACCTGGACCTCTTCGCCCCCGCCGAGCATCTGCGGCTGCTTTCTCCGGTGGAATATTCCCCCGTCCATTCCGATATCGATCCCTGGAAAAAATGGATCGACATCCGCCTCTCCGATCAGAGCCTATCGGCGTACGAAGACACCACCGTCGTGCGCACGGCGAAGCTATCCTCCGGGATGGCTGGCAAAGATACCGCCACGCCGACGGGCACCTTCAACGTCCAGATCAAAGTGGCCGGGGTGCATATGGGCGACGGCCGGATCACCGCCGATCCTCTGGCGTACGAACTGCCCGGCGTGCCCTGGGTGAGCTATTTCGAGATCGAGCACGGAGTGGCTTTGCACGGGACGTATTGGCATAACGATTTCGGACGCCGGCGCAGCCACGGCTGCATCAACCTGGCGCCCGAAGACGCGCTCTGGCTTTACTGCTGGACAACCCCCGCCATCACCGACGCCAAGATCAAAGGGGAGAGCGGCCTGGGTACGAGAGTTTTCATCCACTGATTCCCTTGCGATAGAGAACAGAATACTCCGGTCCGTCCGGCCGCAGAACGCTGCGGAAGAGGCAGATCCCATCCACCGGCATGGGCTGCGCTGGTTCCAAGCGCGCACCCTCGACGGCCGCGCCGATTTTCCGCACAGGAATTTCGTTAACGCCGTCCCTCACCCTTCCCAACGTCAGGTGCGGCGAGAAAGCGCGCTCTTCTTTTTTAAAACCGGCCGCGCTCAGACCGTCTTCCAGCCGCTGCTGCAGATCAACGAGCGCAGGCGCCCCGCGCACGCCGGCCCAGACCACCCTGGGGCGGACGGTATTGGGGAAGCACCCCACCCCATCGAAGATCAGGGAAAACGAATTGACGCCTTCCACCGAACGGTCCATCGCGCCGCGAACGGCGTCGATCCGGCTCACCGGTATCTCCCCCAGAAACTTCAACGTGAGATGAATCCCGATCCGCGGCAACCCAACGCACGGCGCCGGAAGGCATCCCGGGCTCGAGAATTGAGCGGGCCGCTTCCAGCCACCGGCGGACTTCGGTAGAAAGTTCGACGGCGATAAAAAGCCTTTGAGATGCGTCCAAACCGGCCTCCCGGGGGTTGTATTGCCGCCAAAACAGCCCCTACCGTTTATTGACGGTTTCTTGACTATTCCGCACGCTTTCTTAACAGAAAATTGGCGCCTTCGGAAGTACATTATGCCATGATCAAGAAGCGAGGCTGCCCGTGTTGAACGTTGCGATATTTTCGCTTGCGAATAGTTTCTCTTTTCCGGTTTCGGATTTGCTGTACCTCGGATTGACTTTGTTGCTGCTCCTGGCGAGTTGGGGGTTGATCGTCGTCTGCGACCGGCTGATGGAGGACACAAAATGAATACGCTCTATTTCATCGCCGGCGCGATCACGCTTGCGCTTCTCATTTATTTAATCCTGGCGCTCTTGAAACCGGAATGGTTTGGATGAGCCCATTAAGCTTGCTTCAACTGATCTTCTACCTCGTCGTCCTCCTGGCGCTGGCCAAACCGCTGGGATCGTTCATGGCGCGCGTCTATCAGGGCCAGCCGACTTTTCTTGATCCGCTGCTTGGTCCGGTGGAGCGGTTGCTCTACCGCCTGATCGGCGTGAAACCGGAAGACGAGATGAACTGGAAAGTGTATGCCGTCGCCGTGATGCTCTTCAACGGCTTGGGATTGATCGCCGTATATGGGCTGCAGCGGCTGCAGGGATTTCTACCGTTCAATCCGCAAGGCTTCGGTTCCGTTTCGCCGGATTTGTCGTGGAACACGGCCGTCAGCTTCGCGACCAACACCAACTGGCAAGGATACGGCGGCGAAACGACGATGAGCTACCTGACCCAGATGGCGGCCCTGACGGTGCAGAACTTCGTCTCCGCCGCCACCGGCATGGCGGTGTTGGTTGCGTTAATTCGCGGATTCACGCGCACCCCCCTCTCTCCCCTCATTTCCGCAACGGATGAATCACACTCTACGCTTCGTCGATCGAGAGGAAATGAGGTGAGCCGGAGGGGGGTTGGCAACTTCTGGGTGGATCTGACGCGCAGCACGCTCTACATCCTCCTACCCCTGGCATTGGTGCTCTCCCTCGCGCTCGTTTCGCAGGGGGTCGTGCAGACCTTCAGCGCCTATCAATCCGCGTCGCTGCTGCAACCCGCAACCGGCTCCTCCGGCCAGAGTGTGACCAGCCAAATCCTCGCGGTCGGCCCGGCCGCCTCGCAGATCGCGATCAAGCAGCTCGGCACGAACGGCGGCGGCTTCTTCAATGTCAACTCGGCGCACCCATACGAAAACCCAACCCCGCTTTCCAACTTCCTGGAAATGCTTTCCATTCTGCTCATTCCGGCGGCGCTGGTTTATACCTTCGGCAAAATGGTGGGCGACACGCGCCAGGGTTGGGCGATTCTGGCGACGATGACGCTCCTCTTCACCGCTATGCTGGGGCTCGCCGTATGGGCCGAGCAAAGCGGTAATCCCGAGACTCGCGGCGCTCGGCGTCGATCAAACCGCCAGCGCGCTTCAATCCGGCGGGAACATGGAGGGCAAGGAGGTGCGATTCGGGATCGCGAATTCCGCCTTATGGGCCACGGCTACCACGTCCGCTTCGAACGGGTCCGTGAACTCAATGCACGATTCGTACATCCCGATGGGCGGATTTGTTCCGATGTTCCTGATCCAGTTGGGCGAGATCGTGTACGGCGGGGTCGGTTCGGGCTTATACGGGATGCTGGCGTTCGTGATCGTGGCGGTTTTCGTGGCCGGGCTGATGGTCGGGCGCACGCCCGAATATCTAGGCAAGAAGATCGAAGCGTACGAGATGAAGATGGCTTCGCTCATCCTGCTGATCCCGATCCTGGCGGCGAAAATCGGGACGGCGATCGCGGTCAGCATTCCCGCGGGCCAGGCGACGATCTTCAACCCCGGCCCGCACGGATTCAGCGAAGTGTTGTACGCCTTTTCGTCGGCGGCGGGCAACAACGGCAGCGCGTTCGCGGGGATCGGCGTGAACACGCCGTTCTACAATACCGCCCTCGCCATCGTGATGTTTGTCTCGCGCTACTGGCTGGTCATCCCGGTCCTGGCCATCGCCGGGTCGCTGGCGGCCAAGAAGAAAATTCCGGCCGGCGCGGGCACCCTGCCCACGCACACGCCGCTCTTCATCGCCTGGCTGCTCGGTGTGATCATCATTGTGGGGGCGCTGAGCTTCATTCCCGCGCTTTCCCTGGGACCGATCGTCGAACAACTCATGCTGGGGCATTAATCCTATGACCGCCGAAACCAAACACCGCGACTCGCGCAACATCGCGCTCTACCGGCGCGCGGTTCTGGATTCCTTCGTCAAACTCAACCCGCGGACGGAGATTCGCAACCCGGTGATGTTTGTGGTCGAGATCGGCAGCGTGCTGACCACGGCCCTCTGGGTGCAGGCGCTAAGCGGGCACGGGGAAGCGCCGGCCGGGTTCATCGGCGCGGTTTCGCTCTGGCTGTGGTTCACCGTACTGTTTGCCAATTTTTCCGAGGCGCTGGCGGAAGGGCGCGGGAAGGCCCAGGCCGAGGCGCTCCGCCGCACGCGCAAGGAAACGATCGCCAGGAGGCTTTGCGCGCCGCGCCGGGATGCGCGCTGCGATTCGATCTCGTCCATTGATTTACGCAAGGACGACCTGATCCTGGTGGAGGCGGGCGACACGATCCCGGGCGACGGCGAGATCATCGAAGGCGTCGCGTCGGTGGACGAGAGCGCGGTGACCGGCGAAAGCGCTCCGGTCATCCGCGAATCCGGCGGCGACCGCAGCGCCGTCACCGGCGGCACGCGCCTGCTCTCCGACTGGCTGATCGTGCGGGTGACGACCGACCCCGGCGAAGGCTTCCTGGACCGGATGATCGGGCTGGTGGAAGGCGCCAAGCGCCAGAAGACCCCCAACGAAATCGCGCTCAACATCCTCCTGGCGGGGTTCACGATCATCTTTCTCATCGTCTGCGCCACGCTCCTGCCCTACTCGCTCTTCAGCGTTCACACCGCCGGACAGGGCCAACCCGTCACCGTCACGGTGCTCGTCGCGCTGCTCGTGTGCCTGATCCCGACGACGATCGGCGGCCTGCTTTCGGCGATCGGAATCGCGGGAATGGACCGCATGATCCAGCGCAATGTGATCGCGATGTCGGGCCGGGCGGTGGAAGCAGCCGGCGACGTGGACGTGCTGCTGCTGGACAAGACCGGCACGATCACGCTTGGAAACCGGCAGGCGGTCGAATTCAGCCCGGTGGGCAAGGTTACCCACGCGGAGCTGGCCGAGGCCGCCCAACTTTCCTCGCTGGCCGACGAGACTCCCGAGGGCCGCAGCATCGTCGTTCTGGCCAAGGAGAAATACGGCTTGCGCGGCCGCACGGTCGGCGCGCCGGAAACCGCCGATGAAAAATCGACGATCGCGCCGATGCACTTCATCCCATTCTCCGCCCAGAGCCGCATGAGCGGGGTGGACATCGACGGCATGAGCATCCGCAAGGGCGCGCCGGATTCCATGTTCGCGCTCATCGCGGACGCCGGAAAACAAATTCCTCCCGGCCTGAAAGAAGCCGTGGACGTCATCGCCCGCAGCGGAGGAACGCCGCTGGTGGTAACCCGGGATGGGGATGCTCTGGGCGTGGTTCACCTGAAAGACATCGTCAAGGGCGGCATCCGCGAGCGGTTCGCCCAACTTCGGAAGATGGGGATCAAGACGGTGATGATCACCGGGGACAATCCGCTGACCGCCGCGGCCATCGCGGCCGAAGCCGGGGTGGACGATTTTCTGGCCCAGGCCACGCCCGAGGCCAAACTCAAGCTCATCCGGGATTCTCAGGCCGGCGGGCGGCTGGTGGCCATGACGGGCGACGGCACCAACGACGCCCCGGCGCTGGCCCAGGCCGACGTGGCGGTTGCGATGAACACCGGCACCCAGCCGGCGCGCGAGGCGGCCAATATGGTCGACCTCGACAGCAACCCCACCAAGCTGATCGAGATCGTGGAGATAGGCAAACAGCTACTCATGACCCGCGGCGCGCTCACCACCTTCAGCATCGCCAACGACGTCTCCAAATATTTCGCGATCATCCCGGCGGCTTTTTCCATCACCTACCCGGCCCTCAGCGTGCTGAACGTCATGGGGCTGACCACCCCGCAAAGCGCGATCCTCTCGGCGGTGATCTTCAATGCCATGATCATCATCGCGCTTATTCCGCTCGCGCTGCGGGGCGTTCCCTACCGCGCGGTGGGGGCGGCCAAGCTCCTGCGCGACAATCTGCTGATCTACGGCCTCGGCGGTTTGGTCGCGCCGTTCATCGGAATTAAACTGATCGATATGCTGCTCGCGGCTCTGCATCTGGCATAGGAAGCGCCGGACGGCCGAAGGGAGAATGCGAACATGAACAACAACAGTTTTTCAATTTTCTTCCGTCTTTTATTGAAAAGTCTTTCAGCCGTTCTGACCGTCCTGGCTACCACCATTCTTATGGCGTTGATCGGCCGGAATACGCTCGGCGATGCGGTCATCGCGCTGCTGTATCTGGTGCCGGTGGCCTGGAGCGCGAGCCGCTGGGGACTGGCGCCGGGGCTAAGCGCCGCCCTCTCGGCCGCGCTGTTTTTTGATTATCTGTTTATTCCGCCGTTCAATACTTTCGAGGTGGGCAGCCTGGAAGGCTGGCTGGTGCTGGTGATTTTCCTGGGCGTGGCGGTGGTCGTGGTCGAGCGCATCCAATCCAGCCTGATCAAAGCCCGGGAAGCCGTTTTTATGTATGAGTTGAGTGCGGCTCTGGCCGGTAAACGCTCGCAGGATGCCGCGGCCCACACGGTCGCCCAGCAGATCCGCCGACTGTTTCAGGCCAACCTGGTCAATGTGTGTTACCAACCCGCCAAGGGTTCGCCGACCATCATTGCCGGCGAGCCCAGGAACGCCGCGCCGCAGGAAAAGCCGGATCGGGCCATCCCGATCGAGAATGCCTGGGGGCTGGTCGGAGAAATTCAAATCTGGCGCGGCGAGTATGCCGATCTGCCGGCCGACGACAGCCGGATTCTCAAAAATTTCGCCTGGCAGACCGCGGAGGCACTCGAACGAACCCGCTCGATGGAATTGCGCGAAGCTGGTCCGCAGGCTTCGCCGAATGCCGCAGCGGGATAGAGGAGATATACCATGCGCAGTCAGTTGCGGCCGGCAATTCTGATTTTAATAATCTTCACTCTGATTACCGGTTTTCTATACCCCCTGGCGGTCACCGGCATCGCGCAGTTGATTTTTCCCCATCAAGCCAACGGCAGTCTGATCGTTCGGAACGGGAAAACGCTCGGTTCCGAATTGATCGGCCAGCCCTTCGACGATCCGAAATATTTTTGGGGGCGTCTATCAGCGACGTCCAATTTCTCCTATAACGCGGCGGCTTCCTCCGGATCGAATTACGGTCCTTTGAACCCGGCGCTGCTCGCGGCGGTTCAGGCCCGTATCTCCGCACTGCAAGCCGCCGACCCCGGGAATACCCTGCCCATCCCGGTCGATCTGGTCACGGCGTCAGGGAGCGGGCTGGATCCCGACATTTCGATCGCCGCGGCGCTTTACCAGGTGCCACGCGTCGCGCGCGCGCGGGGAATGACGGAGGCCGCCGTAACCGCCCTCGTCAATCAATATAGCGAGGGAAGGCAATGGGGATTCCTCGGCGAACCGCGTGTGAATGTCCTGCAATTGAACCTTGCGCTGGATGGCATACAATAAAGAGGATGACTCCCGAGGAACCTTCCCGCCCCAATCCCGATGAACTGCTGGCCAAGATCCAGGCGGAGCAAAACACGCTCCTCCGCGGCCATTTAAAAATCTTCCTCGGATACGCGGCCGGGGTGGGAAAAACCTACGCCATGCTCGAGGCCGCGCGTTTGCGCAAAGCCGAGGGCGTGGACGTGGCGGTGGCGCTGGTCGAAACGCACCGGCGCGCGGACACCGAAGCGTTGCTCTCCGGATTGGAGATCCTCCCGCGCAAGACAATCCAGCACCGCGGGATTAACCTGACCGAGATGGACGTCGATTCGGTGCTCGCCCGCCGTCCGCAAATCGCCCTGGTGGACGAGCTGGCGCACACCAATGTGGCCGGTTCGGTGCATCCCAAACGCTATCAGGATGTGGAAGACCTGCTGGACGCCGGGATCAACGTCTACACGACGCTCAACATCCAGCACGTCGAAAGCCTCAACGATGTGATCGCCCAGATCACCGGGGTGAAGGTGCGCGAGACGATCCCCGATACGGTGCTGGAGGAAGCCGGCGACATCGAACTGGTGGACCTCCCCCCGGAGGAACTCCTCAAGCGGCTGCAGGACGGCAAGGTGTACGTTTCGGACCAGGCGGCCCGCGCGGTGCAGATGTTCTTCCGCAAAGGCAACCTGACCGCGCTGCGCGAAATGAGCCTGCGGCACGCGGCCGAGCGCGTCGAAGGCCAGATGCAAACCTACATGCAGGCCAAGGCAATCGCCGGACCGTGGGCGGCGGGCGAACGGCTGATGGTGTGCCTCAGCCCCGACGCACTCGGCGAACGGCTGGTGCGCTCTGCCCGCCGGCTGGCCGGCGAGCTCAACTGCGAATGGCTGGCGGTTTACGTCGAGACGCCCGAGGACTCGCGGCTCTCCGCGTCGGAACGCAACCGGATCGCCCGGAGCCTCCAACGCGTGGAGGAATTGGGCGGGAAGACGATCACCCTGACGGGAACGCCGCTGCACGATGTGCTGCTGGAGTACGCGCGCAAGAACAACATCACCCGCATCATTATCGGCAAGCCCACCCGCCCGTCGTGGCAGGGCTGGCTGCGCCAATCCCTGGTCGATCGATTAATCCGGGAGAGCGGCCCGATTGACATCTTCGTCGTCAGCGGGGAACCGGAGACCGGCCGCCCGGCGCAGGCGCGGGAATTTATTCCTCACCGGCCGCTGGACCGGTACGCCATGGGATTGCTGCTGGTGGTGTTCGCCACGGCGCTTGGTTTTCCCCTGCGTGGGCTCATCGCACCCACCAATCTGGTCATGATCTACCTCCTGGCGGTCGTCGTTGCCGCCATCCGGCTGGGCCGCGGCCCGTCGATCATGGTTTCGATTCTCAGCGTGCTGGCTTTCGATTTCTTCTTCGTTCCGCCCTTCATGACCTTTGCGGTCACCGACACCGAATATCTGCTCACCTTCGCCGGATTTTTCGCCGTCGGAATCGTCATCAGCCAACTGGCGATCAACCTGCGCGATCAGGCGGAATCCGCCGAGCGGCGGCGGAACGAAACTGCCTCCCTGTACGGTCTGAGCCGCGACCTATCCGGCACGAACAACCTGGAGAGCATCCTCCAGGCGATCATGAACAATATCGCCCAAACCTTCGACCGCGATCTGGTGATCTTTCTGCCCGATTCGACGGGGACGCTCCAATCGACCGCCGCCACTCCGGATTTTCAAACCGGGGAAAACGAGCTGGCCGTCGCGGAATGGGCGTTCGAACACAACCAACCCGCCGGCCGGGGAACCGATACGCTGCCCGCATCTTCCGCGCGCTACCTGCCGCTGAACACCGGAAGCACCCGGGTGGGAATTCTCGCCGTACGGCCGCATGATCCATCGCGCCATCTTCCCCCGGAAGGCTACCGCCTGCTCGAAGCATTCGCCAGCCAGGCGGCGCTTGCCATCGAACGCGTCCAACTTTCCGACCGAGCCCAGCAGACGCAGCTCCTAGAGGCGACCGAGAAACTGCAGTCGGCGCTTCTGAACTCTTTGACCCACGATCTGCGCACGCCGCTGGTTTCGATTACGGGCGCGCTGACGAGTCTCGACGACCAGGCCAACTCGCTGCGCGACGAGGATCGGCGCAACCTGATCCTGACGGCCAAGGGGGAAGCGGATCGCCTGAATCGGCTGGTGGGCAACCTGCTCTCCATGAGCCGGATCGAAAGCGGCGCATTGTATTTGCATCGCGAGCCCGAGGAACTCCAGGATATCGTCAACACGGCTCTGGACCTGCTCGGAAAGGAAATTGCGGGGAATCCGGTGCGGGTAAACATTCCGCCCGATTTTCCCCCTGTTCCGGTCGATATCGGGCTTCTGGTTCAGGTGCTCGTCAACATCCTCGATAACGCCGTGAAATATTCGCCGCCCGGTTGCCCGATCGATATCAGCGCGGGCGAAGACGGCCTGACGGCGCACATCGAAATCGCCGACCGCGGGGTCGGGATTCCTCCCGAAGACGAGGCGCGAGTTTTCGAAAAATTCTTCCGGATCCAGCGGCCGGAAAACGTCAGCGGTTCCGGGTTGGGGCTTTCCATCAGCAAAGGGCTCGTCGAAGCCCACAGCGGAAAAATATACGCCCTCCCCCGCCCGGGAGGCGGGACCGTGATTGCGGTGGAATTGCCGCTCGTGGAATAAAATCAATCCTGATGGACAACGCCCTTCGAATCCTGATCGTCGACGACGAAGCTCCCATCCGCCGGTATTTGCGGGTGGCCCTGGGAGCGCAGGGGTACACGGTACTCGAGGCCGCCGGCGGACAGGAAGCGTTGACGGCCGTCGTCGCCGGTCGCCCGGATCTCATCATCCTCGACCTCGGGCTGCCAGACCTGGACGGGGTGGAGGTGGCGCGCCGGTTGCGCGAGTGGTCGCAAACCCCCATCATCGTCCTCTCGGTGCGCGAGGCGGAGAAGGACAAAATCTCCGCGCTCGACGCCGGGGCCGACGATTATCTGGTCAAACCGTTCGGCACGGGGGAACTCATGGCCCGCATCCGGGTGGTGATGCGCCGCCAGGGGAGCGTCGCCGATGAGCCCGTGCTGCAGGCGGGTGCGTTGCGGATGGATCTGCCCCGCCGCCTGGTGACGGTAACGGAGCGCGAAATCATCCTCACGCCGACGGAATACGACCTGCTGCGGATCCTGATGCAAAACGCCGGGAGAGTGCTCACTCACCGGCAACTCTTGCGCCTGGTCTGGGGGAACGCGTACGAAAGCGAACAGCACCTCCTGCGCGTCAATATCAGCAACCTGCGTCACAAACTGGAACCGGATCCCTCGCGGCCTTCGTTTATCCATACCGAGCCGGGCGTCGGGTACCGGCTCATTCCGCCGGAGTGATTTCTCCGCACAACGCCTGACACCGCAGAGATCGGATAATATTCTCCCGGGTTAACTACTCCGCCTTCCCCCCTCATCCCATCCTCCCGTCGCTATCCCTCGCTCCGCTCGGGACGGGCGCTCCGGGACAGGTTCTCCCAGCATACCCCCGCTTCGCGAGGGCAGGCGCTGGGAGAAGGTGGCCGAAGGCCGGATGAGGGAGAGAAATACCAAGTCATCAATCCAGTGAAATTCCTTCCAGCTTTTCTTGGGCTGAGATACTATGCAGGGGGCGTAGTTGAACTTGCGGGCCGTTGCGTGCAAACTTCCTGGTATCCCCAACAAGAGGAGGAAGCGATGCGCACTGCAACAACCCGCAAACCAGAGTATAGCGCAAAACCAACGTTGACGTTGTATCTCGCATTTGAACTGGGCTGGAACACTTGGACCTTGGGATTTAGCGTAGGATTTGGTCAGCCGCCACGGATACGACGGATCGAAGCCCGGGATCTGGGCGCCTTGGAAGAGGAGATCCTTCTGGCGAAGAAACGGTTTGGATTGCCACTGGACGTCCCGATCCGCAGTTGTTACGAGGCCGGCCGTGACGGTTTCTGGCTGCATCGATATTTGCTGAGCCGGGGAATTGACAACCAAATAGTCGATTCATCCAGTATTGAAGTAAACCGTCGGGCGAGAAGGGCGAAGACCGACCGGATGGATGCCAACAAGCTGCTCACGATGCTGATCCGATATCACGAGGGAGAAACCAAGGTCTGGCATATCCTGCACGTCCCAAGCGCCTCCGAGGAGGATGACCGGCAACTGCACCGGGAATTGGCGGCCCTAAAGAAAGACCACACGGAATACACCAACCGGATCAAAGGATTGCTGGCCAGCCAGGGGGTGAAAATGAGTGTGCGAACGAAATTTTCCGACCGGCTTGGAGACGTTCGGATTTGGGATGGAAATCCCTTGCCGGTGAAACTACAAGAGCGGTTATTGCGGGAAAATCAACGGACCAAGGCACTGGAACAACAGATTGAAGAGTTGGACACGGAAAGGGAGAAAGCCATTCGTGAAGGGAAAGGGGAAGCTCTGGACCAGGTCCGCCAGCTGATGTCCCTGAGGGGGATCGGGCCAAACAGCGCCTGGTTGTTCGTGATGGAATTATTCGGTTGGAGGAAATTTCAAAACCGCCGGGAACTCGGAGCAATAGCGGGGCTGACCCCCATGCCATACCAAAGTGGAGGATCCTTCCAGGAACAGGGGATTGGGAAGTCCGGAAATCCTGAGATTCGCTCCATGGCGATCGAAATCGCCTGGGATTGGTTGCGCTACCAGCCCAAGAGCCAGCTAAGCCACTGGTATGCGGATCGATTCGGGAGGGGCAGTGCGCGTCTGAGGCGGATCGGGATTGTGGCGTTGGCGCGCAAATTGTTGATCGCGCTTTGGCGCTATCTGGAAACGGGGGTGATGCCCACAGGGGCGATCCTAAAACAAAAGCCCATTTAAAGTGTGTCCACTCTCGCCCCGGCATTCATTATCCGGAGAAGGTTACTTCAGGCAGCCCGCGTAACTGCTGGGTTTCCGAACAGGGACCGACGACTGAGATGGGGTTTGCCTGGAATTGGCTTCACCCATCGCCTTGCGGCGCATGAAGTATACGGTGTCTGGCCGAGACCGGTCAGCACGGATAGAAGTTGGTTCTTGGCGAAGAATTGCCTTGACTTGAAAGGAAGCTAGTAGCTATTCCGGTGACGAGAACGGAGTGTCTGGACGCCCGGAAAGGACCCGAGGAAGGCAAGTCCATCTGCTTAAACCACGGCAGATTGGGAGGAATATTTTCTTTTTCTTCCTTAAGGGCTTGACACCAACGCCCTCATAGAAGTAGTTACCTCCCGGGTATAATCGGCCTTCAGAAATCGGTATCGTCCGTTCCCGCATGAGCCAAGGCGATTCATGACACACAAAACCACCCTAGGGTGTCTGGCCGCAATCTTTTTTCTTGGATGTCTGCTCCCCGCCGGCGCGATCTGCGCGGCGGGCAACCTCGGGGCGTATTATCTCCTTCGAAAACCGGTGGCCCTGCACGACCTGGCTCAAATCCAAAACGAAATGGACCGGATCGAAGCGGAGGTCCGCGCCCTGCGCGGCATCTCCGACGCCGCCCCGGTGAAGCGGACGCTGATCACCCCCGACCAGTTGCGCGCAAAAATGACAGCCAACCTGGAAAAGAGCTATACCCGCCAACAGGCGCAAGACGACCTGGAGGAATACGCGGCTTTCCATCTGCTCGATCCGAAATTCGATCTCTATTCTTTTTACGTGAACACCTATTCCACATCCGTTCTGGGATATTACGATCCGGCGGAAAAACAACTGTACGTCGTCACCGCCGGGGGATTCGGCGCCAGCGAGCGGTCCACCTTTGCGCATGAATATATGCACGGACTGCAATTCCAAAGGGACAATCTTTCCCCGGATACGTGGGACAACGGGGCGAACTCGGACGTTTCCTCCGGGAAGCAGGCCATCGTGGAGGGCGAAGCCGAATTCGTGGAGGAAACGTGGCAGAAGCGTTACTTCTCGCTGGGGGACCAAATCGATTATTACAAACAATCCCTGGCCGGCCTCAACCTGGAGGAGCTTAGCATCCCGAATTATCTGGAACGGGAGTTGTACTTTCCCTACCTCGAAGGCAAAGCCTTCATTGAGTACCTCCACTCCGAAGGCGGCTGGGCGGCGGTGGATGCCGCCTTCCGCCATCCGCCCGTAAGCACCGAAATGATCCTGCATCCGGAGAAGTATCTCCAAAACGACCAGCCCGACGCGGTGGCCAAGCCGATCCTCCCCGAATCGTTTTCCACGGGATGGCGCGAAGTCCACGACGACACCATGGGGGAGTTTGCCATCGATTTGATCCTTGGCACCGAGATGGATACGCTGCAGGCCGCGCAGGCCGCCGCCGGCTGGGGCGGCGACCACTTCGTCGTCTGGCACAACGATT
The DNA here is from genome assembly GCA_963780865.1 of uncultured Chloroflexia bacterium. Lineage (GTDB taxonomy): Bacteria > Chloroflexota > Anaerolineae > Anaerolineales > RBG-16-64-43 > FEN-1073. The sequence goes on along the minus strand of CAWADT010000020.1, from coordinate 44,529 downwards.
CCACTCTCTCCACGGCCGTGGCCTGGCACACCATCTGGGACACGCAAACCGACGCAAACGAGTTCTCTTCCGCGCTCAGCCGGTTCGACGACGGACGATTCGGAGAAGCCAAGCCGGAAGCGGGCGCGGTTTGCTGGACGGCAACCTCCGCCGCCTGCCAATCGCAGTCCGGCGCGGACGTTTGGTGGTTCTACGGCCCGGACGCAAAAACAGTGCAAAGCCTGATGGAAAGCAATCCGGCGGGGGGATCAGCGGTAGCTCCGGTTTTCTCCACCGCCGTATTTCATTTCTTCCCTGGGATATTCTGAAGCGGATATCAGTCCAGTCATTCTATGCGGCAAAAATGGCCGATGAAAGCTCACAGACCATCCGGGGCTAAAGCCCAGGGCTATTAACAGCGCCCGGCTTAAGCCGGGCCTCCAACAAATATCTTTGCAATAAAGACCTTCAATTTTAATGGACCGAACGGATTTTCCAATTTGGGCAGCCATTTCGGTGGATTCCGTGGTTTTATTCCGTGTCTTCCGTGTACTCGGGCATTTAGGGGAAATTGTCCGGATTGTGATAAATATCCTTTATAATTCGACATCTTTTCCGGGAGAGAGCGCCATGGCAAACGTTGAAATTCCATCCTATGTGAAGAATGAAAAAGCCGCCCGCTGGGTGCGCGAGATGGCGGCGCTGTGCAAACCGGACGGAGTGCATTGGTGCGACGGCTCGCCGGCTGAATACGACCGGCTGTGTGAAACGCTCGTCCGGGCCGGCACCTTCACGCGCCTCAACCCGGAGAAGCGGCCAAACTGCTTTCTGGCGCGCTCCGACCCGGGCGACGTGGCCCGGGTCGAGGACCGCACCTTCATTTGCAGCCTAAAACAAAGCGACGCCGGCCCGACCAACAACTGGGTGGATCCGGCGGAGATGAAAGCCAAGCTGACGGGTCTCTTCGACGGGGCGATGCGCGGACGGACGATGTACGTGATCCCCTTCAGCATGGGGCCGCTCGGCTCGCCGATCGCCCACATCGGGATCGAACTGACCGACTCGCCGTACGTCGTGGTAAACATGCGGATCATGACCCGCCTGAGCCGGGCCGTATGGGACGTGCTCGGAAGCGGCGAGTTTGTCCCTTGCCTGCATTCGATCGGCGCCCCGCTTGCCCCCGGCCAGAAGGACGTGGCCTGGCCGTGCAACAAGGACAACAAATACATCGTCCATTTTCCTGAAGAGCACGCCATCTGGTCGTTCGGCAGCGGGTACGGCGGCAACGCGCTGCTGGGGAAGAAATGCTTCGCGCTACGAATCGCCTCGACGATGGCGCGCGAGGAAGGCTGGCTGGCGGAGCATATGCTGATCGTCGGCGTGCAGGCGCCTGACGGCCGGAAGACGTATGTGACCGGCGCCTTCCCGAGCGCATGCGGCAAAACCAACCTGGCGATGCTCATCCCTCCGGCCGGGTTCGAGGGCTGGAAGGTATCCACAGTGGGCGACGACATCGCCTGGCTCAAACCGGGGCCGGACGGACGGCTGCACGCGATCAACCCCGAAGCCGGATACTTCGGCGTGGCGCCGGGCACGTCTGATCAATCCAACCCGAATGCGATGAAAACCATCCAGCGGAATACGATCTTCACCAACGTCGCGCTCACGCCCGACCTCGACGTGTGGTGGGAAGGCATGACCAAGACTCCTCCCCCGGAGCTCCTCGACTGGACCGGCCAATCCTGGACGCCGGATTGCGGACGCAAGGCGGCGCATCCCAACGCTCGCTTCACCGCGCCGGCCGTCCAATGCCCGTCGATCGACCCGGATTGGGAAAATCCCGCCGGCGTGCCGATCTCGGCGTTCATCTTCGGCGGACGCCGCAGCCGGGTTGTGCCGCTGGTTTACCAGGCCCGGGATTGGGCCAGCGGCGTATATCTCGCCGCCACCCTCGGCTCTGAAACCACGGCCGCCGCGGCCGGCGCCGTCGGCCAAGTGCGCCGCGATCCGTTTGCCATGCTTCCCTTCTGCGGTTATCACATGGGGGATTACTTCCGCTATTGGCTTTCCTTCGGGGCAAGCCTGGCGAACCCTCCGGCGCTTTTCGGGGTCAACTGGTTCCGCACCGGCGAGGATGGGAAATTCCTTTGGCCGGGTTACGGCGAGAACATGCGCGCCCTGGAGTGGATCGTGGCGCGCGCCAACGGTTCTCGCGAGGGCGCCGAAAGCCCGCTCGGTTCCATGCCGCGCTATCGCGATTTGAACTGGAAAGGGCTCGCGGACTTTACTCCGGCCCGCTACCGCGGTGTCACCTCCCTCGACCGGGAGCTGTGGAAAACCGAACTCCTTTCCCACGACGAGCTCTTTGCGAAATTGGGCGATAAGCTACCGGCGGAATTGTTGACCCTGCGGAAAGCGATGGAAGAGAAAATCCAAAAAATGCCCGAGCAGTGGAACGTTCCGGAGTAAAACACAATCGGAAGGGAACGCCAAGCAGGGAAAAATAAATAACCGCCGCCAGAGGCGGCGGCTTTAGCATGCTGCACCTGGAAGGTGCGCTCATACCATCTCCTAGTTGGGGTCATTTTCGGTTATTCTTTGTTCTCATTTGCCTTCCCGAAAAAACCATCCCATCTCACCCCTCCCATCGATCTTTTCGTTATCAATTGCCTTGATGATTCCTTCCCTCCCTTCCCGGATCACGGGAAGGGAGGGAAGGTGCAGGAGGGGCAGGATGGGATGGCGATGTTCCGGAATAAATTCAATTCCTTTGTCGGTTAATGCAGAGTTGTCGCGCAGAGAGACGCGAGAACGCTTAATTTCTGAAAATTACACCCACGGTAGAACCTTTTCATTCCACTCACTACCAGAGGCAGTGGTTTTGAAATCTACTAACTGCAGGATTTGGCGACCGAACTTTTTCACACAAGGATTTTTCCACGACTTCCATAGGAACCGGCTGGGGAGTTTGATACCGCGATGAAACCCGGCAGCGCACTCCAAGGAGCGACCGGCACATCGCGCGACCGCGGGAAGGTGAACCGTTGTGAACGTTGCGCCCCGTTTCCCGCCATTCTATTGCTGCTGCTTGACATGATCTACCGGAACACGGATAATGCCGGTTGCCAAATCTCGAAAGAGGATTTCCTTTGTTGAACCGAATTTTGCACCGAATGAGAAATCCGCGCGATTGGATATCCATCCTCGATGAAACCCTGATCCCTATCCGCCGGTTGCAGACGCTCGAAAATATATTTCTTTTCGCGCTTTTTCTATCCTGCACAATTCCCTACGCGGTAGCGGCCGGGGTGACGGTCATCAGTCCGGCGGAAATTTTCGCGGGATTGTTCATCTTATGGCGGTGGACCGTCGGCGGCGTCGAGCCGGCCAAACTTTCTCGAGGAGTCCGGCGTCTGATTTGGGGATTCCGGTGCTTCGCGATCTGGACCGGCGTGCTTTGGTTGTTTTCCCGCAACTCGTTTGATCGACGGGGGATGTTTTTGGCGTGGACGTTGGCGGCATTGCTGCTCGAGTGCCTGCTGCGATCGCCCTGGATCGATGGGAAGCGGATTGCCTCCCTCTTTGTCTGGGCGGCTTTGCCCACCGTTGTCTGGGGCGCCCTGCAGCACGCGCTGGGGATCGGCCTGGCGCCCAAGGATCTGGCCGGATGGGGAATAAACGCATCGAGTTTTCCAATCACCGGTTTTTTCGGCCATTCGAACGACCTGGCCGCCTACCTATACTGGCCGCTGTTGGTGTGTGTCGGGCTCGTCCTGGCGCTCAAATCCCGAGCCAGGATCGCATTTGCCCTGCTCGCCTTCCTCTATGCCGTGGTTATGTTTTGGACGATATCTCGCACCACGTTCCTCGCGCTGGCCTTTGTGGCTGTGATCGCAACGCTCGCGCTTTTAATCCGACGCCGGAGCATCTTCCTTTTAGCCGTCGCGACGGGTGCGGGCCTGACCGCGATCGCCATCACCTGGATCATTACGACCATCCCGCGGGCTCAAATCGATTCCGTCTTGAGCGGCCGGCTGGAGTTGTGGAATCGTGGTCTGCATTTAATCCTGTCGGATAAATTTCTTCTGCCCTTCGGATACTCGCTTAATTCCACCATCAAAAACCCGAATATTTGGTGGCTGCCGCATAATATTTACAGCCTGGCCTGGTTGGAATTCGGATGGCCGGGAATCCTTGGATTGATCGGTTTGGGTGGATATCTGATTTATTCCGGGTGGAAACGCTATGATGATCTCAGGCGACAATTTTTGACCGTCGTGCTTTGGGCTGGACTGACTGGTTTGTTCGTCGTCGGGGGCATGGCCGATCTGTATTTTCATGAGCCGTATGTCATCCTTATCTTTATTTGCGTCCTGGCTCTCTGGACGGCTCAAATTCGCGCGATCGATGATTCGCGCTTCACCGGAACCCCCTGAAGAAACGGCACCAGACGGGTTGTCAATCCGCAAAGCTACCCCCGCCGGACATCCGCCATCGCTTCTCATCGCCAAGAGCGGATGTACCCCACCATCTTCCCCTCGGCCTTGTAAGGATTCCTTTTCCATCGCCGGTTGATCGATGGTCATTATTTTTTCATAGTTGAGCACGGGCGAAAACTTTTGCTCGTAGTTCCTGCGCGCCCGATGCCCATATCAGCCATCTCCCCGGGATGGGTCCACGCCCATCGGACCTTGACGGCTAAATCCGCGCTTATTTCATTCACAATGATTATTTTGAAGGGAGATCCCAGCCTTCGCATCGTTTGGGGGGTGTCGAATAAATTCCAAGTGGGTTAAAATACTTCTCAATTACAAAATCTGCGCTTTCTCACGAGACATCCTAGACGGTTGTTCTCTCGGGCTTTTTTTATGATCCCTCGCGTGAATATTCTCGGAATCCGCATCAGCGCGGTCAATATGCGCCAGGCGCTGGAATTGATCAGCGGCTGGGTCGCGCGCCGGGAGCCGCAATATGTGTGCGCAACCGCCGCTCATGTGATTATGGATTGCCGGAAGAGCCCTGCCTTGCGCGGGGTGATTAACAACAGCGGGATGACCGCGCCGGACGGAATGTCGCTCGTCTGGCTGTTGAGATTTCACGGCTACCGCGATGCCGGGCGCGTCTACGGGGCGGATCTGATGCTGGAGATTTGCGGTGTTTCCGAAAAAAAGAATTGGCGTCATTTCTTTTACGGGGGCGCGCCCGGCGTGGCGGAGGAATTGACGAACCGCCTGAAGACCAAGTTTCCCAACCTGCAAATCGCGGGGACGTATGCTCCCCCTTTTAGGCCTCTGACTGAGGCGGAAGACCATGCCCTCATCGAACGCATCAAAGCCTCCCACGCGGATATCCTCTGGGTGGGAAATCAGTTCGCCCAAACAGGATGCGTGGATGGCGGAACACGTTGGAAAAATAAATGTCCCGGTGCTCATCGGCGTCGGCGCAGCATTTGATTTCCTTTCCGGCCGCAAGAAGCAGGCACCGCGCTGGGTCCAGCGCGCGGGTTTGGAATGGCTCTTTCGTCTGGGAAGCGAGCCACGGCGCCTGGGACGGCGATATTCCCAATATCCCCTTTTTGCCGCGCTCGTCGTTCTCCAAACCCTGGGGTTAACGCGGTATGATTAGCTCCTGAGAAATCATGTTCCGTCGTTTTTCGATTGATTTTGCGCTCTTTTCCGTCTTTGTGGACGCCTGTCTGGTGGCCGCAGACTTGACCTTGGCGTCCATCCTCCGTCCCATGTTCAACATCCTGCCCTTCGCCAAAGATCTTTTCGAAGTCCAGGCCATTCCCCTTCCCCTGTATCTGATTTTTCCGGCCATTTGGATTTTCTGCCTGTTGATTTTTTCCGTCTACAATCCCAGCCGCAATATGCAAATCGGCGAAGAACTGGCCGGGCTGCTGGTGGGTTCTCTGTTGGCCGGCGTTTCCCTCGCGGGAGTATTGTATTTGACCTATCGCGACATCTCCCGCCTTTTTTATTTGAGCTTTTTCCTCATGACCCTGATTTCGATGTTGGGCTGGAGGCTCCTGGCCCAGTTGATCTTCCATTTCGGCCTTCATCGCCCGGATCGTTCCGAACGGGCGTTAATCATCGGCGCCGGAATTGTCGGGAAAGACCTGCAGCAGAAAATCGCCGAACGCCGCGACGTCCGGGTGACGCTGGTGGGATTTCTCGACGACGATCCGCAGAAACGGGCGTCGGACCCGAAGATACTGGATTCCCTGGAGAACGTCCGCAAGGTGGTCCTGGAACGGGCGGTGGGTCATGTCATCCTCGCCCTTCCGCGACGCGCGCACGAACGCCTCACCCGGCTGGTGGCCGACTTGCACGACCTGCCGGTGAAAGTCTACGTCATCCCCGATTACTTTTCGCTGACCCTCCATCACGCCGCGGTCGAGGAATTCGCCGGCATTCCAGTTTTGGATTTGCGCGCGCCCGCGCTTTCGGATTCCCAGCGGATGAGCAAACGTATTTTCGACATTCTCGTCACGCTCCTGATGATGCCCGTCACGCTGCCCCTGATGGCCTTAATCGCGCTGGCCGTCCGGATCGACAGCCCCGGACCGATCCTGATCCATCAGGAACGCGCGGGAGAAAATGGACGACCCTTCAAGATGCATAAGTTCCGGACGATGGTGGAAAACGCCGAGTCCCTCCGTCATTTGGTGGAACGGACGGATGAGAACGGGCATCTTATTCATAAATCCCCCGACGACCCGCGGGTGACCCGCCTGGGCGGTTTTCTGCGGAAGACCAGCCTGGATGAGTTCCCGCAATTCTTCAACGTCCTGCGGGGCGAAATGAGCTTAGTGGGGCCGCGGCCGGAAATGCTGCACCTGGTGGAACGATACGAGCCCTGGCAGCGGAAGCGGTTCGCCGTGCCGCCCGGCGCCACCGGCTGGTGGCAGATCCACGGCCGCAGCGACAAACCGATGCACCTTCATACGGAAGAGGATTTGTATTACATCCAGCATTACTCCCCGTGGCTGGACGTGGTGATCCTCGTTCAGACCATCGGCGTCATGTTCACCCGCCGCGGAGCGTACTGACCGGTTCCGCCGGCTGTCCTCCAAAGTCCGCCTTTTTCCAGTTCACCCAACCTGCGTTGAAAGGATCCGCCTGATGACGACAAGCTCGCGACCGGAAATACTGATCTCCCCCTACGGGGGAAAATTAATCGACCTGTTGAAGAAAGGGGAGGAACGGCTGGAGTGGATCGGCAAAGCGAACCACCTGCCCTCGGCCCAGCTTTCCGAACGCGCGCTGTGCGATTTGGAACTCTTGGCCACAGGCGGATTCTCCCCCCTCACCCAATTCATGGGAAAAGCGGATTATGAGAGCGTGCTCGCCACCTTGCGGCTCGCCGACGGCACGCTGTTTCCGATTCCCATCACGCTCCCTCTCGACGAATCGCTCCTCCCAAAATCCGGGAACGAACTGAGCCTGAGGGACGACCACAATAATCTGATCGCCGTGGTGCAAATCGAGGAAGTGTTCGCCTGGGATCCGCGCGAGGAAGCGCGGCAAGTGCTGGGAACGAACGACCCGCGCCATCCGCTCGTCTCGGAAATGATCACCTGGGGGAATCGCTGCGTGTCGGGGCCGCTGATCGTGATCAACCTTCCGCGCTATTACGATTTCGTGGAGCTGCGCCGGACGCCCGCCGCCGTTCGCGCCCTGCTCGAAACCTTAGGCCACGCGAAGGTCGTGGCGTTCCAGACCCGCAACCCGCTGCACCGCATCCACGAGGAGCTCACGAAACGCGCCGCCGCGGAAGTGGGCGGAAGCCTGTTGATCCATCCCGTGGTGGGAATGACCAAACCCGGAGACGTGGATCACTATACCCGGGTGCGGATTTACCGCATCCTGATGGAAAAATATTACGATCCCGGAAAAACGCTGCTCAGCCTGCTGCCGCTCGCGATGCGGATGGCCGGACCAAGGGAAGCGCTCTGGCACGCCATTATTCGCCGGAATTACGGCGCCACGCATTTTATCGTCGGGCGGGATCACGCCGGTCCCGGAAAAGACAGCGCGGGAAAACCGTTCTACGGCCCGTACGACGCTCAGGAACTCGTCGCCCGCTTCGCGCCGGAGACCGGGGTGACGCCGGTTCCCTTCCGCGAACTGGTTTATCTGCAGGACAGCCAGGAATATGTGGAAGAAACGGAGGTGCCGAAGGGCGCGCGGGTCGCGGCGATTTCCGGAACGCAGGTGCGGGAAGAATATCTTGCCAAGGGGAAATTGCTCCCGGAATGGTTCACGCGCCGGGAGACCGCGGAAATTCTCTCCCGCACGCATCCACCGCGGCATCACCAGGGTTTCTGCGTCTGGTTCACCGGGCTCAGCGGGTCCGGAAAATCCACCACCGCGGAAGTGTTGATCTCCCTGCTGCTGGAGCGGGGAAAACAAACCACCGTACTGGACGGCGACGTGGTCCGCACCCACCTCTCGAAGGGACTCGGGTTCAGCCGCGAAGACCGGGACACCAACATTCTGCGGATCGGATTCGTGGCCGGCGAGATCGTCCGCCATCACGGGGTGGTGATCTGCGCCGCCGTAAGCCCGTATCGGACGGCGCGCAACGAAGCCCGCAATATGGTCGGCGAGGAACAATTCGTCACGGTGTTTGTGGATACGCCGATCGCCGTTTGCGAACAGCGCGATTCCAAGGGGATGTACGCCCGGGCCCGGCGGGGAGAGATCAAAGGATTCACCGGCGTGGACGATCCATACGAACCGCCGATCCATCCCGATATCACGCTCAATACCGTCGATCACAGCCCGGAAGAAAACGCCAGGATCATCCTCCTGTATTTGGAGAAGCAAGGTTTCCTGCTGGCCTCCTGACGCTCGGCCGGCGGTGGAATTGTTTCCGATTCCGGAGGGACCCCTCCCGGAAGGATCCATGCCCGACCCATTGAGCGAGATTAATGCGCCCCCCCATCGATGAGATTCCGCTCGAGCGCGCCGAACCCGACTCCAAAACGCAGGACGTGGCCGCGCTGGCGGGCGGAGCCAGCATCTCCCTGGCAGGAAAAATTGTCGGCCGCACCCTCAGTTTCGTGGGCGATATCGCCGCGGCGCGAATCCTCGGGCCGGATTCCTTCGGCCTGTATGCCATTGGGTGGACGGTCCTGCGCACGCTGAGCGTTATCACCCCGCTGGGGCTGGACAAGGGGGTGATTTATTTTGGAATCCCCTACTGGCGCAAGGACAATGCGGCGCTGAAAAGGATCATCAACCGAACCCAGGTGCTGAGCCTGGTCTCGGGGCTGGTTTTCGGCGCCACCCTTTTTCTATCGGCATCCGCGCTGGCGCAGGGAATTTTCCAAAAACCCTCGTTGAGCTATATCTTCCGCTGGTATGCGCTGGCTTTTCCCTTGGTCGCCATCCTGGAAGTTACCTCGGCGGCGACAAGAATTACCCAGGGGATGAAATATTCGGCCATCCTCGAGGACATCGGCCAGCCTGCGGTCGGATTGGCGTTCCTCATCCTCTTGTATCTCTTCGGGCTGCGGCTGGAGGGGGTGCTGGCTTCGGATGTGCTTTCGTTTGCGCTGCCTGCGATCTTTGCCGTTGTCGTGGTCTGGCGCCTTTTTCCGGTTTCCCGCGGCGCTGCGGCCGGTCCCGTCAAGACCAACCGCGAGCTGCTGTCCTTTTCGATCCCCGCGTCCCTCGCGGGGCTTTTTACACCGTTCCTGATCTGGGTCGACCGCCTGATCGTCGGCCACTTTCGAACTCCCGCCGAAACCGGAATCTACCAGGCCGTTTCCCAGATGTCGACGATCTTTGCGATCATTCTTTCCGCCTTCGCCGCAATTTTCATGCCCATCATCGCCGACCTGTACCGCAAAAAAGAATTCGACCGCCTGGAGGAATTGTTCCGGGTGAGCACCAAGTGGGGGCTGTACCTCAGCCTGCCCGTCTTTGTGATGCTCCTGGTATTTCCGCGCGAGCTCCTGGCCTATGTTTTCGACAGCCGATACATCGCCGGCTGGATGCCGCTGATCATCCTGTCGATGGGGCAGCTCGTGAACGTCGGAACCGGAGCCATCGGCCCGGTGCTGGTGATGACCGGGCACCAGAAACGGTGGTCGATCCTCACCGGAATCGCCCTCGCGGTCAATATCTGCCTCAATTGGTTTCTGGTTCCCCGGTACGGGTTGATCGGCGCGGCCGCCAGCACCGCGGTTTCCCTGAGCGGACTATTTCTCTTTGGCGTAATTCAAGTTCGGACGGTGTTGCGGATCTGGCCGTATGACCGGCGCTATCTCAAGGGGCTGGCGGGGACGTGCCTGGCGGTGATCGTCCTGTTGATCTACCGTTCCTTCTTCCCGGTCCATTCGCTGCCGGAGGTAGTCCTCGCCGCCATCGTCACCGGGGTGACTTTTCTAGGCGCAATCCTCGCGCTCGGCCTGGATCGGGAGGATAAAGACTTCGCCCGATTGGGTTTAGCCTACTGGAAACGCATGCGGGAAGGACGCCACGATGAATAAGGAAATATATCCATACCGTTCTTAATAGGATGCTGAAAAAATCAATTCAAGCTGGCGTCATCTTCTCTGCGGTAAAACATCCCCCCTTTCATCCCCCCATTTTCCAATAGAAAATGGGGGGATGAAAGGGGGGCGGGTGTGTATGGCTAAAATAGAATCAACGTTTTTAAACAGCCTGATAATATCGCCTAGCGGGGAAAAAGCGGCGGCACACTTCGCATGAACAGCTTCGGCCAATGGATCAAATCACATTGCCGTTGTCCTTGCACCCCGATACCGATTTCCAATTGTGCGCGACCGGCTACTGATAGGCAGACAGAAGCCGCCGCCGCAGGGGGAATCGAATGCCGAAAAACGGGCTAACGCCGCAAGGTCCCGCGCTTCGGCCAAGCCGATCCGATCATCAGCCGATTCGATCGATGGGCTTTCGGCAATTTGGGTAAAGAGACCAGGAAGATGGAATAATCCCGATATAATTCGGGGCGGCAGAAGCCTTCTTCGTCCGGAAAATCCAGGCCGAGAATCGATCCTTGCCGCGGAAAATAAAAGTCCAATGAAGATTGTATTTCTGCACAGCGGAAACGATTTATACGGCGCGAGCCGATGCTTGCTGCGTCTCGCGGCGGCCTTGCGGAAGGACGGTCACGGCGTGGAAGTTTGGATTCCGGGCGACGGTCCGATCCGACCGGCGCTCGCATCCTCCGGCGTGGTCTGCGAGACGGTTCCGGAACTCAACGCCATCACCCGGGGAAAATTCCTCCACGTCCGCCCGCTGATCCGCTATGGAGCGGATTTTTCGGGATCGACCGCGGCGCTGGCGCGCAGGCTTCGCGCCTCCCGGCCCGATATCGTACATACCAACACGTCGGTGCTTCCCGCGGCCGGGCTGGCCGCGCGGCTCGCGGGAAAGCGACATCTTTGGCACGTGCGGGAATGGTTCGGGGAATTTCCGCGCGCGTGGGATTTCTACCAATGGTATCTTTCCTTTTTCGCCGACCGGCTGCTGTGCGTCTCGCAGGCCGTCAGGACCCAGTTTCATCCAGCGCTTCGCCGGCGGGCTCGCGTGGTCTACGACGGTTTTCCGGCCGCGGAATTTGACGCTCTCTCCCCGGAACGGGCGCGTGCTTTCCGGACCGCATTCGGGCTGGGCGATCGCCTGGTGGTCGGTGCGGTGGGCAGAATCAAATGGAAGCGCAAGGGGCAGGAAAATTTTCTACGGGCGGCCGCCCTCCTGCGCCAAACTCATCCCGACGCGCGTTTCGTTTGCATCGGAAGCCCCTTCCCCGGCAACGAGGACCATCTGACGGCCTTGCAGCGGCTCGCCGCGGAATTGGGCCTCGGCCGGGAATGGATCGTGACGGGCGATGTGGCGGACAATCTGGGCGCCATCGCCGCGCTGGACGTGCTGGTGCATCCACCCGGCCAGCCCGAGCCCTTCGCGGGCGTCGTGATCGAAGCCATAGCGCTGGGGAAACCGGTCGTCGGGACGAATTTAGGCGGAACGTCCGAACAAGTGGAAGACAACGTCACCGGTTTTCTCGTGCCGCCGCAGGACCCGTCCGCGCTCGCCGATTCCCTCCGCAAGCTGCTCGACGATAAATCCCTGCGGCGGGAGATGGGCGCCCGCGGACGACAACGCTATCTCGACCGGTTTACCTGGGAACTCTTCTACCAAACGGTCCTGGAGGAATATTCCGCTATAATCGCCCCGGGTGTCCGTCCATGAGCGTTCCGCGCCGCATGCCTCCCGCACGCAATGCTTCCACTCCTCCGGTCATTTCTTCTTCCCTGTCCTCCCTGCCTTCCGTCTATCTTGCCCGCGCAGGTGAGAAACCCGACGCGAAGAGCATTCTTGCCGGCCTGGAGTGGATTAATTTTTCAGCCAGATGCAATTCCGCAACGCGGATTTTCATCAAACCCAATCTGACGTTTCCCTCCTACCGGCCCGGCGTCATGACCAGCCCGGATTTTCTAGATGCGCTGCTAAAGGCACTCAAGGAATTCACCGGACATATTTTCATCGGCAACTCGGATTCCGGCGGATACAATCGGTTTTCCATGGAAACAGTCTTTCGATCGATCGGGCTCTACCCGCTCGCCAAAAAATACGGCGCGAAAGTCGTTAACCTGACCGAGCAACCCTGCGCACCGTACCGCGTTCGGCAAGGCGGGCGCGAGAGGCCGTTGAATCTGCCCGCCCTTCTTCTGGAGGAGACCGACCTTCTCATCAGCGTGCCGGTTCCCAAAGTCCATATGTATACCGGAGTCAGCCTCAGTCTGAAGAATCTCTGGGGTTGCATTCCCTCCAATCGGGACCGCCTTTTGCTTCATCCTTGGCTGGAGGAAATCCTTCCGCAGTTGGTCCAGGCCATGAAGGCAAGCACCGCGTTGATCGACGGGCGAATCGGCTTGAACCGAAACGGTCCCCTGCGCGGCGACCCGGTGCCTTTGGGATGGATCCTGCTGGCGGACGATCTTTTTGCCGCCGACCGGACGGCCTGCGATATCCTTTCCGTGGATTGGCGCCGGATCGGACATCTCTCCATTGATGAATCAATGGGCCGGCCGGCTTTCGTGATCGCCCGAACCGGCCGGAACCCCGGGGAATTCCAAACCGTTCAGTTCTACTTGCGCCGGAACCCAACGGATTGGCCCGGCTGGCTGGCTTTCCACAGCCCCTGGGTAGCCTGGCTTGCCTATTTCTCCCCCGCCGCGGCGCTGCTCCACCGCATCCTTTATTTTTTTCGAACTCCGTTCTACGATTATTCGCAGACGCTTCCCTTGAAAAACCCGGTTTCCGGCAGCGCCGTTGAAACCCCGGCGCGCAAGACGGCTTCGAAACGATGACCGTTCTTTGGTGCACGATCCGGATCGCTCGGCCCAACTGGTATAATCCAAATCCGTTGCGCTCAATCCGTCTTTTGCCCCAAAGGATAAGGAGGACGCGGTGGAGCTTCGAACCACTTCCCTGCTCGACAACGATTTGAATCTGCATTTCTATTGGGAAAGAATTTCCCGTTCATGGTTGATCCTGGCGTTCTTCTGCCTGGCGGCCGTGGTTCCAACCGCGATCATAAGCCTGCTGACAACGCCGCAATATAAAGCCACCGCGGTGGTTTCCATCCCGGCCTATCTCCTTGGCGACGCTCCGATCACCGATTTGCTTCAGAACGACGACATCATTCAAACGATCAAAGCCGAACAGGGGATGGCTCCCGATGTAGCCAAACAGATCAGCATCACCTCGGATAAATGGGGTAAATCCATCTTCCAGATCAACGCGCGCGCGCGCCGAGCGGACCAAGCCGCGGCGGAAGCCAACGCCTGGGCCGATGCAAGCATCCAATGGCTTGAGCAAAACTTCCTCAATCCCAACCGCGTCTGGCTGAAGAAAACGCAAAATGACTTAAACGACGCGGACGCCAAACTATTGGAATTCCTGGAGGCCCATGATTTAAACCAGTATTCGCTGATCGACATCCGCATTTACGAGGGTATGCTGGCGCCGACGGATTTCAACTATCCCTCCGGAGGAGTGCCGCTAGAGCTAAATCCCTCCGTTCGCGAACCGCTGCGGGGGCTCCTGCGCACCCAATCCAACGCGGCCGCCAATTATTCCGATGCGCTGGACAGTTACAACAAGCATCAATTGCAGCTCCAGATCAATGGTCCGGCGGTTCTCAACCGCGCCCAACCTCCGGCCTACTCCGCGCCGCGGCAACCCCAGCAGGCATTGAAGTATTCCGCCTTTGCCTTGCTGATCGGTTTAGTCGCCGGAATTCTGGTCATCCTGGTGGCGGGATGGTGGAAAGATACGACCCCCGCCACAACCGCCAAACCCTAGCCTTCCGGAGGATTTGCAATCGCCGGCTCCATTTTCAGACGGACCTCAAGGTGCGCCGGCGATGCGGAACCCGGTCATCGAGCGTTGGAACTCTCCTCCCCCCCTGTAGTTTGCGTCCAGCCCGCGCCGTCCAGGGCATCCGCCGCGGTTTGCCGAGCCAAAGCATCCACCATTTCCCGATCGTTTTGCGGAAACAAAATCCCAACCGCTGCAACGGCACTCGTCAGGCCATCCACGCGGCATAGAGCGCGATCAATTATCACGCAGGATGAGAAGACCCGGAATGAAAAAAACGGCGGATGAGGTTGTCAGAAATCCAAAAACCAAAGTGCTCTACATTTTGGGGTGGGGCCGCAGCGGCAGCACCATCCTCGCCAATATTCTCGGCCAGGTGGCAGGCTTTTTTTCTGTCGGCGAAATCAACTCGATTTGGGACTGGGGCGCGCTCCACGACCGAACGTGCGGTTGCGGGAACCCTTTCAGCCAATGCAATTTCTGGAAGCGGGTTCTGCGGCGGCTGGAGGAAGAAACCGGCGGCCTCGATGCCGAACGCTGGAGCAGGCTCGGCCGGGAGGAAACCCGCACGCTGCACGCGCCGGGCTATCTATTTACGTACGGACGGGTTCCTTCCTCCGCCTCCCGGAGGGAATTTCTTTCCGTTACGGCCAAATTGTACGAAACCGTCCGGGAAATTTCCGGCTGCCCGGTAATCGTCGATTCCTCCAAATCGCCTTTTTACGGCGGTCTGCTGGGAATGATCGCTCCGCTTGAGGTAACCTTCGTTCACCTAATTCGCGATCCGCGGGCGGTGGCGTATTCCTGGTCCGTGCAAAAACCGCAACCGGGCGCTCCGATGAGGCGAATCGGAACGGTGGAGAGTTCGATCCTGTGGAATAGTTGGAATGCGGCGGCCGACTGGGTCGGCCGCCGGCATAGGAGCCGTTACTCGCGGATCCGTTACGAGGATTTTATCCGGCATCCCCGCGCGACCATCGAGGGCATTCTTCGCCTGATCCAGGAAGCCCCGGAATCCCTTCCGTTCCGAGGCGAGCATACTGTCTGGCTCGGGCCGAACCATACCGTACGTGGAAACCCCGACCGTTTCCAGACGGGAATGATCGAGCTCAGCCCGGATGTGCGCTGGGAAAAAGAGATGCGGCCCGGCGCGCGAAGGATGGTTGAACTCCTTTCCTGGCCGATGATGCTCCGGTACGGATATTCCCTTGGCCGCCGGGCGGACGAATGATCTCGCGGGAACACGGGGATGCGTCCTCCATGGATGGGGCATCCTTTTTGTTCCCCCGGTGCGCGCGAGCTCAGCTTTCCCTTTCTTCGCAATCCATCCGTATCCGCATCCCTTCAGCCAGCAACGCCATCGGATATAATCACCGAACGCGGCGATCGGCCTCAACTGAAATTTCCACGGAGCTGCCGCCGGGACGGATCCCTGAAACGCGACGGGAAATTCTCAACCACCGTGTCTTCCATGACCAGTAGAACCCTCCTTCAATTTTTCCTGATTGTCTGTTTTGGGGTGGCGGCTGCGGCTGTTGTTCTTTTCCTGCCGGTCGAGTACCTTCCTTTCGTTTGTATCGCGGGTCTCCTCGCGATCTTTATGGTGCTCATCTTCCGCCGCTTCGTCTGGCTGCTGTACGGTTTGACGCTATTCTCCGCGATTGTCTGTATGGGCTCACAGTTTGATTCGATCAGCCTGTCCGGAACGACCGTCAGCATTTCCGGAGTGGGGTGGGGATTTGCCGCCGGAATCATCCTGGGGATACTTGCCCTGCAGCGCACCGACCGGCAAATCCCGAAATGGAGCCTCGCCTTCCTCGCTTTCGTCCTCTGGACGGCAATCCGCTGGCTTTCCACGCCCATCACGCTGACGGGGTTGAAAGACATTCTATTCTACGGGTTGCCGCCGCTCTCCGCGATTTTTACATGGATCGTTCTCTCGCGCCGCGGCGGCAGCAGCATTCAGAAATTGGAAAATCTTTTGCTGGCCACCGTTCTGATCCCCATCGGAGCGTATCTGATCCTGATCCCCGTTGGTAAGGTGACGCTCACGGGGCAAGGACCGGTCGGCGCGGTCGAAGCGCGCGGGATTGCGCTGTATCTGCTAATCATCCTGGCGGTGGCGCTCGCCCGATGGAGCTACGGAGCCACGCCTCGCGACAGAAAGACGGCCGCGCTTTGCGGGCTGCTGGCTGTGGGAGTGATTTTCTTCACCCTCTCCCGGATGGCCGTGTTCGCCGCGATTCTGCTCCTCGCGCTCGGCCTGTTGAAGCCGCGCCGGATCCGCGACGCAGTGGTGGGCGCGGCGGCGGCCGGCTTGATCACCGTCGCCATTATCCTCGCCGTGCCTCCGCTGCGGGAAAGATTTTTCGCCAATACCTCTTCGGATTTGGTATCCGTCCTGCTGTCGCTCCGAACCTCCGGCCGGAACGTTTTTTGGGCCGTAACCTTCCAACACGCAATCACCAATCCGGTGTTGGGATGGGGGCCGGGCAGCGCGAGGATTCTCGTGGCCCAGGCGGTTCACGGCATGGATGTGTCGGAGTATTATCCGCACAACGAATACCTGCAGGTTTTCCACGACCTGGGAGGCATCGGGTTGGCGCTGCTGCTCCTGGCGTACCTTCCGCTTTGGTATGGCCTTTGGAAATCCTGGAGGGATAGCCGCTTGCAAGGGAACCGAATGCTCGCGGGCCGCAATATGTCCGCGTTCCTAGGCGTCACCGCCATACTGGTCAGTTCCGTCACTGCCAATACGCTGCATTACGCCTTTGTCACGGTGCCCGCCTTCATCCTGGTTGGGTTTGCTTTTTATCAAAATCGGCTGGCGGCAAGTCCACCCGCGAAGATTCCCCCTCCCCCCGCGGCGGACCAATCCGGATAGAGATAATCCCCGGCGAAATCATCAGACGGGTGATCTTAATTTATCCCGCTTTCGCGGGATGATGAATACCCCGCAGCAAGCCCCGCATTCCTCTTTATTAATCGAAGAATGCGGGGCTTGCTGCGCAGTTCTTGGGGGTTGCGTACCTTCATACCGCGCGGTTTGCCGCGCGGTCGTTCATTGCCACGAATATTTTGGAACCATTCGACCGGAGACCGGGGGGCGTGCATTCATTCGATTGCCATCCAGTCCGCCAGATCGCGCTGAATGAGATCCTGAAGTTTCAGGATATCCTCGCGGAAATATTCGATCAATTCTTCGCGAATGTCCGGGGGCATCGGCGGAGCCGGGCGAATCAAGCCGTCCCGAACGGCGGCATGAATCGGATTCCGAATATTAGCCGGGAGAACGCCGTCGAGGAACCGGATGCGGTTCCGAACGGTTTGCAGGAAACCGTAGAGCGGCCGAAGCCGCGGAATTCCGGATGGGTGGAACTTCATGCCGACATCCGGCCGATGGTTCGGATCCACACCTAGAAACCGGTATAGGTCGGCCATCAAGCCGGCCGCGTCGCGGGATAGATCGTCGTACAAGTAAACGCGGATTTGATCACGCGGGAAGCGGGCATAGAATTCGGAGAGCTGGCGTCCATACAGGCCGTTCCGTTTGTACCAGAAGAGCGGCGACCAATTTTGCTCGCATCGTTCCTCCTCCTGATCCAGCGCGGCCCGAAAATCCCTCAACGGTTCCCGTCCCTGCCGGACGGCCTGTTGATAGTTGGAATACGCTCGATCCGCCGGATTGCGCAATACGGCGAACAGCTTTACTCGCGGAAGATAATGAAGAATGCGCAGAGCCGCTTTCCCCGCAAGCATCAGGTACTCGGGTGAAATCTCTCCGCGGGCCGGGAATTTTTCCGATCCCAGGAACGCCGCCCGGTAATCCGACCAGGTGGCGACGACCCTGTTCCGTATGGCTCCGTCGCCGGGCCCCCGGTAGGTAAAGGGATCGCCCTCGTAGGAAAAAAAACGAAGTTCCTTTCGCGCGGGAACGAAAATTTGCGGGTGGGAAAGCAGGTATTGATGGATGGAAGTCGTGCCGCTTTTTTGCGCCCCGATCCCCAAAAACGTCGGCAGCGGTTCGGTCATGGAAACATTTCCTTTGAAATGATTTCTAGCGGGTTTGCTTTCCCTCGGTCAAGGCAGGGTGCCAAGGATTCTTTATTTGACCTGCGTCAATTCTAATCCGGATATGAGAATCACAGATGGACGGTTTCTAGCGGGAAGATTCCCATGCGGCCCGGATTCAGAACTTCTCGCGGCACAGTTAAGAACCTGCGGGAAATCCGAGAGCTTTACAGAATCGGGTCAGGTTATCGGACTGCGGCCAATCCGCGTGATAAAGAAAATTGCCGGGGGTTCTCAACCGCCCTCGTCTTCACCAAATACCCGGGATCAATCGGTAGCGCACCTGCGCGGCGTATTCCCTATATCCGGGGAGCTCAGAGAGCAAAGTCCGGTCCTCGAGCGCCGTGCGGAGAAGGATCAGCAGCGCGCAGACCAATCCGGTTAATCCGGCCCACCAAGAACCGAGCACGATCGGCGATCCAAGGAACTGCAGCACCATGCCCACATACGCCGGATGGCGGATGAACCGGTACGGTCCGCCGGTGGCCACCGTATGTCCGCGTTCTTTCTGGATTCGCACGGCCATCGAGAAAAACGCGTTCGAGGCGGTCGCCCACACGACAATCGAGTACCCGATCACCGTGACCACGAGAGCCGCAATCGGCACGGCCGCCGGCATTCCCACTGTCCATCCATATCTCAAATCCAAACCCGCGATAACGTATCCCGCCACGCTCAAACCCCCGGCAATCCCCATGATCACCGCATCCCATATCTTTGCGCCCGGGGGCGGGCTCACCCGGTCGGCCAGAAGCTGGGGGTAGCGCGGAATGACCGTCCGACCGGTGGCCACGACCCAGGCCGCCATGACAAGGATGAGGGCCCATGCCATCGTCCAATTCAACCGGCCCGACGCGAGGAACAATATCACGCCCATCATGACCAATCCCATCGTTTCGCGAATGGCCCAACGGATTATTATGCGCGACATATTCGCCGGTTTCTCAACCGGATCGCCTTGCATCGCATCCATTGACCCTCCGATTTCCTGATAAAAGCCAGCGGTGATATTTCATATACAGGATGATTTGTGGAATCAGTCTGCGATTCCTCGGCACCAAAGAGCGGTGCCTCGGAATGACCCCCGAAGTATGTCATCCCGAGTGGCCGCAGGCCGCGAGGGATCGGTAGCGTGTGGATGGGGGCAAGTGACAATTCCACGCATCCCATCCCCCCTCCCCTTTTCCCCTCCTCCCTTCCGAAGGGAGGAGGGGTAGGGAAGAAAGGATGGGATGGTTATTACAATTGTTGTTAAACCAAACCTTCCAATAGCCTTACGATTATCCGCCCTTCCCCCAACCGCACTTCGCGGATCACCTGCGGGATGACGGGGAGCAAAATTTCGCCCCTGGCCCCCCGCACCACATACACGTCGTTCGCGCCGGTCTTGAGAATTTCCTTCACCCGGCCGAGGATCTCCCCGGTTTCGGTCACCGCCTCCAACCCTTCGATCTGGTGAAAATAATAAACGCCGGGCGGCAGCGGCGGCAGGTCGTCGGTGCGGATATAGAGAATTTGTCCCCGCAATAATTCAGCCGCGTCGCGGTCGCGGATGTCTTCCAACTGGAGAAGCATCTCCTCCCCATGGCGCCGAAGGGACGCCACGCTGTGGGGGCGATGCTCCTCGCCCACGAACAACTTTTCCGCCTGGAACAACCGCCTGGGAAAATCCGTGAGGATTTCCAGGAGCGTTTCGCCCTTCACGCCGAACGGGCGGCGCACCCGGGCGACGGCCAAAAAAGCGGGCCCGCTCCCTTGCGGAGGCAGGCCCAATTTCGCTTTTTTCGACGGCCGTTTTACGCTTTTCGGCATTTGGGCTACACGATATCGAACGTAACCCGGTGGCCTTCCTGCGCCGCGGCCACCCACAGCAGCGATCGGATGGCGTTGGCGATTCGTCCGTTCTGGCCGATCACCCGGCCCCGGTCTTCCGGCGCGACCATGAGTTCGAGATGCACGTCGGCGCCCATGACCACTTCGGAGATATGCACCTGGTCCGGATCGTCAACGAGCGATTTGGCTATGTACTCGACCAGTTCCTTCATCGCCATATCCGCCGCTCCAAACGCTTAGGCTTTCGCTTTTTCCTTCTTGGTTTTGTTTTTCTTCTTCGCGCCCGGGAGGGCTTCCCGTTTGGTTTGAGCAGCCACCGGCCGCGCTTTCTGCGCGGCTTCCGCTTCCGCCAGCAGCGTTTCCGGCTTCTCGCCTTTTTGCAGCCGTTCGAACCTGGCGGTCAGGCCGATTTGAGTGAACAATCTGGCGACGGATTCGGAAGGCTGCGCTCCGTGTCCGAGCCAATGGTAGATCCGCGCTTCCTCCACCAGGATGGTGGACGGCTCGGTGCGCGGGTTATAGGTTCCTACCAGTTCGAGGAACCGGCCGTCGCGCGGGTGCTCGCGATCGGCCACCACGATGCGGTACGAGGGCTGGTGGCGCAGGCCCGTTTTTCGCAGACGAATGCGAACCATAGAAAAACTCCTTGCCTAGTGTGAAAGGATTGCGGTGTTCGCTGCGGCGTTGAGAGGGCGCGAGCCCCGGCTGGAAGGAACCGGGCCAGATACGCATCCGCCGCCGAACCCGTAGAAGCTACATTTTACCCGAAAATCCGGGGAAGTCCCCTCCCCCCGTTTTTTCCCAGCATCTTCATCATTTTCCGCGCCTGGCGGTACTGCTGGATCAGTTGGTTGATCTCCGGGACCTCCGTCCCCGAGCCGCGCGCGATCCGCCGTTTCCGGCTGGCGTCCAATAGCTCCGGTTGGCGGCGCTCCGCGCGGGTCATCGAGCACAGGATGGCCTCCTTGCGGCGCAGATCGGCTTCGGCGTCGCGCTGTTGCTGGGGGGTGATCCGCGCCGCCCCGGCGCCGGGCAGCATTTCCAGGACCTGCCCGAGCGGTCCGAGCTTGCGCATTTGCCGCAGTTGGCCAAGAAGATCCTCGAGGGTGAATTCGCCGCCCAGAATCTGCTCCGCCTGCTTCTGCGCCTGGCCCGCGTCGAAAGCCTCCTCCGCGCGCTGGATCAGTCCGAGCATGTCGCCCATGCCCAAAATCCGGCCGGCGATCCGTTCCGGGTCGAACGCCTCCAGAGCGTCCAGCCCCTCGCCCATTCCGATCCAGCGGATCGGAACCCCGGTGACCGACCGCATCGAGATCGCGGCCCCGCCGCGCGCGTCGCCGTCCATTTTCGTCAGGATCAATCCGGTGAGGACGACGGCCTTGTGGAAGCCTTCGGCGATGCGCACCGCCTCCTGGCCGGTCATCGCATCCGCCACCAGCAGGGATTCGACCGGATGGACCGTCCTCTTGATGGAAGCGAGTTCCGCCATGAGGGCGTCGTCGATTTGCTGCCGGCCGGCGGTGTCGAGCAGCACCAGCGTATCGCCCTCGCGCCCGGCCTGCTTCAGCGCGTCGGCGCAAATCTGCACCGGGGTTTTTCCCTCGGCGGTGTAAACGGAAACTCCGACCTGCTGACCGAGGATTTGCAGTTGGCGAACGGCGGCCGGCCGCTGGACGTCGGCCGCGACGAGCAGGGGACGCTCGCCGTCGGCGCGGAAGAACTTGGCGAGCTTGGCCGCCGTGGTGGTCTTGCCGGACCCCTGCAGCCCGGCCAGGAGGATGACGCGCGGTTTGGGACCCGTGAGTTTCCAGGGCTCGGCCGACCCGAGCGTGGCGGCCAGCTCCTCGTCGACGATTTTGATCACTTGCTGGGCGGGATTAAGCGCGAGGGAGACGTCGCTGCCCACGGCGCGGGCGCGGACGCGTGCGAGAAAATCCTTTACGACTGAAAAATGCACGTCCGCCTCGAGCAGCGCCAGGCGAACTTCGCGCAACGCGGCGTCGACGTCCGCCTCGCTCAACGCGCCGTGCCGGGACAGCCGGCGGAAAATTTCCTGCAATCGGTTGGAGAGGGTTTCGAGCATAGCGTCTCAGCAAAACCGCCGTCCGCTAATGGCCGCGGAACGGCGGAAGAATGACCGGCATTGTATCGGCAAGGAGAGGGGCGGTCAAGTTGCGACCGCCCCGGATTTCCTCTGCGAGAGATTGCCCCGCCTCTCCTCCTTTCTTTCCGGAACTTTATTCCTGTGTGTTCCGGCTTACAGGAAGAATAATATTCCCGCCTTCACGCCGCCGCAATAAATATCGACCCATCGTAGGAAAAGCGTAGGCCATTCGAACGGATGGAGCGGGATTCGCCCTCATCATCCTTTAAGAATTATCAAGACGAAAATAATTCCTGCAACCATAATTGTTATTTATTCGGAAAAATATATTGGTTGGATTGATGCCCGCCAAAAACACCCCCGCTTCCCCCGCTTCGCGAGGGCGGGCGCAAGGGCGAGCGCGGGGGCAGGCGCGGGCATGACGAACTTGTTGTGTGTTCTCGGGATCGTCATTCCCGCGTGCCCCAGGCGATAAATCCATTCCTTGTATACCAAAATAGAATTGATGCCCGCCAAGTACGCGCGGGCATGACGGTCATTGCTTCCGAATGATGGATGCCCGCTTTGTACCCGCGGACATGACAAACTTGTCGTGTGTTCTCGGGATCGTCATTCCCGCGTGCCCCAGGCGGGAATCCATTCCTTGCAGACCAAAATAAAACTGGATGCCCGCCAAGTACACCCCCGCTTCCCCCGCTTCGCGAGGGCGGGCGCAAGGGCGAGCGCGGGGGCAGGCGCGGGCATGACGGCCATTGCCTCCGTGTACTGATTATTTTTTCACAACCGTTTTAAAATATATCCCTCAATTCCATAGATTGAAAGATCTCAGGAATAAAAACTTTGCACCTCGGGCCGAGGACTTCCATCGATCGGGCAAATTCGTGCGGATCCATTCTCCGGAGGAACCGGGCTCGCAAGCTCGGCGGGGCGAACATCGGCCTAAGCGGATGCGAGAGCGGCGAGAAGAAATCATCCCAATGGATCAGAATAGTGGCCCGGGGCCGGACCTTCGCAATCACTTCGCGCCAGGCATCTGGCGGACGGGAGGTCGTGATCGCCAGCACGTCCGCCCCCGGCGCATCCGCCGCGGACGGGGTGTTCCACAAAAGCAAGGATTGTCCGCCGGCGGATACCTTGTAAGAATACATGCAATCCATTCGGTAGTCGCCGAGTTTCAAGGGAGGATGCAATGCTTTTGGCAGCGGGGCAGCGTGAGGCATTACTCCTGCAATTCGAGTGTGTTCGCCGGGGAACACTTTAACGGAAAACGGGCCTTCCTGGAATTCGTCACCCGCCCGAATGGTATGAATATTTTTAGAGGGAACGCCGTTGGCTAAAAGGAGCGCGGCGGTAAATGCGGAGCCGTAGGCGCTCGCGCGGAATTCCTTGCAAATAACGGGGACATCCATCAGATGATCGTAGTGCGGATGGGTGATTAATACGGCTCGCGACGGCGAGAGGTGAAGCATGATCAATTCCGAATTGGTTTTCGGTCTACCGTAGAAGAGGTGCCTGAATGGCACGCGGGAGAGGTAAGGATCCACCAGCAGCCGTTCGCCGCCGCATTCCAGCTCCATTCCGGCGGCGCCCAGCCAGCGAAAACGCATTCCGTCCGCCATTCGGTGGATTGTACTCCTCCCAGTAAAATGTCATTCCGAGGCCGCTTTAGCGACCGAGGAATCGCGGACATCATCCACAAATCACGCTAGTCAGCTTCCATGCATTACCGATCCCTCGGAGCCTCCGGCTCCTCGGGATGACATACTTCAGATGTCATTCCGAGGACGCTTTAGCGGCCGAGGAATCGCGGACTTTTTTTATGTTTTCTCATTCTCCAATATATGCAAAACGATCTGGTGAAGGATTGTAAATTCGGGGGGCGCGATTTTCCCAAGCAGCACCGCATGCTCCCGGTCGAAAACCGCTGTTTGCTCGGGCGTCAGGCTTGCCCCTATCCCGCGGCAGGCGCGGATCCGCCCGCGCCAGGATTCGCGCGTAAAGGGCATTTCCGACTCATACGTATGAAACGTAGTCAATCGGAAAGCAGCTAGCGAATCCATAAACTTCGGCGGGGCCGTCCCGTCGCAATCTGCCCCGGTCCAGCGGGGATTGAATTTCAAGATGAGCGCTTCGCTCTGCCGCGCGATCGGATCCCGGCGAGGCAGCCAATTGAGGTGCGTTAATGCCAGCCGGCCGCGAGCTTTCAATATTCGCTGCAGCTTCGGAACCAGAATACACGGATCAAAATACATCCACGATTGGCCGGCCGAAACAACGTCGAAGGAATCCGGTTCGAAATTGATATCTTCCGCTTTGGAAATACGATAATCGATTTTAAGATTCTCCCCGGCCGACAACCGCATGGCTTCACGAAGTTGTTCCTCGGCGATATCCACACCGGTAACCAGCGCGCCGCGCCTGGCAAACGCCCTGGCCAGCACGCCGGTTCCGGTTCCCAGGTCCAGAATTTTTTGCCCGGGAATCCCAATCCCCAATCGGAACAATAATTCGTAGAATTCCTCCGGATAGCCCGGCCGATAGGCGGCGTAATCGCGGGAAATTCTGCCCCAATCGAAAACGTTTCCGTCATCCACGTAATTCAATTTCATCGCGGCGTCTCCCAAGGTTGCAATTCGCGCAGTAGATGTCATTCCGAGGCTGCTTTAGCAGCCGAGGAATCGGTAACGCAAGGATACAATTCCCCTCTGTCTTTCACCACCCCGACGCCAGGTCCACCCAATTCGGGTTCATGGATTCAATGAGTGCGACCTTCTTTTCTCGTCGCCAACCTTTAATTTGTTTCTCTCTACGAATAGCAGAATTAATATCACGTGAGCTTTCGGAATAAACCAAGCATTCCATAGTATATCGATGGGCAAAGACCGAACAAATCCCAGCTCGATGCTCCCTCAGGCGTCGGATCAAATTATTTGTTACTCCGACGCATAATCGACGAGTTTGATTGGCGAGGATATAAACATAATAGGTGTGTGTCATTTAATCCCCCTTTTTTACTACCACGGTCCATAAGGATTATATTTTAATCCTTTTTCAATCGACACAAATGTCATTCCGAGACCGCTCTTGTAGCCGAGGAATCGCATACTGGTTCCACAAATCATTCTGGTCAGCACCCACGCATTGCCGATTCCTCGGCCTTCTTCGAAGGCCTCGGAATGACATTCTGCGGGTGTCATTCCGAGACCGCTCTTGTAGCCGAGGAATCGCGGACTGGTTCCATACACCATGCTGGTATAATTGTCTCGACGGGCGGATAGCTCAGTTGGTCAGAGCGCGTCTCTTACACAGATGAGGTCGCAGGTTCGAACCCTGTTCCGCCCACAGCCCGGCCGGTGATAGGCGAACGGGAGCAGATCAATTCCCCATTCGGATTTCCGGTCGAGAGAACGGCTTCCCCTTCTTCCCGCAAAGGGCAAAACTTCAATAACAGGAGCAACCCATGAGCGATTTCCTGGTGCGCGGCACGCTGGCGAAAGTTGACCCCGCCGTCGAGGAATTGATCCGGCTGGAATCCGAGCGGCAATACCGCAAACTGATTTTGATTCCCTCGGAAAGCACCGCTCCGCGCGCAGTGCTCGACGCGCTCGGCAGCCGGCTGCAGAACCTTTACGCCGAAGGATATCCGGACGAGGACTCCCGCTGGATGACCGAGTCGGAAATCCTCGACTACCCCGCGCGCCTGGGCCACTTCCGGCGCTATTCCGACCCGCGCTACTATAAAGGGACGGAATACGCCGACGTGATCGAAGCCCTCGCCCGGCGCCGCTGCGCGGAGGCGTTTGCTACAGCCGAGATTCCGGCCGACGAGATTTACGTCAACGTGCAGCCGCTCTCCGGCGCGCCGGCCAACACCGCCGTGTACGACGCGCTGGTCGTCCCGGGCGATACGGTGATGGGGCTCAACCTGAATGACGGCGGACACCTCACCCACGGATCCCCCGCCAACCGATCCGGCAAGTGGTACAAGATCGTCGGCTACCCGGTCGACCCGGTCAACGAGAAAATCGATTACAACGCGGTCGAAGCCCTCGCGCGCGAACACAAACCGAAGATGATCATCGCCGGGTACACCTCGTATCCATGGGCGGCCGATTGGAAACGGTTCCGCGAGATCGCAGATGCGGTCGGCGCCTACCTCGTCGCCGACGTGTCGCATGTAGCCGGTATGATCGCGGCCGGCGTATCCCCCTCGCCGCTTGGGTATGCGCACGTGATCACCTTCACCACCCACAAAACGCTATGCGGCCCGCGCGGCGCCTGCATCCTCACCACCGATCCAGGCTTATCGCGCAAGATCGACCGCGGCGTGTTCCCCGGCGAACAGGGCGGACCGCACGTCAACGTCTTCGCCGCGCTCGCGGCCACTTTTAAAATCGCCCGGACGGAAAAATTCCGGCTCTTGCAGCAGCAGATCGTGCGCAACGCCAAACGGCTCTCGGATTCGCTCGCGGCGCAGGGCCTGCGCATTGCCTACGGCGGAACCGACACGCACCTGCTCAACGTGGATTGTAAAAGCGTCCGGGCGCCGGACGGCACCCCGCTCTCGGGCGACATCGCCGCGCGCGTTCTGGATCTGGCCGGGATCGTGCTCAACCGCAACACCATCCCCGGCGACGTCTCGGCCGGCAACGCCACCGGAATCCGGATGGGCACGCCGTGGATGACGCAGCGCGGGTTGCGCGAAGCGGAGATGGACGAAGTGGCGGGCGTAATCGCCCAGGTGCTGAAAGCCTGCCATCCGTTCCGCTACAGCGGCCGAACGGCGGGGTCGCGGCGCACCTCGACCCTGCTGCGCGCGCGGATCGATTTCGAAGCCATGGAAGACGCGCGCATAAAAATCCGGACGCTGGCCGAAAAAGCCGGGATCGATTTCAAAGCCGAACGGCACGGGTATCCGCATTTCTACTACCTCGACGATCCGGCGCCGAAGAAAAAATTCGCCCGAATCGCAGTGCGCGGCCGGCACGCGGAAGCCCTGCTGTACTGGTCGACGACCAACGATGTCTATTCGCTCCCCGAAGGGAAGACGCAATCGACTCGGCTGCCGCTCCCCGGTGGAGAAACGGAAGCGATCCTGGAACGCGCCGACGGTGGATTCCTGCTGACGATTCCGTCCGCCCGGGCAAGCGTGGCCATCGCCTGGCTGCGCGCGCTCTCGGACGGATTCGTCCGCTTCGACGACGATCTGGCGCGGAAGATGCCGGGGCCGGCGGAGGTCGCGCTGGCCGGTGGCGCGGCGGCGATGCCGAAGGCTTCCGGACCCTCGGCCGACCCGACCCGTCCGTATTTTGTTCCGTCCTTTAAACCCTCGGCATCCGCGCCGCTTCCCGATTTCGTTTGGACCGAACCGGCCGAACCGCCGCTGCGGTTCACCCCGCTGCACGAGATTCACAAAGCGCTCGGCGCGAAAATGGTGCCGTTCGCCGGGTGGGAGATGCCGGTTTGGTACAGCAGCGTGGTGGAAGAGCATCTCGCGGTGCGTGGCGCCGCCGGCCTGTTCGACGTGGCGCACATGGGCGTATGGGATGCGTCCGGCGAGAGCGCCTGCGCCTTCCTCGATGCGGTGTGCGGCAACGAGGTGGCGGCGCTCGAACCGGGACAGTCGCTCTATACGCATTTGCTCGATCCCGACGGCAAAGTGATCGACGACTTGATGATCTATCGCCGCAATGAGGAGACTTACCTGATTGTGGTCAACGCCTCCAACGATGAAAAAGACTGGACCTGGGTGAATGCGGTCCGCGAAGGGAAGGTTAGCATCGACCGCGGGCGTCCGGGCGCCAAAGCGCCGGGACGGAACGGAGTAACCTTGCGCAATCTCCGCGACCCCGCCAGCGGCGCGGACAGGCGGGTGGATATCGCGCTGCAGGGACCGAAATCGCGCGCGATACTGCTCGCGCTCGGCGGCGACGGGGCGATGAAAAAGAAAATCGCGCGCCTGGCGCACACCGGACTGTGCGATGCGGCCCTCGGCGGGTTCGATCTGATCGTGGCGCGCACCGGCTATACGGGAGAATCGGTCGGCTATGAACTTTTTGTGCATCCGGACCGCGCGGCGGACTTATGGAAGGCGCTGATGCTGGCCGGCGATCCGCTGGGACTTAAACCCGTGGGCCTGGGCGCGCGCGACAGTCTGCGCACCGAAGCCGGTCTGCCGCTGTACGGGCACGAAATGGGCGGATCGCTGGGCCTGGGCATCGGCCAGGCTGGATTCGAAATCCTACGTCAAGCCGCACAAACCGTGGTTTATCGGACGCGCTGCGTTCCTCGAGCAGGAGCGGACGCGCAAAGGCGAGGTCGTACGCTTCCGCTTCAACCGCAAAGGCGTGCGCATGGCGCATCCGGGCAACGCGGTGCTGGACGAGCAGGGCCGTCCCATCGGCAGCATCACTTCCTGCGCGGTCGACAGCGAACGCTTCCTGCTGGGACAAGCCTACGTGGACCACGCCTTCGCCGCCGAAGGGAAGACGATTGTCGTGCAGCTTCCCGCCACGGAAAGCGGCGGGGAGGATGTGAAGGAACCGGCCACCGTGCTCAGCCGGTTCCCCAAGAAGAAAGCCTAGGCGACGCGCTCTACGCAAGCCAAAAGGTCTTGGATCTGCGATTCAATAAAAACCGACTCTGGCGAAAGGGTCGGTTTTTGTATCTCCCTCTCGATGGATTATTTTTAGCATTCCCAACAAAGGGAGCAAATGATAAAAGGCCACTGCTCAGCCCACTAAAGGTGAGGGGCGTGATCCTTGAATTGTCGCGACTTTTCATTTTCCCTCATCTGGTCTTCGGCCACCTTCTCCCAGCTTATGCTGGGAGAACTAGTCCTGGAGCGAAGCGACGGGAGGATGGGATGAGGGGGCGATGAGCAAATGCAAAAATGTTTAGCAACATTTTGTATCCTGCTTTATCCTATTCGTGTCCGCAACCCGTCCTAACTGGGGAGGGCCTCCGCTTTCGCTTTTGACCGGTTGGACAATATCTTGTCGGTTGGAAATTGATATATACTTTTACCAGTGATCCCCTCAACCGAGCATTCCGATATCGCCTTGCAGGTTTCCAACCTCACCTTCCGGTACCGCGACCGGCCGGAAGCCGCCATCCACGATATCAGCTTCTCCCTCGGCCGCGGAGAGATGCTCCTCCTTTCGGGTGAAAGCGGTTGCGGGAAGACCACCCTCGCCCGCTGCATCAACGGGCTGATCCCGCGCTCCTACCGCGGCGAGATGCAAGGAGCAATCCTCCTCCAGGGAAAAGACTCCGGTCCGATGAACCTGGGACAGATTTCGCAGCTCGTCGGCACCGTGATGCAGGATCCCGAACGGCAGATTGTCGCGTCGCATGTGATGCAGGAGGTGGCTTTCGGCCTCGAGAACCTGGCGCTTCCGCAAAAGGAAGTATTCGCCCGCGTGATGGACACGCTCGATCGCCTCGGCATCCGCCATCTGGCCGAGCGCGAAACGTTCTCCCTCTCCGGCGGCGAAAAACAAAAAGTGGCTCTGGCCGGGGCGCTGGCGATGCAACCCTCGATCCTCCTGCTAGATGAACCGCTCGCTTCGCTCGACCCGGCATCCGCGGTGGAGGCTCTGGCGCTGTTTCGCAAACTTTGCGAGGAGGGAATTTCGCTTTTGGTCATTGAGCACCGCGTGGAAAACGTTCTCGCCGCCCATCCCGACCGGGCGATCTATTTGCAGGACGGACATATTTCATACGCCGGGGCCGCCGACGGATTGATCGAAGCGGTCGACTATCGCCGGGTGAAACTACCCGCCCCGGCCGTGATGCGCAGAGCGCGCGGCGATCCGCCACTGGCACGGCCGGCACCCGTGGCGCGCCGGCGCGGCGAAACCCTGGTCGCGTTCGAAAACGTTTCATTTGCGTATGGCGACGGCCCGCCGGTGCTCCGCGACGTATCGATGCAAATCCACAGCGGGGAGATCATCGCGGTGCTGGGCCCGAATGGCGCGGGAAAAACGACGCTGATGAAGCACACCATCGGTTTGCTGAAACCTCAGCAGGGCAGAGTCCTGGTGGGCGGGCAGGATACGCGCCGCATCACCGTCGCCCAGGCGGCGCACACGCTGGGATACGTCTTTCAAAGCCCGACGCATATGCTGTTCGCCCCGACCGTCCGCGAGGAACTCGCCTTCGGGCCGCGCAATCTTTCCAAACCCGACGGCGCGATACCCGGGTTGACCGGCCACGCAGTGCAGGCGCTCCACCTGCAGGGTCTGGAGGAGTATCCGCCGCTCGCGCTCTCCTTCGGCCAGCAGAAGCGGGTGAGCATCGCTTCGGTGCTGGCGATGGGCACGCGCATTCTGATCATGGACGAGCCGACCGCCGGCCAGGATTACTTCAACTATATGGCCTTCATGGATTCGATCCTGGCCATGCCCGATTTCGAAACGGTCCTGTTTATCACTCACGACCTGGATTTGGCCGTGGCGTACGCCGACCGCGTGATCCTGGTCGGGAACGAGGGCGTGGCGGCCGACGGTTCGCTCTTCGATGTGTTGCGCGATTTTGAGCTGCTGAAAGCTTGCCGGGTGCTGCCCACATCGCTGCTCGAAATTAATTTGGAATATTACCCCGCGACCGCAAAGTTCCTGCGCGCCGAGGATTTGGCGCACGCGGAGAAGGAGGTGATGTAAACGAAATTCCGAGAGTAGCGAATCATCCATCATCCGATCATCGCTTATAAGGAGGCTGCTCCATGGCAAAGAAATTTCTTCCGCTTGTGATCGGCCTGATTGTGGCGGCCGCGCTCCTTGCGCTGGCCTACCTTCTGATCCCGCTCTCCCAAAAACAGGGTCTGGGCAGCATGATCGGCGCGTCGGACGTGCCGAAACGATTCCTTGTCGTCGCCATCGGCGCGGTGCTCGTCCTGGGGATTTATTACCTCTCCCGCCAGAACGCCGCCTGGACCGTGGGCACGCGCGAGGTCGTCTACATGGGAATCGGCGCCGCGCTCTACGGCGTGATCTCGTGGCTGTTCAACGGGACGGTCTTCGCGGTTCCGTCGGTGAGCCAAGTGGCGGTGCGGCCGGGAATTGCGATCCCGGTTCTGTTCGGCTATTTGTTCGGTCCGGTTGTCGGATTCTTCACCGGCTTGGTGGGCAACACCATCGGCGATCTTCTTTCCGGCTGGGTTTCGCCGCAATGGTCCTTCGGCAACGGGCTGATCGGTCTGATCGCCGGGATGGTTTTCCTCTTCGGCGATAAAAAGCGCAGCTTGTCCGTGCTGCTGGTCGTCAGCGCGGCAGTGGCCGCGATCGCCACGGGGATTTGGCTTGCGAACCGGGGCGAGGTGAATCAAATAGCCGCCCCATGGGATCAGCCGCTCACCGTTGTCGTTGGCATCTCGGCGCTCATAGGCCTGGCGATTGTCGCCGCCATCCGATTTATCTTTAATAAACAGATTGACATCGCCGCATCGGTCGTATGGGGGTCCCTCGGCATCGTCCTGGGGATTGGGTTTGCCGCTTTGTCGGATATTTACGTCAACGGCTACAACCTGGTCACCGCAGTGGTCGGCGAATTTCTGCCGGCCGCGGGACCCAACCTGCTGCAGGCCGCCATTCTCGTGCCCCTGCTGCTCGTCGCCTATCAGGCGGTCCAGAAGCAGACGGGTCGATAGATCTCGCTCATGGAGCGGCTTGCCGGTGAAAGCTCCGGCAAGCCGCTCTCCCGGGAAACCGCATGCTCGTCACCTGGCGTTACCGCAACCTCAACACGCTGATCCATCGCCTGGATCCGCGCGCCAAGCTGATCTCGTTCGCCTGCTTCGTCCTCGCGGCGCTCTCGTTTTGGGACGTGCGCTTCCTGCTTGCGCTTCTGGCCTTCGGTGTGGCTCAAATCCTGCTCGCGCGGATCGCCTGGCGCGACATCCGCCGCGTGTGGATTTTCATCTTTATCATGGCCTCCTTGTTCAGCCTGATCACCTTCCTCACTGGCCGCGGCGGCTTTGAATTCTATACGACCGAGCACGAACTCACGCGCTGGATCGCGCCGTTCCAAATCCTCGGCTGGCGGCCGGAGGTGCCGGTGACGGCCGAGCGAATCGCCTACGCCGCGGCACAGTTCCTACGGATCCTGTCGATCACCTCCT
The DNA here is from genome assembly GCA_963780865.1 of uncultured Chloroflexia bacterium. GTDB lineage: Bacteria > Chloroflexota > Anaerolineae > Anaerolineales > RBG-16-64-43 > FEN-1073. The sequence continues at coordinate 12,062 of CAWADT010000020.1, read as the reverse complement.
TCGCCATTGTCCTCCCCTATGCCATCGACCCGCGCGCATACGGGGTGGCCTTCCACCGGCTGGGTCTTCCGGACAAATTTGCCTACGCGATCGACCTTTCGATGCGGTTCGTCCCGACCTTCGCGCGGGATTTCGCCATCACCTACGACGCCCAGCGCGCGCGGGGTTTCGAACTGGAGCGCGCCCGCGGTGGCTTGCTCGCGCAAATCCGGCGCCTTGCGCCGCTGCTTGTCCCGGTGGTGATTCAGGCGATCGTCGGCGGGGAGGAAATCATCGACGCAATGGACCTGCGTTCGTTCGGCGTGCGCACCCGCACCTGGCTGACGAGCCTGCACTATCATTGGATCGACGGGTTGTGGATCGGGATGAGCGCCGTTGTGTTAATCGGAAGCATCGTACTGCCGATATTAGGATACGGTAAATTCTGGGTGCCGCCGTTCCTATTAAAATAATTTTTCCCATCGATAATTAGTCATGCCCGGGACTAGACCCAATGAAAATATAATCCACGGAGGTCACAGAAATACACGGATTACAAGATATTTTCCGTACCTCTCCGTGTTCTCCGTGGATATTAATCGTCCACGAAGGACACGAAGAAACACGAAATAGAAATATATATTCGTGAACCTTCGTGACCTTCGTGGACAATGATCCTTATTTCTTCCCGAATTTCTCCTTGAGGATGTCCTCCAGCGTCGGTTTGCTGATTTCCTCCAACTCATATCGCACGCGCTGGTAAGGTTTCTTGATCCGGATTACGCGGGTCAGGTCGATCGGGGTGGCGACGAGAACCAAATCCGCGTCCGCCTTGTCGATCGTCGCTTCCAGGTCGCGCATCTGCGCTTCGCCATAACCCATGGCCGGCAGGATCGGCCCGGTCTTGGGAAACTTTGCAAAGGTCGCCGCAATGGACCCGACCGCGAACGGACGCGGGTCGACGATCTCGGCCGCGCCGAAGCGCTTGGCGGCCACAAATCCGGCGCCGTAGGCCATCTCCCCGTGGGTCAGCGTCGGGCCGTCTTCGATCACCAAAACGCGTTTGCCTTTAATTTGCTCGGGGTGGTCGACAAGAATGGGCGAGGCGGCCTCGATGATCGCCGCCGCGGGATTCATCCGGCGCAGGTTGTCCCGCACCTCCCGCACCGCCTGTGGATCGGCCGTATCCACCTTGTTGATCACAAGCACGTCAGCGTCGCGGGCGTTGACTTCACCGGGATGATATCGGGATTCGTGCCCGGGGCGATGCGGGTCGGCCACCACAATTTTCAAATCCGGCGCGTAGAACGAAAAGTCGTTGTTGCCGCCGTCCCACAGGACGATGTCCACTTCCTGCTCGGCCCGGCGCAGGATCTTTTCGTAATCCACGCCCGCGTAGACGATGATTCCGTTGTCGAGATGCGGCTCGTATTCCTCGCGCTCTTCGATGGTGCATTCGTATTTATCCAGATCCGCATAATCGGCGAAACGCTGTACTTCCTGCTTTTCCAGGTCGCCGTAGGGCATCGGATGGCGGACCACCGCCAGCCGGTATCCCATCCCGCGCAGGATCAACGAGACCCGCCTCGTGGTCTGGCTCTTCCCCGCCCCGGTTCGCACCGCGCAAATCGAAACGACCGGTTTGGTGGATTTCAGTTGGGTCGATTTTTCGCCCATCAAGCGGAAGTCGGCTCCCGCCGCCAGGACCATGGAAGCCTTATGCATGACGTATTCGTGCGGCACATCGCTGTAGGCGAAAACGACCTGGTCAACGTTTTGCTCCCGGATGATCTGGAGCAGATTGTCTTCGGCGTGGATCGGGATGCCTTTGGGATACATCCTGCCGGCCAGCGCGGCCGGATAGGTGCGTCCGTCGATGTCGGGGATCTGGGTGGCGGTGAAGGCGACGACTTCGTAATCCGGGTTATCGCGGAAGAAGACATTGAAGTTGTGGAAATCGCGCCCGGCGGCGCCCATGATAAGCGTACGGATCGGCATGGATCAGTCTCCTTGGAATGTGGGTTTCAATCCGGTCAAGTTCCGGTGTTCCTATATTCCGTTCGCATCCCCGAGCCGGGATGATTCCCCAGGCCAAGCACCCCCCAATCATCCGGAAGATTGTATCCCAATGGTTATCCATCGAGAACGTGCCGTATTTTAAACGCTATCAGAGCGTTTCGCCGAAAGGCAATCATGCACACGACTTGGGGCGTCCCTGGCGGGTGTTCTCGGCAATCGCCGGCTTGGATCAACCCGAGGTGGATCTACCCGAGCGCGGCGGTTTCCAATGGAAGGTTTGCATTGCCGATCTTGGTTATGGAAAATTCTACGTGCCGCCCTTGCTTGTCCATTGATCAGGAGGATACCAAAAAACGACGCTCGCCGGAAAAGTACTACTCCCCTTTTTTCCTTTTCCATTTCAATTTTCCCGAATCGGTCCCCTGGAAATTAAAATATGGATTGCCGGCCCTAACAAGAGTTGCCCTGACAAGTATTTTCGTAAATCGCGTTGTCGTCGACGCCGACGGTGAAAAGGTAGAGTTGATCGTTGAAGACCGCGGCAGCCGGCGGCAGATTCGTCGCCGCCCCATTATCGATTTGGCCGGGTCCCCTCCATCCTTTACCGTCGTATTTGGTAACGTAGATCCCCGTATCGTCGAGGCCTTTGGAGAAAAGGTACAGCCGATCGCCGTAAACCGTGGCGGCCACAGCGGCGTCTGTCAAGCCACCTTTTTCGATTTTTGCAGCATCAGTCCAGGTTTTTCCTTGTGTGCGTTTGAAATAGATTGCTTTGTCTCTGCCTACGAAGAAAAGATAAATTTCGTTTTGAAAGGTCGTAGCCGCTGGGGCGATATTCGTCATGTCCGCTTTGGAAAATTTTTGTGGTCTGGTCCAGTTTTGGCCGTCGTAGAGGCGCATGGAGATCGCCGCGTTTTCATAGCCTTTGGAGAAAAGATAAATTCGGTTGGTAAACACCGTGGCGGCCACAGCGGCATCGGTTGTGTCTCCCCCGCCTTTGCGGAGTTGGAACCCTCCGCTCCAGGATCTGCCTTCGAGCCAGTGGAAGTAAATTTCCTTATCGCTGATGCCGATGGTGAAAAGGTAGGGTTGATCGTTGTAGAACGCGGCAGCCGGCGCGAGATTCGTCGCACTGTCAGAATCGACTCCACCCGCCCCTCTCCATCCAGGTCCGGTATTCCGGTTGACGGAAATCTGATTGTGGTCAATGTCCCTAAAGAATAGAAATAATGTGTCACTGGAAACTGTGACGGCGGGAGCGACATCCGTCTCGTCGGCCCTCCCTCCTTTTTCTTCGATTTTCACCGCCCCGCTCCATGCCGGCGGGGGCGTAGTCGGCGTGGGTGACGGCTCCTGCTCCGAAATCACGGCCTCGGAGGCAAGTGGTGCGGTTTGCGCCATTGGCGTTAACATCTCGCCACAACCTGTCAGCATGGCGGTGGCAATTATGCCAAGCTCGAGATGGATGCGAGAGGACCCTGATAAATGCATTCTGCCTCCATTTCTCTTTACTTAATCGGCGGGATTCATTTTTCTATTCCCCCAGCTCCCCGTTCCTTGAAATCATTTGCCCACGTCCGTGGTTCCAATTACGCATATCCGGTAAACTCGCGCGAACGGTTTTCGTTCGCGCCGGAGAAATTCATCACGGTAAAAGCGAATCGATATATCCCTTCAGCATCTCAAGCACCGCCTCGGCGGCTCCGGCTTTATTCTGAAGCCGATCTCCCTGCAACCGGATCGACCGGGCCCGGGTATTCCCTTCACCAGACAAAGCGATCCACATGAATCCCACCGGCTTGTCTTTCGTCGCGCCGCCCGGACCGGCGATTCCGGTGACCGCCAGGCCGATATCGGCGCCTAAGCATTTACGCACGCCTTCGGCCATCTCGCGGGCCGCCAGTTCGCTCACCGCCCCGTGCTCCGCGAGCGTTCCCTGCCGGACCCCAAGGAGTTTCACTTTTGCGTCGTTGGAATAGGCAATGATCCCGCCCAGGAAATACGCCGAGGAGCCCGCGACATCGGTCAACCGCGAGCCCACCAAACCGCCGGTGCAGGATTCCGCGACCGACAGGGTCAAGCTTAATTCCTGCAGCCCTTCGCCGATTCTTTCCTCGAGGGATTTGTCCATCCTGCCAGCCTCCTTTGGAAGTATAGGGGAAAACGCGCCGATCGACAACTTCCTTCCGAATTTTCAACATTGGGCGGACAGCCGAAGAGAGGGAATCCTGAAACCGAATGGCAGTTTGTTACAATAACTCCTTCCAGCGCCCTTCCCTCATTCTCGAAAATGGACAACCGGGGAATGAACTGGATCGAGCGAAAGGATTCAATTCATACCCGATAATTCCATCCTCGCTGCGAGGTGGCGGAACGAAACAGCCTGGGGGGAACTGTTTCGGATGTGTCAGGAGAAGGGTTGTCTTGGAAAGTAATCTTAAGCCCCTAAGGGTTTTAGAAACCCTTAGGGGCTTCAATAGATTTCAGATCCCGGAACCAATTGGGTCTCAATGATAGGGATCCAACCCGGCGTTCTTTTACTCGATGGGAAAAAGGAGATCAACCATGGATGTATCCGGAAAGGTGACGATCATCACGGGAGCGTCGGAAGGGATCGGCCGGGCCGCCGCGCGGTGTTTCGCCGAGGCCGGCGCGAAGGTTGCGCTGGTGGCGCGTTCCCGCGAGAAGCTCGAGGCGTTGGCGGACGAGTTGCGGTCGCAAAAACGCGATGTGCTCGTCCTGCCGACGGATATGCGCGATTGCGGCGCCGTGCAGCGGATGGTCGACCAGGCGTGCGATCATTTCGGACGAATTGACATTCTGATCAACAATGCGGGGCAGTCGGCGGCCGGGCCGGTGGCCGCGATCGACGTCGCCCATTTCCGGTTGATCATGGAACTCAACGTCTACGGCGCGCTCTTTGCCATCCAGGCGGTGGTGCCGAAGATGCGCCTGGGCGGCGGAGGCGTGATCCTCAACATCAGTTCGATGGTTTCCAAACTGAAACTGCCGGGGCTGGGAACGTACGCGGCCACGAAGGCGGCGCTTAACCTGCTCTCGGCCACGGCGAGGGTCGAACTCGCCGCCGAGAACATCCGGGTGATCACCGTCTTCCCGCGGACGACCGCAACCGACTTTGGGAAGCACGCCGTCGGCGACATGCAAATGCGGGAACGGCAGCGTTCGGGCGCCGCCCGCCCCGGCCAGGTGATCGACAGCGCCGAATATGTAGCGGATAAAATTCTTGAGGCGGCCAAAACCGAACCGGAAGAAATGTATATGGAAGGGTGAAGAGAAGAGTAAGTACGAACTTCTGAAAATCGCGTTCGTCCAGAGCTAATCCCGCGAGGAGCGCGGGACGGCCCGCCGCGGCTCTGCCTTGCGGGCCAGGGGCGCTCCGAACATTCAACAGCCCCGCAAAAACCGCGGGGGAGCCGCCCGGCGTAAAGCCGGGCTATAGCCGGATTTATTTTATCCCTGCGCCCCCGGCCTACCCCGCCGGGGCGGGCTGCCCTCGCGCTTGCCCTTGCGCCTGCCCTTGCGAAGCGAGGGAAGCGGGGACCGGCGCTGTTAATCGTCGGGGGATTTATCCCCCCGACGAACAGACTTGTTAAGAGGTTTCAAGTAATAAGGAAGAGATCCCAATCGATCATCATTGTGCAATTATCCCAGATCCTAAGAGTTCTTGGAGACCTTTAAGGTCCTCAAGACAAGGATTCCTTCACAAATGGATATCAAAATTGCAAACCAAGATCTTACCGACGAGGACCGCCGCCGCTTTGCGCGGCAGATACGCATGCCGGAGATCGGGGCGGAAGGACAAGCCCGGCTTAAACGGGCGAGCGTGCTCGTCGTCGGCGCCGGGGGCTTGGGATCTTCGGCGCTCCTGTATCTTGCCGCAGCCGGGGTCGGCCGCCTCGGCATCATCGACCCGGACAAAGTGGAGATGGACAACCTGAACCGGCAGGTGATCCACGGAACTTCGACCTTGGGGCATCAAAAAACGGAAAGCGCCCGCCGGAGGTTGGAAGATCTGGCTCCGCAGATGCAGATCGACACCTTTCCGGAATCGTTATCGGCCGCGAACGCCGAGGCGCTGGCCCGCCCCTTTCAAATTCTGATCGACGCCACCGACAACCTCGCCGCGCGTAAAATAATCAACCGCGTCTGCATCCGGCAGCAAAAACCGATGGTGTTTGGAAGCGCGCTGCGTTTCGAAGGACAGATCAGTGTATTCGACGCGCAGCGCGGGCCGTGCTACCGCTGCGTTTTTCCCGACCTGCCGGATTCCGATTTACTCGAATCGCCGAAGGAAGCGGGAGTTCTTGGACCGGTGCCGGGCATGATCGGCACGCTGGAAGCTTTAGAGGCGCTGAAAATCCTGCTTGGAGCCGGCGTGCCCTTGATCGGCCGCCTTTTGATATTCGATGGATTGGCTGGAAAATTTGAGGAAATCCTGGTTCGGAAAAATCCTCGATGTCCGGAATGTGGCTCGATTTAATTCTTAATGCGCGGATTACGCCGATTTAACAGATTCCGAGGAAATAATCCCATAATTTTCCTCATTCCGTGTAATCCGTATTTTCTGCGAAATCCGCGTACCAGTTGTGTATAATTTCCCGCTAAAAACAGCCAATATTCTCCGCTTTAAACGTAATCCTATCGTAGGTCAACCGTCGGGAAGAGCAATTTTTCAGCATGCTATAATTTGTCGACATGAAGTGCGGGGTGCACGATAGACACCCGCACTTTTGTTCGGGAGACCGATTTGAATTTTCTTGTCACGGGCGCAGCCGGATTTTTAGGCTCCACGCTTGCCAATACATTGGTAAAGGCCGGGCACCAGGTGCGCGGGTTGGACGATTTATCGACCGGCGACCCGGCCCGGTTGAATCCCTCGGTGCTATTCACCCGCGGCGACGTGCAGGACCGCCCCAAACTTTGGACTCTGCTCCAGGACGTCGAATGCGTCTACCACCTGGCGGCGCGCGTCTCGGTGCAGGAGTCGGTCCTCTACCCGCGCGAGTACAACCTGGTGAACGTCGGCGGGACGGTAAGCATGATGGAAGCCATGCGCGACGTGGGCGTCCGCCGGGTGGTGTTTGTCTCCTCCGGCGCAGTCTACGGCGAGCAGCAGGCGCAGCCGGTGGCGGAAAGCGCCACCCCCAATCCCGGATCCCCTTACGCCGTGTCGAAACTTTCGGCGGAATATTACGTCCGCACCATCGGCGCGTTGTGGGGGATCGAGACGGTGATCCTGCGCGTATTCAACGCCTACGGGCCTGGCCAGCCGCTACCGGCTGCGCATGCGCCGGTGGTCGCGCGGTTCTTGCGGCAGGCCGCCGGAGGCGGATCGCTTGTCGTCCACAACGGCGGGAATCAGACGCGCGACTACGTCTACATCGACGACGCCGTCGAGTGCATGGCCGCCGCGGCCACGGCGCCCAGCGTGGACCGCAAGATCATCAACGTCGGCAGCGGGATGGAAACCACCGTGCTTTCGCTGGCCGACCAGATCATCCGTCTGATCAGGCAGGGCGAAGTGCTCAAAACCCCGTACGAGGAAGGCGGCGTCTCGCACATGTGCGCCGATATCACCCTGGCGCGGGACCTGCTGGGATACCGACCCAAGACTTCACTCGCCGAAGGATTGCGGCTTACCTACGAACGCGATCCGCGTTATCAAACCGTCCCCGTTCCCTGACCGTCCCTGTGAGGATTTTTCGGACCAATTCCCCGGCGCCGGGGCTCTCCCCCCGCATTCCCCGATCCTTCTTTTCCCACTCCACCCTGTCCGTCGCCCGCCGGCTGCTTGGCGCGCGATTGGTTAAAATCGAACGCGGCCGCAGGCTATCCGGCATCATCGTCGAAACCGAAGCCTACATCGGGCGGGACGACCTCGGCTGCCACGCCAGCCGCGGCGGACTCACCCCGCGCAACGCTGTGATGTTCGGGCCGGCGTGCCGGGCTTATGTCTACTTCACCTACGGGATGCACTGGATGTTGAATATCGTCACCGAGGCGGAGGGTTTTCCCGCAGCCGTGCTCGTTCGTGCTATGATTCCGGCCGAGGGCCGGGAGACGATGCGGCGCCGGCGCGGCGGCCGCGAACCGATCGCGCTCGGCCCCGCGATGCTTTGTCAGGCGCTGCGACTCGACAGCCGTTGGAACGGACACGATCTTTGTGAAATAAACTCCCAACTGTACCTTGAGCGGGCTTTTCGCATCCCGAAAGTCGGCGTGACCATCGGCCCGCGAGTGGGGTTATATACCGTGCCGGAACCGTGGAAGAGCATCCCCTGGAGGTTCCGCGCTACGCCAGATGCGTTTCAAGCGATCGAACGAATATTAAAAGAACAGACCGACCGGCTCGCGCCGGGCGGCAATCGGAGGAGAGAATGACCGAGATCCACGACATCCGCTCCGTGGTCCTGATCAAGCAGGTGCCCGATACGCACCACGTCACCGGCGAGGTGATGACCAAGGACGGAACGATGAACCGCAGCGCGCTTTCGGCGATCTTCAATCCGGAAGATCTTAACGCGCTGGAGATGGCGCTGCAGGTCCACGAGCGGCACGGCGGGACGGTGACGGTGATCACCATGGGCCCGCCCAAGGCCGCCGACATCCTGCGCAATTCGCTCTTCCGCGGCGCCGATCGCGCAATCCTGCTCACCGACCGGAAATTCGCGGGCGCCGACACGCTGGCCACTTCTTACACGCTCAAATGCGCCGTGGAAAAAAACGGCCCGTTCGATCTTGTGTTCTGCGGGCGGCAGGCCATCGACGGCGATACGGCGCAGGTCGGGCCGCAGGTGGCCGAGAAACTCGGCATCCCGCAAATCACCTACGCCGAATCGATTTTGAACCTGAAGGACGGCGAGATCACCGCCCAGCGGGCGCTCGAAGGCGGAACCGAGATCGTGCGCTGCGCGCTCCCCTGCCTGATCACGGTGGTGGCTTCGGCCAACACGCCCCGGCCGCCCTCCGCCCGGCGGCGGATCCAGTACAAGCTGGCCGCGACGCCCCTGGAGCTCCCCGCGCTGCTCGCGCGCTGGCCGGAATTTAAAACGGAAGCCGAACTACAGTCGTTTCTCGCCGCGCGCGGCCAGATCATCCCGGTTTGGACCGCGGCCGAGATCGGCGTGGAAGAGGAAAAGATCGGTCTGGCCGGATCGCCCACGCAGGTGCACAAAGTGAATTTCGTCGTGCTGGAATCGACCGCCAGCAAAACCATCGCCCCCACCCGGGAAGGGATCGCGGCGATGATCGCAGAACTCGTGCAAGAATACATCGTCGAATGAGGCGGCCATGACTGAAAAATCCAGCCTGTGGGTTTACCTCGAACAAAGCGAAGGAAAACTTGCCGACGTCGGTCTGGAGCTGCTGGGCAAGGCGCGCGAGCTCGCCGGCGCGCTGGGCGGCGAAGTGACCGGCCTGCTGCTTGGCCATCAGGTGAAGGATCTGGCACAGCTCGCCATCCAATCCGGCGCGGACCGCGTGCTGCTGGCCGATCATCCGGAATTGGAAATGTACCGGACGCTGCCCTACGCGCGCGTCGCCATCAACGAAGCCCGCGCCCGCAAACCCGAAATCTTCCTGATCGGGGCGACGGCGAGCGGCCGCGACCTCGCGCCGCGGGTGGCCAGCGCCTTGCGCTGCGGGCTGACCGCCGATTGCACCGATTTGCAGATCGGCGAATACACCGTCAGGAAGGAAAATAAAACCTACCCCAACCTGCTCTTCCAGATCCGGCCGGCGTTCGGCGGGAACCTGATCGCCACGATCGTCAACCCGCATACGCGGCCGCAAATGGCCACCGTGCGCGAGGGCGTGATGCGCAAAGCCGCCGCTGATTCCGCGCGCAAAGGCGTCGTCGAGGAGATTAAACCCGTCTTCGAAAAGGGCGACCTGGCGCTGACGGTGCTCAGCCGCTCGATGCGGCCGTCCACCGTCCGGCTCAAAGACGCGCCGGTGATTGTCTCGGGCGGCGCGGGCGCCGCGAGCGCGGAGGATTTCGACCTGCTGCGCGATCTGGCCAACCTGCTTGGCGGGGAAGTGGGCGCCTCGCGCGCCGCGGTCGACGCCGGATTGATCTCGCGCGAGCATCAAATCGGCCAGACCGGAACCACCGTCCGTCCGCGGCTGTACATCGCCGCGGGGATTTCAGGCGCCATCCAGCACCGCGCCGGCATGGACCAATCCTCGAAAATCATTGCGATCAACACCGACCCGAACGCGCCCATCTTTCAGATCGCCAACTACAAGATCGTCGGCGACCTGGGCGAGGTGCTGCCGCTGATCATCCAATCCCTCCGCGAAAAATCCAAATGATGGAAAACCGACCATGACCGAAAACTTTTTCCTGGATAATCCCGATCTGCAATTCCGCCTCGCCCAATTGGATTTGCGCGAGGTGCTGGAGCTCAAGGAAAAGGGATACGCCGAAGCCGCGCAGTATCCGACCGCGCCGCGCAACTACCAGGACGCGGCGGACAACTACCGCACGGTGCTCGACGTGCTGGGGGAGATTTGCGCCACGCGGGTGGCGCCGCGCGCCGCCGAAGCCGACGAGGAGGGCGTGCATCTGGTGGACGGCGAGGTGGAATACACCGCGCCCACGCGCGACGCGATCCTCGCCCTGCGCCAGGCCGGACTGTTCGGCTGCATGCTCTCGCGAAAGTACGGCGGGCTCAACCTGCCGGAATCGGTCTACCAGATGATGGTGGAAATCGTCTCGCGCGCCGAAAGCGGGCTGATGACCGTCTTCGGGCTGCAGGAGATCGCCTCTTCGATCGAGGAATTCGGCGGCGAGGAAGCCAAACAACGCGTGCTGCCGAAATTTGCGCGCGGCGAGGTTAGCGGAGCGATGATCCTCACCGAAGCCGACGCGGGCTCGGACCTGGGCGCGGTGCAGACCCGGGCCGTGTACGACGAGGCGGCGAAGATTTGGCGCCTGACGGGCGTCAAACGCTTTATCACCAACGGCAACGCGGACGTCTCGCTGGTGCTGGCGCGCAGCGAGGAAGGCTCCAGCGACGGGCGCGGTCTTTCGCTGTTTCTGGTGGAGCGCGACGAGACGGTGAAAATCCGCCGGCTGGAAAACAAGCTGGGGCTGCACGCTTCCCCCACCTGCGAACTGCAATACACCAACACCCCCGCGGAGCTCATCGGCAAGCGGCGCTTCGGGCTGCTGCGGTATTCCATGGCGCTGATGAACGGCGCGCGGCTGGCGGTGGCGGCCCAGGCGCTGGGCATCGCCGAGGCGGCCTACCGCGAGGCGGACCGCTATTCCCGCGAGCGGATCCAGTTCGGCAAGCCGATCCGCGAGATTGTCCCAGTAGCGCGCATGCTCGTCACGATGCGCGGCGAAATCGAGGCCGCGCGGACGCTCCTGGCCGAGACCGGCACCTGGGTGGATTTGTTGAAAGCCTTCGAACACGCGTCCGCAGTGGGCGAGAAAACGGTGGACGACGACTACTCGCGTGTCCGCCAGAAGCAGGCGGCCCTCATGGCCGAGACGCTCACGCCGATCGCAAAATATTATTGCACGGAGATGGGCAATCGGGTCTGCTACGTCTCCATGCAGGTGCACGGCGGCGTGGGCTATATGCGCGAATTCAACATCGAGCGGCTGGTGCGCGACGTGCGCGTGACCAACATCTACGAGGGCACTAGCCAGCTGCAAATCGTCGCCGCGATCGGCAAACTGCTTGGCCATTCGCTCGATCCGCTTCTGGCGCAATGGAAGCTGATGAAGATTCCGGAAGACCTGGCGGGCGAGGCGGCGGAGCTTTCGGAAGCCACCGAGCTTTACCAGAAAGCCGTCGATCATTTGAAAGGCCAGGAGCGCGCGGTCATCGATTATTACGCCAGCGACTTGGTGGATATGGCGGCTTGGATCATTTGCTCGTGGTTGATTCTGCGCGATGCCAACGTCCTCGATCGCAAGAAGGCCCTGGCGCGGTCCTATCTGGCCGACGTGCTGCCGAAAATCCGGGTGAACGGCGCGGTGGTTTTGGAAAGCAGCGCCGAAGCTTATTCGGTGAAAAAGTCGCTGCTGG
>CAWADT010000019.1:0-8710 GCA_963780865.1 uncultured Chloroflexia bacterium | reverse complement strand
AGCGCCCGCCGATGACGCGCGGCAGCGCGGCGTAGGGCGCCGTGCCGTTGGTTTTCGCCTCGGCGACCGCGGCCACCACGTCCACGTAGAGCGGCTCGCCGACCGAACCGGGTTCCTTGGTGCGGTCGAGCACCGCGATGCTTTTCACCGTGGCGGGCAGGGCTCTGGCGAAAGCCTCCGCCGAGAACGGGCGGTAGAGGTGGACCCTCACCACGCCCACCTTCTCCCCGAGCCCGACGAGCGATTCGACGGTTTCCTGTGCGGTGTCGGTGCCGGATCCCATCAGCACTACCACCCGCTCGGCGTTCGGCGAGCCGACGTAATCGAACAGGTGATAGGAGCGGCCGGTGAGGGCGGCGAACTTGTCCATCGTCTGCTGAACGATCTCGGGGCAGGCGGCGTAATACGGGTTGGCTACTTCGCGCCCCTGGAAATACACATCCGGGTTTTGCGCCGTGCCGCGGATTACGGGATGGTCCGGTGAGAGCGCGCGGCTGCGGTGGGCCCGGATCAGGTCATCATCGATCATCGCGCGCAGGTCGTCGTCGGTGAGCCTTTCCAGCTTGCTCACTTCCGAAGAGGTGCGCCAGCCGTCGAAGAAGTGAAGGAACGGAATGCGCGCGCGCAGGGTGGAGGCATGGGCAATCGCCGCCAGATCCTGCGCTTCCTGAACCGAACCGGAGGCCAGCATCGACCAGCCGGTCTGGCGCACCGACATCACGTCGGAGTGGTCGCCGAAGATCGAGAGGGCGTGCGTCGCGAGCGCCCGCGCCGCGACGTGGAACACCGTCGGGGTCAGTTCGCCGGCGATCTTATACATATTGGGGATCATCAGCAGCAGCCCCTGCGAGGCGGTGAAGGTGGTCGAGAGTGCGCCTGTTTGCAGAGCGCCGTGAACTGCGCCCGCGGCTCCGCCTTCACTCTCCATCTCGATTACGGCCGGGACCGTTCCCCATAAGTTGGGCCGGCGTTCGCCGGACCACTGGTCTGTGAGTTCCCCCATGGCCGTGGAGGGCGTAATCGGATAGATGGCGATCACCTCGCTCAGCTTGTGGGCCACGTAGGCGGTCGCTTCGTTGCCGTCAATCGTAACGATCGGTCGTTTCATGCATTCCTCCGGAAGTTTTTCGGCAGGATTCCGATAAACTCCGCCTGGAAGATGCGGCACAGGCGGAGTCTCACCAGATCCTGGAGAGATTGGATGATAAAAATTCCCAAGCCTCGATCAGGCTCGCGGATTTTTGGGTATTATACTCCCATCCCCAGCGCTTTTTGCCCCAGGAACGGCCGAATTGCATAGTAAAATGGGCAATTAGCCTCGCCTTCACAGCCATTGAAATTCGTATATTCAGTAAGCGCCCATAATGGACGCTGATTAGATCCAAAATCATTTCTCACCGCAAAGCCGCGAAGGCCGCAAAGAAGTTTTAATAAAACCTTAGCGTTTTGCGCCTTTGCGGTGAGCATTGTTTTTCCAACGATGTTATGGAGGAAATAAAATGGGCGGCTACTTGGACTGGGGCGTGCGGGTTGTGCTGTGGCTGCAGACGAACGCAGGGGGATGGAAGCCCCTCATGCAGGCGCTTTCGTTTCTTGGAACGGAGGAATTCCTCCTCCCGCTGGGCATCGCCCTGTATTGGTGCGTGGATGCTTCGCTCGGCTTGCGCCTGGGTTTGCTGTTGACGACCGGCGCCAGCCTGGGCGGTTTGCTCAAGCTGGCGTTCCACATGCCGCGCCCGTATTGGTACGACCTGCGGGTGCAGCCGCTGGCGGCGGAAACCGGCTACGGATTTCCTTCGCAGCATACGATCACCGCGTGGTCGGTTATTCCGTGGCTGGGAAAAAAGATTCATTCGACGTGGGGGCTGGCGGCCGGCGTTTTGCTTGCGCTGGGAGTGTCTCTTTCGAGAATTTTTCTCGGAGTGCATTTTCCCACCGACGTGTTGGGCGGGATGCTGATCGGGCTGGCCGTGTGGTTCGGCGTCGATGGAGGCATCCGCCACATCGGGCCGGTTCTGGCGCGGGCGGGATTGTCTGCCCAGTGCGGCGCCGCCGCAGCGGCCTCGGCCATCCTTCTCCTGGCTCAGGCGGGCGTGCTCGCGGCCTTGCGCCCGATCGTGGATCCGCCGGCGTGGGCCGTCAACGCCGCGCGGATTAATGTCATCGCGCCGCGCAGCCCGGTGGATATTGTCTCCATGGCGGGATTGCTGCTGGGCTTGGGTGCGGGCGTCGCCTTTCAGCAGCGCTGGGCGAAGTTCCGCGCCGGCGGACCGGCCGGCAAACGCGCGCTGCGCTTCCTCGTCGGGCTGATCGTATTGCTGACCATCTGGCGCGGATTGCCGATCCTGTGGAATGAGTACAACCAGCCCTCGACCCTGGCGCTCATTCTGCGCTATGTCCGCTACGGTCTGGTGGGCTATTGGGCGGTGTTCCTCGCGCCGCTGGTTTTCCTGCGGTTGAGGCTGGCCGAGGAGGAAAAATAGAGCGAGGAGGGCCGAAGAAAAATCGATCCGACCCAGGTTGATTAACGGATTTTAAAATTGGAAAAAACCATTGCGCTTGTCGGTTGTTTTCTTTTTACGTGAGGTGAGCAGCGAGGCGAAACCACTTGGGTAGGCTTTCCATTCCAAGCCTTTTGTACGCGTTTTTCTGGAGTGCACGGATTACACGGATGAAGGGCATGCGATATACAAATAATGATAAAGAAAATTTCCGCGAAATCAGAATAATCCATGTAATCCGCGTGCCGGCTATTCCGGGCAGAGTATTATCTCAACCGAGTTCTATGGACAGATACTGGGTCAGCTGACGCCCTCGAACACCGTCCGCGGGGCGAGTACGGCGCCGATGAGCGTGGGCCCGGTGTGGGCGCCGAGAACCAGCGAAAGGCGGTGGGCCGGCAGCCAATAGCATGCCATCCGCGCGCCGACCGCTCCTTGCAGCTCCGCCGCGCCTTCCGGATTGAGCGCATGCACGATCTGCGCCCGGAACGGGCCGGCGGCGGAAATCCGGCTTTGCATGAGGGCCGCGGAACTCTTGATCGCGCCGGAAATCGTGCGGGCCTGACCGTACTGGACGTACATCCCGCTTTGCTTGTCCACTCCGATGATCGGTTTGATATCCAACACCGATGCGACCAGCCCTTTGATGTGGCTGATCCGACCGCCGTGGATCAAGTACTGCAATTCCTTAAGGGTGAATAACAGTTCGGTCGAGGCGCGGATCCGCTCGAGCAGCGAAAGGATTCGGTCCACGGCCCAGCCGGCTTTGGCGGCGCGGGCCGCGGCCTCCACCTGCCAGCCGGCTCCGACCGAGAGCGTTTTGGTGTCGAAGAACGTCACTTTGGCTTCCGGCACGTCCGCCGCTCCCGTCAGCGCGGAATTGAGCGTCCCGCTCAGCCCGGAGGAAATGTGGATCGACAGGATGTCGGAAGATTTCTTGGCAAGCTTCCGATACAACTCCGCGAAGCTTTCCGGGGCGGGCTGGGATGTAGTGGGAAGCTCGCCCCCCGTTTTCAGCCGGGTATAAAAAGAAGGCGTGTCAAATCCCGGTCCTTCCACAAACGTGGATTCTCCCAACGTTACGCTCAGCGGCACGATGTGGATGCCGAGCTCCGTCTTTTGTTCATCCGTCAGGTTCAGGTCGCAGCCGCTGTCGGTGACGATTTCCATGGCTCTTCTCCTCTAGAAACCCTGCGATTTTCTCGGTCCTTCAGATTATAAAAGTTAAGCTCAAAAACTGCATAAACGCCGTGGAAATTCGGGAAAATTCCTTTTTGCGGCGAATAAAAAAGGGATGGTGGAGAAACTTTTTTCAAAAACCTTTAGGGTCTTCAAGACCCTAAAGGTTTCATGAATCCTTTTTACCGTTCGTCTCCGAATTCAATTCCTCTTCCAAAATAACCCATTTCCCCAGTGAATCCGAGACGCTTTTCGGCGCCCGATCGTAATACACGGTAAACACGCGCCCGCCGTCGGTGCGGAGCGTGAAGTAATCCCTGCCCGCGCCGCGCGAGCCGCGCTCCAATGCCGCCTGCGCGTGGGCCGGCGTCATATTGAGCGCCGCTCGTCCATGGCGGGAATACTCGTGCCACTCGGCCAGCACCTCCGCCACCGCGAAGGTTTCGCCGCGCCACCGGAAGCGGGCGGGAAGCCCGGGCTTTTTGAGGAGCGGCGGCTGCCCGATGAATTCGGGCTGGATCGGTTCCCCGTAGAATCGTTTCATGGCGCCGGTTCCGGAATTGCCATCACGAGGACGTAGTTTGCATCCCGGTACAAAACGTTAACCGCCTCGCAGCCGGCGGGCGTCTCCGAGACGGGAATGACAAAAAGATACACGCCTTCCTCGGCGGACAGAACCCGGACCTGGGCGCAACGGTCGGTTCCTGGATCGTAGAATGCATTGACCAGCATCAGCCGGCGGTACCATTCGACGACGTCGGCATCACGGTAGGGAATGGACTTTAAATCGACAAACACCGGCGCACCAGTTTCGATCCGGAAAGATTCCATCCGGGGAGGGATGAAATATACGTTGCCGGCGGCGAGATTGTCTCGGATGAAATTCATCATGGACAGAGCGGGATCCGACGCCGCGGCGGCCTGATCCAATGGGAAGCGCGCGATACCCGCGGCCATCAGCAGGCCGATCACCGCCAGGCAGGCCGCAGGAACGGCGCGCGCCGCAGTCTCCGCGAGATGCGGGAGACGATCGGCGATCGCCGTCCAACCGGCGGCCAGAAGCGCAACCGACGCAATCGGTACGAGGATGACCGAGATCCGCCAAGGGAACAGCAACGCCAGCGTATCGCTCCCGGTCCGCCATTCCACCAGTGTAAGGATCAGCATTCCCAGAGCAGTGACGGCCAGGACGGGGAACAATCGCGTCTTGCGGACGACCAGCAGCGCCGCCGCGAGTAGACCGGCTTTGGCGATCACCGTCCAACGAAACCACCACGAGATCTGGGCGTGCTGCGGGATGCGGTAGTGGGCCAGGATTTGCTGGGCTTGGCTGTAGATCTCCAGCGTTGAAGGGCCGAAGTTAACTGTATCGTAGACCAGAATGGGAGCCACCGCCAACAAGGTCAGGAGGCCGAAGCCCAGCGCGGATTTCCAGTTGCGTTCCTTCCATCCAATGGCGGCGATGTACCCTATCGTTAGCAGCGCCCCCGCCAGTAAGTAGGTGGAATGAAAATACACTGTGACGGCCAGCGACAGGATCGAGAGTCCTTTCTTTCCGCGCAGGAAAAACAGGATCGAAAGAAGGAGAAATACGCCGAAGACGCTGGGTTGGAATATCTGGCCGAGGACTTGCTGCTGTGCAACCCCGCCTTCGAAAAGATAAGCGGCCTCCCCATCCCAAATCCTGGAAAGCAGGAAACGGAAAGCGGTGGAATGGAGTGCCATGAAAGCGGCGATAAACACTAGCGAGCGGATTTTCGATTGACGCAGGGTAAAAAGATAATCCGCGATGCCGTAGAGCGAGTAAAAATAAACACCCAGAATGAGCGCGTAATAAAAATAGGTGGGCGCTTCGGACCGGAAGATCTGGTCGGTGATATTCACCAGCGCGCTGAAGAGCGGCGTCGGGTCCGCCGTGCCGGCCAGCCAATCCTTGGAGAGGAGGCCGTACCCGGCTTGGGCAAGGCCGTGAAGAAAATATTGGTTTTGATTCGACGTAAAAAGCGGAAGCTGCGTATACACCAGCGCAAACACAGCCGACCAGGCGAGGAAGGCCGCCGGGCCGGCTGTGATTTTTTTTAACCTGCTTTGGCTGGGCATGAGGAAGCTTCGGGCCGTAGGGTCAGGTTCATTTCCCCGCGATGAAATCCTCCGTGAGCTTGCGCGCCTGGTCATCGGGGTATTGCACGGGCGGAGTCTTCATGAAATAGGAAGCGGGCGCCGTGATCGGGCCTTTGAGCCCGCGGTCGAGCGCGATCTTGGCGCAGCGCACGGCGTCGATCACCACGCCGGCCGAGTTGGGCGAATCCCACACTTCCAGCTTGAGTTCCAGGTTGAGCGGCACGTTGCCGAAGGTGGTCCCTTCCATCCGGATGTAGCAGAATTTTCGGTCGGTCAGCCACGGGACGTAATCGCTGGGCCCGACGTGGATGTCGTCCTCGGGAAGTTTATACGGCAGCATCGAAGTGACCGCGCCGGTTTTGGAAATCTTTTTGGATTCGAGCCGCTCGCGCTCGAGCATGTTGAGGAAATCGGTGTTGCCGCCGAAGTTAAGCTGGTAGGTTCTATCGAGAATCACGCCGCGGTCCACGAACAGCGAGGTGAGCACTCGGTGGGTGATCGTGGCGCCCACCTGGCTTTTAATGTCGTCGCCGATCACCGGCAGGTTGCGCTCTTCGAACCGTTTCTGCCAGTACGGCTGGCTGGCGATGAACACCGGGATGCAGTTGACGAACGCGCAACCGGCTTCGAGGATCTGCTCCACGTACCACTTGGTTGCCATTTCCGAACCGACGGGGAGGTAGCTGACGACCACGTCGGTTTTGGTGTCCTTGAGCATGCCGACAATGTCGGCGGTGGGGCCGGGGGCTTTCTTGAGAATCTTGGAAAGATATAGCCCGAGGCCGTCGTGGGTCATTCCGCGCGCCACGGTGACTCCCAGATTCGGGACGTCGCTGAATTTTATGGTGTTATTCGGATAGGCAAAGACCGCTTCCGAGAGATCCTTGCCCACCTTGCCTTCGACCACATCAAAAGCCGCGGAAAATTCGATATCGCGGATGCGATACCCGCCCAGATTGGCGTGCATCAGCCCCGGAATTCGTTCGTCATCTTTGGCGTTCCGATAGAATTGGACCCCCTGGATCAGCGAGGAAGCGCAATTCCCCACCCCGATGATCGCGACGCGCACTTTTTTCTCGGACTCAGACATGGTAACATCCTCCTTGCGTTTTCTTTTTTTATGGTGAATTAATTCTTTGGCGCTCATCTCGCTATGCTATAATCCGGTCGCTGACGCAATGACCGCTCCCCTTTATTCCCCGACGGACAGAATTCACAGGTTGGAACGACTTCTGGAAACCAACCGTGTGCTTTCCTCTACATTAGACCTGGAGCCGCTTCTCCAGACTGTGGTCGACGTCGCGTCCGAACTGACCGACAGCGAAGTCGCCTCGCTGCTGCTGTACGACCCGGAAATCCAACAACTCCGCTTTGCCGCTTCCCCCTGGTTTCAGAAAGCTTCCCTGCAATCCATGATCGTCCCCATCGACCGGAGCATCGCCGGACAGGTATTCCGCGAAAAGCGGCCGATTGTCGTCCAAGAGGGTGGCAAGGATTCGCGGCTGTACACGCAGGTGGGCGAGCAGGTCGGCCTGGCCACCCGGTCGATGCTGGCCGTGCCGCTCGTTTTTCGCGAAAGGCCGACCGGGGTGCTGGAGGCGCTCAATAAACGCGGCGGGGTGCATTATACCGGAGAAGACGTCTCCGTCCTAGAGACCCTGGCGGCCCAGGCGGCGGTGGCTATCGAGAACGCCCGGCTGCTCCAGCAGGTGCAGAACCAGTACGAGCGGCTGGCTTCCTTGGATCAAATGAAGGGCGACTTTATCGCCATTGCCTCGCACGAATTGCGAACGCCGCTCGGGTTGATTTTGGGACACGCGGCTTTCCTGCAGGACGGCGCAACGCCGGACGTGGCCGAGCATCTGTCGGTGATTATCCGCGGAGCCGAGCGCCTCAAAGATATCCTCGATGAGCTCTCGCGATTGACGCATTCCGACCAGGGCGAGACCCGCCTCAACCTGAAGGTGTTCCCGGCCAAGGAGCTTCTCGACGAGGTGGCAACGAAGTTCGCCGCGGCCGCCAAGGAAAAGTACATCTCGCTCGATACCGAATGCAAGCCGGGCGGGCTGGTGGTGGAGGCCGACCGGCAAAAAATGCAGGTGGCCCTCGGCAATCTGGTCGACAACGCGATCGGATTTACCGATACGGGCGGGCACGTGCTTCTGGCGGCCGGCGCTGAGGAACCGGACGCGGCCGAACGCGCCGGGTACGTCGATCTGGAAGTCGTGGACGATGGAATCGGCATCCCGGCCTCTAAAATCGGGAAGATTTTCGAGCGGTTCTACCAAGTGGAAAACCATATGACCCGGCGCCGGGGGGGATTAGGCCTCGGACTTTCAGTCTCAAAATCCATGGTGGAGTTGCACCACGGGCGGATCGAGGTCGAAAGCGTGGAAGGCAAAGGCAGCCGCTTCTGCATCCACCTGCCGGCGCGCCAGCCGAAAAACTCAGGCAACGGGCAAAAACCTCACTAGGCCTGCTCCTTGCCGTCTCGGAATCAGGAAGATATAATGCCCTCCTTACGGGGCGTGGCTCAGCTCGGCTAGAGCGCACGGTTCGGGACCGTGAGGTCGGCAGTTCAAATCTGCCCGCCCCGACTGAAACCTACTGCAAAGTAGGTTTTTCTTTTAACAATAGGCAGCCTGCCCCGACCGGCAAAATAATTATTTACGCAACCGAAAAGATCGGAATCGGAGAATGAAAGGAAAACGGACGTAATACTATCCAAGGTCGGGGTTCCCCGGCCCGACCCGGGGGTCGTTCCGGGGCGGGCAAAACCCCCTTTCGGAGAAGATCACTCCTCAGGGGCAGGTGCCCGCCCCGACTGAAAACCTACTGCAAAGTAGGTTTTTCATTTAAAAGGTCGCGGTTCCATCCCATGATTCCAAACCTTTAGGGTCTCCAAGACC
>CAWADT010000018.1:0-19437 GCA_963780865.1 uncultured Chloroflexia bacterium | reverse complement strand
CAAAAGGTTTCACTCCCATCTCAGATGCGAATTTGAGATACCCCCGCGTACTCCCGAGTGTTTGATTTAATGCTCCGGATCATGATATTGTCGGAGCAGGATCGACGCCTTTCCAAACGGACCGGCGCTCGAGGAAAAGTGTGCCGCGGAGGATCTACCAGTTTGTTTCCCGCGCGGGGGATGCGCTAGGCCGGCTGGGATGAGCGTGCGCCGGCAGGAGGTGGAATGACGGCGGAGGCATTGATTGTCATGGGGGTATCCGGGTGTGGAAAAACCACCGTGGGAAAAATGCTGGCCCGCCGGTTGGGCTGGGATTTTTTCGACGGGGACGATTATCACTCGCCCGCGGGTGTCGCCAAGATGGCGGCGGGCTTTCCCCTTACCGATACGGATCGGGCGCCGTGGCTCGCCGAGCTCCATGATCTGCTTACCGGGTCGCTGTGCGCGGGGCGGCACCCGGTCCTGGCCTGCTCCGCGCTCAAGGAACGCTACCGCGATACGCTCCGAACGGGTACCCCGGGCGTGCAAGTGGTCTATCTTAAAGGAAGCTACGAATTGATCCGGGCGCGCATGCAGAACCGCCCGGATCATTATATGAAGCCGGAAATGCTTCGCAGCCAATTCGACGCATTGGAGGAACCGCCGGACGCGTGGGTCGCCGACGTCGAATGGCCTCCGGAAAAGATCGTGGATTACCTTCTGGGGTTGATGAAGCCGGAGAAGAAGAAATGATTCTCCCGCGGCCGGTTTCTGCACCCGCGGAATCGTCATCAGCCCCACGGACGCCAAAAGGACACAATCCAATCGGGAGAGAAGATCGACCGGGGGCGGGGCTTTCCGGCAGTCGATCTGCAGTCGGCGGCGACATTTTCTGTGGCCGAGCATTTCGGGATGGACCGAGGCAGCATTTTTGCGGTGTTTGACAATCCGCGCGGAGAGGACCACATCGAGAGTCCGGATCCCGAAAAGGACAAGCGGCGGGGAACCGCCCAAACAGCCATGGTCGAAATAGCCCTGGATGCTATGATTAACCACGGAAGGAAGAACCACGGAGAAAAGGCCTCCCTAAAATCGGACGGTTGGTTTTGGGGGCGGGGCTGTCGCCCAGGATTTCTTTTTTCCACAAGGAGAAACGAAAATGTCGGCTCAAATACCGCATGAAACAGATGTGATCCCCACCTCGGCCGGCCCTTTGAAAATCACATTTCTCGGGCATGCGAGCTTGAGATTTACCTTCGGCGCCATGGAGATTTATTTCGATCCGTTCAGCCGTTTGGCGGATTATTCGAAACTCCCGAAGGCGGACGTCATCTTCATCACTCATGAGCATGGCGACCATCTTGATCCACGCGCCATAGCCGATGTGCGCACGGAAAAGACGTTATTGGTGTTGACGGAAGCTTGCGCGGGGCAGATCACGGGGGGTATCGTGATGAAAAATGGGGATACGCGAACCGTGGCCGGGCTGAAGGTCGAAGCGGTGCCGGCCTACAATCTGGTCCACAAACGGGAAAACGACCAACCGTTTCATCCTCAGGGACGAGGCAACGGGTACCTCCTGACGTTTGGGGAGAAGCGAGTGTATGTCGCGGGGGATACGGAGAACATCCCCGAAATGAAAACCTTGCGGGGCATCGAGTGCGCCTTTTTGCCCATGAACCTTCCCTATACGATGACGCCCGAGATGGTCGCGGACGGCGCGAAGGCGTTTCGGCCGCGCATTCTTTACCCTTATCATTATGGAGACACCAATGTTTCCAAACTCGAGCCATTGATGAGCGGCGAAAAAGAAATAGAGGTGCGGATTCGCAGGATGGCGTAGGACATGGCCCCGCTGCCGCGAAGGTAAATCCAGCAGTCTATCGATCGTCCGCCAAATGGAAGCTTTCCTCCCGCGCTCCGAACCGCCGTTTACCGAAAAGCCCATAAAATTCTTGGTTACCAGATTTCAATCACTCTCTGGTTAACGATTTTTCCCGTACGCTGTTAGAATTCATTCCATGCGCAGCGTCTCAAATTTCTTCTTGGCGCCAATTCAACGTATCCGCGAATTCCTTTTCCAGGTTCCGGAGGATACGCCGCTCACGGAAACGCTCGGATCGGCGCTAAGCGGCCGCGAGGGATTGCTGGGATTATGGGAGGGGTTGGCGGAGCATCTGGAGGCGCTGCGCGTGGCACTGTTCCGCTCGGTACTAGCGCTGGCCCTCACGACCGCGCTCTGTTTTTTTGTGTCCCGCGATTTGATGAAGCTGCTCGCATACCCAGTCGGAAATCCGGAAGCGGCCGCCGCCGCGGGGACGCAGGGCGGATTGGTGGGAACCATCCAAAAGATGATGGCTCAGGGCGCCGACGGCCTCTCCAAACTGCAGGTGATCGAGCCGACCGAGGCGATCGGCGTATTCATGCGCGTTTCGCTTCTGGGCGGATTCATCCTGGCCCTGCCGTGGATCGTCGCGGAGATTTACCTGTTCATCGCGCCAGGGCTCATGCCGCGCGGCCGGATCATCCTCCTGCTCGGTATTCCGCTCGTGAGCGTGTTCTTTTTACTCGGCGTCGGTTTTTGTTTTTTCGTGATGCTTCCGGCGGCGGTTCCCTTCCTCTACAATTTCATGGGGTTCAAAACAGCCTGGCGGCCGTCGGCGTATTTCGACCTGATCACCACGTTGATGTTTTGGGTGGGGGTGACGTTCGAGATGCCGCTCGTAGCCTACCTTCTCGCGGCGGTGGGGCTCGTTCACGCCCGCCAGCTTGCTTCCATCTGGCGCTATGCGGTGGTGACCATCGCGGTGATCGCCGCGGCCATCACCCCGACGGTGGATCCGGTGAATATGCTGCTGGTGATGATCCCGATGCTGCTGCTCTACGTCGTCAGCATTTTGGCCGCGGCCATAGCCGGCGGCGGGCGCAAGCCGGCGGCGGCGAAGCGGGGCTGACGGTTTGATCCGCTTAGCCATCCCATTCACCCTTCCCCAACTCTTTTAACCTGCCACTATAAATCTCGCTATCCCCTCCCTCCTTCCCATATCATGGGAAGGAGGGAGGGGCAAAGAAGATACTCACTTCAATATGAATTCAGGCCAGGGGTGAGAGGATGGGATGGCAGGCCATAGCCGGCGGCGGCGAAGCGGGCAGGCTGATACAAATGCAAGACTGTTCAACAGAGAAGCTTCGGTACGCGGATTGCGCAGAGTTAGCGGATATCGCTGAAAATCAATCCTCAAGAATTATTGTTTAATTAAAATATTTTCATTCCGTGCCCCCGGCCCGCGCGGCGGAGCCGGGGCGGGCTGCCCCGTGAGCGGTATGTGCGAACGGGGTAGTCCAGTTCATCCGTGAAATCCGCGTACCCGGTTTTCCAGCCCGAGTTGCAGCTTATTCTCTTGATCACTCGTCCTCATTCTTATTACCCCACGATGTCCAGGAACGCCTGTACCACCGCCGGGTCGAAATGGGTTCCCGCCTGCGACCGGAGATGCTCCAGCACTTTTTCGACTGGCCAGGGAGCGCGGTACGGCCGGTCCGATTGCAATGCATCCCAGACGTCCACCACGGCAAAGAGCCGGGCCGACAAGGGAATTTGTTCGCCGCTCAGTCCGCGCGGATAGCCGGAGCCGTCCCAATGCTCATGATGGCAGTAGGGAATATCCAGCGCCGGACGCAGATACGCGATTGGCGAGAGCAGCTCAAACGCTTGGGCGGGGTGGCGCCGCATGATTTCCCACTCTTGATCATTTAACGAGCCGGGTTTGAGCAGGATGGCGTCTGGAATGGCCATCTTCCCGATATCGTGCAGGAGCGCCCCGCGGCGAATGTGGACCAACTCCGCCTCGTGGATACCCATCGACCGGGCGAGTCTCAGCGTTGTTTCGGTGACGCGCTTGGTATGCCCTTCGGTTTCTTTATCGCGCAGGTCGAGGGCGCGCGACCAGCCTTCGATCGTGGCGTCGTACGCCATGGCCAGTTCGAGGTTCGAATGCTGCAGCCCGTCGAACAACTGGGCGTTGTCGATGGCGATCGCCGCCTGCTCCGCGAGAGTCTCGAGGAAGCCCGACCATTCCGAATCAACGTTCAGCGGCGTTCGGCGAAACACTTCCAGGACTCCCTTGACCTGCCCTTTGGCGATCAGCGGGGTGGCGTGATGCGAAACAAATCCTTCGCCGTCGATCAGCGACCGGCGGAGGGTGCCGGTGTCGGTCGCCAGATTGGGAATGCTCAACGTGCGCCGTTCCAACGCGGCTTTCCCCGCCTGTCCTTCTCCCATCCGCAATTGGGTGTGCTCGATCTCGGGCGTCTTAAACCCGCTCCCGGCGGCGAAGGTCAGGACGGAGGTTTGGGGATGGAGCAAAAAAACCGCCGCCGCGTCGGCGTGGAGATGGTCCATGGCCTGGCGCGTAACGACGTTGAGAATTACTCCAAGGTTGAAGCTGCCGGTAATCGCCTGGTCGACTTTTCGCAGAGCATCCAATTTACGCAGGCGCTCCTCCGTCTGCTCGAGCAGCGTCACGCGCCGCAAGGCGCTGGCCGCAATATCGGCGACGGAGGTCAGCAATTGAAGATCATGTTTCGTAAGGTTGCGTCGGCTGCCGACCCACAATAATCCGACGGTTTGCGCCTGGGCGACAAACGGGATGCAGGCGATAGAGCGGCTCTCGCCGAGCATTCCGGTTTTGAGCGGACGGGTGTGCTTGAGCACGTCGTTTTTTAAAAAGGGGCGGCCGCTGGTGAGCGCCTGGGCGACCGTCTCCGAGGAGAGCGGTATTTTCCCGCCGGTGGCGGAAGCCCACGTGCCGAGTCCCAGTTCGACCATAAGTTCCTGGCTGTTGGGAATTGCCAGCGTCATCATGATTCCGTCCGCGTCCATCAGGGTGAGCAGCTGGCCGAGGATGACCGAGATCATTTCGGCGCGGGTCGTGGCGGTTCGCAAGGCCGAACTCACCTTGGCGACGGCTTCCAATTCGTGCTCGCGCTGTTGGCGCGCGGTGATATCCTGCACCGTCCCCAGCAACCGGATAACGCGGCCCTGGGGGTTGGTAACCGGGTGCATCTGCGCAGAAAGATAGATGTGCTTCCGGTTCCCCAATTCGGCTTCCAGATCGTATTCAAAATTCTTGTTTTCCGCGATCGCGCGCCTGGAGTACTCGCGCAGCATGTCCACCTGCCCGTGCGGATAGTATTGTGCCTCCTCCTCCAGGGTGGGCGGCCCCAATTCCCGTTTGCGTTCAAACAAACTGAACATCTCGTCCGACCAAGTGATCTGTTTGGTTGCGGGGTCGAATTCCCAGCTTCCAACCCGTCCGATTGCCTGGACCTCTTTCAACTTTCGTTCGCTTTCCCGCAGTGTTTCCTCCGCGGCCTTGCGCTCGATGGCGTACCGGATCATGTGCCCGAGCAACCGGCTGCCGGCGTCCCCCTTGACCAGGTAATCCTGCGCGCCGGCGCGCACCGCCCTGGTGGCCAGTGCGTCGTCCTCCAGACCGGTGAATAGGATGGTTGGAATCTGCGGCGCCTGGTCGTGAACCTTCTCAAAGGTGGCAAACCCGCCGCTGTCCGGCAAACCCAGGTCCAGCAGAATGGCGTCGACGGCTTTTTCCGCCAGGTGCTTCAGCCCCGCGGCGAGGTCGGGCGCCCAATCCAGGTGGAACGCCGGCGTTCCCGCCAGGGCGAGGTTTTCCCGGACCAGCCGGGCGTCGCCGGGATTATCTTCAATTAATAGGACGCGGATGGGTTCCGTATTCATGGAATGACTCCTCAGGGAAGACCCGCCCGCCCGGATTTCATCGGGGAATCCCTGAATGGTTCCTTGGGAATCGGCAGCGGAACAATTCTCGGCAGGAAAGCGTTCCTCGGTATGGCGATGGAACGGAATTGGATAAAGTCGACGGCCACGCCGTTTCTTGCAGCAATCATCATTTCCTTTTCATCTTCGGCAAGGTGAAGAAGAAAGTGGAACCCTCGCCAGGTTTCGATTCGGCCCAGATCCGCCCGCCATACCGCAGGATGATCTTCTTGCAGATGGCCAGTCCGATGCCGCTTCCGGAATATTCTTCGCGTTTGTGCAGCCGTTGGAAGATGACGAAGATGCGCTCGAAGTATTGCGGATCGATCCCGATCCCGTTATCGCGAACGGAAAAAACCCAGTCCGCGCCGCGCGTCTCGCAGCCCATGGAGATGTGCGGCGGCCTTTCGCCTCGGAATTTAATCGCATTCGCGATCAGGTTCTGGAACACCTGGGAAAGCTGCACGTCGTCGATGGTCACCGTCGGCAAAGGATCGCGGGTGATTTCCACCTGATTCTCCTGAATGGCGGCTTGAAGGTTCTCCAGCGCCCGGTCGAGTGCCAGATCGGCGGGAACGGGGGCGGGCGGTTTGCCCTTCGTCCCCACCCGCGCGTAGGAGAGCAGGTCGTCGATCAACCGCTGCATCCGGTTGGCTCCGTCCACCGCAAAGGCGATGAACTCGTCGGCGTCCTGGTCCAATTTGCCATGATAGCGGTCCGCGAGCAATTGCGTGAAGCTCGACACCATGCGCAGCGGTTCCTGCAGGTCGTGCGAGGCGACATAGGCGAACTGTTCCAGATCCGCGTTCGACCGTTCCAAATCGGCCAGCGTTTTTTTCAACGCGTCTTCCGCCTGCCTGCGCTCGGTGATATCCAGGACCGTGCCGATGTACCGCACCGCCCGGCCTTCCGCATCGAACACCGGCTGCCCGCGGGACATCAACCAGCGTTCCGTTCCATCCCGATCGGTCACCCGCCACTCGGTGTTCAGTTCGGCGGCTTCACTGGCCGCCTTCTGAACCGCCTGCGCGGCGCCGTCCCGGTCGTCCGGATGGATGGTTTGCAGCCAGGCTTCGTAGGATGGTTCGCAACTATGCGGTTCCAGCCCGTATACCTTCCACAACTCCTCCGACCAAATATTCTCGTTGGTCTGCAAATTCCATTCCCAGGCGCCCCCTTTAGCGGCATCCAGCGCCAAGTGCAGGCGGGCTTCGTCTTCGCGCAGTTCTTCCTCCGCGCGCTTGCGCTCGGTTTCATCGCGCCCGTACAGGTTGACGTAATCCGCCCGGGCGACGGGGGCCACGAAAAAAGTGTAAGTGCGTCCGCCGCCGGGCACCTCGATAATGCTATTGGACTGCTTCTCAAGCGCTTCGGCGGCGGCATCCCGCCAGGGTTTCGGAGCCGGCTCCCCGACGGCGCAGCCCCATTCGGTTAAGAGGGTCCGGCTGGCGTCGTTGGCATAAAGGATCGTACCGTCATGCGCCAGCCGCAGCACGGGGTTCGGATTCTCTGAAGGGAACTTTGCCAGGCGCGTAATTTCCTCTTCCGCCTGCTTGCGCTGGGTGATATCGCTGATGCTGGATAGGATGAGCTGCTCGTCATTGACCACGAGGAGTTCGCCAAAGTACATGCCGGTCCATTCCCTGCCGGTTTTCGCTCGGAATTGAAATTCCCTCCCGTGCACTTCGCCTTGGGCGGATAATTCGGCGGTAACCGTCTGGCGGTCAGACGGCGTAACCCACAGATTTAGGCCGAGGGTGGACTTTCCAATGACTTCGGAGGAAAGGAATCCGGTCGTCTCTTCAAAACCGCGATTGACATCCAGGATCAACCCGTCCGCAAGCCGGGTGATCAGAATCGCATACGGCGAGGAATGGAACGCCTTGGCAAGCTTCTCTTCCTGGGTTTTTACGTCCGTCAGCAACTGCTGATTGATCATGAGCGCCAGGCCAAAGGCCAGCAAAATGAGCAGGATCTGGTAGGCGATCAGGGTGAGCGCATCGTACAGACCGGATTGGAAGAAATCGTTGGTCGAGAGCGGATGGACAAGGAGAATGAATATGCGGGCGGCGCTGACCAGGCAGAAAAATACGAACACCCATCCGACCGCCCGCGTGATGCGGGCTTGGACGCGCCCAACTCGCCGCAGCATGAGCCAGGCGCATTGGGAACAAACGACGAGCAGCGCCGCCGAGATATTGAGAGTCCGCAGGTCCAGGTCGTTTTTACCGTAGATAAAATAAAATTGGACGCCGATGAAGATCGCCAGGAGGAAGTAATTAAGAATTTGCGAGCTCTTTTTTCCGACAAAGCGCTCCATCCCCCAATAGCCCAGCAGCGCCCCGGCAATCACCAGGGTATTCGAAACCCCCATGGACATGCCATCCGGGATGGCGCCGCGCAGCATGATCAGCAGGACGCCGGTCGTTTGAAAAATAAAATCCGCCGTCCAGAAGAACGTTCCTGCAAACCGATTCCGGTTCTGCAGCCACAGGGACGCCAGGACGGCCATGCAGACGGCATTGGTAATCAGTTGGCTGAACATCACGGTGCGAATATCAAGAAAGTTCATTTCCCGCCTCGGTCAGACATTATCATCGGGTCCGGCTCCTCATATCAGGCAAAGAGATTTGGCGCTTCCTGCTGCGCTTGGACAATGGCTTGCCAACGGCGGCCAGGATGGCAGAGAGGAAAATCCCCATGGCGCCTTCGATCAACCTTCCCGGCCGTAAAACATATACCGGTTGCGCCGCTCTTTCGCGCGGTAAAGGGCGAGATCGGCGTGTTTGAACAGCGCCTCGCCGTCTTCGCCGTCGGCGGGGTAAAGGCTGATGCCAATGCTGGTGCCGACGGGGAATGCTTCCCCATCCGCAACGATGGCCTTCTCCAGGCTCTGCAGGATTTTTTGCGCAACCGCCGCGGCATCGCTGCCGGCGGTGAAGCCCTCTACGAGAATGGCAAATTCATCCCCGCCCAGCCGGGCGATGGTATCCCCCTTGCGGAGGTTCTCCTCCAGCCGCCGCGACACGGCCTGCAATACTTTGTCCCCCATGGCGTGCCCGCGCGTGTCGTTGACGGTTTTAAAATGATCCAGATCGAGCAGCAAGACGGCCACCAGAGGTTGCCCGCGCGCCTCGCCCTTGTTTCTTTCAGCCCGCGCCAGCGTATGCTGCAAACGATCCCGGAACAGCGCCCGGTTCGGCAAACCCGTCAGATCGTCGTGGGTGGCCTGGAAATAGACGCGGTCGTCCAGCCGTTTCCGTTCGATGGCGTACCGCAGGGTGTGGGCCAGCAAGCGGGGGTTCAGCTGGTTCTTCACCAGATAGTCCTGCGCTCCCGCGTGCAGCGCCTTAATCGCCGTTTCCTCGTCGTCGAGGCCGGTGAGGACAACGATCGGCACTTCCGCCTCGTGCTGGCGCAGCTTCAGAACGGAATCCAATCCCTGGCTGTCGGGCAGGGTAAGGTCCAGCAGGATCCCGTCCACCTTTTCCGCGGCCAGCCGCGCCATCCCGCTTTCGAGCCGGTCGGCAGAAACCACCTGGATGCCCGGCGAGTCCCGCAACGCTTCCCGGACCAGACGCTCGTCGCCCGGATTATCTTCGATCAAAAGGATGGACATGGATTCTTGGACCATGGGCGGGCTCCCAACCGAGGATTGCCCCTTCCGGGTTTCCGGGCAGATCCTCTCTACGGTTCTTCGTGGGACGGCAGCTTGACGATCTCCAGCCAGAAGTCTTCGATCGATTTGACGATCGAAAGGAACTGGATGAGGTCGACCGGTTTGGAGATGAATGCATTGGCGTGCAGAGCGTAACTTTTAACGATGTCTTCCTCGGCCTGCGAGGTGGTCAGGACGACAACCGGGATGCTTTTCAGATCCTCGTCGACTTTGATCTCATCGAGGACCTCAAAGCCGCTCTTCCTGGGCAGGTTGAGATCCAGCAGGATCAAATCCGGCCGAAACGCGTGCGGATAGCTTCCCCTGCGCAGGAGAAAGTCCATCGCCTCCGCCCCGTCGGCCACGGAAACCATATTGATGCGCACCTTGCCTTCCTGCAACGCCTCTTGCGTCAGCCGCACGTCGCCGGGGTTGTCTTCGACCAGCAGAATGTCGACGATTTTTCCGGTTTTTTTAACCATGATTATTTTCCTCCCGTTTTGGGCAGTGAGAAATAGAATGTCGAACCTTTGCCGGATTCCAATTCAACCCACATGCTTCCGCCGTGCCGCAGAACGATCTTCTTGCAAATGGCCAACCCGATGCCGGTCCCGGGATATTTTCCGCGCGGATTCAGCCGCTCGAAGATGATGAAAACGCGCTCGAGATATTTGGGATCGATGCCGATGCCGTTATCGCGCACGGAAAAAACCCATTCCTCTCCGCGCGCTTCGGCCGCGATCCGGATGCGCGGCGATTCTTCCCGGCGGAATTTTATCGCATTGCCGATCAGGTTCTGAAAAACCTGGGCGAGCTGCGTGTCGTCGACGAAGACGGTCGGCAGCGGATCGCGGATGATTTCCGCCCCATTTTCTTGAATGGCCAATCGAAGGTTCTCCATCGCCCGGTCGAGCGCCGCGTCGGCCGGAACGTTCTCAGGCGGCTTCCCCCGCGTGCCCACCCGGGAATAGGCGAGAAGGTCGTTGATCAAGCGCTTCATGCGGTTGGCTCCGTCTACCGCATAGGCGATGAACTCGTCGGCATCGCCGCCCAATTTGCCGGCGTAGCGTTCCGCCAGGAGTTGGGTGTAACTCGATACCATGCGCAGCGGCTCCTGCAGGTCGTGCGAGGCGACGTAGGCGAACTGCTCCAGTTCCTGGTTGGAGCGTTCCAAGTCGGCCAAGGTAATTTTCAACGCTTCTTCCGCCTGCTTGCGGTCGGTAATATCCTGCGAGATCACTTGAATGCCCACCACGACCTGCCGTTCGTTGGTAAGCGGCAGGTAAGAGGAACGCATCCAGCGTTCACCAGCAGGCATGGAGAATTTGGTCTCAAAAACTTCCGGGACGCCCAACGATAGAACGCGCTTCATCCGCTCGGTGACAAGGATCCCCTGCTCGGGACCAAATACTTCCAGCGCCGTTTTACCGAGCGCGTCCATGGTGGAGGTCAGTTTTTTTGACATACTGTTTTGAAGAATGACACGGCACTCGGTATCAAAAATTGTGTTGGCCGTGCCGGAATTTTCAAAGACCAATTGATAGCGGGTCTCGCTTTCCCGTAATTCTTCTTCGATCCGCTTGCGCTCGGTGATGTCAACCACAGTCGTTATTAAATAAAGCGGTTTGCCCTGTTCGTCCCGGCGCAGGGAGGTGCTGGCATCGGCCCAGACGACAGAACCATTCCTGTGAAGATATCTTTTGTTGAAGCGCGCCATCGCCTTTTGCCCGGAAAGGAGGGCATCCACCTCTTTTTGCGTCAGGGTGATATCCTCCGGATAAGTTATCTCCTGCCATTTTTTGCTTTTGAGGTCTTCCAGGGAATAGCCCAGCATTTCACAAAAAGCCTGGTTCGCGTGCATCTCGCCGGAGGGCAGGGTGATGGATTTTCCGACGACCGAATTTTCGAACACGTATTTGAATTTCTCCTCGCTCTCGCGTAAAGCCTCTTCCGCCCATTTGCGCGCGGTGACATCGTCGAACGTGATAAACACCTGGTAGGGCGTATTCTCCCTCGGTTTGAACTGCGGCCTGGCGTGGATATTAATCCAGTGATAAGTTTTTTCCTCCGGAAAATACACCCCCATCATCTGGTTCTGCAACGGCTGGCCGGTCTTCAGGGCGACCATCCCGGGATGCTCTTCCGGCGGAAAGTCCGAGCCGTCCTCGTGGATGGTTTTTATCGCGGCGTGGAGGGAAGCCAGATCGCGGATTTGTTCCCGTCCCACGCCCAAGATGCGCTCGGCCGCCGGATTGATGTCGATGACCTTGCCGTCCCCGCTTTGGTAGATCACGCCAACCGACATATTGTGGAAGAGCGTTTCATATTTATTTTCCGATTGCCGCAGCAGGGCTTCCGCCTGCTTCCGTTCCGCATCCATGAGCTTCGCTTCCAGGCGTTTCCGGTCGGTCTGATCGCGAAGGAAAATAAATCTTCCCCCGAACGAACCCTGGCGCGCATAGAACGGCGATCCGCTAAGTTCATACTCCCGGGTCTCGCCGTCGCGGGCGATCTGGATGGCGACACTTTTTCCCCCCGTCCAGGGGAACCGTAGGCCCGCCGGCAGCCGGCCGGCGAGGACCTGTTCCATCAGTTTTCCCACCAGCGTTTGCGAGTCGAGCCCGAGAGCGGCCTGCGCGGCCGAATTCACTTCGACGATCCGGCTTAAGGCGTCGAGAATAATCACCCCGTCCGCCATACCCGCGATCACCGCCGCCTGGGCGATCGGCTTGATGTCAAACAGACGCCAGCGAAACATCCCGATCGCCAGCAGGATGCCGGTAATGCCGAAAGCAAGCGGGGTGAGATCCAAATTCCTGAGCGGGTTGACATGGATCACATAAAGCAGGTTCCCGGTCCAGGGCGCCAGGATTCCAATCAGGATCAGGAGGTTCTGCCAGCGGAACAATTTGGCCGATGCCAGCATTGAGCGGATGGTTATTACCGTGGCCGCCAGCAGGAGCAGGTAGCTGTAGACCCAATAGATCCAGAAGCCCGGGCCGTAGGTCTTTTCGGAAAACGCCAGCCCGTTTTCCAAATAAGGAACATACCGCGCCCAGATCAACCCGTGGCTTCCGTTGGTCCAGGCCAAGACCAGGGTCGCCGCCGGTATCAAGGCCAGGCCCATCAGCCGCCTTGCGCGGATTTGCCGTTCGGCGCCGGCATGATAGAGCACATAGACCAATACCATCAGCGGCACGCTGACGACACCGATGTATTCGATTTGGGCCCACAGCATTTTATGCGCCAGGTCCTGGTCCAGCATTCCCCCTACTGTGGCGGCGATCCATTCGGCGATTCCCAACAATAAAAGGACGAGCGGGATTGTCTCGGAATTATTTCGGCGTTGAGACCAGACATACGCGGTAATGCAGGAGCAGATCACCCCTGCGGCGATCATGATGAGCACATACGGAGAGAGGATGGGATTCATTTTATGGCCCCTGTTTATCCATCTCCCAAATCAGGAGGATAGCGGCGGAACGGTTTGTGCCAAGAAAGCGGAGCGGTAGCGGGAAGTAGGGGCGGCGGAACAGCGGGATTCGGTGCCGTGGGGGGGAGCACGTTATTCGTAAAGCGCGCCAATACGCCGAGCCAAAGAGCGGACCCATCCATGAGGTACTCCCTTCCATGCCAGGTTGGCGCTGTTCCGGCGGTTGTGGAAAAGGAAGAATGGAACCGGTTGTTTCCCTCCCGTGGACATGCTCACTGGCATCGAACGGAATTGCTCGGACAAATCCCGAAAGAGCAACGGGACACCCTCATTATATAACCTTCGTCAAACGGGGAATGAAAGGTAGAGTTCCTGCGGCGCGTTCTTCCGGCCAAAAGAGAGTTATTCCAAACCCGGCGGCCGGATCGATTGGCGGGGCCGTCGGATCAGGCTAGGGTTTATCCGCCCTGGTCTTCCACCGCGCTTCGAGCCCGTCGGCGAATTTTTCGTATCCTTGCAGCGTTGCCGCGCCGATGGACTGGTCCACTTTTTCGAACTTCGCCCCCAGGTCGAGGAGATCCTCCGCGGCCATAACCTTGAGCGTCATCGGAAAGAGGAGATAGTCTTCCTTCCAAATGTGATTCGGGTAGAGGGCGGTTATGCCCCGCAGGTTTTCGAGGACGGCTTCGGCGGCGCCGGGCTCGCAACCCTGGAACCGTTCCAGCGCTTCGGCCAGCGCGGCCACCAAATGGCGGCCCTGGACGTGCTCGGCGGAGAGCGCCCCGATGGGGCACCCGGTGATCGGCACCCCTTTCTCGCCGAGCGCAGGAAAAAGCAGCGCCTCCTCTTTGCCGTGATGGCATCGGTCGGCGTAGACGCGCATAAAGTCGATTATCTTCCCCAGCAGCTCCGGATCGACGGGACCGCCGCCGCTGATTTCCTCCACCGTTACGTAACAGGCTTTGACCACCTTCTCGATGAACCGGTGTTCGCGTTCCAGCGCTTCGGTCGGTTGAGAGCTCATCGTCCTTCTCCGTTTTTTTCATCCCTCACGGGATGGTTTCCGGGCCGCCCCTCCGGAAGGAATTAGGCCGCGGCTTCCTGCTCCATCGCTTCGGCCAGCCGGTGATATTTCTCGCGGACTCCCGCGCCGATCTCCTCGCGTTCGATTCGTTTGATTTCCACCGCCAATTCCTTCTGCTGGGGCGGCGGGATCAACCGCGCGGCCATCGGGAACAGGAATTCGTCTTCCCGGCGGATGTGCTGGCGCAGCAACGCAATGTATTCCTGCGCGTTGCGGGTCAGGGCATCCCGGGCGGCAGCGTCCCCGCGCTCGAGCGCCCGGGCCGCTTTTTCCATCGCCCGGCTGTACGCCCGGCATTGTTCGTGCTCGGCATGCATGATCGCGATCGGTCCGGTTTGATTGGATAGGCCCGCGTCCACCATGGCCATGAAGAAGGATTCTTCCTCTTTCCGTTGGTGGCAACCGTCGACGAAATTGCGGAAGAAGGCGGACGCGTCCTGGAAGAACCCCAGCCGGACTTTGGATCCGGCCAGCATCCGCAGGTTCTGCTTCTCCAGCGCCGAGAGCACTCGTTCGATGAGCCGGTGTTCCCCCATGAGAATATCGGTGGCTTCCATGGCGGCCTCTATTCGGGAATGCCTATCGATGCCGATCGCGCATCCTGCTGCGGAGCGAAAGGGTTACCCGTCTTCCGCACGCAGCCGGCGTTCCCCCTGCAATGCACGAATGGCGGTCACATCCTGGACGACCTCGATGGTTCCCTGGAATTGACCTCCGGAATCCCGCACGGCGAAGAACCGGATGTGGATGAAGCGGGGTTCCGGCGCATCGCCCTTCCTCTGGATCCAGAATTCGGCGGCGTCGCGTTCCCCGGAGCGGAAATCGTCAAGGATCCGCTTCACCTGGAGCACGCTGTAAGGCGGGTGGCAACTCAGGACGCTGCGTCCAATGACGTCGGGAGTGCGCTCGAAAATCCGCTCTTTGCCTTCGGAATAGAACTGAACCTCGTCATTGGTATCAACGAACGTCACGTCGAAGGGCAAGTGGGTGAGCAGCAGGCTGATCTGTTCCGGCGTGAGCGCTCCGGTTTGCAGGGGTATGGCGGCGTTTGCGGATTCAATGGGATCGGTCACGCATTTCCTCCACCAAACTTGGGCAGGTGGTCGAGCCCCGCCCCGGCCGTGCCGTGGCGAGGCCGGGGTAGCCCGAGTGATCTTCGAGGGCGTATCGAGACCCAGTTCTATAAAAAGGATGAGGTCTCGATACGGGCTCGCTTCGCCCTACCCCGGCCCGACCGGTGGTCTGTCCGGGGCGGGCTCGACCGGCCTAATGTGTTACCAGGCGTACGCCTTGGGCGCTTCGCCGCCGGGCCCCGGCCAGATCTCATCCAACCTTTTCATCGCCGCCTCGTCGAGCTTGAGTTCCAAAGCGCGTAGCGAACCGGTCAGTTGTTCCATCGTCCGCGGTCCAATGATCGGGGCGGTAATCTCCGGGCAGGCTAGTAGCCAGGCCAGCGCGAGGTCGGCCGGTTGTTCCCCCAGATCGCGGGCGAATTTTTCCCACGCCTCGAGTTGCGGGCGGTGCTTTTCGATATCCTTTTGCCGCTGATCCTCGGCCCGGCGGCCTTCCTTGGCTTTCTGCAGCGCGCCGCCCAGCATCCCGCCCGCCAGCGGACTCCAGGGGATGATCCCGAGGCCGAAGGCCCGGCAGGCCGGGATCACTTCCAGTTCGATCATCCGCGCGCTGAGGTTGTACAAGCTTTGCTCCGAGACCAATCCCAGAAAGTTGCGGGCTTTGGCCAGGCTGTTGGCCTGGGCAATATCCCAGGCGGCGAAATTGCTGCTGCCGATGTAGATCGCTTTGCCCTGCTGGACCAGCACTTCCATGGCCTGCCAGATTTCCTCCCACGGCGTTTCGCGGTCGACGTGGTGCATCTGGTACAGGTCGATATGGTCGGTCTGCAAGCGGCGCAGCGAGCCCTCGCAGGCCCGGCGGATGTTCAGCGCGGATAGTTTTTCCATGTTGGGCCAGTCGCCCATATGGCCAAAGACTTTCGTGGCCAGGACGACCTTTTCACGCCGGCCGCCGCCCTGGGCCAGCCACCGACCGACAATCTGCTCGGTGACGCCTTCCCCCGTCTTCCAACCGTATACGTTGGCGGTGTCGAAGAAATTGATCCCGAGATCGAGCGCCTTGTCCATGATAAGGAATGAATCGGCTTCGGTTGTTTGCGGACCGAAGTTCATCGTCCCCAGGCACAGGCGCGAGACTTTCAGCCCGGTTCTTCCCAAATGCGCATATTGCATGAAATCCTCCCAGGATTTTATACCCACGACTTAAGTACTAATTATACAACTTGAAAAAATAAAAATACATTAATTTTCGAGGTAATTCTCATTCTTTAGGAAGGAGAAATAATCCTATTTGGATAAAAAAATCCAAAATTATTTTTGGGAAAAACGAGTGGAATCGCGATTGTCTTTCGTTAATCAACCGTGCCAAACGGTCTCTCTTGCACTTTTGGGGCTATATCTGTAGCGCTATCTTCTCGAGCACATCGGTTCTGGATTTGACCGATGGTAAAGTTCGATCGGCCTGAAAAGATGATATTTACTTCCTAAATAGCGACGTTTCTGGATTCCCCCTTTTCCACGATTATCCAAGCGTTGGATTTTGCCGTTATCACACGCACGCGTGCGTTCGGATAGCGGAAAAATCCGGCGATGCCGGACGGTGCAAGAAAATGACTGCGCATTAATGCCAGCTTCTCGCCGGCGGCGATCAGTTTTACCGCGAAGGTTGTTACATCGGGCTCTTCGATGACCAGCCGCCCTCCCGGGCGGAGCACCCGCCAGAGCTCCTCCGCCGTCCGGCGCTGGTTGCAGACATGATGGAACGCATCCACCATGATGACCCGCGCGAAGGCGCCCTCCGGAAAGGGCAGTTTCTCCGCTAGCGAACAGACCGCCTGCAAGCCGGTTTTTTTACGGGCTGCGGCGAGCATCTTAATGGAGAGATCCGCCACCACAATCTGATTGGCCTTACCGACCAGGAATTGCGCCACCCGGCCGGTGCCTCCGCCGGCGTCCAACAATGCGCCGGAGACGGGAAGACCAAGGCGGGAGAAAATCTCCTGCGGATTCTGCGGAGGGATGAAGGTCTCATAGAGAGGGGCCAGCAGATCAAAATGATTAATCAGGGGCATCGGAACTCGGGAAGGCACAGGGTCTTCTGGGGTTGATTATTAACCCGCCGATCTCTCGTGCGGCCGCACCGGTGCGGGTGAGTTTGGACG
This sequence comes from uncultured Chloroflexia bacterium, assembly GCA_963780865.1. GTDB lineage: Bacteria > Chloroflexota > Anaerolineae > Anaerolineales > RBG-16-64-43 > FEN-1073. The sequence continues at coordinate 2,251 of CAWADT010000018.1, read as the reverse complement.
GGAGCATACCACTTCCTCGTTTTTCAGCAATTCTAGTGTCGATCGGATGGGATATTTTAAAGAAAATGTACCACTCAGGTCGAGAAAAGCTGGAAGGAATTCCACAGAATTGATGACCTGGTATCACTCTCCCTCATCCGGCCTTCGGCCACCTTCTCCCAGCTTACCCTCGCTTCGTGATCGCGCAGGTTCGAAGGACCGACCCTGCGTACTCCGCGAGGGCAGGCGCTGGGAGAACCTGTCCCGGAGCGAAGCGACGGGAGGACGGGATGAGGGGGAAGGCTGAGTAGTTGCAAAAGATTCTTGGCAAAAGAGTCCGCCATCCCCGTTTCTGCTTGCTTTACTTAGGGCTGTCGCGTGGGCAGGCCCCGGAGAAAATTCCGGCAGAAATGATATTGGCAGTTTTGGATTCCCGCCCGCCGAAAATCGGAACCGCCTTCGCGGGAATCCTGCTTGGGGTTTCCATGGATCCATCTCCGCGAGTACCGCTTTTTCCAAAGGGGATTAGAATCGATCCGGCTGGATGAGGCCATGCGCGAAAGGAACACATTACCTATGAATGAAAACCTCGTAATCGAAACCCAATCATTGACCAAAGCCTATGGCAAAGCGCGCGGCATCGCCGACGTCAATCTTCAAGTTCGGCGGGGCGAGATCTTCGGGTTCCTCGGGCCCAACGGCGCCGGGAAAACCACAACCATCCGGACGCTGCTGGATATCATCCACCCCACGCGGGGCACGGCTTCCGTACTGGGGCTCGATCCGCGCAAAGACGGCCAAACGATCCGGAGCCGCGTCGGATATCTCCCGGGGGAACTCGCGCTGTATCCCAAACTCACCGGGCGAGAGATCCTGGAATACTCCTCCCATCTGCGCGGCGGCGTGCCGCAGGCGGAGATCGAGAGGCTCGCGAAACTGCTGGAGATCGATCTGAGCCGGCCGGTGCGCGCCTATTCCCACGGTAACCGGCAAAAAGTGGGGATCATCCTCGCGCTGATGCACAAGCCGGAGCTCGTGGTGCTGGACGAACCGAGCAACGGATTGGATCCGCTCGTCCAGCAGGTCTTCTACGAAATGGTGGAAGAGATCCGCAAGGACGGGCGCACGGTTTTCTTTTCCTCGCACGTCCTGCCGGAAGTGGAGCGCCTGTGCGACCGGGTGGGGCTGCTGCGGGAAGGAAAGCTCGCCGCCGTCGAAACCATCGCCGGACTAAAGCAAAAATCCATCCGCCGGATCGATGTCATCTTCGAAAATCCAGTTCCGATTGAATCCTTCCGCACCGTTCCCGGCGTAACGGAGGTCCGGAGTTCCGGCGCCGTCCTCAGCGTCGTGGTCCAGGGAAATTTGGACGCCCTGATCAAGACGATCGCCCGCTATCCGCTTCGGAATATCATCACCTATGAGCCCAACCTGGAAGAATTCTTCCTGGCGTTCTACCGCGAAGGAGGCTCCCATGTTGCGTAATATTTTTCTCAAGAACTCTGCGCGACCAGACGATGGCGATCGTTTACTGGGGGCTGGGCGTCGGATCGCTTGCGCTGCTCACGCAACTCCTGTATCCGGCGCTTTCGGTGAACGATGAGTTGGGCAAAATGATGAGCAGCCTGCCGGAAGCGTTCATGGCCTTCCTGGGTAACGTGCAATCCGTCGGCTCGATCGAAGGCTACATGACCTATTCCCTGACGATCTATCTGCCGCTGGTGCTGTGCATCTACTCGATCACCGCGGCGATCGGCATGGTAACGGCGGAGGTGGAGACCGGGACGATGGAATTCCTGCTGGCGCATCCGCTCCCGCGCTGGAAAATCCTCCTGGAAAAGTACGCCGCACTGGCCGTCGCGGTGCTCGCCATCGGTGTGGAAATCGGCGTTTGCATGGCGATCGGCGGCGCGCTCATTGGATCCGATGTCGGTGCTGGGAAGTGGATTCTGGCGGGACTGCAGACGGTGCCGTTTACGCTTTTCCTCGGCTCAGTCGCCTTTGGATTGGCTTGCGCCGTCCGCGGCAGTTCGACCGCGGCGGGCGTGGCGTCCACGCTCGCCGAGGGCGGGTTCATCCTTAATGGCCTGGTCCCGCTTTCGGATAAACTCTCCCCGCTCAAGGAATGGACCCTCTATTATTGGTATTCAGCCAGCCGGCCGCTGACCACCGGGATTATCCCGGGGCACGCCGCGATCCTGCTTCTGCTCGCGCTGCTCTTCCTGGGAGTGGGATTGGCGGCATTCCGGGAGCGGGATATCCTGCCCTAGAA
>CAWADT010000017.1:0-75640 GCA_963780865.1 uncultured Chloroflexia bacterium | reverse complement strand
GGGACACCGCGCCGCTGTGCCGGCGGGCGCCCTTTTTATTCATGGCGATATCAACGACCGTATTGCGGTTACGGCTGCGCTGGCTTCGGAACCGTACGAAGCCGTCATGCATTTTGCCGCCTATATCGAGGCGGGCGAGAGCATGAAAGACCCCGGCATTTTCTTCCACAACAATGTGGACGGCGCTTCGAATGTGATCGAGGCCTGCGTGCGATCCGGAGTGCGCCGGTTTGTGCTTTCCTCCACCGCCGCAATTTTTGCCGGGAGTAACGAACCCTTGCGCGAGGAATCACCCATCCAGCCGGCCAATCCCTACGGCGAAACAAAGCGAATGGTGGAGCAAATGCTGAGCTGGTACAACCGGGTGCACGGCCTGCGGTATGCGGCCCTGCGCTATTTCAACGCCGCCGGCGCGCTGCCCGGACGCGGTGAAGCGCACCAGCCGGAGACCCATCTCATTCCGCGCGTTCTGGCCGTTCCACTCGGCCAGGCCGAAGCCGTTACACTTTTTGGAACGGATTACCCCACACCCGATGGCACCTGCATTCGCGACTACATCCATATCGCCGATCTGATTTCCGCGCATCTATTGGTGCTCGATGCGCTTGGCAGCCGCGAGGTGCTGGAATATAACCTGGGGAACGGCACAGGATATTCCAACCGCCGGGTTGTCGAAACCGCTTGCGAGGTCACCGGCCGGGCGATCCCGATCAAGGAGCTTGCACGCCGCGCGGGCGATGCGCCGCGACTGGTGGCCGCTTCCGATAAAATCCGACATGAACTTGGCTGGCAACCCAAATATCCTGATCTCAAGGACATTATCGCCTCGGCCTGGGAGTGGCATAGCACAAACCCATGTGGATACGCCTCGCCGTAGAATCTCAAACGGAGCATGTTGGGAAAAACCGCGCCAGTCAGCTTTCCCCCCTCATCCCGCGCCTCTCTCAGCTAATGCTGGGAAAAGAGGGCCGAACCTGTCCCGGAGCGCCCGTCCCGAGCGGAGCGAGGGATAGCGACGGGAGGCCGGATGAGGGAGAGAAAAACCGGGCATTAATCCCGTGAAATTCATTCCGGCTTGGGTTGGGCTGAATAGATACGGCATGGGAATTTAATTAAAGTTAACTATGCTTTATTTTTAACAAATATTGGCGCGGAGATGAGTACGGTAAATTTGCTGACATAGTTATTCCCCTTTGCCAAATCGAGAACGACGCTCCAATTTGCTAATTAACCGGCATAATTTGCTAGAATTTACCACTTGAATTCGCTCATAAAGTATGAAATAATATGACCGAATTTGATTGAATGTGATTGGTTCAAGGACAACGCTAATGAACTCCAATTCCATATTATCCGGCGTTGAACGCCAAAACCAGATTGTCCAACTAATCGCCCGCAACCAGCGGATCACTGTCGCCAAGATCTGCGAAACATTCGATGTCAGCGAAGCCACCGCCCGACGCGACTTGGAAACGCTGGCCGCCCAGGGCAAGGCCCAACGCGTCCATGGCGGCGCGATCGTTTTGCAAGTCGCTCCTCCCGAGCTGCCCATACTCCAGCGCCAGGGAGAGCAAGCCGACGAGAAGATTCGTATCGGCCAGGCGGCTGCGGCCCTTATCCAGGACGGCGAGACCATCTTCCTGGGCAGCGGGACGACCGTTCTGGAAGTTGCCCGCGCCTTGCGCTCCCGGCACGGTCTGACCGTCATTACCAACTCCCTGCCGGTTATCAACGCTCTGGCCGACCTGCCGGATATCACCCTGGTGTGCCTGGGTGGAATCCTGCGAACCAGCGAGCTTTCCTTCATCGGGCATATCACCGAACTGGCTCTGGCGGAAGTGCGGGCGGATAAAATCGTCATCGGCACGCGCGCCATCAGCCTGGAGCAAGGGCTGACCAACGATTACCTGCCGGAGACCATGACCGACCGGGCCATCCTGAAGGCCGGCCGCGAGGTGATCGTCGTCAGCGACAGTTCCAAGTTCGGCCGCGTCGCCACCGTCCTGCTGGCTCCGATCGAAAGCATCCACACCATCGTGACCGACACCCGGATCCCATCGGATTTCGTTTCAGAAGCGCAGGCGCGCAACATCCAATTAATCCAAGCTTGAGATGATGGAACTAAATCAATATCATCCTCGTTCTTCCTTGGTGACCAAAACGACCCCGGTGGCGCGGCCGCGATTCCCCGCGATCGACGCCCACAACCACTTGGGCGAAGCCTTCGGCGGCGGATGGGACCGGCGTCCTCTGGAGGAGCTGCTTGACCAGCTCGATGCCGCCGGCATCCGCATCTACGTGGATCTGGATGGCGGCTGGGGCGAGGATCTGCTCAACGCGCACCTGGAGCATTTCAAAGTTCCCTCACCCGAGCGCTTCCAGATTTTCGGCGGCGTGGACTGGTCCCTATGGAAGGAGCAGGGCGATAAATTTCCCGAATGGGCCGCGGGCAGGTTGCGGGTCCAGAAAGGACGCGGCGCCCAGGGGTTGAAGATCTGGAAGGGCTTCGGATTGAACGTCTGCGATCATCACGATCAACTCGTCAAGGTCGACGATCCGCGCCTGGCGCCCATATGGGAAACCGCCGGCGAAATCGGTCTGCCGGTGATGATCCATGTCGCCGATCCCATCGCCTTCTTCGACCCGCTGGACGAGACCAACGAACGCTGGGAGGAGCTGCTAGCCCACCCCGACTGGCGCTTCCCCAGTCCGCCCTTCCCGCCTTTTCTGAGTATCGTAAGCGGATTGGCGGAACTGGTGGCCCGCCATCCGCGCACGACATTCATCGGCGCCCACGTCGGCTGTTACGCCGAGAACCTTGGCTGGGTCGGAGCGCTGCTCGACCGTTGTCCCAATTTCAACGTGGATATCTCCGCCCGCCTGGGCGAACTGGGCCGCCAGCCCTACACCGCTAGGCGTTTCTTCCTGCAATACGCCGACCGCATCCTCTTTGGCTCGGATATGGGCCCCAGCCTCGAGGCATACCGCGTGATCTACCGCTTTCTGGAGACCGACGACGAATACTTCAACTACGACACCGCTTACCCGCCGATGCAAGGACGCTGGTGTATTTACGGACTGTCCCTGCCGGATGAGGTCCTCGAAAAGGTTTATTTCCAAAATGCCGAACGTTTGCTTGGTATACCAGCAGCACGGGGTTGAACACGGATGACGACGGTCGATACTTTCACCCACCGGGAAATCCTTTCGCAGCCGGAAGCCTGGGTCTCCGCTCTGGAGCTCTTGCGGGAACAGCGTGCCGGCCTGCAGCGCTTCCATCCGGATCGCTACGCCCAAGTCCTGTTCACCGGCTGTGGCTCGACCTATTACCTGGCCCTCTCCGCGGCCGCCCAAACCCAGGCGCTGACCGGAAAGCTCTGCCGCGCCTTCCCCGCCTCAGAGTTATGGCTTTCCCCGCAGACCAGCTACGCCGCCGGCCGAACTCTCCTGATTGCCGTCAGCCGCTCGGGAGAGACGACCGAAACGCTGCGCGCCTGCCAGGCTTTCCTCACCGAGGGCCGAGGCGATCTGATCACGCTTTGCTGTTACCCCGACCTTCCGTTGGCCAAGATGGGAACGTTCAACCTGGTGCTGCCTTCCGGGCAGGAACAATCCGTGGCGCAAACGCGCGCCTTCTCGACCCTCTTCCTTGGAACTGTATCCCTGGCCTGCCTGTGGTCCCATCGCGACGACCTTTTCGACTCGCTTTCCCGCCTGCCGGAAGCCGGCCGGCAAATCCTGGACGAATATGCACCGCTCGCCGCTGAGCTAGGCGCCGACGAAGGCCTTGACCGGTTTTATTTCCTCGGCTCGGGCGCCCGCTACGGTCTGGCCTGCGAGCTCAGCCTGAAGATGAAGGAGATGTCCCTCACCCACAGCGAGCCGTTCCATTTCTTGGAGTTCCGCCACGGGCCGAAGTCCATGGTGACTTCGACGACACTGGTGATCGGATTGCGCTCATCCTCTAGCGCCGGGCCGGAATCGGCGGTGCTGAAGGACGTCACGGCGCTGGGGGGGCGCATCCTGGCGATGGGGGAAGAGGCGGCAGACGGAGGCCGCGCGGTCGCCTTCCGCTCGGGCTTGGACGAAGCCGTTCGGGACGTACTCTACCTGCCGGTCGGCCAGCTGATCGCCCTCGAGCGGTCGCTTTCCAAAGGGTTGAACCCAGATCGGCCAACGAATCTGGATGCCGTTGTCACACTTTCATAAGAAGGAGGAAGGAATGAAAAAGATCTTGTTTTCTCTTGTCATAGTCGCCCTCCTGTTGCTGACCGCGTGCGGCGGAACAAAGGCGACGGTCGCTACCAGCGCGGCCCCGGTCGAAACGAGCGCGGCCCCGGGCAGCACTAGCGCGGCCCCGACCGCCACCGTCGCGGCCCCGGTGAAGATCACCTATATGGAATGGGGCGACCCAGCCGAGCTGGACGTGTGGAAGGCAATCGTTTCCGACTTCGAAGCGGCCAACCCCAACATCACGGTCGATGTCCAGGTCTCCGACTGGGACTCCTACTGGACCAAGCTCAAGACGCTGCTGGCAGCCAACTCTTCCCCGGATGTTTTTGCCATGGATGCGCCCTTGTATCTGGACTATCAGGCGCGCGGCTCGCTCTTGAATCTGCAGCCCTACATCGATAAGAATCCGGGCATGCTGGATGGTCTGTTCGCGAATACTCTGGAGGCCTATAAAACCCCGCAGGGTTACTTTGGCCTGCCGCGGGATTTCCAGACCATCGTCATCTTTTACAATAAGGATATGTTCGACAAGGCCGGAGTCGCCTACCCGAAGGCCGGCTGGACGTACGACGATCTGCGCGCAACCGCCAAAGCCCTGACCAAGTCTACCAAAGGCAACGGCACGATCGATCAGTTCGGTTATGTCATCGATCCCTGGGACATGGAGCCCGGCTGGAGCGAGATCATCTGGGCCTACGGCGGCGATATCGTCAGCGCCGACCACACCAAGACATTGATCGGGGAGCCCAAGGCTCGTCAGGCCTGGCAGTTCCTTTACGACATGATGCGCGTGGACAAATCCATCCCCGATCCCGACACGACCAGTCAGTACGGCGGCGACCTGTTCCTTTCGGGGAATGCCGCCATGGAGGCCATGGGCCATTGGTCCGTGCCCAGCTACGCCGATGCCACGTTCAAATGGGATGTCGTTCCGATGCCGACCGGCCCGGCCGGACAGGCCACCAGCGTCAACAGCGCCGGGTTCGTCGTCGGCAAGGACAGCAAGCACCCCGACGCGGCGTTTGCCTTTATCAAGTTTGTGCTCAGCCAAGCCGGACAAACCCGGCTGGCCCAAATGGGTTTTGCCTGCCCGGTTCTCAAATCCGTGGCCGCCAGCCCGGCCTTCCTGCAGCAGAAGGCTCAAATCGACAACCAGATCTTTATCGACTCGCTGGCGTATGCCCATATGAAGCCGGTCTTCAAAGGCTACGATGAATGGGCTTCCGTCGTCGGCGACGGCATGACCCCCGTCTGGAACGGCGAGGCGGACTTGAAAACGACCCTGGACAAAATCGTCGTCGATGCCGATGCGGTCCTGGCCAAAAATCAGTAACGAGGCTCCTCACTTCTAACCCCTTGTCCCCTCTCCTTGCGGCACCACCCCCGATGGGAAGACAATCCCTGCGGGCCAGGGAGAGGGGACGGATCGGGGAATAGGAGGCAACTGTGGATTATGGGCTGAAACCTCTTGGGCGCGAAAGGCTATGGCTGGGGATCATGCTGATCCCCACCCTGATCGGGCTGGTCTTCGGCGCACTTGGCTCCATCCTGGCCACGCTCGCCCTGAGCTTCACGCATTGGGATCTCCTGACGCCGATCACTCCGGCTGGCTTGAGCAATTATGCCGCTCTGTTCACGAATTCGGCCTACTTTAAAGCGCTGACCAATACCTTCGAGTTCAGCGCCTTGTATGTCCCCGGAGTGGTCATCATCTCGATGCTGGTGGCCATGCTGATGGATCGCAAGCTCCGCGGCATCTCCATTTTCCGGACGATCTACTTCCTGCCGGCCGTGACTTCCGCGGTTGCCACCGCCCTGGTCTGGAATATGATTTACGGGAAAGACACAGGCATTCTGAACTATTACTTATCCAGTCTGGGCTTGAAGACCGTCTGTTGGCTGTGCACCAAAAACGCGATGGTATCGGTGGTGATCGTAAATATCTGGGGGGCAATCGGCGAGGGCATGATCATTTTCCTGGCCGGATTGACCGCCATCCCGAGCGAATATTATGAGGCTGCCTCCATCGACGGGGCCAGTGTGTTCCAGGTTTTTTTCGGCATTACCCTGCCGCTGGTGACGCCCAGCATATTCTTCCAGACGCTGATTTCCACCATCAACGCCTTTCAGGCTTACGACTATATCTACATGATGACCCGCCAGGGCCAAGGCGATAGTTCCATTCCGGTTGTGGTTTTCTCGATCTACCGCAATGCCTGGAACTTCTTCAATTACGGAGGGGCCAGCGCTCAGGCCATTGAGCTGGCCGTTCTGGTGATTATGCTGATGGCCTTCTATTTCTGGCTCGAAAAACGCTACGTGGTGTATGAATAGGAGTCGGCCATGGGTAAAAAAACTCGAAAAATCATCACTGACATAGAAACCTACGCCATCCTGGCCGTCGGGGCGGTCATCATGCTCGGGCCATTCCTGTGGATGGTGGCCACCTCCTTCAAGCTCCCCGCCGACCAGTTCACTCACACATTGATTCCCAATCCGCCAACGCTTGGAAATTTCCAAAGCCTGTTTTCATTCGACCTGAATTTCCCAGAGCTATTCTTCAACAGCACCGTCATCTCCGTTCTGAACGTTGTCGGCCAGCTCCTCACCTGCGCGATGGCCGCCTTTTGCTTCGCAGTAGTCAAGTTCCGCGGACGCAACTTGCTCTTTTCGGTCCTGATGGTCACGTTGATGATCCCCGCCCAGGTCACCCTGATCCCGAATTTCATCATTTTCAAATGGCTGCACCTGGTGGGGACCAGTGTGCCGCTTTGGCTGCCGGCCTTCTGGGGCGGAGCGTTCGGAACTTTTTTGGTCCGCCAGTATTTCCTGACAATCCCGCGCGAACTGGTGGACGCCGCCCGCGTGGATGGCGCTTCCTTGTGGGATATCTTCTGGCAGGTTTACCTGCCGCTGGGCAAACCCGCCCTGTCCGCCCTGGCTATCTTTACGTTCCAGGGCGCCTGGAACGACCTGCTCCACCCGCTGGTCTACATGCCGAACGTTCCCAACACCACCCTGACGGTGGGGCTGGCTTTCTTCCAGACCCAGCTAACGCACGGCGGGCGCTTCACGGTCCTGATGGCCGGCGCGTTCCTCAGCATTCTGCCGCTGATCATCGTATTTTTCTTCGCCCAGAGGCAGTTTATCGAAGGCATTGCCCTGAGCGGCATCAAACGCTAAGGAGATCCCATGACCAAGATCACCTTCATCGGCGCCGGCAGCCTGGAGTTTACTTCGCAGCTCGTGCGTGACATCCTGACCTTTCCGCTGCTCGAGGACGCGGAGATCGCCCTCATGGACATCAACCCCGAGCGGCTGGACTTCGCCCGGCGGGCGGTCACGAAGCTCGTCGAAGCCAGCAGGCATCCGGCCAGGGTTACGGCGACGCTCGAGCGCGCCGAGGCTCTGAGGGGCGCCAACGTGGTCCTGACCACCATCCTGGCGGGCAACACCGAAGTCTGGCGGCACGACATCGAGATTCCCAAGCAATTCGGCGTCGATACCTGCGTCGGCGACACGCGCGGTCCATCAGGTATTTTCCGCTTTCTGCGAACCCTCCCGCCCATGCTGGAAATCGTACGCGACATGGAAAAGCATTGCCCGCAAGCCGTCCTGCTCAACTACACCAACCCGATGGCCATGCTGTGCGGCGCGCTGCAGCGTTCCACTTTCATCACGGTCACAGGGCTGTGTCATTCCGTGCAGGGAAGCGCCGAAATGCTGGCGGGCTGGATCGGCGCGCCGATAGACGAGATCACCTTCCGCTGCGCCGGGATCAACCATCAGGCTTGGTACCTGGAATTCCAGTGGAAAGGGCAAGACGCCTACCCGTTGATCCACAAGGCCGTGACCGAGCGACCCGAGATCTATAACGAGGAAATTGTCCGCAACGAGATCTACCTGCACCTGGGGTATTACTCCACCGAGTTGAGCGGACATAACTCGGAGTACAACTGGTGGTTTCGCAAACGCCCCGACCTGATCGAAAAATACTGCACCCATGGGACCGGCTGGAATCCCGGCGTCTATGCCGCGATCCTCAAGGAATACCAGCAGACCGAAAGCACCTGGAAGGAAATTGTCCGGAAGCGCATGGATGCGCCGCTGTCGCCCGAAGACCTCATGCGCGGCGAAGAGTACGCCGCGTCCATCATCAACGCCCTGATGGGCGGAGCGATGTACAAGTTCAATGGCAACGTCCCCAACACCCAGCTGATGACGGACTTGCCGCAGGGAGCCTGCGTGGAAGTGCCCCTTCTGGTCGATAAGGCGGGTTTCCATCCCATTCACATCGGCGCCCTGCCGCCCCAGTGCGCCATCCTGACCGGGGTCAGCTCGCAAATCGAGGAGTTGGCCATTCAGGCCGGGCTGACCGGCGACCCGCAGCTGGTTTATTACGCCATAGCCCACGATCCGCTGACCGCGGCCGTGCTCTCGCTGGCCGAGATCAAGACGATGGTCAATGCGCTCCTGGCGCAAAACCGCCCGCATCTGCCGCAGTTCAAGCATTTTGAGGTGTAAGACCGGGTGAACGGCGCCCACTGGTTAGGGCGCCTGATTCCGATTATCCTTTCGTTTCCAGCAAGATGTTGAAAAAGCCGGTCGAGCCCCGCCCCGCTTCGCGGAGCGAGGCCGGGGTAGCCCGCGTTTTTTGCGGGCGTATCGAGACCGCGCGCGAATCTTTGGTGGTCTCGATACGCAAAAACCGCTACTCGACCACCTATACCCAATTTTTCAACACCCTGCTAATGAAAGCAACCGGGAATCCTGGAAAGGAATAACGGCTCGGTTCGCCCTCATTCCATCCTCCCGTCGCTTCACGAGGGCAAGCGTTGGGAGAAGGTGGCCGGACCCCCGGCGATTTCCCGGGGGGAAGGCCGGATGAGGGAGAGCAAGAGGATGCTTCATCCCATAGACCCAGCCTCTCTACTCTTAACTGGCTGAGTTGCTACGGAAAGGGAAGAGTAAACTACTCGTATGAAAACGCTCTCCATCGGCAAACTCCGCGGCCTGCAGCAATGCTCCGCTCCCATCGGAACCTTCACCTGCCTGGCCCTTGACCATCGCCAGAACATGCGCCGTGCCCTTAATCCGTCCGACCCGTCGGCGGTCAGCGACGCCGAATTGACCGGCTTCAAACTCGAAGTGGCTGGTGCCTTGGCGGACCTGGCTACCGCCGTCCTGCTCGACCCGGAATACAGCGCCGCCCAGGCGATCGCCGCCGGGATTCTCCCGCACAATACCGGGTTGGTCGTGGCGCTTGAATTGACCGGTTACACCGGCGACCCGGCCGCCCGTGGCAGCCAGCTGCTTGCCGGGTGGAGCATAGAAAAAGCCCGGCGGATGGGTACCGACATGGTGAAGCTGCTGATTTACTTCCACCCGGAGGCGCCCACGGCCGGCGAGATCGAAACCTTCGTCGGCCAAGTGGCACGGGAGTGTCAACGCCACGACCTCGGCCTGATGCTGGAACCGCTTTCCTATTCTTTGCAACCGGACCGAAAGCTGAGCTCCTCTGAAAAACACGAGGTGGTCGTCGAGACCGCCCGCCGGTTGACTTTCCCGGGAGTGGACGTGCTCAAGGCCGAGTTCCCACTCGACCCCGTGGCCGTCCCGGACGAATCCGAATGGGCGAAGGCTTGCGCCGAAATATCTTCCGCCAGCCGCGCCCCCTGGATCCTGCTCTCGGCGGCGATTAACTATGAGATCTACCTTCGCCAAGTGGCGATTGCCTGTCGCGCGGGTGCCTCGGGCATCGCCGTCGGGCGCGCCGTCTGGCAGGAAGCCGTGGAGTTGCGCGGCGCCAAGCGGGCGGGCTTCCTGAAGGACGTCGCCCGCCCTCGTCTGGAGCGCCTGGCCGCGCTGTGCGTCGAGCTGGGAAAACCATGGACGGATTTTTACGCGCCGCCCGTAATTCAATCGGAGTGGTACAAAACGTATTAACTCCGCTGTTCCAACGTTCCCGCGGTGAATGATGGCTCCCAAACCGTTTGACCTGCTTGTCGCCGGTGAAATCAATCCGGACCTGATTCTGGCTGGCGATGTCGAACCCGCCTTCGGCCAGGCCGAAAAGCTCGTCGCTTCAGCCGACATGGTGGTGGGCTCTTCGTCCGTCATCTTCGCTTGCGGGGCGGCTCGCCTGGGGCTGAAGGTCGCCTTCAGCGGGGTATGCGGCGACGACTTCTTCGGTCGGTTCATCCTCGCTGAAATGACGAAACGCGGAATCGACATTTCCCATATCATCGTCGATCCAAAACTGCAGACCGGCTTGAGCGTGATTCTCGCCCGTGGCAGCGACCGCGCCATTCTGACCCATCCGGGCTGCATCGCCGCCTTGCGTGCCGAGCAAATCCCGGACAGCCTTTTAAGGCAGGTTTGTCATCTGCACGTGGCCAGCTATTTCCTGCAGACCGCACTACAGCCCAGAGTGCCGGAATTATTTGCGCGAGCTCATGCCCTCAGCCTGACGACCTCGCTCGACCCCAACTGGGATCCATCCGGGGCATGGAACGGCTTCGACGCATTGCTCCCATTGGTCGACGTCTTCCTGCCCAACGCCGCTGAAGCCCAAGCCCTCAGCGCCGGGGCAGGCGTCGAGACCGCTCTGGATGGCCTGGGCCGGATCTGCCGCACGGTGGCAATCAAACTGGGAGAGAAGGGGGCGATCGCCGTTCAAGCGGGACAGCACGCCCGGGTTCCGGCGCCGACGATGGCCGTGGTTGACACCGTTGGCGCGGGCGATTCGTTCGATGCCGGGTTCTTGTATGGTTGGTTGAAGGGCTGGAGCCTGAAGGAAGCGCTTGAATTGGGAGTGGCTTGTGGGTCGCTCTCAACGAGGGCCGCCGGAGGAACGGCGGCTCAACCATCGGTGGACGAGGCATGCCGTTATGCCGGCGGAACTCCTGGATGAAATTGTTCATTTGCAGAAGGCGGGCCAGGCGCGAGGCATCACCTCGATCTGCACCAGCCATCCTTTCGTTTTGGAAGCGGCCGTGCGGCGCGCCGCCCGGACCGGAACGCCCCTGCTAGTCGAGTCTACCTGCAACCAAGTCAACCAGTTTGGGGGTTACACCGGCATGCGCCCGGCGGACTTCGCCGCCTATGTGGGTGCCATCGCACGGAAGATCGGCCTGCCGCAGGAACGGGTTTTACTGGGGGGCGACCACCTCGGCCCATCGGTCTGGCAGGAAGAACCCGCCGAGACCGCAATGGCTAAGGCGATGCAGCTCATCCGGGAGTGTGCGGCGGCGGGATATGTCAAACTGCACCTGGACGCCAGCATGCTGCTCGGGGACGACAACCCGGCCCGCGAACTTGACCCCCGGGTCTCCGCCGAGCGTCTGGCTGCGTTGGCGGAAGCCGCTGAGCAAGCCCAGGCCGAGACCGGGACCACACGCCTCCCACGCTACGTCGTCGGCACGGATGTACCCATTCCCGGCGGAGTGCTGGCCCGGGCCGAAAGGGCAGAGGGCGCCGTTCCTTGCCCGGTGACGCGGGTGGAAGACCTGCGCTACAGCCTGGAGCTTACCCGGGAGACGTTTTTTCGAAAAGGATTGCGGGCGGCCTGGGAGCGGGTGCTGGCGGTCGTGGTTCAGCCGGGAGTCGAGTTCGGGGACGATTTTGTCCGTGCCTACGAGCCGGAAGCCGCCGCCGGCCTGGCTCGTTTCATCGAAAACCAACCCGGCTTGGTCTACGAAGCCCACTCCACCGACTATCAAACCCGAGCGGCTCTGCGCAATCTTGTGCGCGACCATTTTGCCATCCTCAAGGTCGGCCCTGCGTTGACCTACGCCTTCCGCGAGGCGAGCTTTGCCCTGGCTATGATCGAAAACGAACTTTTCCCTCCGGCGGAGCGCTCGTTGCTGGTCGAGACGCTAGAAGAGGTCATGGTTCGCGCGCCGCAGCACTGGCAAAAGCACTACCACGGCAGCCCGGTCGAGTTGGTCCTGGCGCGCAAGTATAGCCGCAGCGATCGAGTGCGTTACTACTGGTCCGATCCCCAGGTACTGGCGGCTTTCCAGAAATTGATTTCCAACCTGTCCGGTCGCACGCTTCCGGCGGGCCTGGTCAGCCAGTATGCCCCGGCGCAGTTTAGGCGGATCCGCGAGGGAATTCTGGAAAATACGCCAAGAGCCATCCTGCTTGACCATATCGACGAGGTCTTGGACGACTACGCTTACGCCTTGGAGTAATGGCGCGCCGAGCTGGCGCCGGGAAAGGCTGAACGATAATAGGAGTTGAACATCGGTCATTAAATGAAGAAACGTCGCTAGGCGACCTATCTCTCGGGAAAATATCCGCCTTTCCCTTGCTAGTAAGAATTTCTTGAGCTTAATACTCCAAATAAATCCATAAATTTGATATTGACAAAACAAAAAATAACAATAAACTTACAAACTGTAAGTAATAATTACACGATGTAAATAACCATTTTTCTTGATAGGAGCACATGGCTGAATCACTCACGATAACCGCGACAGAAATGCGCAGCATCAACCGCACGGCTGTATTAGATCTTTTGCGCCGCGAAAGCCCCATCTCGCGGACGTTGATTGCCAGGCGGCTTAACGTCAGCTTGCCCACAGTCATGCGGATAGTGGACGAGCTGCTCAAGGAGGGTTTGGTTCAACCCCACTCCGACACACAGTGGAGCGGAGGACGGCGCCGGACTTTATTGGAATTCAATTCGGAAAAGAATGTGGTCATTGGAATCGATTTGAGCGGCACGCATATGTTTGGCGCGATTGCCGATTTTGGCGGCAACATCCTGGAAGAAGTGGACTTCGGGCATCGAAGCCGCGAAGGGGAGGAGAATTTCATTTTTCTCACGGAATTAATTGAAAGGCTCCTTGCCAGCCCGAAGCTCGCGGGGAAGAAGGTATGGGGGGTGGGGGTGGGTGCGGCCGGCGTGACCCTCCACAAAGAAGGGATCGTCGTTGAATCCGGCAGCCTCAACTGGCGCGACTACCCGCTGCGGGAAAAGCTGGCCGCCCGGTTCCATCTTCCCATCATGGTGGATAACGATGCCAACCTCGCCGCGCTGGGCGAGTTTTGGTATGGCGCCGGTCAGCATATTCCCAATCTTGTTCTGCTGGTGATCGGGATCGGTATCGGCGCGGGAATCATTGTCAATGGAACCCTGTACCGGGGAGCGCATGAGGCGTCCGGAGAAGTGGGATACCTGATGCCCGGGCGCGCATTCCTTGGCAAGCGCGATGGTGGTTATGGCGCGCTGGAAAGCATGGCCTCCGGTATAGGAATCATCGCGCGGGCGAGAATTGCGCTGGAAGGATCCCGTCCCGCAGCCGCTCTGGAAGAGTTGACCTTAGAGGATTTTTTCAACGCCGCCAGCAAGGGCGAGAGTTGGGCAAAACCCATCCTGGAGGAAACTCTCGATTACCTGGCTATAGGCGTTGCCGGCGTGATTTCTTTCTTCGACCCGGAACTCATTATCCTGGGCGGGGATCTTATTCGTGCGGCGGATTGGGTGCTGCAACCTGTGATTCAAAGGATCGATGGAACAATTCCCAATTGTCCGCGAATCGTCTCGTCTAGTTTGGGATCGAAGGCGGTTGTGATGGGTGCCGTCACCCATGTTTTACACAATTCGTCCGATTTCTACACGGTCACCAAACTCTCGTAGCCGGTCTTCCGGCGTGGAACGGGTGCATCTCCGGCATGAATTCCACCGGTGAAGCGGCGGTGCGCAGAATTCGTCGGGAGGGAAAAAATAAAAATCAGCGACATGATATCGGGCGACATAACTTCCGGCGCAGGGACGGGGCGGCTCCGCCGACAGCCCTTATCTTCGGATTCCAACGGCCTCCATCGCGGCCTGCGATTGCGTAGACTATCGTGATGCAAAAAATCTCAAAGGAAGGAGCGACTACCATGAACGTACCTTTTTACGGACACGTGCGGCAATACCAAAACATAAAAAGCGAGATCGACGCCAAGATGCAGGAGGTGATTCTCAGCGGGCAGTACGTGCAAGGTCCGATGCTGAAGAAGTTCGAAGAGGAGCTGGCGGCCTACGCCGGAGCAAAATACGCCATCGGCGTGGGCAACGGGACGGATGCGCTCTGGCTGACGTTTATGGCGCTGGGACTGGGCGATGGCGACGAGGTAATCACCAACGCCAACACGTTCTTCGCCACCGCGGAAGCGATCTGGATCGCGGGCTGCACGGCGGTCCTGGTGGATTGCGATAAGGAGACGCGCTGCATCGATCCGGCGGCGATCCGAAAGGCGATCACGCGGCGCACCAAAGCGATCGTGCCGGTGCATCTCTATGGTCAGTGCGCGCCGATGCGCGAGATCCGGAAAATCGCCGACGAGTTTGGATTGCTCGTGGTGGAGGACAACGCCCAGGGGATCGACGCGCGCGGGGATGATTTCCGGATCGGCGAACTGTCGGACGCGGTCTGCATCAGCTTCATCATCCAGAAAAATCTAGGGACCTTCGGCGACGGCGGAGCGATCTGGACAAATCACGCCTATATCAACGACAAGGTTCGCAAGCTGCGGAACCACGGATCGGGCAAGCGGGACGTGCACAGCATGGGGTTCAACAGCCGGCTGGACGATTTGCACGCCGGCATTCTGAGCGCCAAGCTGAAGCATATCGGGGCGTGGAGCGACCGCCGGATTGCCATCGCGAAGCAATATGACACCGGGTTGAAGGGCTGCGACTTTCTGGATTTGCCCCGCGCCCGGCCGGGGTACAGGCATGTATACCACTTGTACGAGGTGGAGACGAAGGATCCGGCCGACCGCAACCCAATGCTCGACTATCTGAACAAGAACGGGATCGACGCGAAGACGCACTACTCGATCGCGATCCACAGGCAGGAAGGCTTCCCGTGGGGCAAGGCTGCGCGCATTGTCGCGCCGCTGACCAACGCGGAGAAGAGCGCCGCCTCGTGCATCTCGCTGCCGATGTTCCCGGAACTGACGGACGAGGAAGTGCAGTACGTCGTTCGGACAGCGTGCGATTGGCCGAAGCACAAAGGGGGGTGAGGATACGATGAGCCAGGAAAAACGAACGTACACGGTGGCGGTGGCGGGGCTGGGAAAGCGCGGGATGCATCACGTCGCCGCGGTCGCTGCGAACCCGCGCTTCCGGCTGACGGGTCTGTGCGATATCGATGCGGCTCGGTTGGATGCGGCCAGGCAGAAGTATGGAGTGGAACATACCGATCCGGATGCCGCCGCGTTGCTGGCGGACGTTAGGCCGGACGTGTTCATCTTCTGCACGCTGCCGCAAGTGCGCCTGCCGCTGATCCGGGCTGGGGTGGAAGCGGGAGTGAAGCTGATCGCGTTCGAGAAGCCTATGGCCATGTCGATGAACGAGGCGCTGGAGATACGCGATTTGCTCCGGAAGACCGGAATAAAGTCGGTGGTAAGCCACCAACACCGCTATGGCGATCACTATCGGAAGGTTAAGGAGATCATCGCCAGCGGCGCGATCGGGCGGGTGCATACGGTCTACGGGCATGCCACGGGCTGGATGCTGCATATGATGACCCATCTGATCGAATACGCGGGATGGTACAACGGGGATGCGGAAGCGGAGTGGGTGATGGGACAAGCGGACGGGAAAGAAAAGTTTGCGGACGTGCACAGCTCGCCGGATTATATTGCCGCCCTGGTGCAGTACGCCAACGGAGTGCGCGGGATCATCGAATGCGGAGCGGGCGCGCCGGATGTGCCGGAAGTGGAAGCGTGGTGGCGGAAATGCCGCGTGGGGGCGCAGGGGACGGAAGGCTTCGCGGAAGTATTGACCGGCGGCGGGGGCGCGGGCGGCGGTTGGCGGGCGGTGACGAAGGATGGCATGCAATCCGGAACGGGCGGCATGGACTACGAGCACGACATGCCGCCGTACATCCAGGACATTGCCGAGTGGTTGGATGATCCGCAGAAGTTGCATCCGTGCAACGGAGAGAAGGCGTTTCGCGGTTTCGAGGTGATGATGGCGGCGTGCCGATCGGCGACGCGCCGCGGCAAGGTCACGCTGCCGCTGGGAGAGGGCGAGCCGGAACTCGAGGCGCTGCAGAAAGCATTGCCATAGCGCGGGGCTGCGCACCGCTTTGGGAATTTCACAGCCAGGATTCCGAACCTCTTCCCAGTGGGAAAAGGACGGGGATCCGGGGTTTGGCGTGGAAAAAGCGGGGCATAATCGTTCCCAGAACTCTTGTTACGAATCTCCGTCGCAGAATTGGAAATGGATTTCGGGAAAAGGAAATGGCATGGCCCAAACCAGGAATGTTGTGATCGGCATGGATTTGGGCGGTACCAACGTCCGGGCCGCCGTATTTTCCATGGACGGGACTCTGCTGACGCGCAGCCAAACCCTGATAGAAGCTGCCCGCGGGCCGATCGTGGGGCTGGAGAATGTTCGCAACCTTGTCGAAGAGGTTCTGAATTCCGCCGGGCCGACGGCGTTGCGCGGCATCGGCATCGGCTCCACGGGTCCGCTGGATCGGGCGCGCGGCATCATCCAAAATCCATGGACGTTGCCGTCCTGGAAGGACGTTGAAATTGTCTCGCCTCTCTCCGCGCATTTTCACGTTCCCGTGGCGTTGGAAAACGACGCCGATGCCGCCGCGCTGGGAGAATATTGGCAGGGCGCCGGGAAGGGTGTGCACCGCCTGGGCGCGCTTGTGGTGGGGACCGGCGTCGGGACGGCGCTTATTTTGGATGGATCCATCTATCGCGGTTGGGCTGGTTTGCATTGCGAAGCCGGGCACCAGGTGCTGGATCCGGGCGGACCGGAGTGTTATTGCGGCGCGCGGGGTTGCATGGAGTTGCTGATCTCCGGCCCGGCCCTCGGAAAGCTTGCCCGGGAAAAAGCCGCCCAGAGAAAAAATTCATTGATGTGGGAAATGGCGGGCGGGGCTATCGAGAGCGTGAACGCCGGCATCGCCATGGAAGCCGCCCGCCGCGGCGATCCAGCCGCGCTGGAGGTTGCGCAACAGGCGGGCCGGTATCTCGGATTGGGGCTGGTCAATATCATCGCCTTCCTCGCGCCGGAAGTCATCGTGCTGGGCGGAAGCGTCATGAGTTCGTACGATCTGCTGCGACCGATGGTGCGCGAAATTCTTGAGCGGCATAGCGTATTAATGCCTTCGCGCGACGTTTGCATCGTGCCTGCAAAGCTGGGAGATAACGCCGGAGTGTGCGGCGCGGCGTTGACGGCCATCCAGGCGCTTCCGCCGGCCGAAAGAATTGTTTGAATACCTATCTTGCCGATATTCTTGCCCAGCCTTCCGCTCTACGAGCCGCGCTGGATGGATTCGATCCGGCGCCGCTGCGGGATGCGGCGCGCCGCCTGAGCGATGGAAGCATCGACCGTGTGATCCTCACCGGGATGGGCACGTCGCTATTTGCCAGCTATCCGGCCTGGCAATCCCTCGCCGAGCACGGCGTGGCGGCGTGGTGTCTCGAATCCGGGGAACTGCTGCATTCGGTCGGCCGGTTGATCACGCCCAAGACACTCCTGTGGGTGGTATCTCAATCCGGCCGCAGCGCGGAGATTGTGGCGCTCCTGGAAAGCGCGCCAAAGGCGGCGTTTGTGCTGGCCACCACCAACGACCCAACCAGCCCGGCGGCGCAAAAAGCGCACGCTTACATATCCATGCAGGCGGGGCAGGAACATACGGTGGCCACCAAGACGTATGTCAATACGCTGATGGTCAACTTTTTAGCGGCGTTGAGTTTCGCAGGCGGAGACCTGACTGCCGCGCGGAAGCAGGCGGATGCGGCGGTCGCCGCGGCGGAAGCGTACCTGCAGGATTGGGAAGCGCATACGCGCCGGCTGGAGGGCCAGATAACCGATGGGAGCAGGCTGATCATCGTCGGCCGCGGGATCTCCCTGGCTTCGGCGGAAACGGCCGGCTTGATTCTCAAGGAAGCGGCCAAGGTGGCGGCCCAGGGATTAAGCGCCGCGCAATTCCGTCACGGCCCTCTGGAACTCGCGGATCCCTCGCTCACGGTGCTGGTATTCGAAGGCGAGGAACGGACGGCGCACCTCAACCGAAAATTGGCAAAAGATTTACAGGGATACGGAGCGCGCGTATTTCTCGTTACCGCCAAAGAACCGTCCGGCCTCCCCTGCATCCATTGCCCGGCCGGGGAAGGAATCGGAGTACCCGTCGCCGAGATATTGCCTATTCAGCTGCTTAGTTTCCCGCTCGCCTCTCGAAACGGATTCGAACACGGCGTCTTTCGGCATTCGGGGAAAATTACTACAAATGAGTAATGAATGACCGCGCGGCTTGCCGCGCAGTCATTCATTTGGGGAGGGAAATGCGCTGGAGGGAGCGCGAAGAGGCTGTTCTTCGGGAAGCGGTTATGCCAGCCAGCCGAGCTCGCGTGCGCGCGTCGCCGCCTGAGTCCGATTGGACACCCCCATTTTCCAGAAAATATTGGTGAGATGTTTTTTTGTCGTATTGATGGTGATCACCAGCGTCCGCGCAATTTGCGCGTTGGTGGCTCCGGTGGCCAGCAGGCGCACCACTTCCAGTTCGCGCGCGGAGAGCGGCTCGAGCGTGGTTTCCGATTGCGGACGGCCGAGGTTGGAGGGAAGGAGCGAGACGGGCCGGGCAAAGGCCGCCAATAACTTTTTGACGTAGTCTTACCATTGCGGTTGGGCGCTTCCAAACCGCGACCGGTAATTATCGATCAATGATTGCATGGGCCGGCCTTCGTTCGCAAACAGGCGCAAATAACCGCTCGGTTCGGCCAGCGCCAGGGCGCGCTCCAGGGAGGTTAAGGCGCCGGCGATATCCTTTCCGGCTTGCTGAGCCAGCGCGCGCAGGATCAGCTACGGCACGTTTATTTTCATAAAAAGCAGGAGGAAATTGTTTGGCCGCGAATTATAAAAATGCACCTTCGCCCCCCGGGGTTGTAAAGCGTGGGGGGCGAAGGTGTTTTTAGGTCAGCAGAAAACCCGGGGATTCCATCTTCCCGAAAGACTATTTCCGGCTCGAAATAACCTTATTTTGAATTGCAATAAAGTTCTTCTGCACCGCGCTTGGCAAATCCGAGAACTTGATAGTCTTCAAACTTGGATCCGCGGACTCGCCGGAAATCGGCGAAGTAACCGGCATACCCAATCTGGCATAATCAATATAAAGCGTTTGATCTCCGTAATTGCCAAATTCACTGCCCGCCAGGATGCCAACTTTGCCATGCGTATATGAACTATCCGTCAAGGTATATACCAGTGTATTATTGATATAGAAATACAGTTTATTTCCAATAGCCGTAACCCGATCAACGTTATATAAATTATCGAAATTGTAATTCCCGAAAATGTCCCCATTGAGACTCGAAGGTCCTAACCATGTCCAGTAACCATTGGTTATTTTATAAATATTATAACCTAGTTCCTCATAATAATAACCATAATATGAATCATAAATAATCTCAGTGTAACTCGCGAAATAATAACCATTTATTGGCCATCCATACGAATCAACCGTTGCGCGAACAAATATTCCCTGATCAGGTGCAATATAGCATAGATATTCTGGATAACCCCAAGTACAAATGTTAAAAGCGGTATCTTCATGAAGGTCGCGTTTCATTCTTGCGCGGAAGGTAAAATCGGTGAAATCAGTGATAGCACCATTATAAACATTAGAATAATCAGCATAACAATTATCAACACCGCCACATCCACCATCGCCAAGGAGGTTCAATACACCGGAATTAATCTGCCAATAAGTAAGGCTGCTTGGAAGCCAATTACTCAAGTCGCCGTTGAATTCCTCGTTGAAGCTGGGGTAGATCGTGAAGTAGCGGCTGGCACTCCAGGATCCGGGTTCGCCATCCAGGTTCACGCCGCGCACGCGCCAGTACCAATTGCCAAAGGCCAGGGTCGAGGTTGTGTAATTCAGGGTGCCGGAGGTTCCGTGATCGCCAAGCGTGCTAAAAGCGGATGAGGTGGAAAGCTGAATCTCATAGGTGCTGGCATTGGCGGTGGTGAGCCAGAATACCTGCAACACGTCTGATTCGGTCATGGAACCCGTGGCGGGAGCATTCAAAACAGGCGTCGCCGGGATCAGCGCTTTCACCGTAAACGTCCGCGGCGCGCTCCACGGGCCCCAGTTCCCGAGCGCATCCTTGGCGCGCACGCGCCAGTAGTAGCTGCCCCGCGCCGGGTTCGTCACGGTGAAGCTCGTCGCCGTCAGGGCGCTGTTGTCGACCAACGGGCTGCCGAAGTCGGCGTCGTTGTCGTATACAAACTCGTAGCCCGCGGCCGTCGCCGGGGCGGTCCAGGAGAAGGCCGTCGTTCCGCGCAGCGTGGCCGCATCCGCCGGCGCGCTCAGCGCCGGGGCGGCCGGGCCGGTCGTGTCGACGGTAAAGTCCCGGATTGCGCTCCACGGTCCCGACTCGCTGTCCAGGTTGGCCGCGCGCACCCGCCAGTAGTAGTGGCCGTCCGAGAGCGGCGATCCGAACGTGTAGTTGGTGCCCAAGCCGTTCACGTTCACATAGCTCGCGAACGACGACGAGGTCGAGTACTGCAGTTCGTATGTATTGCCGTTAAAGGCGGTCGTCCAAGTCAGGGTTGGCGTGGCGTTCGTCGTCTGGAATCCCGCCGCCGGGCTCGACAGTCCGGGCGTCGCGGGTATCGGCGCATTAATCACAAACGTCCGCGCCGCGCTCCAGGCGCCCCAGTTCCCGAGCGCATCCTTGGCGCGCACGCGCCAGTAGTAGCTGCCCCGCGCCGGGTTCGTCACCGTGAAGCTCGTCGCCGTCAGGGCGCTGTTGTCGATCACCGGGCTGCTGAAGTCGGCGTCGTTGTCGTATACAAACTCGTAGCCCGCGGCCGTCGCCGGGGCGGTCCACGAGAAGGCCGTCGTCCCGCGCAGCGTGGCCGCATCCGCCGGCGAGCTCAACGCCGGGGCCACCGGGCCGGCCGTATCGACGGTGAAATCACGGCTTGCGCTCCAGGCACCCGCCGCGGCATTGACGTTGACCGCGCGCACCCGCCAGTAGTAATGGCCGTCGGCCAGCGGCGATCCAAACGTGTAGCTGGTGCCCAGGCCGGGCACGTTCACGTTCCCGCTCGCGAACGACGACGAGGTTGAGTACTGCAGTTCGTATGTGTTGCCATAAGGAACTGTATTCCAATTCAGGGTCGGCATCGTGTTCGTCGTCTGGAATCCCGCCGCCGGGCTCGATAGCGCGGGCGCGGCCGGCACCGCCGCCTGAACGTACACATGGCGGGCGCTGCTCCACGGGCCCCAGTTCCCGAGCGCATCCTTGGCACGCACCTCCCAGTAGAGGTCTCCCTGCGGGAGTGTGGCCGGTGTGTAACTGGTAGCGGTAAGGACCGGCGAGGTATAGGCTGGCGCACTGAAATCGTTGGTCGGGTTAGCTTGCCACTCATAGCCCGTGGCCGTCGCCGGCGCGGTCCAGGTGAAGGACGGCGTACCCACCACCGTGGCGTCCACCGCCGGCGCGCTCAGCGCCGGGGCGGCCGGGCCGGTCGTGTCGACGGTGAAGTCCCGGCTTGAGCTCCACGATCCCGGCTCGCTGTCCAGGTTGACCGCGCGCACACGCCAGTAGTAATGGCCGTCGGCCAGCGGCGATCCGAACGTGTAGCTGGTGCCCAGACCGGGCACGTTCACGTTCCCGCTCGCGAACGACGACGAGGTCGAGTACTGCAGTTCGTAGGTGTCGCCATTCAAGGCGGTGGTCCAGCTCAGCGCCGGCGTGGTGTTCGTCGTCTGGTATCCCGCCGCCGGGCTCGATAATGTCGGCGTCGCCGGGATCGGGGCTTTCACTGTAAAGGTCCGCGCCGCGCTCCAGGCGCCCCAGTTCCCGAGCGCATCCCTGGCCCGCACACGCCAGTAGTAGCTGCCCCGCCCCGGGTTCGTCACGGTGAAGCTCGTCGCCGTCAGGGCGCTGTTGTCGATCAACGGGCTGCTGAAGTCGGCGTCGTTGTCGTATACAAACTCGTAGCCCGCGGCCGTCGCCGGGGCGGTCCACGAGAAGGCCGTCGTCCCGCGCAGCGTGGCCGCATCCGCCGGCGAGCTCAGCGTGGGGGCCGCCGGGCCGGTTGTATCGACGGTGAAATCACGGCTTGCGCTCCAAGCACCCGCCGCGGCATTGACGTTGACCGCGCGCACGCGCCAGTAGTAATGGCCGTCGGCCAGCGGCGATCCAAACGTGTAGCTGGTCCCCAGACCGGGCACGTTTACGTTCCCGCTTGCGAACGACGACGAGGTTGAATACTGCAGTTCGTACGTATCGCCATAAGGAACGGTATTCCAGTTGAGGGTTGGCATTGTGTTGGTCGTCTGGAATCCCGCCGCCGGGCTCGATAGCGCGGGCGCGGCCGGAATTGGCGCAGTCACCGTAAAGGTCCGCGCTGCGCTCCAGGCGCCCCAGTTCCCGAGCGCATCCTTGGCGCGCACGCGCCAGTAATAGCTGCCCAGCGCCGGGTTCGTCACGGTGAAGCTCGTCGCCGTCAGGGCGCTGTTGTCAGCCACCGGACTGCCGAAGTCGGCGTCGTTGTCGTATACAAACTCATAGCCCGCGGCCGTCGCCGGCGCGGTCCACGAGAAGGCCGTCGTTCCGATAAGCGTGGCCGCATCCGCCGGCGCGCTCAGCGTGGGGGCGGCCGGGCCGGTCGTGTCGACGGTGAAGTCCCGGCTTGCGCTCCACGATCCCGGCTCGCTGTCCAGGTTGACCGCGCGCACACGCCAGTAGTAATGGCCGTCGGCCAGCGGCGATCCGAACGTGTAGCTGGTGCCCAGACCGGGCACGTTCACGTTCCCGCTCGCGAACGACGACGAGGTCGAGTACTGCAGTTCGTAGGTGTCGCCATTCAAGGCGGTGGTCCAGCTCAGCGCCGGCGTGGTGTTCGTCGTCTGGTATCCCGCCGCCGGGCTCGATAATGTCGGCGTCGCCGGGATCGGGGCTTTCACTGTAAAGGTCCGCGCCGCGCTCCAGGCGCCCCAGTTCCCGAGCGCATCCCTGGCCCGCACACGCCAGTAGTAGCTGCCCCGCCCCGGGTTCGTCACGGTGAAGCTCGTCGCCGTCAGGGCGCTGTTGTCGATCAACGGGCTGCTGAAGTCGGCGTCGTTGTCGTATACAAACTCGTAGCCCGCGGCCGTCGCCGGGGCGGTCCACGAGAAGGCCGTCGTCCCGCGCAGCGTGGCCGCATCCGCCGGCGAGCTCAGCGTGGGGGCCGCCGGGCCGGTTGTATCGACGGTGAAATCACGGCTTGCGCTCCAAGCACCCGCCGCGGCATTGACGTTGACCGCGCGCACGCGCCAGTAGTAATGGCCGTCGGCCAGCGGCGATCCAAACGTGTAGCTGGTCCCCAGACCGGGCACGTTTACGTTCCCGCTTGCGAACGACGACGAGGTTGAATACTGCAGTTCGTACGTATCGCCATAAGGAACGGTATTCCAGTTGAGGGTTGGCATTGTGTTGGTCGTCTGGAATCCCGCCGCCGGGCTCGATAGCGCGGGCGCGGCCGGAATCGGCGCAGTCACCGTAAAGGTCCGCGCTGCGCTCCAGGCGCCCCAGTTCCCGAGCGCATCCTTGGCGCGCACGCGCCAGTAATAGCTGCCCAGCGCCGGGTTCGTCACGGTGAAGCTCGTCGCCGTCAGGGCGCTGTTGTCAGCCACCGGACTGCCGAAGTCGGCGTCGTTGTCGTATACAAACTCATAGCCCGCGGCCGTCGCCGGCGCGGTCCACGAGAAGGCCGTCGTTCCGATAAGCGTGGCCGCATCCGCCGGCGCGCTCAGCGTGGGGGCGGCCGGGCCGGTCGTGTCGACGGTGAAGTCCCGGCTTGCGCTCCACGATCCCGGCTCGCTGTCCAGGTTGACCGCGCGCACACGCCAGTAGTAATGGCCGTCGGCCAGCGGCGATCCGAACGTGTAGCTGGTGCCCAGACCGGGCACGTTCACGTTCCCGCTCGCGAACGACGACGAGGTCGAGTACTGCAGTTCGTAGGTGTCGCCATTCAAGGCGGTGGTCCAGCTCAGCGCCGGCGTGGTGTTCGTCGTCTGGTATCCCGCCGCCGGGCTCGATAATGTCGGCGTCGCCGGGATCGGGGCTTTCACTGTAAAGGTCCGCGCCGCGCTCCAGGCGCCCCAGTTCCCGAGCGCATCCCTGGCCCGCACACGCCAGTAGTAGCTGCCCCGCCCCGGGTTCGTCACGGTGAAGCTCGTCGCCGTCAGGGCGCTGTTGTCGATCAACGGGCTGCTGAAGTCGGCGTCGTTGTCGTATACAAACTCGTAGCCCGCGGCCGTCGCCGGGGCGGTCCACGAGAAGGCCGTCGTCCCGCGCAGCGTGGCCGCATCCGCCGGCGAGCTCAGCGTGGGGGCCGCCGGGCCGGTTGTATCGACGGTGAAATCACGGCTTGCGCTCCAAGCACCCGCCGCGGCATTGACGTTGACCGCGCGCACGCGCCAGTAGTAATGGCCGTCGGCCAGCGGCGATCCAAACGTGTAGCTGGTCCCCAGACCGGGCACGTTTACGTTCCCGCTTGCGAACGACGACGAGGTCGAATACTGCAGTTCATACGTGAGGCCGTCGGGGACCGTATTCCAAGTCAGCGTCGGCGTCGTGTTGGTGGTCTGGTATCCCGCCGCCGGGGCACTTAATGCCGGTGCTACCGGGATATTGTAGGTATACAACATGCGGTTGGGAGAACCGTTGGGGTAAATAACCACATTTTTTGTCGAGTTATTAATCAGCGCACTCGCCACCTGGGCCGGCGTTGCGCTGGGATATTCTTGCAGGTAAAGCGCCACCGCGCCGGTGACATGCGGCGCCGCCATCGACGTTCCGCTCAATACGGCGGTGTCCGAATCACCGGTACCATATGCGGATAGAATGTCCACCCCCGGAGCGAAGATATCCACGCAGGAACCGTAATTCGAAAAATACGCCATGGTATCCGTATCGTCTGTCGCGGCGACGGTGATGGCCGCCGGGATACGGGCGGGAAAGTAATTGCAGGCATTGTCTGCGCTATTTCCGGCAGCGACCACGTAGGTGATTCCAGCCGAAATGGAGTTATTAATAGCGGTCTCCATGGCGGTATCCGTGCCATTCCCGCCCAGGCTCATGTTGACCACAGCCGGGTCGGCGTGGTGGGTGGTCACCCACTCAATACCTGCAATGATCGTCGAGGTTGTGCCGGAACCCTCGCAATTCAGCACCCGGATTCCATGCAGGCGGGTGTTTTTCGCCACCCCATAGGTTGCGCCGCCGATCGTTCCGGATACGTGGGTGCCGTGACCGTTGCAATCCGTCCCATACCCGTCTCCGACCGCATCGAAATCCATGCTGGCGCGTCCGCCAAATTCGGTATGGCTGGTGCGGATCCCGGTATCCACCACATATACATTAACCCAGTTGCCGGTATAGTCATAGTGATACAGGTTGTCCAAGGGCAGGAGTTGCTGGTCAATCCGATCCAAGCCCCAATCCGGGGAACTCTGCGTGTCGGTATAGGTCAGGGACGGCAGTTCAATGTTATCCAGGGTAATGATCTGATCCGGTTCGATATAATCCACATCCGGATCTTGTTTAATCTGGTCCAGCGCTTCGGGGGGAATGGCGGCGGCAAAGCCGTGGAGGACTTTGGAGAAGGTAAACATCATCTTTCCGCCCATCGCCGTAATCGCCGTGTTCCATCGACTGACCTTGGCTGTGAAATTGACATTATCCTTATAGACCACAATGTAATGATTATTAATATCGCTCAGATCAAACGGACGGCTGGTCGGACCCATCGTTGAGGTCGAGGTTGGGGAGCCGGTTGGGGTGACGGTCGGGGTCTCCGTCGGCGTGGTTGCGCCGGTGGGCGTCTCCGTGGAGGTGGATTCTTCCGTGGCCGTGGGAGTGGAGGTTAAGGTCGGTTCCTCCGTAGCCGAATCCGTGGGCACCAAAGTCGGTATGGAGGTGGGTTCTTCAGTCGGTGGTAGGGTGGCTTCCAGGCTGGGCGTGGCACTATCTTCCTGGGCGTGTACCACCGCACCATTGCTGGGGATAGGCGCGGCCAGCAGAACCGCCAAGATAACAATCCCGATCAGCATGTTCCGCAGAGCATTATTGTTTTTCATCACGATATCCTCCAGACCGGTTTATGATGCGACAAATCCATCCTCAACTATTCCACGCAGATGGATGGGTTTTGGTTTTTTTAATTCAAGTTTATCCTGGCCACTTTGCCCATTCTAACCTATTATTTACTTAAATTTGGTCCCTCGCCCTTTGAATTGTATTATTATTCGGCGCCGATCTTCAATACCATTAATACGGACTAAAAAAGCCGCTAAGTTCAACCTGAGGAAATGCAGATGAGGAAAGCGCATTTTTTGGATGTTGTCAGGAATCGGTGTCTTCCCTCCAGGATTGTGTGGGATGTCACCGAATGGGGTGAGTAATTATTGAAATCAGACCTAAATGAGCAAAGTAGTCTTTATTAACTACATGTACCTATCCCCGCAACTTTGCTCATTTAGAAAAAATGGTTCTATTGTGAATTGGGAGTAAAACCATAGGAATTCGAAGAAGAGGCGGGTTTCCTTCTAAAAAGAACGATCCCAGCATAACAAATCATCGGTAAGAAAAATCCGTACTTTTGACTAAAAAAATTTTCGAATGAGACAAAAAGCCAGGATAGGGTTCTTCCGTATCCGTAGGTTCCAAAGTAGGTGTGGAAACTGGTTCTTCGGTTGGTGGTTGAATGGATTCGAGACTGGTCGTTGAACTATCATCCTAAGCGTGTACCGCGGAATTATTGTAGGCGACGGGCGTGGCCAGCAGAACCGGTAAAATAACTATTCCGATCAACATGTTCCGCAGGGCAGTATTGTTTTTTATGACGATATCCCCCAGACCGGTTTGTGATGCGATAATTCCATCCTCATCTGTTCCACGCGGATGAAAATTTTTATTCTGGCCACTCGAAGGTAAGGTATTCCGTGCCATTAATGATGAGATGATAAGTTTTCACCCCCATCTGATTCTGAAGAGGAATGGCGACTGTAAATGGCTTTATCTGCTGAATGCATACCTGGTTTTTTTTAATAAGCGAATACGCTTTGAATACCACTTGGTCTTGTAAAGCCGATGGAATCGATACAACCCGTAAAAGGTGGCAAGCAGTTGGCACAGATCCCTTCAGGATGGCCAATACCGGATAGAGTGTACCTGGAGATATCTGTACCTGGACGGACTCCAGATATACCTTATCTTGTATCATATCGGCATCGCCGGGACTAACCTGATAGGCTTCGGGAGAACTTACCGCGTATCGTTGAGTCATAGTTTTTACGGGAAGGGTTGCCACAGATGTGGTTGCACCAGCCATAGAGGTTTGAATGGAAGACAGGGTGGGAACCTGAGGAGAAGCTTGCAAGGAAGGGTTTAGGTCGCTCGTGGAAGTTTTATTTGCCAAAGACGGTCCTAGGGCACAGGCCGAAAATAATAAAAATATAAAAAATATACAAATGAAATTATTTCCTTTATTATTTATTGCGATGAGCCTATGGCATTGGTTGCGATTCTCTAGGTTTAGAATCGAAGAACTTTTTATAAAATGTTTTTCAACAAAACTGTCCCCTGGCATTATTTTTCTCCTAGGTACAATCCCATGACGTCTTTGAGATTCTATTCCTTCTTATTTATTCTTATTGTTCCCTGGAAAAATAAACATATCCTACCCCCCATTTCCTTTTCCGGTATGAACCCCTCTTCCATCGTCCAAGATATCGGGTACATTGATTGTTAGAGTATACTCCAACTAGATTTGTAATAAAAGCCGAATTTCCATATGAATCGATAAGTATCTAGAGGAACTGGGTCATCTATGGCGTCGAAATATTATTATACGGACACTTGATTATGCCAAAAATATTTCCGGATCATTGGATAAGGCTGATAAGATCTCAAACATTTTGGTTTTCCTATGGCATCCTTGCTTATCCTTGATAAAGCATGAGCTACCAAGCTTATTTATTTGGCGTGCGGGAAACTATCCTCGACCAGTGAATTTTTGGGTCAGATCAATAAATTTATGCCACGGTAGTAAATGGAAGGTAATATGAATATAGATCCTCTGGTCCGGACGGCCCACTATTCTTGCGTGACAAGATGGCTATTACCAGATTGCTGAAAAACATTGAATCTATTCTTGTGATCGACCCCGCCTTACGCGCGGGGCAGGCTCAGGGAGTCGAAGTTTTCCCCGGTGATTTTACGGGGCATCTCGTATTTGCAGACCGAAATTCGAGATCGCTTTCTCGCCGGATGGTCAGATTCTAGCCAGTGGAGGCGCAGTTAGTACGATCATGCTATGGGATGCACGCAGCGGCGCATGGATGCATTCGCCGACCACAGGGTTAGTCGCCTAATTCTGCATCATCCTGACTAAGGTATATTTTTGCACTTTTCTACCAGAATGCGGATGAATAATCAGACGGTTCTCGGTTGCTTTTCAGACGCCCATATTTACATGGATCTATTTCCTTCCGGAGATGAAAAAAACATTCACTGATAACGTGCAATCCGTCTTAGGTGAGGTTCTTCAGGGTTATAAATCTATTGAAGAAGCAACATCCATGTCCCTTGACGAATTCTATCAGACCTTTCAGCAGCCAACGGATCGATGCATAGTAACACCCGCGAATATTTGGCCAACGCAGGAACCGGTGGGAGGATAGGTTGGTTAAGTGGATCAGATAATGATAGATACCATTTTGGGTTAAACTAATCATCGGGAAAAATCAACCTTAACATTAATCCTCCAGCCAGAGACTTTGAATGGAGAAGCATCCCCACCCAAAGAAAATGAGGTGATCGCCCGTCCGATTCCGGGCGGAACGCGTAATTGCGGGAGATGCAAGATCGAGCGCGTCGAAGCTCCGGCGGAGACTGCTATAATTGAAGTGATCCGGCGGCTCCGCAAGGTGACGCTGCGCAAGGAGACGTTGGGATTGTTAATGGCTGCCGTTGAGAAAACGTGAAGTGTATTTTCCTGATAGGAATATTTAGAAATCTTTTTTCATTCATAACATTTTTCCAAGGGCTATGGCAATGGAGACAGCGACAGCCGTCCCCGCGGTTGACCCAGATTGGAAAAGCTCGCCAGGCTCACTATGACGGTAGCCCCTTTGCTTGCGACCAAACTATACATCCCCGCCGCCCGGCCCGGGCTGGTACCGCGCCCGCGTTTGACTGAGCGCGTGAGCTCCGGGATCGACCGCAAGTTAACCCTGATCTCCGCTCCCGCCGGTTTTGGCAAGACCACGCTGGTTGCCGAGTGGCTCTCTGCGCAATCCGGCATCCGCTGCGCCTGGCTTTCGCTCGATTCGGGAGATAACGACCCGCTTCGTTTCTGGCAATACGTCATCGCCGCGCTTCAGATGGTGGATAGCTCGCTCGGCCGGACCGCTCAGGCGGCGCTGCAATCGCCCGAACCACCGCCGCTCGAACCGTTGGTGGCTTCGCTGATCAACGACCTGGCGGGCGTCTCCAAGCCGATCGTACTCGTTCTGGATGATTATCACCTCATTGTCTTCGACGCTATTCACTGCAGCCTGAACTATCTGCTCGACCATTTCCCCTCGCGGCTTCATTTAATCATCATCACGCGGGCCGATCCGCCGCTCCCGATCCCGCGCCTTAGGGGCCGCGTGGAAATGAACGAGATTCGCTACTCCGACTTGCGATTCACGACCGCCGAAACCGCTGAATTAATCAACAACGCCGGGGCGCTTGACCTATCGGTCGAAGACATCGCCGCGCTGGAGAGCCGGACCGATGGATGGATCGTCGGTTTGCAGATGGCTGCGCTTTCCCTCAAGGGCGAACCCGATAGACACGGCTTTATCGCCGCCTTAGCCGGGGACAACCGCTATATCGGCGATTATCTGACCGAGGAAGTGCTCCATCGCCAGCCGATGCCCGTTCAAACCTTTCTGCTGCAAACCTCGATCTTGGAACGCCTCTGCGGCTCGTTGTGCGACGCGGTCTGCCCGGGGGACACTGGCGTTGAGAACGGGCGGGAGATCCTTGGCGACCTGGAGCGGGCCAACATTTTTATTTTTCCGCTCGATAACGAACGCAATTGGTACCGTTATCATCATCTCTTCGCCGACCTTTTGCAAAAGCGGCTGCGACAGTCTATGGAACCGCAAGAGATCGCGCGGCTGCACCTGCGGGCCAGCGCCTGGTACGAAAAAGAGGGTTTCATCGCCGAAGCCATGTCCCACGCCCTGGCCTCCTCGGATTTTAAATATTCCGCCGCTCTCGGAGAGCGGCAAGCGCCGGGACTGATCTATCGCGGCGAGACCGCCCTCACCCTCGCCTGGCTGAGGGCATTGCCGGACGATGTTATTCGCTCCAGTCCGCTCCTTTGTCTCCATCGCGCCTGGTCCGAATTGTATGCGCCGTCGCGCCCGACCAGGGTTTCCGCCGATACCGCCGAGCTTTGGGCGCGGGAGGCCGAGCGGGCATGGGAATCCAGGATCGGCGATCCGGGTCGGCCATGGGGCGCCGATCCGCAAGCCGAATCCCGTTTCGCCGGCAACGTCGCCGCCGTCCGGACGCGCGCCTGGTGGCGCCGCGGCGATCCTCCGGAAGAAATCATTCGGACCGCCCGCCGGGCGCTGGAGCGCGTCCCGGACGACGACCCGGGATTGCGCAGCATCTTGCTTTACATCCTGGGAACCAGCATCAGCGAACAGCAAACCGCCATCCAATGCCTCGTCGAAGCGCGCGAGGCCGGACTAGCAGGCGGGAATCTCCATTTTGCGATGCTGGCGGCCTTCGTGCAGGCGGCCTATTTGTGTTACGCCGGAAAGTTCCGGCGCGGGGCGTCGATCTGCCGGGAAATTCTGCGGACCATCGTTGAACCTTCCGAACGGGAAGGCCATCCGTTGCCGCTCGCCGCCGGAGGATACGCCGTCCTCGGGTCGATCTTTTTGGAATGGGGAGAATTTGAGGAAGCGGATCGGATGCTCGCCAAGGCGGCGGAGTTGCTCCCGCTGGTGGGAAACATCGGCCCCATCGCCCGTCAATGGTGGAGCGAGGCGCAGGCGCGGTTGAAGCGATACCGCGGCGATTGGGCGGGGGCCTCCGACGTGATCGAACGGATGGAGATTCTGGAACCGTTCGAAGAAAAGCTCGCCGGCGCGCTGCGCGCGCGCCTTTGGCTGACGCAGGCCGAGCACGACCCCCGGGCGCTGAAAGCCGCCGATCAATGGGCGGCGGAGTTGGATATCACTCAGGGCATCGGAAAACAATATCCCGTGGAATTCCTGACGCTCGCTCGCCTGCTCATCGCCCGGCGGCGCTTGTCGCCCTCCGGTCGAAAACCAATCGACCTCTCTCCGCTTCTTTCCGCATTGGAAAAATGCCTGGTGTTCGCCCAGGATTTAAGGCAAGGATGGCTGGAAATCGAACTCCTGATGCTGCAGGCGTTGGCCTTTCATGCGCTTGGGAAAATCGATCAGGCGCTTCCGCCGCTTGCGCGCGCTCTTGCGATGGCCGAGCCGGAAGGGTTTGCCCTCTTGTTCCTGGAGGAGGGTGCCGCGATGGCCCGATTGCTTTACGAAGCAGCCCAGCGGGGGATCGCGCCGGAGTACGTCGGCAGGCTCCTGGCGGCTTTTCCAGACGCGGCGTTGATGCCGGCAAGCCAGATCCAACGCCCGGCGACCGGTACGAATTTGATCGAACCGCTGACCCAGCGCGAGATCGAGGTGCTTCGCTTGATCGCTGAAGGGCTCGCCAACCGAGAAATCGCCCAGCGGCTGGTGATCTCGCCGGACACGGTCAAAGTGCATACCAGGAACATTTACGGCAAACTGGGCGTCAAGAAACGAACCCAGGCTGTCGCCAAGGCCAGGGGATTGGGAATCCTAACTTCCGGATAGCTGTTTTCCGCCACCGCTCCTCCAGCACCCGCCTCGGTTTGCGTTTGGTATCACTCCGCCACAAATACCCCTTTCCTACCACTTTTAATGGATGTGGCTCGGCAACCCCTTCGCTAGAATATTTTCATATCAAAATAGGGTTCCTCGGGCTGAATGAAATGGAAAAACCGACACCCTATCAATTAATAATCCAGGGGCGCTTTGACCCAAGCTGGCTGGAAAAGTTCAACGCCAGGGCCGTTCACGTGGAGAAAACCGATATCCATCCGGCCTTTACCATTGTGACCGGCATCGTAACCGATCCAATCACATGGCACGACATCCTTTCCCGCTTTCGAGATCTGGGCCTGCCTTTGCTGCTGGTCCAATGCCCGGGAAATGGGGATGATAGCGGACACCTTTAAGAGTTTGTGCAACCTGCGGGAATGGCGAATTTTGCCCACCCGGAGATAAGGTGGGCGACGACCGCAATCGCCGCGCGGCTCACTGGGCGATGGAAAACCGCCGAGGTTCCGATAACTCCTTTTTTTGATGTGTACGATGGTTCTCCATCATTAGGATTGAGTCGCCATTTCACGACCCGCTCTCTGATTCCGCGGAGGAAAATCATGAACGCGTCCAAACTCATCCGCATCTGCGTGGCGCTATTTACCGGATGCTTGGCCGGCTGCGGCGCGAAAGCCGCGCCGCAAACCGCGACCGCGCAACCAACGAGCGTCCCGCCATCTACCTTTACCCCGACCGTTGCGGCAGGGGTCAAGACGCCCGTCGGCACCGCATCCTCATCGGCGTGGAAGAGGATATTCCAAACCGAGCCCATGCAGCCTGCGATTAACATCGCCGGTTTCCTGAATGAAAATTTCGGCATCATGGCCGGATATGACGGCGAAACCCATTACACGGTCGATGGCGGGAAAACTTGGCCGCGGGCGCAAAATAGCTCGATGTGCCGGCATGGTCTTGATATTATCGATGAAAAACTGGCTTGGACCACTGGGGAAAGCGGCAATGTGAAAGTCTCCAAGGATGGAGGCCGGACATGGCAGGCGGTCGCCGACGTCGATTTGGCTAGGAGCCAATTCATCAGTTTCATCGACGATACCAACGGATGGGTCGCAGACAGTACGCTATTGTTTGCCACCCGCGACGGCGGACAGACGTGGACGGCCGTTACGTTTCCAAAGGAAGCGCAAAGCATCGCGGCCATTTTGCTGCGCACGGCCTCCGAGGGATATGTAGTGGGTCAGGACGGCTCGCTCTATGTAACGGCCGATAGCGGAAAAAGCTGGACCGCAAAGCCCTTGGGATTGACTAAAAAGATCACAACGAGCGCGACATTTCCCGTGGGGGCCATTCGTTTCGCCAATTCCAGGAATGGGGTCGTCATCGTCGGGTTGGAGGATAACGCCGGAGTGCTCGTGGCGCTTTGGACCGCCGACGGTGGGAACTCCTGAACTCAGGAATCGCTTCCGGCGAAGTTTGGGATGGTTTTCCTCACGCACGACGCCGGCTTCTTGACCGACTTTGGGATGGATAAGGTAATCACCCTGTATCGTCACCAATCCTCGACGGGAAAATGACCGGGTGAATTCCTCGCGCTGAAGGGCGTCGGCAGGAACCGATTGCCGGAATAGAGAACCGGCGGCAAGAGTGCCCCCGGTTTTTATTTATGGAGGCGTGGCTCGCTGGAACGCCCACTTAATGACCGAGACTATCAGCGCGGATAACAAAGATGCAGTCCTTGATGAGAGCCAACGGAATGAATTTTCCCGGATTTTTTATAACTATTTGGCGCAAGAAAAGCCGGAAAGAATTTCATTGGATTGATGATCTGGTATCTCTCTCCCTCATCCGGCCTTCCCCCCGGAAAATTGCCGAGGGTCCGGCCACCTTCTCCCAGCGCCTGTCCTCGCGCCTGCCCCGCGATCTTTGCGGGGAAGCGGGGGTATGCAGGGAGAACCTGTCCCGGAGCGCCCGTCCCGAGCGGAGCGAGGGATAGCGACGGGAGGGCGGGATGAGGGAGAAGGCTGAAGCAAATACGTTTATTTTTAAGAATATTCCGTCAGAGCAGTTTGGAAAACGCTGATTAAAGATTAATAACCTCTGAAAATCATCGATCGTCCGGGCAAGCCTCCCGACAAGCGGACTTTTTCAGGTGCTTCCATTTGTTGGATTTGAGATGCCGGTGAAATCTAGAATGATAAGTTTGCAAGCCTCACTCGGAAACCGGGGCAGGTGGAAAATGCGATAAATACCCAAAATATTTCTGAATGAGTAAAAACCCTTTTTTTAGCTAAAAATGTGTCGGAGAAGAAAAATAATCAGCATAATTTCACTTATTTTCTCGTCTATTGATTAGGCATCGGACTCAATTCCATTATAATAACCTGGGGCGGTAGATAACCGATCCATGCGCGGAAAAAAGTTGTTTTTCGGTTTACCCGATTCGCGTAGAATGATTTTTATGGCAAGGCTGGGTGACCATCTCCGCGCAGGCCGAGTGCGGGAAACAAAGTTCCAGGCGGCGCAGCGCGGCGCTGCAAACCCAAGAAGGAGAAGAAAATTTTATGTTTCAAAAATCTGCAACTGTCTTACTTACCGGTCTATTCCTGATTCTGGCCACGGCTTGTGGAGCGGCGACGACCGCGGCGCCTTCCGGCGGTACCGTAGCGGCGCAAACCCTGGAAGCGATGCTCACGCAGGTGTCGGGCCTCGCGGCCACGTCCACCTCCAAACCTTCCGCTACGCCGGAAACTCCCGCGGCAAATCCATCCCCGACCACAACCGAGATACCCGCCGTCCAGACGAGCACGGAGACACCTGTTACCGGTCTTTCAACCACTTCCGCGCCCTCACTCACCAATACCCCGGTATCCCAGGCCACCAGCACGGTCTCTGGAAATTGCAACGCGGCGTTTTTTGTGGGTGATGTCGGCCCGGTTGTCGATAATTTCAAGATCAAAGCCGGTGCCACGTTTGTAAAATCGTGGATGGTCCGCAATATCGGCACGTGCACCTGGACGCGGGACTATACGCTAAGATTCCAATACGATTACCATATGTTTGGCCCGTCGTCGGTTAATTTTCCCGAGATTATTCCGCCAAACCAGAACCTCTTAATCGAGGTTAATCTCAAAGCCCCGTCGAATCCGGGCACGTTCCAGGGTCAATGGTACCTCTTCGATCCGGCAGGAAACCGGTTCGGCGTGGGGCCGGACGGAAAAGAACCGTTGATCGTCCAAATCGTCGTTGTGGCCTAGGCAGTTAAATATTCCGGATTGACCGGAAAACAAAGCGGAACGCGAAGAGTTCATTCTCGCCGGGCGTCCCAAGCAGCGAATCTACCGCAAATACCCAGCCGCGATCGGCTGGGTATTTGCGTATTGTCTCCTGCCGGGTAGGGATGCGAACTGACGCGGCGATAATCGCTCACGATCACCAGATACCGCGCGGCTAATCGCGCGGTATTTTTTTTGACAGGATGCTGAAAAACAGGGGAGATGTCATTGCGAGCGACCGCGTGCCCTTGTGTATTTCGGGGGAAGGGAGCGAAGCCCGCCCCGGAAAGCCCACCGGGCGGGCCGGGGCAATCTCGCTATTCGAGTCAGAAAGCCCAGATTGCTTCGCCCGCCCCGGTTGGGGTGGTCCGGGGTCGCTTCGCTCCCCAGGCCTCGCGGCGAAGCCGGGGTGAGGCTCGCAATGACAAACCCAGACTTTTTCAGCACCCTGTTAATCAGAGGCGGGCGGAGAATTATTTGGAGGGGCAGAGGCCGGTTCCTTGAGCGTTCCAGGGAAGCGACGCCGCGAACTCAGCCAGTGTTTCTGAACCGGTCACTTCCAGGCGCCGTAAATAGAATATTTGATATTGTATTGTTCCCGGATCCGTCCCGACCGCCGCTCGGTACCCGGCCCGGCTGACGAGCGTGGCGAGATCGGGGTTCTGCGTGAGTTCTCCATACGGATAGGAAAAGGTGGGCACCGCAACCTTTAGCTTCTTTTCAAGCTCCACCTTCGACACCCGGATTTCCGACCAAAGCGCATCGTACTCCAGTTTTGGAAGATGGGCATGAGTCCGGGAGTGTGAGCCGATCTCCATCCCGTCGGCGGCCATTTGGGCTAGTTGGTCCCAGGTGATGAAATCCTGTCCGCCGGGGTAGGTGCTCACGATGTAGAAGGTGGCCATCAGGCCGCGTTCCTGGAGAGGAGGAACGGCGTTAAGGAATTGATCTTCCCAGCCGTCGTCAAAAGTGATCGCGATCGGACGCTCGGGCAGCGACCCCTGGTCCAGCATGGCGCTGGCGATTTGGCTGACCCCGACGGTGTTGTATCCAAGCGTTTTTAAGAGATCGATCTGCGCGAGGAAATTATTCACGTCGACGTTATACCGAGAATCGGAAATACCATCGGATTCCAGATTTGCGCTGCCAATGTGGTGGTAAAGCAGAATCGGCGCAATGATCTGGCGCCTGGTAAGCGTCGGAATCGCGACCGATTGGCAAAGGGCCTGCTGCAAGGTCGGGTCCGGCGAACGGGCGGCGGTTGGGGTGGAAAGCGCCGTTGCGGTGGCGCTGGGTATGGTGGGAGTGCTTGTCGCGGAAGCCGTGGACAGCGGGGAAGCAATTGTTGTTTCAGCAGGAGAAACGGATACCGGCAGGCCGGATCCACCGGTACATCCTGCGGCGAAGAAAAATAGAACCAGAATAGTCAGTTGCGGGAAAGGTTTGCTGTAAATGGAAAGCATAATCAGATCATAAATTCGTTTGTATTTTCAAAGACACGCTTGTGCGGCATTATACCCATTTTCGCGAACGGATCGATAAAACGGCCCATGTCGTAAATTGAAAACAGATGAAGCCCGATATTCCGAACTAGACAATGAGCTGACCAAGGCAATTTTCTTTGCCGCCGGAGAAAACTAGGATGCCGTCTTCTAGGAAGGCCATGTGTTGAAAATAACCGAATCCGGCGATGGAATTTTCATCCCGGCGATTCGGGAGGCGCGGGTGAAGATCCGGAAGGTGTCGCTCATACTACTTAAAAGGAAGAATACCATCGGATTTAACCCGTTCGAATTCCGCCTTCGATTAAACATAGGCAATTCAACCCGCCCGGTAAGCAGACCCGACGAAACTCGGTTTCACACCGGTTGGGATAGGAAGAATCCTTTCACCACGCGGTTGGTGCCTTGCTAACCTCCCCGCGATCGCCGTCGCGAGAGCACAATTCCAACCGCGGCGAAAACCGCGAGGATCACGACGCCCAGGAGAACATCCGGAAGCAAAGCGGAACCGGATGAACCAGGTGCGGCAGGCGTCAGCGTCGCGGCTTCCTGCGTGGCGGGCGCCGGCGTGGAAGTAACCACGATGATGGGACGATTCGTCGCCGTCGCGGTCGGCGCGGGTTTCACATATTTCTCGACCAGGACCGCGTCCAAGTGGACGCCGCCGCTATCGCCTGAATCGTACTGATAGGTAATCGTATTGTCGCCGGCCTGAAGGGAGAGCGTCTCCGTCTTGAAATCCCAAGTGTCCCAATTGGCGAGGCTCGGCAGACTGGTATGGGCGGCCCGCGCGCCATTGACGTAAATGCTCAGCGAGCGCGGCGTATCGGATCCGGTCAGCTGCATGGCGCTGGCGTACCGCAGGGTCAGATTGTATGCGCCGGCGCTGTCGACATGAACGGTGAAGGCGGCCGCGGCGCCCGCCTGATCGTACCCGCCGACAAATCCGGTGCCCGTGTAGAGGGCCTGGTTATTGGCGACGGTTGCGCCCCCCCAGAGAGCTGCCGCCTCCGCCTGGTAAACCGTCCCCGCGAGCGGTCCCCCACTGACATTGAAAGTGCCGCTCTCGCGAATATCGCGCGAGGAGGATCCCACCATGACCTGATAGGAACCCGGGTAGGCCACCCATTGGTTCAACCCGGCGCTCCAAAAAGAGAAATCCTGCGGCGCGACCTGAAAGGTCACGCGCCGGGTTTCGCCCGGCTGCAGGAAGACTTTTTGAAAACCTTTCAACTGGCTGGGAGGCTCGCTGCTCTCCATCGGAAAACCCAAATAGAGTTGGGCCACTTCGGCGCCGGGGCGCGCGCCGCTGTTAGTCACGTCCACGCTGATGGTCACGGCGCCGTCCGCGGAGACACCGGCGGGGCTGATGGTCAGATTGGCGTAATCGAAGGTGGTGTAGGACAGCCCGTACCCGAAGGGGAAGAGGGGTTTGATACCCGCGCTGTCGAAATAGCGGTACCCCATCCGGAGGCCTTCCGTGTAATAGACGTGTCCGTCGACTCCCGGGTATTGCTCCGGTGTGTTGGCGGGATAATCCGCCTCATTTTGCGCAAATGTCATCGGCAGCTTGCCCGACGGGTTGACATCCCCAAACAGCACGGAGGCCAAAGCGCCGCCCGCCTCCTGCCCGGGCAACCAACCGAGGAGGATGGCGGAAACCTGATCGGTCCACGGCATGAGAACCTGCGCGGGGGAATACACCACCACGATGGTGCGCGAGTTGCCCTGTGCCACGGCCGACACCAGCGCGTCGTTTAAAACGTCGAGGCCCTGCTGGTCGGCTCCCTCGCCCGAGCCGGAACCCGTCACGACGATAGCAACATCGGATTGGCTGGCGAAGGCCGCCGCTTGAGCCAAAGTATCGTCGCCGGGTTTGAACCAGGTGAAATGAACGTCGCCGGTCTCGCCGGCTTGGGCGTACTCCACCGTGATAGCGTAGGTTTTCCCGGTTTGCAATCTCCTTTTCAATAACTTGGTTTGCTCGGCGTGGTCACCCCAGTTGTCGATGACCAGCTGGCCGTCGATATACAACCGGCTGCCGCCGTGGCTGATGAGGGCAAGATTGTAGAGGCCGGCCGTCGGGGCGGTGATGGTGCCCGTCCAGCGCGCCGACCAGTCGCCGTTGCTCACCCCGTTGCCGGGTGCGCCGCCATCCCAGCTGAAATCGATGTTGGGGTCCACCCGGCTCAGCACGGGATTGCCGCTCAGGGTCGAATTGTTGAAGTATTGGGCCTGCAAGCCTTGGCCGCCTTTTGGCGTTTTGAAAAATGCGGCGGGAATCGGATTTCCCGCGAGTTCGGTTTCCTGAAAATACCGGACGACGGCGCTATTGCCGGCTCGCGCGATGATCCCCTGCAGGGGCGTGACGATCTGGTCCGGGGTGACATGGGCGGACCCGCCGCCAGCGATAACGGGGATCGTGTCGGCGGTCCCGCCAAACACGGCGATCGAATGGATTTTCGATTCGTCGAGCGGGAGGACCTGGTTGGAATTTTTCAGCAACACCATGCTTTGGGCGGCCGCGTCCTGGGCGAGTTGGGTGTGGACCGGGCTTTGCACATCCGCGCCGATCGAGCCGACCGGCGCGCGGTCGAACAGGCCCATCCGGAACATGACGGTCAGGATCCGCAGCACCATGTCGTTCAACCGGAAGGTGGTCACTTCCCCCGAATTAAGGGCAGCCTGAAGGTTGGTAAAGAAGACGCCGCTCGGCATTTCCATATCCAGCCCATGGTTGGCCGCATCGGCCGTGCTGTGGGTGGCTCCCCAGTCCGACATGATCCAGCCGGTGAATCCCAACTCGCCTTTCAACAAAGTATTTTGCGTTTCGTCGTTTTCGCAGGCATAAACTCCGTGGATCAGGTTATAGGAGCACATGATGGCTCCCACGCCCGCCCTCACCGCCGCCGCAAAGGGCGGCAGGTAGAGTTCGTGGAGCGTGCGGAGGTCGATCTCGGCGCTGATGGTAGTGCGTTGGAATTCCTGATCATTATTGATGAAATGCTTGGCGGTGGCGATGACGCCCCGGCTCTGGATTCCGCGCACCGCCGCGGCCGCCAATTGACCGGCAAGGTATGGGTCTTCACCATAGCCCTCAAAATTCCGGCCGGCCAGCGGGACCCGATCCATGTTCATCATCGGGCCGAGCTGGACGTTGACCCCTTTATCGCGTTCCTCTTCCGCCATCGCCGCGCCATAACGCTGCATTAAGTCCACATCCCAACTGGCGGCCACGGTGATTGGGTCTGGAAAAGCGGTGACCGAAGTCAGCCCGCCGGCCGCGCCGGCCGGGCCATCCTGCAAAATCAATTCCGGAATTCCCAGGCGCGCATTTCCCGGCACGCGTCCGACGTAGCCGTGCGGGCTGTCGCCGTGGACCATGGCGATCTTTTCATCGACGGTCATCACTCCCAGCAGAAGTCCGGCGCGCTGTTCGGGTGGAAGCGAGCTGTCCATCCAGGGTTGAGCGGCCGCCCGCGCCCAGGATGGTGAAATCTGGCTGAGCATTATTCCGGCCAAAAGGATTACAGCGATGCATCGCGCCGCGCGCCGGAAAACCGGTTGGGGTCCGAAGACAGTGGAGGAAAAAAGGGCAGGCATATGAAATCTCCTTGTTGCCGTTTACCAAATATAAAAAGTCTCCGCCCAGGAATTCTATATCCTAGACAGAGGCTTTTACTTGCTTCCCGGATGAAGAAAAGAAATGAGTCTCACCACTAAAGTCATTTTAAATCATTCCGGTTAAGGGGTCAATTGGAGAATCAAGGGCTTCACCCAATAAAAATGGAAATAAATCGTTCCCCGGGGAGCGCCCGTCAGGAGCTGGCTATCCGGGTGAAGTGAATTGGGTTGCGCGCGTCCGGTTCATCCCGCGGGGCGCCCGCAGTAACTCATGTTCCTGATCCGTTGGCATTGTAGGAACCGTGGCGAAGGTGGAACCGCCGGCTTGCGGTTCTCTCAATTTGCAGCGGTGGAGCGAAATCTTTTCGGCGTCAGAAGCGCCGCACTTGCCAAGCGCAGACAATCTACTTAAAATTGCCCGACGACCCAATTCTTTGCTTATCGACCGTAAAATCCCTTTCTGGAAAGGATATACCGCATGCGTTTCTTGCTAAATCACTCATCCAGCCTGCGTCCATACTCGATCTATCCGGGGCTGTTGTTTGGCGCGCTCGTGCTTCTCTTGACCTCGGTGGGATGCGGCCAGGCGCTATCGACACCGACGCAGACGCCAACACCAACGCAGGCGCCTACGTCTACCGACA
Source organism: uncultured Chloroflexia bacterium (assembly GCA_963780865.1). Taxonomy (GTDB): domain Bacteria; phylum Chloroflexota; class Anaerolineae; order Anaerolineales; family RBG-16-64-43; genus FEN-1073. The sequence continues at coordinate 34,442 of CAWADT010000017.1, read as the reverse complement.
CCCTGGTGCCACTCACGGCGACTCCCACTTTGACTTCCACACTGATTCCCGCCCCGGTCAATTGGGATTTAATTTGGAGCGACGAGTTCAACGCCCCCGACGGCTCGGGAGTTGATGAAAGCAAATGGACGCCTTCCGACACCGCGGCCTGGGTCAACAGTGAGCTGGAGTATTACACTCCCCGCATTCAGAATGTCTATATCGAGAATCCGACCGGAAAAAACGGAATGCTGGTTCTTAAGGCTCTCAAGGAAGATTATGGGGGCAGGGAGTACACCTCGGGTAAGGTGACCACGATGGGCAAGTTCGAGCAACTGTATGGCCGCTTTGAAGCTTTGATCCAGATCCCTTATGGGCAGGGATTATGGCCGGCTTTTTGGATGTTGGGTATCGGAGGCGGGTGGCCCCTGAGCGGCGAGGTCGACATCATGGAGAATCTCGGAAAGGAACCCAACATCGTCCATGGGACCATGCATGGCCCCGGTTACTCGGGCGCGAACGGCATCGGCGGCCCGTTTGCCTTGCCCGCGGGCGAACGCTTTGCGGACGGTTTCCATCTGTTTGCGGTCGAGTGGGAGCCCAATGTCATCCGCTGGTACGTCGATAACAAACTTTACAAGACTAACACCCCGGCAGACCTCCCGCAGGGGACGGAATGGGTTTATAACCACCCCTTCTATATCATCTTGAATGTCGCCGTAGGTGGTGGGTGGCCCGGCTTCCCTGACGATACGACCGTATTCCCTCAAACCATGAAGGTCGATTACGTGAGAGTCTACGCCCGCCCGGGCGGCTGGCCGACCTCGACTCCTACCTAGGAAGATTGCCTCCGCGCCCGCCGCCGGTGCTGCGCCGGAGCCTTTAGCACAGTCGGGGATGGCGACAATTTGGGTCGTCATCCCCTTTTCCTTCGATGGATCGATCAACCTTACGCGTCGAAGACCTCGGACACTCGACGCCGGTTCATGCGACCCATTCCGACGCAGCGTTTCAAGATGGGAACAGCCTTTTGAGTAAGGAGATCGGCAATGAAAATTTCCAGACGGTCGCTGTTCAGGTGGATCGGTGCACTGATCCTGGCCGCGACGCTGGGAGGATGCGCGACCCGGCAAAGCCCGTCTCCCGCGGCTGCGCCCACTCGAAAGACCGAAATGCCGACGGACACCCCGGCGCCCGCCGGGGCGGAAGCCGCTCCGGATTTCGGGTCGAATGTGATCATCTTCGATCCCTCCATGCCGGCTGCGTCGATTCAATCCCGCCTCGATGATATTTTCAGCGATCAGTCCAGCCGTCAGTTCGGATACGAACGATACGCCTTGCTGTTCCAGCCGGGCACATACAACGTGGACATTCCGGTGGGATTCTATACGCAGGTGCTAGGGCTGGGAGCGTCGCCCGACGACGTCTCCATCACGGGCAACCTGCACTCCGACGCCTACCTGCCGTATAACAATGCCACCTGCAACTTCTGGCGCGGCGCCGAAAATTTCTCGGTGACGCCCTCCGACGGAACCGTGCAGTGGGCGGTCTCGCAAGGGGTCGATTTCCGCCGGATGCATATCCGCGGCGATATGGCGCTGCACCAGGACAACGGCTGGGCAAGCGGCGGCTGGATGTCCGACTCGCTGGTGGACGGAAACGTGGATTCCGGTTCCCAGCAGCAGTGGATCTCCCGCAATACTCAGTGGGGGAGTTGGACGGGCGCCAATTGGAACATGGTCTTTGTCGGGGTCGTGAATCCTCCGGCGGGCGATTGGCCCAACCGGCCGTTTACCCGGGTCGCCGCGGTTCCGGTCGTGCGCGAGAAGCCGTTCCTGCAGATCGATTCCGCCGGCCGATATAGCGTGCGAGTGCCGGCCCTCAAACGCGAGAGCGCCGGTTACGATTGGGCCGGCGGATCTACACCGGGCACGGATATCCCCATCGGCCGGTTCTATCTCGCCAGGCCGGAGAAAGACACCGCCGAGACAATCAACGCCCAGCTTGCCGCCGGCAAAAACTTGATCCTCACCCCCGGCCTCTATCCGCTGAAGGACACGCTCCGAATCACGCGCGCCAATACGGTGGTCCTGGGCCTGGGCCTGGCAACTCTAATCCCGCAAACCGGGCTCGCCGCGATGACGGTTGAGGACGTGGACGGAGTCGTCGTCGCCGGAATCCTCTTCGACGCGGGCGAGACCAATTCGCCCGTCCTGCTCGAGGTGGGCACGGCCGGCAACGCCACTCGCCATGCCGCGAATCCCATCTCGCTGCACGACGTCTACTTTCGAATCGGCGGACCGTTCATCGGGAAGGCCGCGGTCAGTCTGCGGATCAACGCCGACGACACGATCGTGGATCACACCTGGATCTGGCGCGCGGATCACGGATCGGGCGTGGGATGGGAGAACAACACCGCCGCCAACGGGCTGGTGGTGAACGGCGATAACGTCACCGTCTACGGGCTGTTCGTCGAGCACTTCCAGGAGTATCAGGTGCTGTGGAACGGCAACGGGGGCCGGGTTTACTTCTACCAATCCGAGCTTCCCTACGATCCTCCGGATCAGGCCAGCTGGACGTCCGGTCCGGGCGTCGACGGTTGGGCTTCGTATAAAGTGGCCGATAACGTAACGAGCCACGAAGCTTGGGGACTCGGCATCTACGCCGTTTTCACATGGGAGGATGTCTACCTGACCCGGGCGATCGAGGCGCCGGAGTATGCCAACGTCCGGTTCCACGACATGATCACGGTGACGATCACCTCCAATGGCGGGATTCTGAATGTCATCGATGCCGCGGGCGGATCGACCGAATCGAATGTGCGGCACACGCCCCGTGTCACCGATTTCCCGTAGCGGGATCACTTAATAAAAACACAGGCTGCATAGTCCGGCCCATTCCTTCCCCGCGTGGCATCGGCTTGCCGCACGCGAGAGAGAAATCGATCCGGTAATCCACCAAGGCGGGGAAAGAAATTCCCATCCCATCCATCCGAGCAGGCGGCTGAAAAACGTTGATTTTGTTTTAGCCAGACAACCCCCCTCACTCCCCCCATTTTCCAATAGAAAATGGGGGGAGTGAGGGGGGTTGGTTTACCACCGAGAAGATGACACCGGCATGAATTGAGTTTTTCAACATCCATCGGAGGCGCGAAAAATCGCACAAGGGTTATGAGAATCGAATAGAAAATCCTCGCGGCGACCGCCTCTCCCGGCGCTCTTTTTTTGTAAAATCGTGGTAACCTTGGTTCTATTACAAGGGAATCGAACCATTCGGCGTTGCCGGCAGATCTTATCCTGGTCCTTGATAGAGGCAGAAGCAACATGTCCGAAATGACCGCTATGGGTTGGCAATTCTCAGATCCGAATGGGACTTTTTTTCTGCGCGATCCGCATAAATACAATTACCTATACTTTCCGCTCGTCAATGAGAACGGCATGATTTCGGCGATCACCCCGATGCTGCATGGGGACGTCAAGACCGGCCAGGATACCTTCCTCACCATACCGGTTTCAGTCGAAGACCTTCATCTTTCCAGGGCCGCGCGGAATTTCTGGGTCTACCATGAGAAATTCGGTCCCTGGTCCGTCAGCGGGAACGCCGCGCCGCAAATCGCCGGCCGGTACGCAAACCCAGGCGCCGAAACCGTCCAGATGGAAGCCGGTTTTCTCTGGCACAAGCTGACGCGCGAAAACAAGGAGTTGGGACTGCGCGCGGAGACGACGAATTTCGTTCCGCTGGGCGACGATCAAGTGGAACTGATGCGCGTGACCCTGACCAACCTCGGATCCCGCCCACTCGCCTTAACCCCGACCGCCGCGATTCCAATCTTCGGGCGATCCGCCGGCAACTTGCGGGATCACCGGCATGTCACCTCGCTCTTGCACCGGATTCAAACCCACGCCCACGGCGTATTGGTCCGCCCGACGCTTTCGTTCGATGAGCGCGGCCACTTGCCGAACCCGGTTACCTACGCCGTGCTGGGAGCGGACGGCGAAGGGCGGCCGCCGGAAAAGATTATCCCCGTGGCCGAGGATTTCATCGGCGAGGGCGGCAGCCTCGATTGGCCGGAGGCGGTGGTTGCGCCGAAGGATGCCGCGGAGAAACCGGAAAAACCGATCGACGGATTTGAAGCATTCGGCGGATTACGTTTTTCCGCAACCACGATCGCCCCAGGGAAAAGCCGGACGTATATCCTTATCCTCGCCGTGCTTGCGGAAACCGCCGCTTCGCCCGAAGTATTGATCGAGCGGTATGGGAAGGCTGAGCGTTTTGAAGCCGCGCTCGAGGGCACGCAAACTCAATGGTCCCGCAGACTGGATGCGCTGCGGATAACGAGCGGCGATTCGCGGTTCGATCTGTGGCTGAAATGGGTGACGCTGCAGCCGATCCTGCGCCGGTTGTGCGGCAACTCCTTCCTTCCCTACCATGATTACGGGCGGGGTGGCCGCGGATGGCGCGATCTGTGGCAGGATACTCTGGCTCTACTAGTCATGGACTCCGGAGACGTCGGCGAACTGCTGTTTGCGAACTTCGCCGGAGTCCGCGCGGATGGGAGCAACGCCACCATCATCAAAGCCAAAGCTGGAGAATTCTTGGCGGACCGGAATAATATCGCCCGCACCTGGATGGATCACGGCGCCTGGCCGCTGCTCACAACGCGTTTGTATCTCGACCAGACCGGCGATCCGGCTTTCCTCCTTCGGCCGCAGACATACTTCAAAGATCAACTGATCCATCGCGCGCAGAAAGTGGATGAAGACTGGCATCCGGGGCAAGGCACTCTGCAGCGGATGGTTTCCGGCGAGGCGTACCGCGGGACGGTCCTTGAGCATCTGCTGCTCCAGCATCTGACTCCGTTCTTCAACGTCGGAGAACACAACATCATCCGGCTGGAGGGCGCGGATTGGAACGACGGGATGGATATGGCTCCCACGCGCGGGGAAAGCGTCGCCTTTGCGTCGCTGTACGCGGGGAACTTCCGCCAATTGGGCGAGCTGGTTGGCTGGATGGAAAAATCGGGAATTTCCCAGGCGACTGTCGCCAAAGAGATGCTGCTGCTCCTGGATACGCTGGCCGATCCGGTGGACTACGCTTCGTTTCCCGCCAAGCGGAAACGGCTGGACGAGTATTTCGATAAATGCCGGCATACGCTCTCGGGAGAAAAGGCGGTCGTCAGCCTGGCAGACTTGGCAAAGGACCTGACCCGCAAGGCGGATTGGATGTTCGAGCACATCCGCCGCCAGGAGTGGCTGGTCGATCAGGAAGGATTTGGCTGGTACAACGGGTATTACGACGACGAAGGGCAGCGGGTGGAAGGCGATCATCCCAGCGGCGTGCGGATGATCCTGACCAGCCAGGTGTTCCCGCTTCTGAGCGGGATTGCCACGGATCAACAGGCGCATGAAATTCTCCGTTCGGCCAAGCGCTACCTGCTCGACCCAAAGGTGGGTGGATACCGGCTGAACACCGATTTTAAAGAGATCCGGTTGAACCTTGGACGCTGTTTTGGTTTTGCCTTCGGGCACAAGGAAAACGGCGCGATGTTCAGCCATATGGCGGTGATGTTCGCCTACGCGCTCTATCGACGCGGGATGGTATTCGAAGGCTTCCAAGTGCTCGACGAGCTCTACCGCCACTGCCAGGATTTCTCCGTCAGCCGGATGTATCCCGGTTTGCCGGAATATATCAATTCCCGCGGGCGTGGGATGTACCCTTATCTGACGGGGTCCGCCAGCTGGTATTTGTTGACGCTGGTGACCGAGTCCTTCGGTGTGCGCGGAGCGCTCGGCGACCTGGCGTTCTCGCCCAAGCTGGTGCGGGCCCAGTTCGATTCCAACGGGCGGGCGCGGATCCAAAGGGTCTTTGCGGGGAAAACGATCGACGTGAGCTATTTCAATCCGGAGAAACTGGAATTCAATGCCTACCAGGTCGAAGCCGTTCAAGTGGATGGCGTGCCGGTGCAGACGCGGCGGGCGGCGGGGGGAGCGGTCCTTCCCCGCGAGATAATCGCCGCGTTGCCGGATAATATTCCGCATCCAATCGCCGTGACGCTGGGAAAGAAAGAAAAATAATATTACGCCAATCAAGAGCCGGAAAGTGGACGGTTGGCTTTGCGTATCGTTTCGCACTCACTCATCCGGCGATCGGCCTGGAGAGTCGGAAGGTGGGGGAGATGAGCCTCGGCGAAAACATCCCGGGATGAATCCTGGAAATGGAGGATGACCACTTGTTGCCCGATTCTTCGTTGCTGCAAATTCGCGAATATACCGGCGTTGGCTATAGCCCGGTGGTGGATTCCGGAACCTGGCGGGTTGCGATCCTTCGCTATATCGACGAATTGCTCCCGGACCGGATGGACAATTTGCATTCCCACGCCGAAACGGAGGAAGTGTTCATCCTGCTGAAAGGTCGCTGCATCCTTTTTCTTGCCGGGAATAAGGAGAAACCGGGGGAAATCCGCGCGGCGGATTTGGAAAAGGAAAAGGTGTACGTGGTGCGGAAGGGATGCTGGCACACGCACACGCTCAGCGAGGATGCGATCGTCTTGATCGTGGAGAACCGCGATACCGACTCCGGCAATACCCCCCATGTTCCGTTGCCACCTGAAGCGCGCCGGCGGATTTCCGAGATCACCAAGCTGCTTTGGAAGACCTGAGCGTGAGGAACGAACAATCGCCAGGGGATCCGCGTCCGGTCCCGGCGCCCTCCGCGGCAGGCTAATCCTAATTCCCATCTTCCGAAAGAGAACTCCATGACGATGAATAATTTCGACGATCAAGGGCGGTTTATCCTCCGCGATTTTTCCTCCGCGCGCCCATTTTCCAGTTTCCTTCCGGGAATTGCCGGGCCGGAAGGGATCCCGCTCTGGGTTTTCTACGTCAACCGGGGGCAGGCCGTCGCCGCCTTCGGCATCCAAAGTAAAGATCATCCCATCCTGGAATTTCAGCCGGCGAATAAAGCCTATCAACTCACCCCCTGGTGCGGGTTCCGCACCTTTATCAAAATCCTTCCAGGAGCGTCCCGTCCGGTCTACGAACCGTTCTCCCCTTCGCCGCAATCCGCAGGCGTCCGCCGGCAAATGGCCGTCGGGATGAACGAACTGGAATTGCAGGAGGTCGATCCCGGAAGCGGCCTGCAAACCGACGTGCTGTATTTTACGGTTCCCAAAGAGGATTTTGCCGGATTGGTGCGCCGGGTTGCCATTAAAAATATCTCCTCCCGGCCGGTCTCGCTTGAAATACTAGATGGACTTCCGGCGGTGATCCCATACCCGGTCTCCAATGCCGCCTTGAAGAATATCGGCCGGACGATCGAGGCCTGGATGGAGGTGTACAACGTGGAAAACCGGGCGCCCTTCTTCCGGCTGCGTTCGAGCGCCGGGGATTCGCCGGTGGTGGAAGAAATCGAGCGCGGGAATTTTGCCTTCGCGTTTCTCGAATCCGGCGGCAACCCTTCCCGTCTGCCGGCTGTGGTCGATCCGGAGTGCGTCTTCGGTCGGAATACCGGATTGAGCAGGCCGGATTGTCTGGAGCGGGCCTCCCTCTCCGCGCTGCTTGAGAAGAGACAAATAACCTTGGGGCGCACTCCCTGCGCTTTCTTCGCCGCGGCGGTTGCGCTCGAGCCGGGCGAGTCGGCCGTTCTTTTTGAAGTATTCGGCCATCTGGGCAGCATCGAGAAACTCGAGCCGGCCCGGGAGCGCCTGACGGTGCCCGGGTACCTGATGCAACGCCGCGCCGAAGGCAACGCGCTCGTGCGGAAGTTGACCGATGGCATGGAGACCAAGACGGCCGATCCGGTCTTCGACGCCTACTGCCGGCAAACCCTGTTGGATAACATTCTGCGCGGAGGCTGGCCGCTGGTGTGGGGGGATCCGCGCCGCCCGGCCGTTTTTCATTTGTACTCGCGCAAGCATGGGGATCTGGAACGGGATTACAACGACTTCCTCCTCATGGACGAACCTTATTCGCAGGGCAACGGGAACTACCGGGATATCATTCAAAACCGGCGCTGCGACGTCCTCCTCAATCCGCGGGTTGTGGATTTCAACATCCGCACCTTCCTGAGCCTGATCCAGGCCGACGGATACAATCCGCTGGTCATCCTGGGCAGCACGTTCACTATTCCACCGGCCAGGCGCGCGGAGGTGGGCGAGCTAGCCGATCCCTCACAAGCGCTTGAAAATTTTCTCTCCCAGCCCTTCACGCCGGGCACCCTGCTTGGCTTTCTCACCGACCAGAAGGTGAGCTTGCGCATCCCCTGGGAGGAATTCCTGAACCGGGTGATGTCGGCGGCGGATCAGCACGTAAACGCCGTGCACGGAGAGGGATTCTGGGTTGATCATTGGACCTACAACCTCGATCTGGTGGAATCCTTCCTGGAAATCTATCCGGAGCGGAAAGCGCGGCTGTTGTTCGAAGGCGCCGAGATCCGGTTCTACGACAATCCCTTTACGGTCCAGCCGCGCGAGAAAAAATTCGTGCTCTCGAACGGCCGGCCGCGGCAGTTGAACGCGATCAAGGAGGACCCGGAAAAGGTCGCCTTGCTTGCCTCGCGGTCCGAGCCTCGGCAATGGCTGCGCACCGGCGGCGGCCGCGGGGAAATTTTCCACGCGACGGTGTTTGCCAAATTGGTATCCCTCGCGATCAATAAATTTGCGACGCTCGATCCGTGGGGGATGGGGATCGAAATGGAAGCGGGGCGGCCCGGCTGGGATGACGCCCTCAACGGTCTTCCCGGGATGTTTGGCTCCTCCATGCCGGAAACGTACGAACTGAAACGGCTGGTTGATTTTCTCCGGCAAGCGCTCCGGGAACGCGGAGAAGGCGAACTGGAACTTCCGGCCGAGATGGGCGCGTTCTTAAAGGAAATCATCCGGCGCTTGGAGGCTCAGCGCAGTTCGCGCGATCCGGATCGGGATTATCTCTATTGGGATACCGTGGCCTCGGCCCGGGAAACGTACCGGGCTTCGATCCGGCTCGGCCTGGGTGGCGCGATGGAGACGATCCACTTTTCCGAGATGGCCAAGCACCTCGCGGATTTTTCGGAAAAGCTGGGCGCCGGAATTGCCCGCGCGTTATCGCTTAACGACGATTTGCCACCCACGTTCTTCGTCTATCGAGTGGAAGAATTTGAACCGCTGCTGGGAGCGGACGGAAAAGCCTCGCTCGACGGGGAAGGCCGCCCCATCATCCGCCCCAAACGATTCACGCCGGTCGTCCTGCCGCTGTTCCTGGAGGGGCCGGTGCACGCGATGAAGCTCCAGGAAAATTCGCGGGACGCGCTCAAGCTTTACCAACGGATAAAAGAAGGTGAGCTCCACGATAAAAAATTAAAGATGTACCGGTTGAACGCTTCGCTGGAGAGCCAGGGAGTTGAGATCGGCCGGGCGCGGGTCTTCCCGCCCGGCTGGCTGGAAAACGAGTCCGTCTGGCTGCACATGGAATACAAATACCTGCTCGAGGTCCTGCGGGCGGGGTTATACGAAGAATTCTTCTCGGATGCGCGCACCGCGCTGATTCCGTTCCTGGATCCGGCGGCGTACGGACGCAGTCCGCTCGAAAATTCCTCCTTCCTTGTCTCGAGCGCGCATCCAGATGACTCGCTTCACGGCGCGGGTTTTGTGGCGCGCCTGAGCGGCTCCACGGCCGAATTCCTCAGCATGTGGAACCGGATGATGGCGGGCGCGCACCCCTTTACTGTGGAGAAGGAGCGGCTGCAACTGGCCTTTCGGCCGGCGTTGCCGGGCTGGCTGTTTACCGATGATGGAAAAATCACGTTCACTTTCCTGGGCCAGTGCCAAGTCACGTATCACAATCCCCGGCGGCTGGATACCTATCACGAAGGGATGCGCATTCAAAAAAATAAATTGCTCAATGCTGCGGGGGAATGGATCGAGCTTTCGGGCGATGTTATCGCTGCTCCCTACGCCGAATCTGTCCGGGAAGGGAAAATCCGGGAAATCGAATTGTATTTTGCATCATAGGGTGTTGAAAAAGCCGGTCGAGCCCAGCCCCGGCGAGGCCGGGGTAGCCCGTGTTTTATACGGGCGTATCGGGACCCCGCTGAAATCCGGTGGTCTCGCCCGCCCCGGCGGGTCGGGCCGGGGATACGCAAAAACCGCTACTCGACCACCTACGGTGCTTTTATCAACAACCTGTTAATCGCTCTCCTATTTCAAGAGCTTGACTCGTATCCGCCAGCCTGGCAGGTCGCATTAGTTCACGCCGTCCAAAGAAGGTGGACCAAATTCCCGTCCGGATCGGTATCTTTCAGATAGACCGTTTTCGACGTTGGTTTGATGCTTGGTTCGCCCAAGGCAATCCCCTTCGCCCGTAAAACCGAAACGGCTTCTTCGAAATTTGACACGCGGACGGCAATATGGACGGGCTTGGCGCTGGCTTCTTTATCCACTTCGATCCGGCCCGGACCTTTGCCCGAAAGAAAGAACGAAGAAGGCTGCTCGGACATTTCGAAATCGAATAGGCGTTTATACCAGGCGGCGATGGCGGATCCCGGCAGAGAGCCGTGCGGATACAAACCCACGTGTTCCACTCCAACGAAAAGCGGCAGCCCGCGCGCCTTCCCCACCCACGCGCGAATCTGCGCAACGCTCTGGGCGATGCCGCCAAAATCCCGCGCTGCCACGGCCTGGGAGGTGATTAATTTGGATCCCATCCCGACCGCCGCCGCGCCGGCTTGGATCCAAGCCGTGACGCTTTCTTCGGTGGCGTCCACGCCGCCGGTGGGCATCAGCCGGTGCCAGGGACAGGGCGCCATCACAGCGCTGATAAAACCAGGACCTCCCACCTGTTCGCCGGGGAACACTTTGCAAATTTCCGCGCCCAATTCTTCCGCCTGGGAAATTTCGGTTGCCGTCGCGCATCCGGGGAAGTAGGCGATCTTGTGGAGGTTGCACAAACGCGCCACGTCCGGCCGCAGATTGGGTCCGACAATGAAGTTGGCGCCGCCGGCGATGAACAGCGCCGCCGTCGGAGCATCGAGAACCGATCCAATCCCCAGAATGACCGATGGATCGGCGGAGCGGAAATGGGTCACCAGGCCTTGGAATACAGAGAGGGCCATCTCTCCGCGGTTGGTAAACTCGACCGCCTTCGACCCGCCCTGCGCGCACGCCGAGACGATTTCCACGGCGGTGCCTTGCTCGGCGTGATAGAACAACGGCACCAGGCCGCCATCCAGAACCGTGTTATAGACATCCAGCCTTGAAAAGCGCGCCATGCGACTCCTCCTGCCGATTCTTACCGGGACACGCGGCCTGAACCATCGCCTGCCATCAGTTGTTCCACTTCGTCGCAGCCGACCACGTTGAAATCGCCGGGGATGCCGTGCTTCAGGCAGGAGGCGGCAACCGCAAACCGGAAGGCATAATCCGGATCCTCCGGTTTTTTCAACCTGCCATAAATCAATCCGGCCATAAACGCATCGCCGCTGCCGACGCGATCCACCACCGGGAGAATATCGTAACAGGGCCCGACGGTGTATTGCCGATTATGCCAAATCGCCGCCGACCAGGTATTGTGGCTGGCCGACACGGAGCCGCGCAGCGTAATGGCAATCGTTTTCAATCGCGGAAACTTTTGCGAAAGCGCTTCGCACACCGGGCGGTATTTTCCCGCGTCGATAACGCCGCTGGTCACGTCCGTCTCCGGCGCGTGAATCCCGAACACTTTGTCGGCGTCTTCTTCATTGCTGATCATCACGTCGCTTTCAAGCGCCAGCCGGCTCATGACCTCGTTGGCGGACTTCCCCCACTTCCACAGTTTGGCCCGGTGATTCAGATCGCACGAAATGGTCACCCCTTTTTGACGGGCGGCGTGAATGGCCTCTTCGCAGGCGAGCGCGGCCCCCTCCGAGACGCTCGGCGTGATCCCGGTCCAATGAAACCATTGGGCCCCCGAAAATACGCTTTCCCAGTCCACGCTGCCGGGTTGGATGGTGGCAAAACTGGAAAAATCGCGGTCGTAGATCACTTTGCTGCCGCGTTGGGCAGCGCCCGCTTCCAAAAAATATATTCCAAGCCTTTCTCCCCCCTCACAATGTGGTCGGTGTGCACTCCAAATTGCCGCAACCGGAAGATCGCCGCATCTCCCAACTCGTTTGCCGGCAGGCGCGTGACAAACTCGGTGTCTACCCCAAAATTGGCGAGCGATGCGGCCACGTTGGCTTCGCCGCCACCGTAGGTTGCTTCAAATGCCCGCGCCTGGACAAACCGCTTGAACCCGGGCGGCATCAACCGCAGCATGATCTCGCCAAAAGTCACCACTTGCGCCATCTTGCCTCCCCAGATACTGCTTGGGCATTCTTCGAACTTGAATCCTTCGGGTCGGACCGAAGGTCAGAGGGTCCTCTCGCCGGAATTTTCCGGCGAGAGGACCCGGGCAGATCGTCGCTTGCTCTTTCCTCTCGGGCGGCTGCCAGGAAGCGCAGCCGCCCTTCCGGAAACGGACGGAGCGAGCGCGACCCCAAATAGCTGCGGAGATTAGAAGAGGCTATTGGGATCGTAGAATTTTACAGCGTTTTCGATCGTGATCAACGGCGACGGCAGAATCGTGTTGAGCGGAGGAGTCCCGCCGGCCAAAATCGACATCAGCCGGTAGAAGCCCTGATGTCCGATCTGATCGGAATCGTTCCGGCCGGTGCAGGCGTAATTGCTTCCGTTCATGATCTGCTGCAGCGCTTCCTTCTGCCCGTCGACGGCGCAGAGGAACATCTCCGAAGTGCGGTTGGCATCGGCGATGGCGCGTTGCGCGCCCAGGCACATTGAGTCATTTTCGCAGAACACGGCGTCGATGTGGGGATTGGCCGCCAGCAGGTTTTCCATTACCTTGAGCCCATCGTCCGTGGACCAGTTGCCGTAGTCCGGGGCCGTCACTACTGTAATCGCCGTCACTTTCCCGACGATGTCGAGCATGCCCTTGGTGCGGTTCAGGCCGATGGAGTTATCGGCAGGGCCGCCCTTGATCACGGCCAGAATACCGCCCTTGCTGCCCAGTTTATTGACAATGAACTGACCGTCTTGCTGCCCGATCGTGAAGTTATCCGGGCCGACATAGCTCGTGTAGCCGCCCGACCATTGCCGGTCCACCAGCACCACCGGGATTCCGGCTTTCTTCAGATCGTCCAGCGCCGAGGGAAGTTGTTCGAGCGGTCCGCCACTGATGATCATGCCGTCCACTTTCTTGGCGATGAGGTCTTCGATGTCGGAATTGAGCTTCGCGGCATCCCCGCCCGCATCAGTGCTGTAGACCGTGACGTTGGAATAGTAGCTGGCCCCATCCTTCACGGCCTTGTCCATACCGATGAAGTAAGAGCAGCACAAGGTATAGCTGGACATGCCGATCTTTAAGGTTTTGGCCTGCGCTTTGGGGGCGACGGTCGACGTGGTTCCGCAGGCTGCCAAAAAGGTGGCGACGACGATTAGCATCGCAAACGACTTTCGGTTCATGTTCTTTCCTCCTGATTGAACGGAATGTGTTGTGGCAAGGTGCCAGTGATCTAGACCGGTGGTCGCAATCGCCTAATATTGGTCCGCGGTTCACCTCCTTTTCCAGCCCAGCTGGAGGGGTTTTTGGTGGTTTGCTTCAGCAGTTCCCGTACCGATCCATTGTCAACGGCCGCAGCCGTCCTTTCCGAGGCTAGCGATTGCTCCGTCGAGCGAGCACTGCGAATAGAATGATTACTCCTTTTAAAATTTGCTGGTAGTAGGATTGCACGTTGAAAAGGTTCAGTAGGTTGTTGATCAACCCCAAGGTCAACACGCCCCCGAATGTTCCGAGTACGCCCCCACCGCCGCCGCCGCCCAAGGTTGCTCCTCCGATCACGCAGGCCGCAATCGCATCCAACTCGAACCCCGCGCCTAGGCTGGGTTGCGCAATCCCCAGCCGCGAGGCGAGAAGGACGCCGGCCAAAGCGGCGCATAACCCGGAGAGGATGTAAACGAGAATGATGTGGCCGCTTACATTAATACCCGCCAACCGGACGGCTTCCGGGTTTCCTCCGATCGCCACGATCGCCCGACCGGGTGTGGTGCGATTGATGAAAAACAGCGCCAAGACGAAGGCTGCGAGCATGATCAAAATAGACAGGGTGAAGGGACCGAAGATCGCCGTGCCAAAAATCGTCCGAAAGGATTGATCCTGCGGTGTGATGGGTGTTTCGGAATAGACATACACCAGCCCGCGAATGGTGCCCACCGTAGCCAGAGTCACGATGAAAGGCTGGAGATTAAAGCGTGAAATCATGAATCCGTTGAACGCCCCCGCCAGGCCGCCCACGCTGAGCGCGATCAGGATGGCAATGGATAATGGCAGGTGCTTGTTTATCATCCCCGAGACGATGAGGGCCGAAAACGCGACCACGGAACCAACGGATAAATCGATCCCGCCGGTCAGAATCACCACCAGCATCCCCAAACTGATCAATCCATTGGTAACGATCTGGCGCAATAAATTGGATATATTTTGACCGGAGAAGAAGACATCCGACATCGAGGCGGCTATCAGGATTAACAGGAAAAAGGCACCCAGGAATGCATAATCCACCCACTGCCGGCGAATCCGCTCCGCACTCACTTTCACCAGCGGAACCTTCCCCATCGCCCGCAATCGATCCATCAGGTTGGTCATACATTCACTCCTGCGGCGGCGGCCAATACGGTTTCTTCGCTGGCTTGTGCCTTGGTAAATTCCCCTACGAGATTCCCTTCCCGCATAACCCATATCCGGTCGCTCATTCCCAGAACTTCCGGCAATTCAGAGGAGACCAGGAGGATCGACACGCCGGAGTTCGCCAGATCGTTCATGATCAGGTAGAGCTCGACTTTTGTGGCAACATCGACCCCGCGGGTTGGCTCGTCCAACAGAAGGACCTTGGCCTGCGTGAGCAGCCACTTCGCTAGAACAACCTTCTGTTGATTGCCGCCGCTGAGATAGCGGATAAGGCGTTCCGATTGGGCTGGCCGGATGTTCAGATCCTTGATCTTCTGTAGCACGCCTTCGTTTCGCTGGCGCATATTGAGGATCCCCCAACGGCTGATCCGGTGGAACGAGGCCATGCTCATGTTGTCCCCGATCGAGGAACTGAGCACCAAGCCATCGCGCTTCCGGTCTTCCGTCAGTAACGCAATCCCGGACCGCAGCGCGTCCGACGGCGACCGGAGATGCAGAACGCGGTCCTCCACCCGCACCTCACCGGAGGTCGCCGGTTCCGCGCCGAAGATCGCGCGCACCATTTGCGTGCGGCCGCTTCCGACCAAACCGAAGAACCCCACGATTTCACCCCGGCCCAGCGTGAAGGAGATGTTGTGGAAAGATTCCTCCCGGTTGAGCTTTTCCACGGCGAGAACCGTCGGCCGGGTTTTGGTTTCGCGGCGGGGATAGATCTCGCTCAGCGCGCGCCCGACCATCATTTTTATCAGGGTGGATTGGTCGGTTTCCGCCGGCCGGACGGTGCCGACCGCCTGGCCATCCTTCAGCACGGTGATCCGGTCCGCAATTTCGAAGACTTCATCCAGGCGGTGGGAGATATACAAGACCAGCGCGGAATCCTGTTTCAATTTCCGGATGAGCGCGAAGAGGCGGTTGAGCTCCTCCCGCGAAAGGACCGCGGACGGTTCGTCCAGAATGAGGATGCGCGGCTTGGTCGCCACCGCTTTGGCGATCTCCACCATCTGCTGCTGCGAAACGCCCAGGCGCGAAACGCGGGTCCGCACGTCGATACCGCTGAACCCGATCTCATGGAGAATATTTTTCGCCGTCTCGTGAGCTTTAGCCCAGTCAATCCACTTTAACCTTTGGGTGACGGGCATCTGGCCCAGCAGGATATTCTCAGTTACGGTCAAGTGCGGGATTAAACTGAATTCCTGGTACACCGCGCGGATTCCCAAACGGTGCGCCTGAAGAGGATTTGCCACGTGGATGGGGGTGCCGTCCAAGAGTACTTCGCCCGAATCACGCGGAATGGCGCCGGAAAGAATCCGCATGAGCGTTGATTTTCCGGCGCCGTTTTCCCCGGAGATGGCGTGGACTTCGCCGGCCTCCGCCGAGAAATCCACGTCGCGCAGGACCAATCCGCCGTCGAAGCTCTTGCAGATTCCCCGCATCTGCAAGGCCGGGCCGCTCTGGGTGGGCATGATTACTCCGTATGGAAGACGGATAATGCGTCGTGGAGGATGATGATCTTCTGTTCGGTCATCTCCAGGAGCGAATCATGGATGCCTTCGCGGCCGTTCCCGCTCATTTTGATTCCTCCGAAGGGCAGCGTCTCCACCCGCAAGGCGGAAGACCAGTTGACAATCACGCCGCCCGCTTCCAGGCGGTGACTGATGGTCATCGCGCGGGAGATATCGTTGGTGAAGACGGCCGCTTGCAGCCCGTAGGGCGAATCGTTGGCCATGCGGATGGCTTCTTCCACGTCCTGGAATTTAACGAGCGGCACGACGGGCCCGAACGTTTCCTCGCAGAAGAGGGGGATCGAAGGCGGCACGTCCCGCAGGACGGTCGGTTCCATGAACGCGTTGCGGCGGTGGCCGCCGGCGAGCAGCTTGGCGCCCGCTTTGACCGCCTCGTTAACCAGCGCTTCCACCTGGACGGCAGCGGCTTCATTAATTAAAGGTCCCACGTCAGTGTCTTCTTCCAATTGATTGCCCACTTTGAGGGCTTTCGCTTTTTGCGCCAGCAATTCCGCGAAGCGGTCATAAATGGGCGCGGCGACGAAGATCCGCTTGATGGCGCAGCAAATCTGTCCGTTCCCGCGCGCCAAACGGCCCAGGACCACGGATTGAACCGCCTTTTCCAGATCGGCGTCGGCGCAGACGATCATCGCGTCATTCCCGCCCAGTTCCATGTGGACCTTCTTCAGTGTTTTGGCGGCCAGCTGCGCGATTTTGATTCCGACCTCGGTGCTGCCGGTGAAATTCACCATTTTTATTCCGGGCGAGCGGGCGAGGTAATCCCCGATGATGGATCCGGCGCCGGTGACGACCTGGTGCGCCGCCCGCGGCAGGCCGGCGGCCTCCATTAACTCGGCGATCCTCAGGACCGTGAGCGGGCATTCCTTCGGCGGTTTGGTGATCACCGGATTTCCCGCCGCGAGGGCCGGAGCCGCCTTGTGCCCCCATAACTCGACCGGATAGTTGAAGGGCACGATCGCGGCCACCACCCCCAGCGGCTGGCGGATGGTAAAGGCAAAATTCCGTTCCTGACCGGGGACGGCATCCATCGGCACCACGCGGCCGAAAATCCGTTTGGCCTCCTCCGCAAAACCCCGGAAGATCCTCGCCGTCACGACCACCTCGGCCCGGGTTTGCTGGATCGGTTTGCCATTTTCCCTGGCCAGCAGTTCGCCCAGCGCCCGGTGGTTGTCCATGATGGAATCCGCGATGCGCAAGAGGATTTCCGACCGCTTATGGGCGGGCATCCACCGCAAATTCGCGCGAGCCGCTTGCGCCGCTTGAATCGCCTTCTCCACGTCGTCCACCGCGGCGGCCGGCGTGCGATCGATCACCTCGCCGGTGCCGGAGTTGGATACATCGATCCATTGCCCGTTGGACGATTCCACCCATTGGCTGTCAATCAGCATCTTCATGGTGTATGCCTCCCGATTGGGTTGAATTGGAAATTGGATACCGAAAACTATGCCATGTATGGTTTTCCATCACGCCCCGAACCGTTCCGCGGCGTGCTCCCGCCACGGGGTGTCAACTCGGCGAGGGGACCGGTCGCACAGGACGGGAATACCCCATGCGTTGGGACACCCGGAACGAGGCATCCCGGACCATCGCGCCGAATTCCAGGCGCCGTTCTTTGGTCATGCGCTCCACCGGAGCCGACGCGCTTACGGCTCCGATCACTTTGTTCTCGAAGTTGAAGATGGGGGCGCCGATGCAGCACAAGCCCATCTCGTTCTCTTCGGCGTCCACCGAAAAACCCTGTTCGCGCACCCGGGCGAGCTCCCGGTTGAGAGCGTCGACGGAAACGATGGTATGCGGCGTCCGCGGAGCGAGCCCGTGCCGCACCACTTCTTCCAGCAAGGCGGCCGGGGCGTGCGCCAGGATGGCTTTGCCGAGCGCGGTGCTGTACATGGGCACGCGCATCCCGATCGAGGAATGCATTTGGATGGAGTGACTGCTGTTGATTTTGGCGATGTAGACCACGTCGATCTCGGAGGGGACGCCCAGATGGATGGTCTCATCGGTTTGGCCGGCCAGTTCGTCGAGGATTGCGGCGCTTTGCTTGCGTAGATCGTTATTGCTCAGAAAGGAACCGGCCAGTTCGACAAGTTTGATCCCGAGGTGGAACCGGCCTTTTTCATCCCGCTCGACTTTGCCCAGCTCTTCCATGGTTACGAGATACCGGTGGGCGGTGCTCTTGGAGACGTGCAGATGGCGCGCTACATCTAATAAGGATGCCCCCGCATCCCCGCGTGCGGCAAGTTCGTCCAGAATGGAGAAGGCCTTCGCGACGCTGGACGACTTCCCGCTCTCTGATTTCACGGAGTGGCACCTCGTGGGTGTTTTTATCAGTTCTAATATTTAGAACGACGTTCTATATATTAGTATATATTCCATTTTTCTCAATGTCAATAAGAAGAAATGTTTTCAATTCAATTCGAGGGACATTCAGGTTCACCAATTCACCCAAATCCGCGGAAAAAGTTACAAAGATTTCGGATGTTGCAGATTCCGAACGTTGCATTTTGTAAGGAGGTCGACCTTGGATCTCTTCTTCTGTGAGAATAGCGAAAAAAATTCATCCGAGACTACCAATTTTCTGCGCGAAGGGAGCGAGGGAGACGATGGTCAGAAAAATGCTGTTTTTTAGCCCGGTTTTGATAGTGGGGCGGTCGATAGTTGGAGCGGATATGTAGCGCTTCGCATGGGATTAGTCCCCGACGAATTTATTTTTTGGTTTTCTTAAGGAAAAGGGGGAATCAAAATCTCAATTTCTTCCCTTGTCGGTCTCGATCGGCAATTCGAAAGTCGTAAAGTCCAGGTTGACAGAGTAGGATATTCTTTTATAATCCCGTTAGCGCTAACGTTAGCGCTAACGGGAAAGGATATTTCATGAAGCGAAACGTGACTGTCGCAGATATCGCCCGCGAAGCAGGCGTCTCCATGATGACCGTCTCCCGGGTCATTAACCATAAAGGTGAAGTCAGCGCGGCAACGCGCAAACGCGTACAGGGGGTGATCGACCGGCTGAACTACCGCCCCAGCGGAATTGCCCGCAGTCTGGCAACCAATCATTCCGGCACTATCGGGCTGATGATCCCCGATGTGTCCAACCCGTTCTTCGCCGCCGTCGCCCGCGGCGCCGAGCAGGTGGCCGGCGCGGAAGGCTACAACATCTTTCTATGCAATACCGAAGAAGATCCGCAGCGCGAACTGGCCGTCTTGCATACGCTGGAAGAAAAACGGGTGGACGGTGTGGTGTTGTTCAGCCGTTTGGAGACCGGTCAATTGGTCGGTCTGCTCAAACAACAACCGGCCTCCGTGCTCATCAACCGCCAAACCTCCAAAAATAAAAATGACCAGGTCATCGGCACAGTCCGTTTGGATGATGTGCTCGGCGGCGAACTAGTGACCCGGCATCTGCTCGACCGCGGTCACCGGGAGATCGGATTCCTGGCCGGCCCGCCCACTTCCCACAGCGGCCAGGCCCGGACGAAAGGCTACCTCCAAACCTTGAAGGCGGCGGGGCTGACGCCCAACCCCGATTGGATTCATCCCTGTGCGCCGACCGTCGAAGGAGGACTGGCTTCCGCCCGCGATCTGTTGCAACGGCAACCGGAACTCACGGCTCTCTTTTGTTTCAACGACCTGGTCGCCGTGGGCGCATTGCAGGCTTGCGTTGAGTTGGGACGCGCCGTGCCCCGCGATCTGGCAATCGCCGGGTACGACGATATCCCGCTCGCCGCGCTCGTCACCCCTCCGCTCACGACCTGCCGCACGCCGCAATATGCTTTGGGCGCCGAGGCGTTGCATCTCCTCCTGAACCGAATTCGCGGCTGCATCGACCCGTGCGAAGAAGTGGTTTTACTACCCGAACTTATCATCCGCGCCAGTGCGCCATAACCCTTCGACTGCCGCGCTTAGGCGGAAAGGAGGTTCGACCCCACCACCGACGATTATCTACAGCGGTTTTTATCTCGGTCGGCAATAAATCCGGATGTCTATTTCAAATAGAAAAGAGAAATGTCCGTCTTTAGAAAAATCTCCCCATTCAAAGTCGCACTAGGATCCAGTCTGATCCTTCGGAGGTGTTCGATGCTTGCTCCACAATTTAATCCCTTCCGCCAGCTCCATGAACTCTCCGGATTTTGGGATTTTTGCTTCGACCCGGAGCAGGCAGGAGAGGCAAAAGGGTGGGCGGGGGGTTTTCCGAATGGCCGTCCGATTGCCGTGCCGGCCAGTTGGAATGACCAATTCGAGGACGGGCGTGATTATCTGGGACCCGCTTGGTATCAAACGCTCTTCGATTTGCCCTGGGGATGGCGAGACAAACGCCTCTTCGTGCGCTTCGGCTCGGCGAATTATCTGGCCACCGTATGGCTCAACGGAGCGCCTCTCGGCTCGCACGAAGGCGGGCATCTGCCGTTCGAATTCGACATTTCCGAATTGGTGAAACCGGAAGGCAACCGGCTGGTCGTGCGGGTGGACGGCGAGCTGGCCCTCGACCGGGTGCCGCCGGGGAACGTGACCGGTGATGCGGAAGATTTCTTCCTCAGCCATGGAGGCAACTATCCCCAGGCGCAATTCGACTTCTTTCCCTATTGCGGCATTCAGCGGCCGGTGGTGCTCTATGCCGTGCCGCGTCCGGCGCTGCGCGATTTAACCGTCGTGACCGAACGGACCGGCGCCGCCGGCCGGGTGCGGGTGCGGGTAGAGAAAACGGCCAATGGCGAAACCGCCGCGCGCTTTACTCTGCGCGGACACGGCCTGGAGTTTTCCGCCGAAGCGCGCTTCGCAAGCGATATCGCCGAGATGCAGATCCCGGTGCCCCAGGCGAAATTGTGGTCGCCGGCCGAACCGAATCTGTATGAGTTGCGCGTGGAGCTTCGCCGGGCCGGCTCGGCAATCGACGCCTACACCCTCCCGGTCGGAATCCGCACCGTGGCCGTGGACGGCGACCAGCTCCTTCTGAATGGGGATCCGATTTACCTTACTGGTTTCGGGAGGCATGAGGATTTTCCGGTCGTAGGGCGCGGCCTGCTGCCGCCGCTCATCGTGAAGGACTACGCCCTGATGCAGTGGATCGGCGCCAACTCCTTCCGCACCAGCCACTATCCCTATTCCGAGCAGATGCTCGCGATGGCCGACCGGCTCGGGGTTCTGGTCATCGCCGAGACGCCCGCGGTGGGCCTCTATTTTCGCGACGACGGACTGGCGCGCCGCAGCGAACTATGCCGTCAATATGTGCGCGAGCTGATCGCCCGCGACAAGAACCATCCGAGCGTCATTATGTGGAGCGTTGCCAACGAGCCGCACTCCAAGCCGCCGCACGCCAAGCCGTTCTTCCGGGAGCTTTGCGAGGAAGCGCATGCGCTGGATCCAACCCGCCCCGTCACGCTGGCAAGCACCGTAGGCCAGGCC
The DNA here is from genome assembly GCA_963780865.1 of uncultured Chloroflexia bacterium. GTDB lineage: Bacteria > Chloroflexota > Anaerolineae > Anaerolineales > RBG-16-64-43 > FEN-1073. The sequence continues at coordinate 12,850 of CAWADT010000017.1, read as the reverse complement.
GAAGAAGCGTTCGAATTCTGCGATGTGCTTTGTTTGAACCGGTACTACGGCTGGTACACCCAGGGCGGGGACATCGCCGAAGGCATGCGCCTGCTCTCGGAGGATTTAGACGCCATCCATCAGAAATATGGCAAACCGTTGATCCTCACCGAATTTGGCGCCGATGCCATCTCCGGCTGGCACGCTCAGCCGCCGGAGATGTTCAGCGAAGAATATCAGGCCGAGATCATCTTGCGCATCATCGAAGTCCTGCGCCGGAAGCCGTATGTGGTCGGAGAACACATCTGGAATATGTGCGATTTCAAAACCTCGCAGGGCGTGGGGCGCGCCGGCGCGTTGAACCACAAGGGCGTGTTCACTCGGGACCGCCGCCCCAAACTGGCGGCGCACCGCTTGCGGGAGTTATGGCATGCCAAAACCGAGGCGCACGGATAAAGCGGCATCCCGCAGACAAACCTATGACTAAACTCACGCTTGCTCCCGATCGCTACTTCGGGCCGGATGCCCGGCAAAAGGAAATCGCCCTGGATCTCTACGGGCAGGCGTCCCGCCTCCCGCTGGTCTGCCCGCACGGGCACGTGGACTTGCGCTTGTTTGCGAATCCCGAATATTCCTTTGGAACGCCCACCGATCTGCTCATCCTTCCCGACCACTATCTCTTCCGCATCCTTTACTCGCGGGGCATTTCGCTGGAGAGCTTGGGTCTGCCGCGTCGCGATCAGGGTCCGGTGGAAACCGACCATCGAAAAATCTGGCAGTTGTTCGCCGATCACTTCTATCTTTTTCGAGGAACGCCCACCAGCCTGTGGCTGAACCACGAACTGCACGATATCTTCGGCGTCCGGGAGAAACTGACCTCCGCCTCGGCGCAGAGAATCTACGATCTCGTCGCCACCCAGCTTGCCCGGCCCGAATTTCGGCCGCGCGCTCTCTTCGAACGCTTCCAGATCGAAGTGCTGTGCACCACCGACGCCGCCACCGACACGTTGGAGCAGCATCGCGCCCTGCGCAACTCCGGCTGGCGCGGCCGGGTGGTGCCCACTTTCCGTCCGGATGCCGTGATTAACCTGGAGGCTCCCGATTGGCGCCAGCAAATTCAGGAACTTAGCGCCGTCAGCGGGATTGAGGTCGATAGCTATCGCACCTATCTTCAAGCCCTCGAGCAGCGCCGCGCTTACTTTAAAAGTCAGGGGGCCGTAGCCACGGATCAGGCCAGCCTCACCCCCTTTACCGAGGCCCTATCCGCCGCAGAAGCCGAGGCCATTTTCCAAAGCGGGTTGCGCGGAGAAGCGACGAACGCCGAGGCCGCGCGTTTTACGGGTCACATGCTCATGGAAATGGCGCGGATGAGCATTGAAGACGGCCTGGTGATGCAACTCCGTCCGGGCGCCTGGCGCAACCACAATCCCTCCTTGTTGGAGGCGTTTGGGCCGGATATGGGCGCCGATATTCCCATCAGTACGGAATTCACCCGCAATCTGCGGCCGCTGTTGAACCGGTATGGAAACGACCCCAGGTTCACATTGATTCTTTTTACACTGGATGAAGGAACCTATACCCGCGAACTCGCCCCGCTGGCCGGTCACTACCCGGCCGTGAAGCTGGGATCGCCGTGGTGGTTCCACGACAGCCTGAACGGCATCGCGCGTTATTTCGACCAGGTGATGGAAACCGCCGGCCTCTACAACACCGTCGGCTTTAACGACGATACCCGCGCCTTTTGCTCGATCCCGGCCCGGCACGACGTGTGGCGGCGCGCATCCGCCAATTGGATCGCCGGGCTCGTGGTCCGCGGGCTGATCGATCGGGACGATGCCGCCGAGATGATGAAGGACGTTGTCTATCGCCTGGCCAAACAAGCCTATCGGCTATAAGAGCTCATCCTGGGACGGGCGTCGCGCCGCGCGGAGCCCCGGAAAGCACGACGGCCGGTGATGCCCTCGCGCATGGAGAGGTGTATGAACCCGGAATACTTGCAGTCACTCTTTGGATTGGATAAAAAGGTCGCCCTGGTGACCGGCGGCGGGGGCGTGTTGTGCCGGACGATAAGCAGGGCGTTGGGTCAACTCGGCGTGCAGGTCGTGGTCGTTGATAAAAACGCCGACGCCGCACGGCAGGTGGCGGAAGAAATCATCGGGGAAGGGGGCGAGGCGATCTCCGTAGCAGGCGATGTGCTTGATCGCGGCAGTTTGGAAGCCGTCCGCGATGCCGCAATGGCCAAATATGGATACGTGGATATTCTGATTAACGGCGCCGGCGGCAACAACTCCCAGGCCACTACCTCGCCCGAAGCATCGTTTTTCCAGCTACCCCCCGACGCAATTCGCGGAGTGTTCGAATTGAACTTCATTGGCACCCTGCTGCCCTCCCAGGTCTTTGGCCAGCTGATGGCGCGCCAAAAGGAGGGGTGCATTCTCAATATTTCCTCCTTGAATGCCATCCGGCCCCTCACGCGCATTCCGGCTTATTCCGCGGCCAAAGCGGCGGTCAGCAACTTCACCCAATGGCTGGCCGTGCACATGGCGCAGGAATACAGCCCCCGCATCCGCGTCAATGCCTTGGCGCCCGGTTTCTTTTTTACCGAGCAGAACCGTTTTCTGTTGACCGACCCGGTCAGCGGAGAGCAAAGCCAGCGCAGCCAAAGGATTCTGGCGCACACACCCATGAACCGCTTCGGCCTTCCGGAAGATCTCATCGGCGCCGCCGTCTGGCTGCTCTCGCCGGCCGCCGCGTTCATCACCGGCGTCGTCGTTCCGATCGACGGCGGCTTCTCGGCCTTCAGCGGCGTATAGGGGCGATCGGGATCCGAGATGATGATCGGCCAAGGATACACCAACCGGTATTTGACGGACGAAGAGGTTCGCGCGATGGTGCGCGAGGCGCTGGCGTCGCCGGCGGTGAACGGCAAGCGCGTGCTCGTCATCATCCCCGACCGCACGCGCACCATGCCCATGCCGCTGATGTTCAATCTGCTGCAGGAGACGCTCGGGCCCCGCGTGGAGGCGCTGGATTACCTGGTGGCGCTGGGCACGCACCCGCCCCTCACCGATACGCAAATGAGCCTTTTAATCGGCCGGCTGGTAACCGACGGACAAGCGGGCCCGGCGCACATTTACAACCACGATTGGAATGATCCGGCCGCCTTTACCCGCATCGGCACCCTCCCGGCCGATGAGATCCGCCATCTCACGGGCGGGTTGATGGGGCAAGACGTGCCCGTCTCCCTCAATAAGCGCATTTTTGATTACGACCAGCTCATTCTCTGCGGGCCGGTTTTCCCGCATGAGGTGGTGGGCTTCTCCGGCGGCAACAAGTATTTATTCCCCGGCATCGCCGGACCCGAGATCATCAACTTCACCCACTGGCTGGGCGCGGTGATCACCAACTACAAAGTTATCGGCGCCCCGTACACGCCCGTGCGCGCCGTCATCGACCGGGCGGCGGCTCTCCTGGACCAGCCCACGACGTGCTTCGCCATGGTCGTCGCGCCGGCGGGGCTGTCCGGCATCTATTACGGTCCGCCGCGGGAAGCCTGGCAGGCGGCCGCCTCCCTGTCGGCCCAAACACACGTCGTCTACGTGGACAAACCCTTCCAGCGCGTGTTGTCCATCATGCCGGAAATGTATACCGATCTTTGGACCGCGGCCAAGGGGATGTACAAAATGGAACCGGCCGTCGCCGACGGCGGCGAAGTGGTGATCTACGCGCCGCATATCACAGCAGTGAGCGAAACGCACGGCCATCTGATAGACGAAATTGGATATCACTGCCGCGATTATTTTCTTTCGCAATGGGAGAAGTTCCAGGGTTATCCGGGCGGCGTCCTGGCGCATTCCACTCATCTTAAGGGGCAGGGGCAGTATGACCCGGCCACCGGCGTCGAAACCGCGCGCATCCGCGTGACGCTGGCAACCGGCATTTCGGCCGAACACTGCCGCCGCATAAACCTGGGCTATCTGGATCCGGCGCAGGTCCATCCGAGCGAGTGGGCCGGGCGCGAAGCGGAAGGCATTGTGGCGATCCCGCGCGCCGGGGAGATTCTGTATCGCGTGAAAACGTAATCTCGATCCGGGAATCCGAACCGAGCGCCGCCAACCCGGATCGGCGCCAAGAGCAGAGGAAAATATTTGCCAGCGCGTTTTTTTTCGCAACCGGCTTTCCTGATATACTATGCGCAGAGATTTTCATTTCTTCAATATGCAATCTGCCTTTTCGTTTCTGTCAATGGGTTGCGCTGGACGGGGCGCTCCGAAACAACGAGCCAGTGACTTCCGCCCTGAGTGAAGAAAAAACATCGAACTTCTGAGGAACATCCTTCGACCAGGGCTCACGCAATAGGAAAGGAAAGACTCTCCATGCCTGCAACGATCCAGGTTTACCGGACGGCGAAGAGTACAGCCGACCGCCTGACAGAAAAAAATCCTTTGACATTTCAGAAGCAGCTTCCGGACGCGCCTTCCGTCCTGGTGGACGACCGGCGGCGCTTCCAGACCATCGAGGGGTTCGGCGGCGCTTTTACGGAAGCGGCGGCGGATACGTTCTATAAGTTAAGCCCGGAAAAGCGGGCGGAGATCCTCAGAGCCTATTTCGAGGCGTCCGCCGGCATCGGCTACACCCTCGGCCGCACGCATATCAATAGCTGCGATTTTGGGCTGGGCAATTACGCCTACGACGAAGTGCCGGGCGATGTGGAACTCAAGCACTTTTCGATCGAGCACGATCGCCGCCAATTAATTCCGATGATCAAGGAGGCGGCCCGCGCGGCGGGCCAACCGCTCAAGCTGCTCGCGTCGCCGTGGAGTTCCGCCGGCGTGGATGAAGACCAACGGCCAGATGGATCACGGCGGCAAGCTCAAACCGGAATTCCGCGATGCCTGGGCTCGGTACTACGTCCGGTATATCCAGGAGTTCGAACGGGAAGGGCTTCCCATCTGGGGATTAACCGTCCAGAACGAACCGATGGCGGATCAGATGTGGGAATCCTGCATTTACACCGGCGAGGAAGAGCGTGATTTTATACGAGACTATCTCGGCCCAGCGCTTGAGCAAGCGGGTCTTGCGGGCCGGGTTAAATTATTGATCTGGGACCACAATCGCGACCGGCTATTCGAGCGCGCCAAGACGGTCTACGACGACCCGGCTGCGTCGCGCTATGTGTGGGGCGCGGCTTTCCATTGGTATATGGGCGACCACTTTGAAAATGTGCAGTGGACGCACGAGGCCTACCCCGACAAGCAATTGGTTTTTTCCGAGGGCAGCCAGGAAGGCGGGCCGCACTTCGACGAATGGGAAGTGGGCGAACGCTATGGGCACTCCATGCTTCAGGACCTGAACCATTGGACGACGGCTTGGGTGGATTGGAATCTCCTGCTGGACCAACGCGGCGGCCCGAATCATAAAAGCAATTATTGCAACGCCCCCATTCTGGCCAACACGCAAAAAGGGACCCTGCACTTTCAAAGCTCGTATTATTACCTTGGCCACGTAACTCGCTTCATTCGACCCGGGGCGCAACGGATTATCAGCGCCTCCACGCTGGACGAATTGGAAACCACCGCCTTTCTGAACCTGGAAGGGCAAATTGCCGTGGTGGTCATGAACCGTACCCAGAAGTCCATTAACTTTGCGCTTCAATACCATGACCAGGCTTCCCTAGCCGATAGCCCGGCGCATTCTATCAGCACATTCCGCTTTCAAGCCGAATAGCGTTCAATGCTTTCCATGAATTGCTTTCCCTTGGCGGCGATCCGTTTGTGGTCCAGCGCATTTTTCCGCGATGGGAAGGCATTCCACAACCTCTGATAGGCGGGTTTTTGTTTGGCGGGCCGGGAAAATCCAGCGGAGGGGGGCAGGTTTATTCCGCAAGAAGGGTGGGGGCACCCGTTATCGGCCTATTGACCGTTATTCCGAATAAAGATATACTTTCTGCGGAAATATGAGCCCATCAGGGTAGAGTGCCATTTCTACAGCCCTGGTTCGTCAGCCTTAGGAAGGGTTATTGCAAATGATCCTGATGTTGAAGGTGGCTTGCGATGGCACAAAACACCTGTCTGACGGCGCCCGATATATCCATTTCATCCCGCAAATTTCTTACAAATGCGCTAGTTTTGATCGCAATTCTATAAAACCCGGCCATTTTTTCCACAATAAATTGATAGCAACTTGTGTCTTTTCCTGTAATACACGAGCGTGACGAGCCATTCCATTTCGAGCGGGTCCAGATAGGCTCGGAGAAATGGTATAATCCGATTTGCTCGTTAGCTTTGAAAGGAGGTGATATTATCAGGTAAACTCGGAAGATAGCCGAATTAATCGCAGAAATTCAAATAGATTCTTTCAGTGAGGAGAAAAAATGTACAAGAGAATCGCCAGCCTTATTTGCGTGGCAATTGTTGTGACCGTGCTCAGCGCGTGCACGACGGCCACCCCCGTACCTCCGACGACTGCAGCGGGACCAGTCGCAACCGCAACCACCGCTGCTCCCGTAAACACCGCGGTTCCTGCGGTAACCAACATCCGCTGGTACGTAGGCCTTGGTTCCGGCGGCAACCCCGAGGAGATCAAGAAAGAAAATGCGTTAGTTACCAAATTCAATACGGAGAACCCGCAGTATAAACTGACGATCGACATCGTCAATAACGCGGTTGCTTACGACGTATTGAAGACGCAGATCGCCTCTGGTGATGCTCCGGATATCGTCGGCCCGCTCGGCATCCGTGGCTTCTCGAGCTTCCAGGGCGCCTGGCTCGATATGGCCCCCTACACCAAAAAGTACAACTATGATTACAGCGGTTACGATCCCTCCATGCTCACCTTCCTAACCGCGGGCGACCAGGGCACGTTGGGCCTCCCCTTCGCGATTTATCCTTCCGCCCTGTGGTACAACAAGGCGCTCTTCGACGAAGCCGGTCTGGCGTACCCGCCGCACAAAGTCGGCGATAAGTACACCCTCGATGGCCAACAGGTTGACTGGACGTTCGACACCCTGAAGACCGTCGCCATGCGCTTGAGCCAGGACAGCTCCGGCAAGACCCCGAACGATGCCGGCTTCAACCCCGACAAGCAGGTACAGTGGGGTTACGATGCGATGTGGACTGACCTGCGCGGCGAGTGGACGTTCTTCGGCGCGGGAAGCTTTGTCGCTGCGGACGGCGTGACGGCGCAAATGCCCGATGTTTGGAAAGCCGCCGCTTCCTGGTACTACGACGGCAGGTGGACGAGTCACTTCATCCCCACCGCCAACTTCGTGAACAGCGACCTGCTTGCCCAGGGCAACACCTTCGGTTCTGGTCACGTCGCGATGACTCCCATCCACACCTGGTATCTCAACAACAGCCAGAAAGTGGTATTCGATCTCGGCGCCATTCCGTCCTACAATGGCACCACCACTGCCAAGATGCACGCAGACACCTTCGGCATTCTCAAGACCGCCAAGAACCCGGACGCTTCGTTCCAGTTCCTGTCGCTCTTAATGCAGAAGTACACTCCGGAACTCTGCGATGCCTATGGCGCCTTCCCCGCTGCATTAGCTTTGCAGCCAGCTACAATCAAGACGTGGCAGGCCACGTGGCCGGGGGTCGATTTCCAGGTCTTCATCGATGACGTCAAGTATGCAGACCATCCCAACCACGAATTGGCGATGCCCAACTTCGACAAAGCCAGCAGCACTTACGGCAATTTCTATCAGCTCTACACGACCAAATCTGGTCTGGATCTGAATGCTGAATTGACGAAGCTGGTGGCGAACCTGCAAACTGTGTTTGATCAGGTCAAGCCTCTTCAATAGTAAGATCGAGTTCTTAAGTGGGTGGCAGCCCTGGGTGGTTGCCACCCACTTCTTATTCCAGCTGCGAGTTTTTGTAAATGGAGGCCTGCCATGAAGGCAGATGTTCAAGTAATCGGTTCGGCACAAATAGCGGCAAACAAAGGGCAAGGCCGTGGTGCTCAAGAGCGGTTCAATGCAAAGTGGGGCCTGATCTTCCTCTCCCCATGGATCTTTGGTTTTTTGGTTTTTACCTTAATCCCCATTATCGCAACCCTGGTTTTTTCTTTCACCAATTACAGCGCGGTAACTCCTGATTTGACCCAATGGGTAGGCTTGAAAAACTATTCGGACATGATCGCCGATAAAGACGTGTCCAATTCTTTCATGGTCACGATTAAGTACGCTGTCCTGGCGCTTCCTTTGAGTTTAGTTTTTGGACTATTTCTAGCTGCACTAGTCGATTCCAAATTCCTGATGGCCAAGAACTTTTTCCGGACGATTTATTACTTGCCGGCGATGATACCGGTGATTGCGGCCGGAATTATCATGGCGGGCATCATGAACACCAATACCGGGTTTATTAATCTGGGGTTGGAATCCATCGGGATCCCCGGACCGGATTGGCTGAATTCCACGCTTTGGATCTATCCGGCCCTGGTGCTGATTGGTTTGTGGGGGTTGGGAAACCTGATGATCACCCTGCTGGCCGGCATGCAAGGCGTGACCAGAGAACTCTATGAATCCGCAGAGATCGACGGGGCCAATGGCTGGCAGCAGTACCTATACATCACCCTGCCATTGATTTCCCCCGTGATTTTCTACAACCTGACCATTATGTTGATCGGCGCTTTCAAGTACTTTGACCTCGCCTACGTGCTCAAAAACGGAACGGGCGGGCCGGCCGGTGCAACGAATTTCTACAACCTTTACCTTTACAAGAACGCCTTCCAATATAATTTGATGGGTTATGGCTCGGCCATGGCGTGGGTCTTGTTCATTATTGTTTTGGCTTTGACGATCCTGCTCTTCGGGACGTCCGGTCGGTGGGTATTCTATTCAGGAGGAAAGTAATCATGACAACGGCAACCAAAACCCGATCCATCATGGGTCGGCATACCCGCGACCAGATAAACAAGATCCTCGTGACAGGGGTCGGTCTGTTGGTTGTGATCATGTTCCTCGCCCCTTTGGCCTACATGATCGTGACCGGGTTGAAGAGTTATGATCAGATGGGCGATTCGATGGTGCCCGCGATCTTTCCTTTCTCCCGAAATACATTCACCTATCAGGGCACCGCGCTGGATCTTTACAAGGTCCCCATCGGGAGCGAGACCAAGGTACTGGCGATGCTGAAGCCGGGCCGCACGGAGAGCCAATTCATCGACCCGCAGAACCCGGCGGCAGGCCCGATTAACTGGGTTGGGAACTGGCGCGTGCTTCCGGCGATCTACTTTCCGGATCCGCAGTGGAAGAACTTCGTCCAGGCCTGGAATGAATTAAATTTCCCCCTGCTGCTCCGAAACACGCTGATCATTGCTTTAACGGGCACCCTGGGAGCGGTAGTTTCCGCGACGATTGTGGCGTACGGTTTTGCGCGCTTTAATTTTCGCGGGAAGGACCTCTTGTTTATCATCCTGATCGGCACGATCGTTTTGCCGGTCCAGGCCACCTTGATCCCGACCTACATTCTGTACTCCCGAATCCACTGGACCAATACGTTCTTACCTCTGATTGTGCCAAACTTTTTCGCCAACGCCTACAATGTTTTCCTGCTCCGCATGTACTTCATGCAGTGTCCGCGCGAGTTGGACGAGGCGGCCATGATCGACGGGGCCAACCCTATTCAAATCCTCCTGTATGTTGTCCTCCCGCAATCGATTCCGGCGGTAACTGCGGTGTGCCTGTTCCACTTCTTCTTCGCCTGGAATGACTTTTTCCAGCCCCTGGTGTATCTGGCGTCAAATAGTAAATTGTGGCCGATCTCGGTTGGCCTGCAATATTACAATGCCCTGCATGGTCGTTTGCCGAACCTGATTTAAACGGGAGCTTTGATCGCAATTGTTTTCCCCATAGTGATCTTCTTCCTTGCCCAGCGCGTCTTCATGCAGGGCATCGTCTTTACCGGGGTTGAAAAATAAACGAGAGAACTTTCAAAAAGCAGTGGAATGTTCTGGCTCTACCATATACCGCGCGGCTTGCCGCGTGGTATTTTTTCCCCTTCCTCCCAGGTTATTGCAAAACCCGCAATTGCTGCGTAGGTTTCTCGGATATTGCGTTTTATGGCAGCGCGCGGATTGTTGCGCGCTCGAACCTTCCACCTCAGGCGGTTGTAGAGCGGGGTAAAGATCGCAACTCGCAATTATCTCCCATGCGGCTACCGGATTTTATTTTTCGAAAATCCAACCAGACTCTCGGCCGGCAAACGAGTGAGCGTTGTAAAGTAATCCGAGACTTCTGGACATGGCACGCAGCCTTGGAAACGCAGGCTCCCGGAATCCTGGGAAACGTCTTCCAGTTATTTCATGGAATTGTTATTCTCCTCCAGGAAGGCGACCATACGCCGGCTGATGCGCGCAAAGTCCGGACCGATCCAGAAGAAATGCCCGGTGATGCCGGCTTCGCACAGCTCAGAGTGCGGGATGTTCTTGAGCGACCATTCAGCGTGGGCGAATGGCACCGAATTGTCTTCCCGGCTGTGAATCACAAGCGTCGGCTGGCGTACTCTCTGTAGCAGGTCGGCGCCGACGGTGTGGGTGACATCCATCAATGCGCCCTGACGCGAGGAGCGGCCTTGGTAAAAGCGGGAAATGGATGCCACGTCTTCGGGCGTGAGCTTGCTCAAGCCATCGTCTGGATCGTGGGTGGAAAAGATCGCCAGGGTCTGGCGGGCCATGGATCGCGGCGACAGCCGGCTCATCAATCCCAGCATCGCCCAGGTTACATTGTGCATCGGGCCGTAGAAGGCGGATTGGTTTATATACCCGGGCTCGTTGGGCCGGTTTTCCGGCCGGCTGACGGCGGCGGCGAGGATCAGCCGCTGAACACGCTGCGGATATCCGGCCGCCAAGGCGATACCGGTCGGCCCGCCGCCGGAGATGGCGAGGACCGAGCAGGACGGCACCTTGAGGCTGTCCAGCAATGCGATCAGCGCCTCCGCCGCCTGGGCTGCGCTTCGTCCGACTGCGACCGGCGTCCGGCCGTAGCCCGGGCGCGAAGGCGTGAGCACTCTACAGCCGGCCGCCGCGAGCGGCCGTGATTCTGCGGTCGAAAAGCAATTGGAGGAGGTGCCGTGGCAGACGAGCACCACAGGCCCGCTGCCCTGGAGGGTGTATTCGATGGGTCCTTTGGATGTGATTGCCAATTGGCTTTCCATGGTTTCCTTCCTGTTAGAACTGATTGAATTCCAGGGTTGACGGCCGGCCTACCCGGCGAGAAAATCCAGAATCTGTTTGTTTACAAAATCCGGAGCAGTGAATTCGGCGATGTGGTTTGCGTTAGGGACGATCTCAGCTTTCAGGCCGGCCACCAAGCGGGTGGCCCGCTCGATGGCTCGCTCGGGTTTGTAAATAACTTCATGATCCCCAATCAATAGCAGCACGGGGGTGCGAATTTTGCGCAACTCTTCATCGCTGAATACCGTGGGGAACCAATGGCGGGGGCGACCAGTGATGGCGGTGATTGCGCGCAGTTGAGTAATGGATTCTTCCTTGGGAAAATCCTGCCATATCCAGTCATAGGCGCTTAGCAGCATGCGCTTTGAACCGAGCATCGGTCCGATGGCATTGGCTGGCACAAAGTGCCAGAACCAAGCCGGGATTTGAACGAAAGTGGCCGCCGGGCTGATGAGAATAACTTTCTTGATGCGTTCGGGGAGATAGACCGCCGTGTTGAGCGCCAGGAATCCGCCGAAGGAATTACCGACGAGGTCCGCCCGCTCGAACTCGCAGCCCATGGAATAAATCAGCCATCCAATCGGCGAAATCCCGGCGCTGGTGGCGGGAGCGGATCGGGCGGGCGAGAATGCTTTTATTCGGCTCACTGATTGTGTCGATGGCATAAGTCCGGTAATGCCGGTTTAACGCTTCGATGTTGCGGTACCAAATGGTCGCGCTGCCGCCGGATGGATGGAGAAGCGCCAGCGGCGCGGCGTCTTTTGATCCACTGGCGATCACATGGGTGTCGCCGAAGCGGGTGGGGATATAGCGCTCTTCGTAAGGAACCGGCCATTGTTTTAAAACGGCCTCATACGCTGCCCGGTACTGCGCCTCGCCTTCCGGCGACCGAAATACGGAAATCTTTTGTGACATGGCATTACTCCTTGTTTTTTTAATAGGGCTGGCGCCAAAGGGCGCGAACTGCACCGTATTTCCTTGCCTGCATAAGCCACCCGATCGTACTCATTAACAGAAAAATACATTTTGGAATCCGCCGTTTGGCCGGTGAAATTACGGATCCAGCGACAACAGGTTCTTGAGATTTTAAGCTGAAAATTTGTTCCATTACGTTGTCGGCCAGGTCCAACCCTTGAATCTTCTCGATTTGATCTCCAATCCGCGCATAGGGCGTATCGGATCCGAAAATCACATGGTCGTATCCGAAGAGACGGATCGCATCCAGTATGTCCCTCCCCCTAATCCGGTGTGAACCGGATGTGTCGAAATAGACATTCTTCAATTGTTTGCCGCCCTCCTGGAAAATATCAAGGCCGAGCAGGTGGGCCACGATAAACACCGCGTCCGGGTTGCGCGTGACGAATTGCATCAACTTCCAGGTTTCACTCCGCGAATACAAATGAATAAAAATCGGAAGTTTATACGAGCGGGCCATGTCCACCAAACGGGCAAACTCCGTTGAATCAATCGCAAAGGGATCCCAGGCCTGATGGAGTTTGATCCCTTTGACCCCGTAACTCCGGATGTTCTGCTCCAGGCTGCTCATGTGGGTTGGGTCCAAGGGATTTACCCAGAGAAATTGGATGACTTTATCCGGCAGTTCCTTTTTCAAGCTATAGACATACCGGTTGCCGTCCCCATGGTCTTTCATCGAACGATAAGTAAGCCGAAGCATTCGATTCAGGACAGTTAG
>CAWADT010000016.1:0-222926 GCA_963780865.1 uncultured Chloroflexia bacterium | reverse complement strand
TACGCCAGCAGATTATATTCGGTCGCCGTCAGGCGCACTTCCTCCTCGCCGCGTAAGACGAGGTGCCGCGCGAGATCGATCGTGACCGCGCCGCGCGAACAACTGGTTCGCCTGCGTCTTCGTGTGTGGCGTGGCGCAAGGCCACCCGGAGGCGCGCCAGCACCTCGTCGGTGCCGAACGGCTTGGTGAGGTAATCATCGGCCCCAGGTCGAGCGCGGTCACCTTGTCCCGTTCCGCGTCCCGCACGGAGAGCACGATGATCGGAACGGCGAATGATGCCCGCAATTCGCGGCAGACGTCCAGTCCGCTCTTGCGGGGAAGATTAAAATCCAGGATGACGGCGTCGGGCAGTTCGGCCGACGCTTTATCCAGCGCCTCCTCCCCGTCGGACGCGCCGATTACTTCGTACCCCTGGGCCGTCAGGCCCGCCCGCAGCGCGCGCAGGATCTGCGGTTCATCATCCACGATGAGAATTTTCGTCTTTCTCATCATCCTGCTCTCCGTCATCCGCGGAGGAATCCACCATCGGCAGCGTGAACGCAAAGCGCGCCCCGGAATCCCCCGTCACCGGGGTCTCCACCCAAATCCGGCCGCCGCGCGCTTCCACAATCCCCTTGCAGATCGAGAGGCCCGGTCCCCTGCCCATCCCGGGAGACCGTTCCTCGGAGATGCGGTAGAACTTATCGAACAGATGCGGATGCAGCCGCCGCGGGATTGGGGGCCCGGATTGGTCACAGCCACCGTCATTTCCCGCTCGTCTGTCCGGACGTCGATATCGATGTTTGATTGCGACGGGGCAAACCGGATCGCGTTCTCGAGCAAGTTGCTCATCACCCGGTCGATCTGCACGTAGTCCGCCAGAACAAAGGGCAGATCTGGCGCCCAGTGGAATTGCGCCCGGACGCCGTGCCTGCGCGCGACGGCGCGGATGAGCTCGTCCATGTCGCACCAATCGCGTTTCAGCCGGAGCGCGCCCGCCTCGATCCGGGACATATCCAGGAGATCCCCGACGAGGCGGTTCAAGCGGTCGGTCTCTTCGTTGATGGCGGAGAGCAAATCCTGCCGGGTGGTCGGATCCAGCGCCTGGCCTTCCTTTAATAGCACGGTGGCGGAGGCCTTGATCGCCGAAAGCGGTGTGCGTAGATCGTGCGAGACGGAAGAGAGCAACGCGGATTTCAGGCGGTCGCTTTCTTCCAGCAGCTGGGCCCGGCCGGCCTCCCGCGCCAGCCGGGTTCGCTCGATGAACGATCCCACCTGGGCCGCGAAGGTCGTCAGCAGCCGCATCGTCGTCGGGCCGGGCGGCGGTTCCGACGGGCGGAGAAAAAGGCGCAACGTGCCGACCGCAGCCTGGCGCGCCGCCAGCGGAATGTCCACCTCCCGAAGCCCTGTGCCGCTGAGTTTTATCTTCGCTTCCGGGACCGCGTCGGTCAGCGCTTCGCCGCCGGATGCGGCCTCCGGCGCCCCGCCGGCGGTCGACGATTCCTGGCTCGGACTCGTCAGGATTTCGCATCCGGCCAGGTTGAACGATTCCATCAGGATGCGGGAAATCGAAGCCAGCGTCTCCTTGCCCTCAGACTGCGCTTCGAGCGCGCGGGTAAGGGTATATAACGTGGTGGCTTCCCGCTCCCGGAATTCCGCCTGGGCGGCATGCAGGTTGGCGGCCGCCACCGATTGGCTGAGAAGCGCCGCGACGATCAGGAACACCATCAGCGCCAGGAGTTCCTCCGGATCGCTCACCGCGAACGTATGGATGGGAGTCAGGAAGAAATAGTTGAACGCGAAAAAGGATGACAGCGAAGCGGCCAGCGCGGGGAGCAGGCCCCAGCGGGTGGCGGAGAGCATCACCGGCAGAAGATACAGCAGGGCGATCACCTGGGTGGACAGCCGCGTCCGCGCGAGCGAGAGGACCGCGGTGGTGAGGGCGACCGCGCCGAAGGTGAGCAGGAAACCCACGGGGTAAATCCGGTATCCGGGCGCGAAAAACCGCCTGACAGCCGCCGAGTCAGCTCAATTCCCGCTGCGCGCTTTCATTGGTTCAGACGCTTTTCCCTGGTTCATGGATGGTTAATCAGACCGCGAACCCCTCAGCCGAAGTCGGAACGAAGCCGGAATCCGGTTTTATGAAAGCAAATTTGCCGCCATCCCGCGGCCCATGATTCCCAATCCCAACACGGCCACCCGGATCATATTCCTCCACCATCCGGGTCATTGTACTGCAACGCCGAAAGGCCTTGACAGCGGCCTGAAACGGCCTTAGGATTTACAACATCTGAGCATCTATTCATATATTGAATTTATACTGTCCATCCCGGAGGGCTGCCGTGCCGCGAAAATCGTCCGCCGTCACTCCCGCGCTGGATGAGCATTCCGCGGCCCACGTGGCCGAGCTGTTCGCCGCCTTCGGCGACACCAGCCGGATCCGGATCCTGTATCATCTGGCCAAAGGCGAGCTCAATGTGGGAGCCCTGGCGCGCGCAGTCGGCATCTCCAAATCGGCTGTTTCCCATCACATGCGCCATCTGCGGCAGCTGCGTCTGGTTTCGGTCCGCCGGGACGGACGGGAAGTTTTTTATCGCATGGACGATCCGCATATCGTCACCCTCTTCTGGCAGGGCGTGCGGCATATCCTGGAGGAATGACCGCTTTCCCCGGGGTTATTCGCAACGATATTTTTAATTCCCGCCTTTCATTCCATTCCCAACTTTCTGGACCTTCGCGGTTTGGAAGCGAAGGTGAAAAGGAGCCGCCATGGCAAATAAAATGGAAACCCCGCCGGCCAAAGACCGTCCGAACCTGATGGCAGGCATTCTCTCGCGGTTTGGAGCCATCGTGTTTATGCTCGCCCTGGAGGCCGCCATTCTCTTTCTGGCCGCCGGCCGGCTGAACTGGATCTGGGCTTCGATCTTCATCGCGATAAACCTAGCCGTGGTCCTGGTCAATGGAACGATATTGATGCGTACCAACCCCGAGATCGTCGCCGAGCGCGGACATCCCAAAGAGGTGAAAGCTTGGGACAAGGCGGTGAGCGGGTTGTGGGCTTTCGCGCAATATCTTGCCATTCCGCTGGTGTCGGGCCTGGATGCGCGTTTCAGTTGGACGCGCGGGCTCGGCAGCGCGTGGAATATCGCGGGAGCCGTAGTCTTTACGGCCGGGATGGCGCTTTTTGGATGGGCGATGATCACCAACGCCTATTTCTCAACCGCCGCGCGGATCCAGAACGATCGCGGCCAGACGGTCTGTCGCAGCGGTCCGTACCGGATAGTGCGCCACCCGGGATATTCGGGAACCATACTCCAGTCGGCGGAACCGCGTTTCTATTGGGTTCGATCTGGTCCCCTTGGTCCCGCCGCCGCGGCGGTTCCGCGCACGGTTGCCAGACAGTGCCGTAGACCGCACGCTTCAAAACGAATTGCCCGGCTATAAGGGTTCCCGCAGGACGTCCCGCATCGGCTTGTTCCTGGAGTTTGGTTCACTAACCCCTCCTTTTTTTCCCCCGGGATGAGGAGGAGGGGTCTATTCACCAAACTCCAGGAACAAGCCGATGCGGGACGTCCTGCGCGAAATCCTTATAGCCGGGCAATTCGTTTTGCAGCATGCGGTCCTCCAGCACTGTCCGGGCAACCATGCAGGCAACCGCCGCGGCGGCGGGGACCAGGGACCAGATCGAACCCAATAGAAACGCGGTTCCCACCGACTGGAGTATGGTTCCCGAATATCCCGGGTGGCGCACTATCCGGTACGGACCGCTGCGACAGACCGTCTGGCCGCGATCGTTCTGGATCCGCGCGGCGGTTGAGAAATAGGCGTTGGTGATCATCGCCCATCCAAAAAGCGCCATCCCGGCCGTAAAGACTACGGCTCCCGCGATATTCCACGCGCTGCCGAGCCCGCGCGTCCAACTGAAACGCGCATCCAGGCCCGACACCAGCGGAATGGCAAGATATTGCGCGAAAGCCCACAACCCGCTCACCGCCTTGTCCCAAGCTTTCACCTCTTTGGGATGTCCGCGCTCGGCGACGATCTCGGGGTTGGTACGCATCAATATCGTTCCATTGACCAGGACCACGGCTAGGTTTATCGCGATGAAGATCCAAGCCCAGATCCAGTTCAGCCGGCCGGCGGCCAGAAAGAGAATGGCGGCCTCCAGGGCGAGCATAAACACGATGGCTCCAAACCGCGAGAGAATGCCTGCCATCAGGTTCGGACGGTCTTTGGCCGGCGGGGTTTCCATTTTATTTGCCATGGCGGCTCCTTTTCACCTTCGCTTCCAAACCGCGAAGGTCCAGAAAGTTGGGAATGGAATGAAAGGCGGGAATTAAAAATATCGTTGCGAATAACCCCGGGGGAAAGCGGTCATTCCTCCAGGATATGCCGCACGCCCTGCCAGAAGAGGGTGACGATATGCGGATCGTCCATGCGATAAAAAACTTCCCGTCCGTCCCGGCGGACCGAAACCAGACGCAGCTGCCGCAGATGGCGCATGTGATGGGAAACAGCCGATTTGGAGATGCCGACTGCGCGCGCCAGGGCTCCCACATTGAGCTCGCCTTTGGCCAGATGATACAGGATCCGGATCCGGCTGGTGTCGCCGAAGGCGGCGAACAGCTCGGCCACGTGGGCCGCGGAATGCTCATCCAGCGCGGGAGTGACGGCGGACGATTTTCGCGGCACGGCAGCCCTCCGGGATGGACAGTATAAATTCAATATATGAATAGATGCTCAGATGTTGTAAATCCTAAGGCCGTTTCAGGCCGCTGTCAAGGCCTTTCGGCGTTGCAGTACAATGACCCGGATGGTGGAGGAATATGATCCGGGTGGCCGTGTTGGGATTGGGAATCATGGGCCGCGGGATGGCGGCAAATTTGCTTTCATAAAACCGGATTCCGGCTTCGTTCCGACTTCGGCTGAGGGGTTCGCGGTCTGATTAACCATCCATGAACCAGGGAAAAGCGTCTGAACCAATGAAAGCGCGCAGCGGGAATCGAGCTGACTCGGCGGCTGTCAGGCGGTTTTTCGCGCCCGGATACCGGATTCACCCCGTGGGTTTCCTGCTCACCTTCGGCGCGGTCGCCCTCACCACCGCGGTCCTCTCGCTCGCGCGGACGCGGCTGTCCACCCAGGTGATCGCCCTGCTGTATCTTCTGCCGGTGATGCTCTCCGCCACCCGCTGGGGCCTGCTCCCCGCGCTGGCCGCTTCGCTGTCATCCTTTTTCGCGTTCAACTATTTCTTCCTGACTCCCATCCATACGTTCGCGGTGAGCGATCCGGAGGAACTCCTGGCGCTGATGGTGTTCCTGATCGTCGCGGCGCTTCTCAGCCAATCGGTGGCGGCCGCCAACCTGCATGCCGCCCAGGCGGAATTCCGGGAGCGGGAAGCCACCACGTTATATACCCTTACCCGCGCGCTCGAAGCGCAGTCTGAGGGCAAGGAGACGCTGGCTTCGATTTCCCGCATCCTGATGGAATTGTTCAACCTGGCCGGATGCGAAATCCTGACGAGTCCGAGCCAGGAATCGTCGACCGCCGGCGGGGCGCCGGAGGCCGCATCCGGCGGCGAAGCGCTGACCGACGCGGTCCCGGAAGCGAAGATAAAACTCAGCGGCACAGGGCTTCGGGAGGTGGACATTCCGCTGGCGGCGCGCCAGGCTGCGGTCGGCACGTTGCGCCTTTTTCTCCGCCCGTCGGAACCGCCGCCCGGCCCGACGACGATGCGGCTGCTGACGACCTTCGCGGCCCAGGTGGGATCGTTCATCGAGCGAACCCGGCTGGCGCGGGAGGCCGGCCGGGCCCAGCTGCTGGAAGAAAGCGACCGCCTGAAATCCGCGTTGCTCTCTTCCGTCTCGCACGATCTACGCACACCGCTTTCGGCGATCAAGGCCTCCGCCACCGTGCTATTAAAGGAAGGCCAGGCGCTGGATCCGACCACCCGGCAGGATTTGCTCTCCGCCATCAACGAAGAGACCGACCGCTTGAACCGCCTCGTCGGGGATCTCCTGGATATGTCCCGGATCGAGGCGGGCGCGCTCCGGCTGAAACGCGATTGGTGCGACATGGACGAGCTCATCCGCGCCGTCGCGCGCAGGCACGGCGTCCGGGCGCAATTCCACTGGGCGCCGGATCTGCCCTTTGTTCTGGCGGACTACGTGCAGATCGACCGGGTGATGAGCAACTTGCTCGAGAACGCGATCCGGTTTGCCCCGTCGCAATCAAACATCGATATCGACGTCCGGACAGACGAGCGGGAAATGACGGTGGCTGTGACCAATCCGGGCCCCGCGATCCCGCGGCGGCTGCATCCGCATCTGTTCGATAAGTTCTACCGCATCTCCGAGGAACGGTCTCCCGGGATGGGCACGGGACTGGGCCTCTCGATCTGCAAGGGGATTGTGGAAGCGCACGGCGGCCGGATTTGGGTGGAGAGCCCGGTGACGGGGGATTCCGGGGCGCGCTTTGCGTTCACGCTGCCGATGGTGGATTCCTCCGCGGATGACGGAGAGCAGGATGATGAAAAAGACGAAAATTCTCATCGTGGATGATGAACCGCAGATCCTGCGCGCGCTGCGGGCGGGCCTGACGGCCCAGGGGTACGAAGTAATCGGCGCGTCCGACGGGGAGGAGGCGCTGGATAAAGCGTCGGCCGAACTGCCCGACGCCGTCATCCTGGATTTAAATCTTCCCCGCAAGAGCGGACTGGACGTCTGCCGCGAATTGCGGGCGTGGTCCGCCGTTCCGATCATCGTGCTCTCCGTGCGGGACGCGGAACGGGACAAGGTGACCGCGCTCGACCTGGGAGCCGATGATTACCTCACCAAGCCGTTCGGCACCGACGAATTGCTGGCGCGCCTCCGGGTGGCCTTGCGCCACGCCGCACACGAAGACGCAGGCGAGCCGGTTGTTCGCGCCGGCGCGGTCACGATCGATCTCGCGCGGCACCTCGTCTTACGCGGCGAGGAGGAAGTGCGCCTGACGGCGACCGAATATAATCTGCTGGCGTACCTGGCGATCAACGCCGGGCGCGTGCTCACCCACACGCAGATTTTGGAGCACGTTTGGGGGGAAAGCTACCAAAGTGAAACGCAGAATTTGAGGGTCTACATCAGCCAGCTGCGGCGGAAACTCGATCCGGATTCCCTTCAGCCGCAGTTGATCACCACCGAACCCGGAATCGGATACCGGTTTTTCGCGGAAGACTAAAGAAATATTTTAACAGGGCGATGAAAAAAGCACCGTAGGTGGTCGAGTAGCGGTTTTTGCGTATCCCCGGCCGACCCGCCGGGGCGGGCGAGACCACCGAATTTCAGCGAGGTCTCGATACGCCCGCATAAAACGCGGGCTACCCCGGCCCCGCCACGGCACGGCCGGGGCGGGGCTCGACCGACCTTTTTAGCACCCGGTTAATAAGTCACTCCGCCCGCCCCGGCGGGGTGGGCCGGGAGACCATCAAGGGCGAGGAGTCGCATACTCTAAATTAATAATCGTAATTACTAAGCCCAAGAAAAGCTGGAAGGAATTCCACAGGATTTTTAACCGAGTATCACTCGCCCTCATCCGGCCTTCCCCCCGGAAAATCGCCGAGGGTCCGGCCACCCTTCCCAGCTTACCCTTGCTTCGTGATCGCGCAGGTTCGAAGAACCGACCTGCGCACTCCCCCCGCTTCGCGAGAGTAAGCGCGAGGGCAGCCCGCCCCGGCTCCGCCGTGCGGGCCGGGGGCGCAGGGAGGACGGGATGAGGGGGAAGGCCGAATAGTTACAAATAATCTATTTGCAAGATTTAACCTGCTCCTTTAGCCTCGATTCTACGGTTTTTATTGCCCCTTACCTTTTTCATATACCCAGAGCCTCTTTTTTTATCTTTTCCTAACATCGCCGGATCAGAATGTCCTCCGAAAGGATGGGCAGTTTTTCCATGGATCCCGTGCTCCAACCCAATCGGCTATACCTTTGGCCGGGCCTAGAGACCGCGCTGGATGTCTCAGCTGACCCTTCCCTCATGCAATTGAAGGAGGAACGGCTTTTTGCGCGGACGCTGTATCAAAATCAGCCTGAAGAAACGCAGTGTTTTTTCGAGCGCCAGGCGGCTTCCGTCGCCGCGGCGCTGTTGGATTCCAAGAGCGGATTGGATTTCAATCTCCCGGAATTTGTCGTCCTGCCGGAAGAAAAAACCGGCGGATATCGCCCGGTGGAGGTTCCCGCCGATTTCCGAAGGCAAAACGTCTCCGGCTTATTGGGCAGGCTTTCGCTGAAAGATGCGCGGTCCGCGTTCCGGCAGCGATTGAGCCGCCTCGAGGAGTCCATGTATCCGGCGGTCGCCGCCGGCGCCGGCCTTCTGCGGTATGCGGTCGCGCGGAACATCGTGCAGGTTGGGGTTCCCTTGGCGTTCGAGAGCAAAGCCCGCGCTGAAATTGAAACAGCTTGGCCGCCGGTTGGCACAACCAGCGGAGGGCAGGGGCGCAGTGGGCTGGAAGCGATCGAACAAAAGGTGGCGGAGCACCGCCGCCAAATCGACACCTTGCACCAGGCGCTTTCGCTCGCCCCGTATATTTACACCGACGAAGAATACCAGGCCAAGCGCGCTGCGGTCCTGAGCCGCCTGATACCGCTCGGCCGCGAGCTTTCCCAGCTTCAGCTGCGGCGCATGATCCAGACGATTGAGCGCCGGGCGGCTGCGAACGATCTGAACCGCGGGCTCTGGTTGAGTTTGCCGTATTTCGACGATCGCGCGCTGGAGATGAAACTCCACGAATTCGAAGTCATTCCCCCGGGCCGGACGATGTTCGTCCCGGCGTTTGTGGCGCTGGCGGCCCTCCGCGAGGCGGAGACGCTCGAGCAGGATACCGCCCTCGATCCGTCCACGCGCATGCACCTGCTGGAGGAACTCAAGAGCCTCGAGCGGGCGTTCCGGCCCGGCGCAATCTGACAATCCCCTTGGAAAGGTAACGAAGATGTTTTTTTCGATCGTCCTTTTGATGGTCATTCTTTGGCTTGCCTATTACTTTTCCCCGAAAGAAAAGAAGGAGCACGCCGCGATTTACGGCGCCGGACAAATCGGGCTCCTCGCCGCGGTGGCGCTGTTTGGTGTGGATTATTTCACCTCCTTTTACTACGCCACCGGCGAGATGATGAGCGCGCTCCACCCCTACAACCTACAGAACTACGCCTACATCGCCGTCGTCGTGATCGCGCTGGCCAATCTGGTGTTCGGTGCGCTGTACATGTTTTCGCTGGGGCCCTTCAACGAGGGCGGCGGATCGTACACCGCCTCCATGCGCTACCTGAAACCCACGCTCAGCCTGGTGGTGGCCGTGATGTTAATCCAGGACTACGTGCTGACGATCGTCGTTTCCGCGCTCTCTGGTGGCGATCAACTGCTCTCCATCCTGAACGCCTATAACAGCAATTGGGTTTGGCATTTCCTGATCGGGGCAGGCCTGGCCGCCGTCACGTGGTATCTCACCATCCGCGGCAGAGGCGAATCCTCGCAGGTGGTTTTCATCGGGTTGGGAATCTTCATCCTGCTGACCGGAACCTTGGTCGTGGGTCTGCTGATGGCGAATTTCAAAGGAATCGCCGCGGTTCCCATCACCGCCTCTCCGCAGTCGGCCTCGCTCGGCCAAGCCCTTCTGCATATGCTGACGGCATCGATGAAAGGGATGGTCGCGCTCACCGGGCTGGAAGCCATGTCCAACGGGATTCAATTCGTCATCAATGAAGATGTGGCTCTGGTACGGTGGGGCAAGGCCCATCTGCCGAAGCTGCGCAAGCTTTGGGATTTTTACAGCGGCAAATCCGGGATCGGCCGGATGGTGCAAACGTCCTTTCTATTCTATGGAGGCGCCACGACGCTGATCCTGACTTTCTTCGCCATCCGGTTTAACGTTTTCGACGGCACGCTGGGACGCACGCTGGTGGGCAACCTGGCGTCCATCGGTTTCGGCCAGATTCCGGGAGGAACGCTTCTCTTTTGGGTTTACCAACTGCTGGCGGTGGCGCTCTTGGCGGCTGCTTCGATGACCGCCTTCCAGGATGCCCAGGCCACCGAATGGCGCGATGTGGCCATCGGGGAGATTCCCGAGGCGATCGTCTACCGCGATCCGCGCGGCACCTTTACACGCTCGGTGACGATCACCTTCGGGGTTGCGGTGGTGATCATGCTCCTGGTCCGGGGCGAGACGTCTGTCGCTGTACCCTTCTACGGCGTCGGAGTGTTCCTGCCCATTGCGATCATGGGCCTGGCCATTCGGCAGCATGTTCTCAAACATTACCAGGGGCGGGCCAGATTTTGGGGGGCGTTCGGTGCGGGCTTCGCGGCGGTGCTTTCGAGCGCCGTATTCGTCGGGCAGATCGTAGGCAAGTGGGAAGAGGGCGGCTGGATCCGGCTAGTGAGCTTCGCCATCCTATTCGCCGGAGCCCACCTGCTGCTGCTCTCGCCGCTGGGCAACCGCACGCCGAAGCAAATCCACCGCATCGTGCGGGACAAGGCGCGCGTCCAGGGGGCGATGGCTTCGATCGTGGAGTGGCAGTCGCTACAAATGCAGGAGTACCGCTATTGGATATTGACCGGCGTCTCGAGGATGTTCGCGCTTTTTGGAATTCACCGGCCGGTGCGCTATGATCCACCGCCGCCCGCCGGGCAATACGACGACGCGCTGCACGTGGATCACCCGGAAGCGCACTCGTTCCTCGAGCAATATTTAGAATCCATACCCAAGCCGGAGCCGCGCCTGGGCGGACAGCCCAGCCAGACAGCGGAACCGGATGTTCTCGTGGAAGGAAAGAGTTAAGCAAAATCAGCGATTGATGGTTTTTCCCGCCCCCTATCGCCCCGCCGTTTTTCTTGGCCATCAGCCGAACCGCAGATCCCGTAACCCGCGCCCCTGCCATCCCCCCATTTTCCAAAGGAAAATGGGGGGATGATGATTTTTAGGGGGGTGAGAGCGGGTTTTTCTCCCGCCATTCGCTCCGGGATTCGAGCCAATCCTGGTCGGTGCGCGGGGGCAAAGTTACCTCGGCCTCGGGCCTGCGCGCAAGCGTCAGGGCCTGGTTCGGACACGCCACCGCGCATACCCCGCATCCGGCGCAGCGGATATCCTGCACGCGCGCCACTCCCTCGACCGTAATCGCCGAAAAAGCGCAACGTGTTTCGCACAGACCGCAACCATCGCAGGCTGTTTCATCCACCCGGCAGACGAACCCCGAGCGGGCAATCACCGAGGCCATCCCGCCTTCGGCCATCCCGCGCAGGATCCCGCACGAGCACGTGCAGCAATTGCAAATGTACCATTGGCCTTCCTGGGTATTCGAGACCGAATGAACGAGTCCGGCCTCGGCGGCCTGGCGCAGAACTCCCCGCGCCTCCTCAAAGGTCAGTTCCCGCATGCCTTGGCGGCTATGGAAGGCGTCCGGTACGGACGACAACATCATGCAGACTTCCACCGGATGCGGGCAGGCTTTCCCGATGAGCGCCATCTGTTTGCGGCAGATGCAATCGCTGACGGCCCAGGCCGAGGCGCGCGAGAGAATCCCGAGCGCGCTTTCGTAAGGGGCGACGGCCAAATCCGTCTTGACGCTTTCCTGGACCGGGACGACGCGGTGGAACGGCGGCTGGATGACGGACACCTTGCGGAATGCGGCTTGGAAATAATCCTCGAACCGCCGAGCCAGTTCGGCGTCGATGCGGCCGGATTGCATCTCATAAATGCCAACGACGAAGGGCATTAGCCCATAGCCCATTCCGTCTTCGCCGCGGCCGGCGGCGATCAGCCCTTTGCGGGCCATCGCTTTCAGCTGCGGCCGGAGCGACGAGGCGTCGGCGCCCAGCCGCGCGGCGAGCGCCGCGGTCGTTTCCATTTTCGGTGAGAGCTCGGCGGCGAGCTCCGCTTCGGCGGGGGTGAACAGGCACGCGAGCAGCCGCAAGTGCGAACCATTCTCCGCCGGAGGAAAACCGTTGGGCAGGCTGTCGAGCTTCTCGGCGAGTCGTTGGTAGGGAGTGGGATCATCCATGGGAGAAAGTATATCAGGGTGGAAGGATTTTATTAAATCGGGGATTGGCCCATGCGTTGCCGATTCCTCGTCGCCCTTTCAGGGCTCCTCGGAATGACATGTGCAATCTGTCATTCCGAGGCCGCTTTAGCGGCTGAGGAATCGCGAACTTTGTCCACAAACCATGCTTGTCCCTTTTCCATGCGTTATCGATTCCTCGTCGCCCTTTCAGGGCTCCTCGGAATGACATACTCAGTGTGTCATTCCGAGAGGCCTTCAGGCCGCGAGGAATCGGTGACGCATTTGGGTGAACTGGTTTTCCGTTAGGGTTTCGGGTGCGCGGCGAAAAAGTTCCAGATGATCTGAGACGCCGGCAGGATGGCCGCCGGGGGCCAGGTGTGGCCGATCCCCTCCAGCGTGTATAGTTCGACCGCCGTCCCGCTTTGGCAGGGCGCATAGATGGTATGCGTCGCCAGTCCTTTTTTTTCTACTTCCGGAGCGGGGGGACAACCGTCCAGTTGTACCCAGGCGGCGATGCTCTGCTGCACGGATTCGAACGCCCCGCTCGCGGCGGGAGCCGAACTGCCTTCGAAAGGCACGGAAGTATCCGCCAATCCGTGGATGTGAAGGATAGAAACCGGCTGCGCGGGCCGGCACGGATTGTTGAGCAGAACGCCGGCCACTGGAGCGACGGCGGCCAACACGTCCGACATTTCGCAACCAAGCCGGTAGGCGAGGAAGGCGCCGTTGGAAAATCCCGCGGCGTAGATTCGTTTGGGATCGATCCGCGCCTCGGCTTGCAGATCGGAGAGGATTCCGCGCACGAAGGCTGCTTCGTCCACGTTGTTGCTTGCGGCGTATCCGCAGCAACCCCCGGCGTTCCAGGAGGCTGCCCCGGCGGGGCCGGTGCCGTTGGGATAGACGACGAGGAAACCATAAGCGTCGGCCAGATCGTTGAAATGGGTGATCACGGCCATGGAATCCCCGGTGCCCGAATACCCGTGAAACACCAGCATCAGCGGCAGCGGTTGGTCGGCGGCCACGCCCGATGGGATGTGCAGAAAGTAGGATCGATCCATCCCGCCGACAGTCAGCGCGCGTTCCGAATCTCCGGGCGGGATGGTGGCAGAGGTCGTGGGGGCGACGGTTGGCTTCGGGGTCGAGGGCTGTGCGCAGCCGGAGAGGACCAGCGCCGCCAGCGTACAACCGGTTAAATTGAGAATCAATTTCTTCATCCCGTCTCCTCCGGAAGGAACCGATTTCAGGGGGACCGATCACGCCTCGGATATGGTTGCCCCGCAGCCAGATTTTGCCGTTCCTGCGGACGCGCCACCCCCGCCTTCGGCGCCTGAGTGATGAGGAATGCGGCGTCGATCGGCGGGCGCGGCCTGCTTTCCATGATACACCAACCCGGCGGTCCTTCCGCCCGCCGCCCCGGGATTTTTTTGACGATGCTTGGTATGATTAAGCGACAAGGGACCAATGGCTAATCCACCGCTTCCCCTCATTCGCATCGGCGGAACCCCGCGCGAGATGGGCCTGGCGCTCGGGCGCGCGCGGAAGGATTCCATCCGCCACATGATCGCCAACGTACAGGCGTTTCTGGAGGAAACCTACGGCCAGATCCGCCTCTCCTGGACGGAGGCGATCCTGCAGGCGCACAAGTACCTGCCCTTCGCGCAGGAGCTCACCCCGCGCTACGTGGAGGAATTGCGGTACGCGGCGGAAGGGGCGGACGTTTCGTTCGACGATCTGATGGTCCTCAACTGCCTGGAGGCGATCACCACCGACGCGCTGCACCTGCTGGGGTGCACCACCTTCGCCCTGACCGAAGAACACACCGCCGAAGGGCGGGTGCTGATCGGGCACAACGAGGATTGGCTTCCGGCCGACGAAGGGGACGCCTTCCTGCTCCACGCCGAACCCGACGGCGAACCGAAGTACCTGGCGATGACCTACGGCGCGCTGGTGCCGAACATCGGCTTCAATTCCGCCGGAATCTGCCAATGCTGCGATTCGGTCTATCCCACCGACGTGCGGATTGGCGTGCCGCGGGTGTTCGTTTCGCGGGCGGTGCTCGCCGCGAGGACGATTTCCGGCGCGATCACCGCGGCGCTCGCCCCGCACCGCGCCGCGGGGTACAACCACGTCCTGGTCCATTCCAGCGGCGAGGTGTACAACATCGAGGTCTCGGCGCGCCACTTTGCTATGATGTACGCCCAGGCCGGGCTCCTGGTGCACACCAACCATTACCTGAGCCGCCGCATGGCGCGCCTGGAAAACGACTCCCAGCATCTGATCGGATCGCGCGTGCGTTACTTCCGGGCCACGCGCCTATTGCGCCGGTCCCACCGCCATAACCTGCATTCCCTGCAGGGGATCCTGCGCGATCACGTCAACTACCCCAACTCGATCTGCTCGCACGAGGTGATCGACGACAACCCGCTCGATCGCCAGAAAACCGTCTGTTCGCTGATCTTCGACCTGAACGAGAAGCAGCTCCACGCCGCGTGGGGAACGCCCTGCGAGAACGAATATCACACCTACCGGCTGGAGGCATAGCCTCAACCGGGAAAGAATTCAGGGGGACCGGTCGGCTCTCCGCCTATTAAATAACGCAACGATCTTCTTTCCCGAGGATAACCACTAAAGGTTCGGACTCGCGGCGACGAATCCATTCAGAATAATTCAATGGCCGCCGGTTGCACGATAGTCCGCATGCGCCCGGAAAAAAATCCGGAAGACACAGACAAAGCGAAGGTAGCGAAATTTGGCTCAGACCGTGGAAACGCTCGAATCGGAGATCATCTCCTGCCGCCGGTGCCCGCGGTTGGTGGAATGGCGGGAGCGCGTGGCGCGCGAGAAGCGGCGCGCCTACCGCGGGGAAGAGTACTGGGCCAGGCCGGTGCCGGGTCTCGGCGACGGGAACGCCCGCGTTCTGGCGGTGGGGCTGGCGCCCGGCGCCCATGGTTCCAACCGCACCGGCCGCATGTTCACCGGCGACGCCTCGGGGGATTTTCTCTATCCGGCGCTGTGCGGCGCGGGGTTTGCCAACCGGTCGAAATCCGTCGCGCGCGGAGACGGCTTGGCGCTGCGCGGGCTTTTTCTCACGGCCGTGTGCCGCTGCGCCCCGCCGGAGAACAAGCCGACTCCGGATGAAATCGGCAACTGCATTCCCTATCTGCGTGAGGAGTTCCAGCTCCTTCCTCGGGTTAGGTTGATCGTGGCTCTGGGAAAGATCGCCTATGAAGCGGTAGCGCGTTACGTACTGCCGCCGGATGCCATTCCCAAAGCGCCGCCCTTTGCCCACGGCGTGCTCTGGCGGGTGAAGGATCCGCGCCCAATCTATCCCGACCCGCTATGGGTTCTCGCTTCCTATCATCCCAGCCGGCAGAACACGCAGACGGGAAGACTCACCCGGGTGATGTTTGACCGCATCTGGCGAAAGGCGGCGAAGCTCACCCTGGAAGGCGAATAGAGGCAACCTCACTTGCAAGCTTGTGCGGTGTTAGCGCTCCTCAGGACGATCATAGCGGTGTTGGCGGCAGACTAACCGGGCGCCCCCACTTGCTTCTCCGGCTACGGCCGCTCTATCAGGGAGAGGAATACTGATACGATGTGCGGGTCGAAATATTTTCCCGACTGATCGAGGATGTAGTCCATGGCCTGCTGTTTTGGCCACGCCGCGCGGTAAGGCCGGTTGGACGTGGTGGCGTCCCACACGTCCACGATGGCGAATATCCGCGCCGCGAGCGGAATCTCTTCGCCTTTCAAGCCGCGCGGGTAGCCCGTACCATCCCACTTTTCGTGGTGGCAATAGGGAATATCGAGCGAATGCTTCAGATAGATGATGTGGGAGAGCATTTCATACGCGTAGACCGGGTGGCGGCGCATGATCTCCCATTCCGGTTCGGTCAGGGCGCTCCGCTTGAGCAGGATGCTATCGGGGATTCCCATCTTGCCCATATCGTGCAGCAGCGCGCCGCGATGGATCTGCACCAACTCGGATTCATCCACCCCCAGCGCGCGGGCCAGCCGTTCGGTCATCTCGGTGACGCGCTCGGTATGGCCCTCGGTCCCCTCGTCGCGCAGGTCCAGCGCCTTCGACCAGCCTTCGATTGTGGTGTCGTAGGCGAGGTTCAGTTCGGCGTTGGAGTGCTGGAGTTCGTCGAAGAGCGAGGCGTTGTCGATCGCGATGGCGGCCTGGACGGTGAGGGATTGCAGGAAGTCGAACCAGTCCGGATCGGGAGTGAGGGGGGTGCGGCAGAAAACTTCCAGCACGCCCTTCACCTGGCCTTTGACGATCAGCGGCGTGGCGGAATAGGATTTGAACTCTTCGGCGGAAAGCTTCGGGGAGCGGGTGAAGCCGCCGGCGTCCAGGTCCAGATTCTGGATGAAAATCATCCGCCGTTCGAGGGCGGCCTGTCCGGCGTAGCCTTCCCCCAGCCGCAAATGGGTGTGATGCAGCGCGTCGGAACGGAAACCCCTGCCGGCGACGAATTCCAGGGTGGTGGTTTTGGCGTTCAGGAGCAGGACGTCCACCGCGTCCACGTTCGACCGGCGCGAAACCTGGTCGAGCAGGATTTCCAGCGTGAAGTTTAAATCCAGGCTGGACGAGATTGTGATATCGATGTCGCGCAGCGCCTGCAACCGCTCCAGGCGGCGCTGCGTCTCGGCGTACAGGCGGATGTTTTCGAGCATCGGGGCCACCTGGCTGCCCAGGGTGCGCAGGAGGAGGATGTCGCTGGTGGAATAATAGTCGTCCGGGTCGCGGCGCCCGAACAACCACACCCCGGTGTCTTTTCCGCCGGATTGCAGCGCGACGGCCAGCCGGACCCAACCATACTTTCCCTGAGGGGCGATTTCGGGCGCACGGTACTCTCCGGCGGCCGTCAGGAGGTGATCCAATGCCTCGGGATCGTCGGCGGGGTCGGGAAGGGCGATTTCCTCCGCGTACAAGAGCGAGAATCCAGTCTCAGTCTTTTGATACAGCGCCAATTCGCGGACGAGCAGGCTGGGCAATACATCGCGGACCATCAGCCGAACGAGCAATTCCGGCTTGAAGGCCGCCGGGAGCTGCAGGGCGAAATCGCGGACGATCTCCTGCGGGTCGAGCTTGACGCCGAATACGAACCGGTCGAACCAACGCTGATACCGCGCGCGCAGCGGCAGAGCGGCAATGACAAAGACCAGCGTCATGACCAGGCTGAAGACCAGGGATTGGTCTTCCAAATGGAGCGATGGGCTGGCGAATGAGAAGATCAATACGATGGCAAGGCTGTAGAGCAAAACAAACGTATAGAGATTCAACACCCGGTTGGCGCGCAATTCGAATCCGCCCATGTGGCGCCGATAAATGGAAAAGACATAGAAAATTGGAAGGAGCGGAACCGTCAAATAGATAAAGATGGAGGACGTCGATTCAGGAACCCTGGCCACTGAGGCGGGAATCACCGAGAGAATCAAACCGGGCCCCAGTGCCAATCCGACGCCTATGAACATCATGCGTAAGGCAATGCGTTCGGAAACGGAAAGCTTGGTAAACAATCGATAGGCCAATAATCCCAGACTTCCCAGAATAATAAGAACCAAACCCAAATAGAACGCCTGATCCGGCATGATCTGAAGGATTTCAAGAAAACTTAGAATTACCGCAATACCATAGAGAACAAATAAAAATAATCGACGCTCTTTTTTTATGAGCGAACTCGGAATGACCAGATGAAGGTGGATGTAAATGGGAACCATTAGCCAGGTCAGCGCATGTAATGCTAAAACGGTATAAGGGATAATTAATGACGCCATTCCGACGGCGAGGTACAAGGCGGTTGTATAGTTGAATAATATCAACAACCTCCAGCGGTGGTCGCGGGGTTGAATTAGGAATAGGATGATCGATCCCGCCGCCCAAAAAGGGATATAGATAAATATCTGCGTCCATATACTGATGAAAAAACTGACTGTTCGATTCGGCATCAACCAACCGATACTGTGTTTTTGTCCAGTTCGGACAAATATCATGGTTACCAAATCTCCCGTTTGGTAACCATTAAAAGGTATCAGGTTTTGATTTTTCAGGAACTCCTCATGGGTCAGATTTCCAATCCAAACGATCTGGTCTCCCGGTTGCAAAGCATTTCGGTCTGTTTCGCAAAAAGAATCATTCGCCCCACAAGGATCCGTATTATTCACAATCCAGTCCGAATTGAAATTCAAGCCCGAGTAGGGTCCGATGGATTCGGCCGCGGTAAATGAGATAAGAATCAAAAGGGAAAAAATAGAAATGAAAATAAATGATAGATTGACAAATTTCCGGAGATCAATCCTGCGGTTCGCCATTTTCACACCATTGCGATTTCGGAGGGGATAGCAATCCCCAGGCCGTTTAAAAGCTCCACCAATGGCACAATATATTGGACGATCACTTCCTGCAAGGGAATTGGATCCGCCAGTTGCGTTCCCTCCAGAATTTTCATGCTGGCGGTGTAGCGCTGGCAAATGTGGTACATGCCGTAACTGACCGCCCCGCAGCGAATCAATATCTGCTGGGCTTCCCGCAGCGCCTTTGGATCGTCGACCCGGGACTGCAATGCCAGAAATCGCTCGCGGTCGGGGTGATCGGCAGTCTGGGCATAGAGAAATAAAAGGTTGTTCCGCATCTGCTTCCAATCCGGGTTGGCCGGCGTTTCGAGCGCGTCTTTTATATCATCATGGATCTGGATCACATCGCCGGTCAGTCCGCCCACGTTCTGGAGGCGTTTGGCAACCTCGGGGCTTGCATTTCCCATGATTGCGCCGGCGTACATGGCCGTCCCAAAGTACGAGGAGCTCTTAGCATGGGTGACCTTCCAGTAATTTTCCTCCCCGGTGAGGTTGCGCGCGTCCAGGTCCTGGCCATAGGCCATCGTGAGCGCCATTTGCGCAAAGCTTGCCATTACCGCCGCCCGTCGTTCGGCGTCCACCGGGGTTTCGGAAATCAGGCGAAAAGCGACCGCCTGATAGGCGAAAGAGATATTGGCTGTAATCGCGTCGCCTAATCGGAGATGCACTCCGCGGGGATCCTGATCGAGCATGTCGTCCACCAGCAGGATGCTCAGAATCATGCACAGGATGGCGGCGCCGCTCGGGGCGGCCATAGCTTCATCGCCGCCGACCGCTTTGCAGGCGCGATACGGCCATTCCCAGACCTGGTTGGGCTGGATGACTGCCCGGTCGAATATTTTAGCCATTTCCGGCCAGGCTTGCACTTCGGGAAGAGCTAACACCAGGGCTTTGACTTCTTCGAAATCCATAGAAGGTCTCCTGCAATCGATATATAAATATATGTAGAGATCGCGGAAAAAGCAACCCGGCCGCCGGATGGGTCGCAAGCCGCCAGACTGGCTGAAGCAGCCGATTGCAATTCCTGTTTGGAACCAATCTCAAGCTACAAACAACTGCATATCTACCGGGATGTTGAAACTAAATTTTTACTGGTGTCATCTTCCCTGTGGTAAACCATCCCCCCTCGCTCCCCCCATTTTCTACTGGAAAATGGGGGGATGAAAGGGGGCGGGTGTGTATGGGTAAAACAAAATCAACGTTTTTCAACAACCTGCTATTGGGCGCGAACTTGCTAGTGGACCTGGCACCAAGAACAGACTACTTGCCGATCTTCTATGATTTCAAGGAATAACACGATAAAAAACGTAGTGCGTCGAGCCGTCCGCACTACGTTTTTTTAACGATGGATCTTGTGAATATCGATTGGATTATCTGTTTATTATTCTAAGCCGTCTTTAGGCTTGTTTTAGGTCAAACCTAATGCCATGCCGCCCAACCGCTTTGTGGTTGCATCAGTTCGATGAATCTCTCCAGGTCACCAATGGTCGTTAGTGAAAAGAGTGCGGACATCATTTGCGTTTGATCTTTTTTCGAGTGGAGAAGCGCGTTGAATTGCGCAATATCCATAGGTGCTTGCATAAAGCCCTCCTCTTTGGGCAGACCTCATCGATCCTTGGCGAATCCCGGCTGGCCGTCTCCAACCGGGGAATCTTGGGACGCGGCTCGGTTACCCATCCCATATAATCATTATATGATTATTGGGATAAATTGCTACTCCCCAATCCCGGTTAATAGGCCAAGAGGAAGGTATTGATATTCGGAGAAAAAAGCGGATATCATGGAGAATATCGGAGGATTCAAGTCAATGGCGGTGTTTTCTGACACCAATCTCTTCGGATTTCGGAAGAGCCGCTTAGCATATGGAAAGAGCGACCCCATGAGACAATCCGCCCTTCTCCTCTTTTTCCTGCTCTGTTCGTGTTTACCGGCAAATCCGCAACCACCTAGTCCAGGAATCGAAACCGGGTCGAAAGCGGGCACCTTCACGCCTTCCTCAACTCCGGCGTTAGGGCTTGCAACGGATACCGCCGTAGGTATGGCAAGCCCGTACCCTTTACCCGCTTTCCCGCCCGCGCATGCCTTTTTACGCGAAATCGTATCCGGGCTGGCGAAACCGACCCTGCTGGTTTCGGCGCACGACGGAACGGGGCGGTTGTTCGTTCTTGAGCAAACCGGGACGATCCGCATTCTAAAGGATGGAACGCTGCTTCCGTCGCCTTTTCTCGATCTGAGCGGTATCGTCAACGCGAATGGTAACGAGCGGGGTTTGCTTGGCCTGGCGTTCGATCCGGCTTACGCATCGAATGGCCGCTTCTTCGTGAATTACACTGCCGCGAATGGCGATTTTTTCACCGCGCGGTATTCCGTCTCCACAAGCGACCCGAATCAGGCCGATCCGGGCAGCGGCGTTCCGATCCTGCGCATCGCGCATCCGCAATATTCCAACCACAACGGAGGGAACCTGGTCTTCGGTCCGGACGGTTACCTTTACTTCGGAATGGGCGACGGCGGCAGCCAGGGCGATCCGAATGGGAACGGACAAAATTTTGGCGTCCTGCTGGGGAAACTGCTCCGCATCGACGTGAGCGGCGATTCCTATGCCGTTCCTCCCGGCAACCCATTTATCGGCCGGGCGGGTGCGCGGCCGGAAATCTGGGCTTTCGGGCTGCGCAACCCGTGGCGGTTCTCCTTCGACCGCAAAACCGGCGATCTGTATATAGGCGACGTGGGGCAGGATGCCTACGAGGAAATCGATTTTCAACCCGTCCACGACCGGGGCGGCGAGAACTACGGCTGGAATTTCATGGAGGGGTTTCATTCCTACCAGGGCCTGGCGCCTCCCGGACTCACTCCGCCGATTGCCGAATATGATCACAGCGGAGGCAATTGCGCGGTCATTGGAGGATTCGTGTATCGCGGCAGCCTGCTGCCGGACCTCTCCGGCATGTATCTCTTTGGCGATGAGTGTTCGGGAAGGATCTGGGTTCTCGCCCGCGCGGCGGATGGATGGAAAATGGCCGAATGGCTCGATACGAGCTTGGCGATCACATCGTTTGGTGAGGATGACGGCGGAGAACTCTATGTGCTGGATCGCAAGACCGGAGGGGTGTTCCTAATATCGGCGCAAGCGTAAGTAGGGGCGGGTCGCGACTCGCCCCGCCGAACGGATCTTATCCTTTGGAGAACGTCGCCAGCACGTCGCGTGAACGCGCAAGCTCCCGTCCGTCGATGGGGAAGACGCGATAGCCCAGCGCTTCCAGAAAGGCCACGCAATCTTTGTGAACCTTGCCGGAGTGGGTGGATAAAAAGATGGCCGGATGCGTTTTGGCCAGCGCCTTTCGCGCCCCCTGCAAGGCTTGGAGTTCCGCGCCCTCGATGTCGATTTTAAGCAGGGCGGGTGGTGGCAGTTTTCCCTCGTCGATCCAATCGTCGAGCGCGATGGCGCGCACTTCCAAGCCGCCCTGCTCGCCGATCCGGCCTTTCGAGGTACTGGCATCTTCCTCGAAGCGGACGGTCCCACTGCGGTCGGCCACCGCCGCCTCGATCACGACCGCATTCTCGATTCGGTTGAGAGACAGGTGCCGACGAAGATATTCCAAGTTACGCGGCAAGGGCTCGAAGGCGAATACTTTCCCCTGCGGTCCAAGGAGCACCGCCGCCAGTAGCGTGTAATACCCGACGTTCGCGCCCAGGTCGTACACCACCTCTCCCGGGGTGACCGCTTTTACAAATAGCGCCCGCTTTCCCAGTTCGTAACTCCCCAGCCAGTACCCGTGATTTCCGGACCCGACGATCCATTTCTTCCCGCGCAGGGGACCTTGCAGGATGGGCACAACCGTTTGGCGCGGGATCAGCCTCAACGGAATACGCAGGAGCCTGCCGATAAACGAGGTGTTGGAAATGGATGTCCAGTTCATGGTTATCTTTGGGGAATTGTAATCGGAATTGGTCCTGTAACGGGATCGTCCTTTAGGGATTGTAGCCGGGATCGTCCCTTGGGGAATGTAGCCGGGATCGTCGATCCCGGCTACAAAATTAAAAAACGCCGATCCGGGCAGTATTATTAAAATTTGCCGATCCCGGCTACAGCCACATTACCACCGCGAGAGCGGATGGATTCCCAGCCGCCGGCTTTTTTGGACATACAGCGCGATGTAGGCCAGATCGAACCACAGGATCGCCCAGCCGAAAAATACCGTGAGGGTGGAATTCGGAATCGCCCTGAACACGATCAGCGAGGCGCACAAAGTGCCTAGCATTTTGGCTGCGCCGATGTACAGCGATTGGGCGGCGAGGTCCTTACGGTCCAGCAGCATGCGCACAAAGAGGATCGACATTAACAAATTTTGGCCGAACGCGGTGTAGTACCCTTCCCAGTTGGTAAACTCGCGCGTCACCAGCAGGACCGTCAGGAAAGCCGTCGCCAAAATGGACGCGAAGGAGGCATAGAAAAACTTCGCGGAGAGGTTCGCGGGCCGCCGCGCGCGTTCGTATACCAGAAACTGGGCGACGATGGCCAGATCCAGAACGAACCAGGCGATGTTGATCGTCCGCTGCACCGGGTCTGGGAGGAAGACGAAGGAGAACAGGAACTCCCAGGAGATATTCAGGCACAGGGCGGCCATCGGCATGCCGCAGGCTTTATCCTGGAAGCCGCGTTTGATGATCAGCAGATAGGTGATGGACCAGAAAACGCCGGATGAAATCGCCAGGATAAGCATCGGGATCCTCCGACCCAGGGGTGGTTATTCCGGACGGATGGCGTCTCCCAGCAAAGACAACATCTCGGGGTCGCCCGTTCCCATCGCGCGGCCGGCCGCGACTCGGCGGAACGATTCCACCCGCAGCACCACCTCCCGCAGCGGCACCGGATGCCCGGCATCGGCGGAGGCGCGGCGGACAAAGAGCGCGCCTTGCGTGCGGTGGCATTCCATCGCGGAGAGTTTCTGCTCGAAAGTACGATCGACGGCCACGACGAAATCCGCCGGATCGTCCCGGTTGGCCGAACGCTTACGCGGGTGGCCGGGGAAATCGGCGCCGAAGGTATAAACGCACGGAACGTCCGCCCGGCGCGCGGCTTCCAGGCAGGCGCGGTTGGCTAGCACGTGGGCAGGGTGGCCGTATTCGCCGTCCGATCCGTGAGTGATCACCGCGTCGGGGTGATGGGCGGTGAAGATCGCGAATACTAGCGGGACGACTTCCGCGGGGGAGGAAGCAAACGGGTACAACGAGTTCGTCTGGGCCAACATCCGGATCGCGGAAGGGGAGGAATTCGAGCGAGGCGCAACCGAGAGCGCGGGCGGCGCAGCGCAATTCGGCCGCGCGCATCGCGCCCAATTCCGCCCGAGAACACAGCGGAGGCTCCCCGGCTTCGCCGCCCTCGCCGCGCGTGCAGCACACCAGCCCGATTTCCGCCCCGCGCGAAGCGAGCAACGCGAGCGTGCCGCCGGCAAAAACCGTTTCGTCGTCGGGATGGGCAACCAGGCAGAGAATTTTCATACGATGAACATCCGGAAAGGACTTCACCAAGCGGGAGCCGGAAGACCCGTTTTTCCGACCATCTCGAATAACGCTTTGGGTTCAGCGAATAAGGTTGCGGTCGTGCCCGTATAAAACCTGTCAGGTCTGGAAGACCTGACAGGTTTTAATTCAGGTTATTCCCGGGGATTGACGTAGATCAGCCCTTGCCCTCGATGGTGTGGATTGCCTGCTCGGGAGAGACGTTGGCGTACAGCACCGACATCAACCCGGGCAGGTACTTGTTCATCGTCATCACATTGGAATACACCACCTGGCGGATCAAAACGTGGGTCAGCTCGCCGCCTTCCACGTCGATGCTCGTCTTGTAGCGGATCTCCCCGTCGCTCACGTCCATCTCGAAGTTCCCGATCACCAGCCCGTAATTGGCGCGGGTGATGAATTCCATCGCCGCGGGACGTTTGTCCTCGGGCGCGGCATTAGGGCAGACGGAGTAGAAAATGAACTGCTGCTGGCTTTCCCGCGCCTGGGCGAAGCAGGTCCATTTGCCGTTCTTGCCCGAGAAACCGGTGCGCAGGATGGTTTTGCCTTCCATTTCGGTGAAAGGCCATTGATCGTCCACGAAAAATTTTCGAATTCCGTCGAGTATCTTCCCCATGGATATTCCTCGCCGCGAAGGCTGACCCCGGACCGGACGGACTGGGTGCGCCGTCCTGGGAAGGAAAAGACCGTTCTCCGATGTGGAGGGGGAACCGCGTTTACTAGGGGATTTTATACGGAATGGCGCACCTTAGCAACCGTCCGCCGGGATTCGACCGAACCCCCGTTTTGGCCGAAGCACCGCCGGGCGGGCTATAATCGCAGCATGGAAAACCACAGGCCTGCGGGCTTATCGGGCGGAATTTTCCATCGGGCAATCGCCGTTGTAGGTCTGGTTTATCTTCTGGCTCTGCTTTCGGCCTGCCAGTCCCCGTCCTCCCGGCCATCACCCGCCACCCTACCGGAAAGTCAGGGTGTCCCGTCGGCGACCGCTGCCGTTTTCTCCGCCCCCGCAACGATTACTTCAAACGGAACGGTCCCAGGCATCACGGTCGAGACCCCGGCGCTAGCTTCTCCCACGGAATTTCAGGTTTCCACGGCGACCCCGATCCCGTTCGGTTCCTGCACGAACGGCCTGACCTATTTGGGCGACTTGACCTTCCCGGACCGCACCAAAGTCCTCCCCGGTCAACCGCTCGAAAAAAGCTGGAAGGTCCGGAACAGCGGGCAGTGCGATTGGGGTCCGGAGTACCGGTTCCGGTGGACAGGCGGGACCCATCTTGCGTCCCAGGATGAATTCGCGCTCTACCCCGCCGCGGCGGGCAGTGAAGCGGCGCTCGTCATCCCCATGATCGCGCCGACCGCTCCGGGGGAGTACACTTCCGATTGGCGCGCGTTCTCGCCGCTCGGGGTTCCCTTCGGAGATTCGCTCTACATCGATATCATCGTCGCCCCATAGGGGCGGGACGATCCCAAGGAGGCGTATGCTTCAAGTTCGCAAGTCGGAAATTGTCGCAACGGATGGGCAGCCGGTCCGGTTGCGCGGCGTGTGCGTGGGGGGATGGATGAATATGGAGAATTTCATCAACGGCTTCCCGGGCGACGAAAGCGGGATTCGGCGCGCGTCGGCGCAAACGCTGGGAGCGGGCCGGGCTGAATTCCTCTTCGACCGCTGGCTGGATTATTTCTTCCATCCGGACGACGTCGCCTTTCTGAAGGAGTGCGGCGCCAACCTCGTCCGGTTGCCGCTGAACTACCGCCATTTCGAGGACGATTTGGCCCCCTATACTTATTTGGAAAAGGGGTTTGCGCGTCTGGGACGGATCGTGGACGCCTGCGCGCGCGCGGGGATCTACGTGATCCTCGATCTACATTCCTGCCAGGGCTGGCAAAACACCGACTGGCATTGCGACAACTCCAGCCGGCATACGCTGATATGGCGCCATCCGCATTTTCAGGAACGTTTCGTGGCGCTCTGGCGCGAGATCGCCCACCGGTTCCGGGGAGTGGAGACTGTGGCGGGCTACAACCTGATGAACGAGCCGGTGACGAACGCTCCCGCCGGCCGCTTTACGGCCAAGTATGAAACGGATTGGGCGGTTTTCAACGGACTGTACCGGCGTGCGGTCGAAGCGGTGCGCGAGGTGGATCCGGACCATATCATCTTCCTCGAGGGCGATTATTTTTCCACCAAATTCGACAAACTCGATCCGCCGTTCGCGCCCAACCTGGTCTATAGCAGCCACAACTACAGCCCGGCCGCCACCGCGGCGGGGAAGTACCCGGGCAAAATCGGCACAACCACATGGAACAAACGGCGCCAGGCGAAAGTTTTCCAGGACCAGGAGGGAACAAAATTTACGGAGGAGAACGGTGCGCCGCTTTGGGTCGGGGAATTCGGGGCGGCATTTTCCGGGCCGGCCTCCGATGCCGCCTGGCGCTTGCAGGCGCTCGACGACCAGATTTCGATCTTTGAGCAGCAACGGGCGCATTGGACGATCTGGACCTACAAAGATATCGGCCGGATGGGGCTGGTGACGGTCGATCCGGATTCGGACTATCTGCGGCTGATGCGGCCGGTGCAGCGCGCCAAACGGGCCCTGGGAGTGGATTCGTGGCTAAGCACGGGCGCAACGAAAACGCCCGTTGAAAAAATGGTCGACCGGCTGGCGCTCACGGCCGAAAAAGCGATCGGCGACAGAGGGATCGACCACCCGTCGAACCGGATGTATCTGGCGCAGGCGGTGCAGTCCGGATACTTCGCCAACCTGATGCAGCCGGCCTTCGCCGCGCGGTTCGATAAAATGACGGAGACGCAGATCGACAAGGTAATGCAGTCGTTCGCGCTGAAAAACTGCACCGTGCGGGAGGGGCTGGCGGCGGTGATGGAAAAATATTGGAAGGGGGAAAAGAAGGAATCATAATTCGAACGATGGACTGATTTGGGTAACCATTGAACTGAAATCCGTCCGACGAGGCAGCCATATACGATGGATGCTTCTATTTGATAGACATCCCATCCCATCCACCCGCTCCTTCTCCTCTCCCTCCTTCCCGTATCACGGGAAGGAGGGAGAGGTCGGGTGAGGAAGGATAGGCTGGCAGCGGGATTGAAGAAGTCTTGACAAGCGGGTTAACAAATCCGACGCGGCCGTAGGGGCGATCCACCGGATCGCCCTTCAACCGCGTCGAATTTCGCTATTCGTCTATCGATCCAAATTCCGGGCGGCCGATCGGCCGCCCAAATGCTTTTCTAGGTCCCTGATTCCCACGACGTCAGATACTTTTTCTGCGCGTCGGTGAGCTGGTCGATATGGATCCCCATCCCCGCTAGCTTGATCCGCGCGATCTCGCGATCGAGCTCCTCCGGCAGGCGGTGCACAGTGCGATCCAGTTTGGCTGCGTTCTTGGCCATGTATTCGGCGCTCATCGCCTGGTTGGCGAACGACATATCCATCACGCTGGCCGGATGCCCCTCGGCGGCCGAGAGGTTGATCAGCCGGCCTTCAGCGAGGAGGTTGATCTTGCGCCCGTCGGCGAGGGAGTACTGGTCCACGAATTCGCGCACCTTGCGCTTGCCCTTCGCCATTTTTTCAAGTGCCGGGATGTTAATCTCCACGTTGAAGTGCCCGGAGTTGGCCACGATCGCGCCGTTCTTCATCTTCTTAAAATCCGGACCGTCGATCACGTTCACATCGCCGGTGACGGTGCAGAAGACGTCGCCGATCGCGGCGGCCTCGTCCATCGGCATCACCCGGAAGCCGTCCATCACGGCCTCGATCGCGGCCACCGGATCGATCTCGGTGACAATCACGTTTGCGCCGATCCCGCGCGCGCGCATGGAAAGGCCTTTGCCGCACCAGCCGTACCCGCAGACCACGAAATTCTTCCCCGCGAGGAGAACGTTCGTGGCGCGCACGATCCCGTCGATGGTGGATTGGCCCGTGCCGTAGCGGTTGTCGAAGAAATGCTTGGTCATCGAGTCGTTGACCGCAATGATCGGGAACCGCAGCGCCCCGGCGGCCGCCATCGCCTTGAGCCGGATCACGCCGGTGGTGGTTTCCTCCATGCCGCCCATCACCTCGGCGCACTGTTCCGGACGTTCCTTGTGCAAAGTTGACACCAGGTCGGCCCCGTCGTCCATGGTCATCTGCGGATGGGTGTCGAGCGCGGCGGAAAGGTGCTGGTAGTAGGTGGTGTTATCCTCGCCCTTGATGGCGAAGACCGGTATCTCGAAATGGGTCACCAGCGAAGCGGCCACGTCGTCCTGGGTCGAGAGCGGGTTGGAGGCCGCCACGACCACGTCCGCGCCGCCCACCTGCAGCGTGTGCAGGAGGTTGGCCGTCTCGGTGGTCACGTGCAGACAGGCCGCCAGCCGCAAGCCGACCAGCGGCCGCTGCTTGGCGAACCGCTCGCGGATCTGGCGCAGAACCGGCATTTCCTGTTCGGCCCACTCGATACGCAGCCGCCCGCCGTCGGCCAGTTTCGGATTCTTGATGTCGAATTCGCGTTTCATCGTTGCTCCTTGGATAGATCGCCTCACCCCCTTCCCCCTCTCCATGATATGAAGAGGGGGAAGGGCAGGGGATGGGGGCGAGGATGGTCAGCTCAGAATTTTTTCCACGATCGGATCGTTGCCAAACGTTTGCTCATACCGCGCCAGGAATTCCGCGCGGGTGAAATGGTGAGTTTGAGTGCCCACTTCCTCCAGGCAATAGACCGCCGCCAGCGATCCGAGCCGGCCGCAGATTTCCCACGAGGCATTGTGCGCCAGGCCGGTCAGCAGCCCGCCGCGGAACGCATCCCCCACTCCGGTCGGATCGGCGATCCGGCGCGGCGGGACGGCGGGAATATCCATCGCTTTCGGTCCGGCCTTGATCCGCGCGCCCTTTTCCGCGAGGGTGACGATCACCACCGGCACGGAAGCCTCGATCTGCTCCGGGGTTCGGCCCGTTTTTTTGGCGATCAGGCTGAATTCATATTCGTTGCAGATCAGAATCCGGCAACCGTCGAGTCCGACGGCGAGGTCGGCCCCGTCCATGCGCGCCGCCTGCTGCGAGGGATCGTACATCAGCGCCAGCCCAAGCGCGCTGCATTCGCGCGCGTATTTCATCATGGCGGCGGGATCGTTCGGCGAGATCACCACCCAATCCGGCCGCGGGGACGCTTCGCGCAAAGAAAGCTCGGCGGCATGACTCATCGCGCCGGGATAGAACGAAGCAATCTGGCATCCGCTGCGGTCGGTGGTGGCGAAAAAGGAACCGGTGTAGGTTTCCGGAATTTCTTTTGCGAGCGCGGTATCCACGCCGACCGCCTCTAGCGCGGCGCGGTAATCTCCGAAGTCCTTGCCCACGGTGGCCATCAACCGCGGCCGCCCGCCCAGCAGGGCGAGGGTGTAGGCGATATTTCCCGCGATCCCGCCGCGATGCCGGACCATGGTGTCCACCAGGAAGGACAAACTCAGCGAGTCCAACTTCTCAGGCAGGATCTGCTCGCGGAACAAACCCGGGAAAGTCATCAGGCAATCGAATGCGACCGACCCGGTGAGGACGATATTCATGCGATTCTCCGGCAGAAAAAGCGCCCTCGTTGCGAGAGCGCCGCAGAAATATGGTACCATGCGCAAATGCCTTTGTCAAAAATCACGCGCTGCCGATGCGCCGGTTTTCTCCGGCGCGCGCGCGCGGCGGCGGTTGGATTCCTCCTGCTCCTTCCGGCGGCGTGCGCGCTTCCCGCCGTGAAGATTGGTCCGGCCGTCACGGCGACGCCCGCGGTTCCCTCGGCCACGGCCGGCCCCACGCTCCCGCCGACCGCGATTTCCACTCCCACGCTGGCCCCGGATCAGCATTTGGTTTTAGGGGACCGCGCGCTGCTGTACGGGGATTATGACGCCGCCAAGCAAGAGTACAGCGCCGCGCTGGCCGCGGGCGTGGAGAGCCGGCGGGCGGCCTTTTACCTCGCCCGGGTGAGCGAACTCACCGGCGATCCGGCTGGCGCGCGCGCCGCGCTGCAAAGCCTGATCGAAGCAGACCCGACGGGGGCCTACGCGGCGCGCGCCAATTTCCTGCTCGGGGAAGTGGCCGCCGAGCTTAAGGATTATCCGGCGTCGATCGCCGCCTACCAGAATTTTCTCATGCTCGCTCCCGGCCTGCTCACGGACGTGGTTCAGGAAAGCGTGGGGGATTCGTCGCTCGCCTCCGGATTGACCGATCAGGCGGTGCAGGCCTACGAAGCGGCCGCTTCCGCCTCCGATCCGGCCAACGCGCTCCGGCTGAGGGAAAAAGAAGCTAATACGCTGCGCGACCACGGATCGGCCGAAGCGGCGATTCCGATCTACCAAAGCGTGCTGGACGCCGTGGCGTCCGACGCCGCCCGCGCCCGCCTCAACCGGGAGATCGGCGGCATTCTGATCGCGCTGGACCGCAAGCCGGAGGGGTACGCGCGCTTCCAAACCGCGTTGCAGTATCCCGCAACCAACGATGCCTACCTCTGCCTGGCGGACTTGCTCGACGCCGGGTATGTCGTGGATGACCTGACCCGCGGGGTGATCGATTACTACGCCGGGCAATATTCGACCTCGATCGCGATGCTTTCCGATTACCTCTCGGTCCACCCGCCGGCGGAGCCGGCCAAAGCCCTCTACTTCCGCGGCCTGGCGTATCGCGCCCAGGATCAATCGCAGGAAGCGGCGGCCGACCTGGACGCCGCGGCCGCGCTCGGCCCCGACTCCGGCTACTGGGACCTGGCGATTTTCGATTCGGCCTACACGCACTGGGCCTGGCTGGACGATTACACCGGCGCCGTCGCCGTTCTCACCGGACTGGCGGACGCCTCGCCGGCGCACCCGCGGGCGGCGGAGGCATTGTTTGCGGCCGGGCGGATCGCGGAGCGCGGCAACGATCTTCCAGGTGCCGCTAAACTATGGAACCGCGTCGCGGATGATTACCCGGCGGATGCGAACGCC
Organism: uncultured Chloroflexia bacterium; assembly: GCA_963780865.1. GTDB lineage: Bacteria > Chloroflexota > Anaerolineae > Anaerolineales > RBG-16-64-43 > FEN-1073. Next base: position 192,083 of record CAWADT010000016.1, on the reverse strand, counting down.
GCCGAGGCGCGCCATCAGGCCGGCATCGCGCTCTACCGCGCGGAGGATTATGCCGGCGCGGAAACCGCCTTCCGCGCGTTGGATTTATCCGCCGATGGCTGGACCCGCTCGCGCGCCCTCTTCTGGACGGCCAAGGCGCTTGCCAAACGCGGGAATTCCGACCTCTCGCATCAGACGATGGAACTGGCCGCGGCCGCCTCGCCGACCGATTATTATTCCGTCCGGGCCGCGGATTTGCTTGCGGGTTCCGAGGCCTTCACGCGCGCCAAGGATATCAACCTCGTGTTCGACCTCGACGCCGAGTATTCCCAGGCTGCCGCCTGGGTGCAAACTCTTTTCGCGCTTCCTACTTCGGCGGATCTGGAGCAACACTACGCCCTGGCGCGGAACGATCCGCATATGCTGCGCGGACAGGCGCTCTGGGATCTTGGATTGTACGACGCGGCCGAGAGCGAATTCGACGCCCTGTGGCTTTCAGCCGCGAACGATCCGGCCGAGTCGCTATACCTCAGCCGTTATCTGGTTTCCATCGGTTATTATTCGGGCGGGATCCAGGCCGCGCGCAAGGTGCTCGACGCCGCCGGGTTGAGCGACGCGCAGACGCTTTCCGCGCCCGCGTATTTCAGCCACGTCCGTTTTGGGCCGTATTTCGCGGAACTGCTGGTTCCGCAAGCCGTTCGTTTCCATTTGGATCCGCTGCTGCTCTTTTCGCTGGTCCGGCAGGAATTGCTGTTCGGCATCTCAGCGGTCTCCTCCGCCAACGCCCATGGCCTGATGCAGCTGATCCCCTCCACCGCCGAGGAAGTTGCCGGCAAGCTCGGCCTGACCGGCTTGTCGGAGACGGACGTCTTCCGGCCGATGATCAACCTGCAGCTCGGCTCGGCGTATCTGGCGGCGCAGCGCGACGGCTTCTCCGGCGACCTATTCCTCGCGCTGGCGGGCTACAACGCCGGGGCGGGGAACGCCGCCATCTGGCAATCCCTCGCCGGAGGCGACGACGACCTGCTGCTGGAGGTCATCCGATCCGATGAAACCCGGAATTACATCCGGCGGATCTATGAAAATTATACGATTTATCGGAATTTGTATCTGGTGAAATAATTGATCACTGCAATTAAAAGACAGGATTAACATAAAGGATGTAAGGGCGGACCGCGGTCCGCCCTTACAAATTATTAATTTGCGATTACCGTCTACGGGGTTGCCTCGGGGTTCTTCAATTTCGCTCGATACGCAATCCGGAATTTGCGCACCTTGGGATTGATGGTCAGCCGGCAGTACATCTGGTCCGGGTTGTTCTTGAAATAATTCTGGTGGTAATCCTCTGCGTCGTAGAAAACGGTAAACGGCACAATGTCCGTCACAATCGGCTGGGGCCACGTTCCTTCGGCGTCGATCGCTCGCTTAGTTTCTTCCGCCGCCTTCCGTTGTTCCTCGTTGTGATAGAAAATCGCCGAGCGGTATTGCGTGCCCGCGTCCGGCCCCTGACGGTTGAGCGTGGTCGGGTCGTGCGTGTGCCAGAAAATTTCCAGGAGGTCCTTATAGGATACGACCTTTGGATCGAATGTGATTTGCAGCGCTTCGGCGTGTCCGGTCATGCCGGTCGAAACTTCCTCGTAGGTCGGGTTGGTTTTTTTCCCGCCGGTGTAGCCGGAAACAACGCGCTCGACCCCGCGCACATCCTGAAAAACCGCTTCCACGCACCAGAAGCATCCCGCCGCAAAGGTTGCCGTTTCCATAGTTTCAGCCATGGTCTTCCTGCCTTTCTAGGATACAGGTACTGTATATTTACTTCCATTATATTTTCAATAGATATGAGATTCCTTAATGGGCTGTTGAAAAACGTTGACTTTGATTTGGCCAGACAACCCCGCCCCCTTTTCATCCCCCCATTTTCCAATAGAAAATGGGGGGAGCGAGGGGGGATGGTTTACCTCCGATACGATGACAACAGGATGAATTCAGTTTTTCAACATCCTGTTAATAAAGGTTCGGGGGTTTTCTCATCGAATATTTAACCTGTGGCTTTGGATCTGAAAACGAATCACAACCGAGCTGCGGAATGAAACATCCGGGCTTGGGTTTTTACGGCCCGGCGGAGGACAAGGTCCTCCGTTCCTGCGTTTCATAATAATCTCCAGATCATCTATACGGGTAATCCACGGATCCAAGCATCGCGGTTAATGTAGCCTTCGATCCGGAAGAAAAAACTCCCCGCAAGGAGCGGGGAGTTTGAGGCTGGCGATAATCCGGTTATTTTACAGGTGAAGTCACCGTGGTCTGATTTACGTTCGAAATCTCCAACTGGATATGCCCGTCTCCTTCCCCGATGGACGTGGTGCCATCCTTATTGGAGACGCGGGTGACATAATCTAAAGTCAATTTCAACATTCCGCCGGTTATTTTATCGATCCATACCGTGCCTTTGGATTGGGATAAGCCGATCACTCCCGTGCTCATTGCGGCGAGAGCGCCGGGATCGCCTTTGGAAGAATCAAAGTCATACACCACCGCCGAACGTCCATTGACGGATTCCTCGCCCGTTTTCTCGGCGTGCAGAACCGTTCCGAACGCATAGGGAGTAACCACATCCAGCCGCCAGAATGACCAACTCAGGGCGACCGTTCCGATTGTTTCCTGCGGCGCTCCATTCGCCATTTTATATTCCTTGCCGGCGTCGCCGATGATGAACCCTTCCTTCGGGGTGGTCGTGCCCGGATCGATTTGGAAGATATGGATGTTTTTCCCCTGCACATCGGCGGAGATCTTCGTCACCTCGCTGACCACGGCGGAATAATTGGAATTCGCTTTCGGGAGATTTAGCGTTATTTCAATATGGTAGGAGGCGAAGACGCTTGGCTTGGCATCCGTTCCGGTGGTCAGATTGAGCGCCACGCCCAGGTTCATCGAAAGAGGTTCGTCCACCGAGGTGCCTTTGCTGACAGTGGAACTGCCCGGGGGGGATGCCGCTGAACCCGCCTTGCCGGAGCAGGCGGCGAGAACCATGGAAATTCCGACGATGAAAATAAATGTTCTCTTAAACATGATTCCTCCTTTCACCGGTATCACAAGAATTAGGGGAGGAGGGTCGGCTGAACAGATAAAATGCTGTGGTGGATAACGGGCCAATCCTTCTTATTCCCCTGGTAATCGGGATGGTGAACAATCCGATCTTCTTTCAATTAACATACGCCCGGTTTTCATTTTCGGCCGGATGGTTAATCTCATTATTATTTGATGTGGATTTATTTCACGAAGGGGGAAACTCGATTTGGGATAAGGCACTCCCATATCGAGTTATTCTTTTCGGGCCCACCCCTATTGGATATTCGCCTTACGGCAAATACAAGAGGTATTTCTCCTGCGCCTATCCCGTCAGGGTGGGTTGAAAAAAAACCTTTTCAATTTGGAGGAATTGGATAAATGAGAGACGGCCGGATTAATACGAATCCACCAACGACCGAATCCGCAGCGCGCGGCGCGCCCGGGCCGGATTCCATCCTGCGGGGAGCGGAACGGTGATGCGGGCGGTCGTCCGGGCGGGAAGATCGAAGTAATTGTCGCTGAAGACGGCGTCCGAACCCTTTAGCGCGAGCTCAACAAACAGCGCCAGCTTTTTTACGGCGACTTTGACGATGAGCTCTTCTCCCCTGACTGCGACGTTTGCATTCCATTCGGGGTCGGATAACGCCAGGTGTTTGTATGGCGCGAAGGGCGAGACGCACGAAGCGACCTTCGACCGGCCCTGCCACAATTCGCATACCAGGACCCGGTCCCGGCGGTTGCCGTCGTCGACCCGCGCTGTGAAATCGAGCGCGCATACGGGCGTGTCGGCCAGCGGCGCGGCGGTCAGGCGCTCCCGGCCGGATTCAACGACCTTCCCGGCGGGGGTTTCCAGCCGCCAGCGGACTTCCCCCTCCCAGGCCTGCGTCAAGTCGCTGGTGACATGAATTGCCCGGCGGTCGGCGGTCTCCTCGATGGACAGCAGGACCGGCGCGTAAAATCGCCGCGCCGCGTAATGGAGCGCCTTCCAGCGCCCGAAATAATCCAGCGACGCCCAGGAGATCGCCGGCCAGCAGTCATTAAGCTGCCAGATGATCGTTCCGCTTACGCGGTTGCGGTTGCGGCGCCAATGCTCCACCCCGATCCGCATTCCCTCCGCCTGGAGAATCATGCTCAGGTAGGACAGCGAGTTAAAATCCTTCGGCAGCCGGAAGGTGTCGAGCATCTGGGAGAGAATTGCCTGGTTGCCCGTCCCGGACCGCTGACGGTGTTCCATGACATAGGACGTCAGGTTGCGATCAGCGGGGGCGGTGAACGTTTTGAGAGTCTTGAAGGGTGGGAGGGATTGGAAGCCGAATTCGCTCGCAAACCGCGGAAGCTGCTCGCGGAAGGCGCGGAAGGGCTTGCGTTCATGCCACACGCCCCAGTAATGCATATCGCCCCGGCTTTGACTGTTCGGATCGGCGAACGGTTCGCCGGAGGAAGCCGAGGACGGCCAGTACGGGCGGTCCGGGTCTTCCGCCGCAACGATCTCGGGTAGCAAATGATGAAACAGGCGGTCGTACCCGGCTTTGAGGCGCTGGTTATCCGCGTCATCGGGTTTGTTCCAGGACCAATCGGACCAGCCCTGCTCCATCTCGTTGTTGCCGCACCAGAGCGCGAGGCTCGCGCGATGGCGGAGCCGGCGGATGTTCTCCACCGCCTCGCAGCGCACGTTCTCGGCGAAGGCGTCGTCGTCGGGATAGATTCCGCAGGCGAACATGAAATCCTGCCAGACCAGAATTCCGAGCTGGTCGCACAGGTCGTAGAACCGATCCTCTCCGTAGGTCCCTCCGCCCCACACGCGCAGCATGTTCATGTGCGCGTCGGCCGCGGAGTGCACGAGCGATCGCATGCGCGCGTCGGTCACGCGGGCGGGAAAGGAATTCAGCGGGGATCCAATCCGCGCCCTTGGCGAACAGCGGCACGCCGTTGACGGCGAAGGCGAACGATTCGCCCCACGCATCGGGTTCGCGGCGCAGCGCGAGGGAGCGCAAGCCAAGGGAATACACGCGCCGATCGAGCGTCGCCGCGCCCGAGAGCAGCATGATCTCAAGCCGGTAGAGGGGCTGCGGGCCCAGGCCGCTAGGCCACCACAATCGCGGAGCGGCCACCGCCATCTCGATCGTCGCGGCCTTGCCGTCCACCAGCGCGGCGGCTTCCGACCGGATTCCCTCCGGGGAGACGAGCACCGCCTGCATCTGCAGCGGCTCTTCGGCCCAGGCGTCCACTTCCGCGCGCGCGATGATCCGCACTTTGGCGCCCTGATGCTGCTGGCGCACCTGCACATCGGCCAGGCGGGCCGACGCGCATGCCTCGAGGCGGATATTCTTCCAGATGCCGATGGCGGGAAGTTTCGGCCCCCAATCCCAGCCCCACTGGTAGGGCGCCTTCCGCAGGTACGGCCCGCCGGGGATTTCGCCGCCGCCGGTGAGCGGCCGTTCCCGCTGGCGCGCGCGGATGTACGCGAGCGGCGAACGAAAGCGAATCGCCAGTTCATTATCTCCCTCGGCGAGCAGCCCCGTTATCTCGAAGCGCCAGGAGCGGAATTGGTTGTCGGATTTTCCCAGCGGTTTGCCGTTGAGGAAAATCTCCGCGAGGGTGTCGAGGCCTTCGCAAAGGAGGAAAGTTTTTTCCCCGGCGCGTTTTTTTGCGTCAGCAAAAAAAACCTTGCGGTATTCCCAGTCGCTCTCGGCCACCCATTGCACGCGCAGCTCGTTGTCGGCGAAGAACGGGTCGGGAATGCGGCCAAGCGCCAACAGGTCGGTGTGCACTCCGCCCGGCACCGAGGCCGGCAGCCATTTGGCCGAGCCCGCCTGCCGGAACTGCCACTTGCCGCTGAGATTTTGTTCGCGCATCGGTTTGACTTTCTGGGATTCGCAATGGAATACCGATCACTATGATAGCCTAAGCGGAGATTTTTGTCTGCAGGGCAAGAGACCTGTCAGGTTTATTTAACCCCGACAGGTCTTTAGGCTTTCGATCGAATCTACCCGCCGGCCGAGCCGGAGGTTGGAAAGCATGCTGGTTGATATCGCCCGCCAAGCGAAACTTTTTCGGCAGTTTGCTCGAAGGGCGGTGAGTTGCTGGTGCGGCCGAGGATATAGCGAAGGGATCCATTCATCCGGTAGAATGGCATTCTGAGAATTGAAGGGTTGCCGGCGGGTTCGGTTCCTTTCTGCGATCGGCCGATCTTCGCGGGAGAATATGGCGAAGGAGAGCGGACTATGCCGAAACGAACAATAAAACTTGGCAATAAATCCATTGCGGTTCTCCTGGCTTGCCTGACGGCGATCCTATTAACGATCACAGCGTCGGCCATTGGATTGACTTGGGATGAACCAGCGTATATTTCCTCGTCCGAATCCTACCTGGGCTGGTTTACTGCGCTGGCGAAAAACCCGAGCGCGGCTTTCCAAGCCGGAACCATAGATCCTTTTTGGAGTGCCACCCATGAACACCCGCCTCTGGATAGAGTTTGGTCTGGACTGATCTGGTCTTTGGCCCGCCATACCTTTGACGACTTAACCGCGCATCGGTTGGGGAACATCCTTCTGGTGGCGCTCATGGTCGGGGTTTTGTATTTCATGGTGGCGGAGACGTATGGAAAACCGGCCGGCCTGTTTGCGGCGGGGGCGCTGATGTCCATGCCGCGTTTCTTCTTTCATTCCCATTTGGCCGCGCTGGATGTCCCGGTGGCCGCGGCAATTTTTCTCGTCACCTTCCTTTTCTGGCGGACGATTGATCGAAAGGAATGGTGGTGGGGGCTTGTGCTGGGGCTGGCCTGGGGAATGGCCGAGGCCGTTAAGCTTAATGCGACATTTTTGCCAATTGGCTTGATGGTATGGTCTCTGGCCTTCCGCCGGAAGTGGTATGTCGTTTTCCGTTTTCTTCTCATGGGGATCGTTGCTGTTCCAACGTTTATCCTGGTCTGGCCGTGGCTTTATCACCAGACGTGGAGCCGGATCCTGGAATACATCAACTTTCATCTCCATCATTTCGAGATTGGAACATGGTATTTTGGCCGTTATTATGTGCCTCCGCCCTGGACATATGTATTTGTCATTCTCGGGGCGGTTGTCCCCCTGACGGTATTGCTGCTGGCTTTTATCGGCATGGCGCGGTCCGGAAGAGGAAGGCAGGATAGGGGGTTGGGTGGACTGCTGGTCATCAGTGCGCTCACGCCATTGCTGGTTTTTGCGATCGGCAGAACGCTGGTCTACGACGGCGAGCGGCTCTTTATGCCCGCTTTCCCGTTCCTGGCGGCCTTGGCCGGCGCGGGGTTCGGCTGGATGTTGGCCGGCTTGCAGAAATTGGCGGACCGGATGCAGCGCCCGGCCTGGATCGTTCCGGCAGGCTCTATTCTGGTCGCGCTTTTTCTGGCTCCGCAGGTTGTCACAATGGCCGGCTTATTTCCTCACCTGCTTTCTTATTATTCCGAGGGGATAGGCGGTTTGCCGGGCGCGACGGCATTGAAACTGGAAACGACTTACTGGTGCGAATCGTATGCGGCCGCTCTGCCCTATATCAATGCCCATGCTAGGCCCGGCGACCGGATTTGGGTGGAACCCTGGAGTTACGACGTAATGATTTACTACCAGTTGCATGGTCAATTGCGCAAGGATGTCTTTATCTTGCACGACTCCCCGACGCAAAGTATTTTTGGGCCGGGCGCGCCTCAGCCCGTGATCGGGGATTATTCCATAGCCAATTGGATCATTCTCGAATATCGTCAGACTCAATTCGACGAAATGGGAGGCGCTGTTCCCGCCCTCCCGGGTTTTCTCGAAACTTTGGCGCCGCCCGTCTTGCAGGTGAGCTATCAGGGAATACCGATCATGGAATTGTATAAGCGATAGAGCAGAAGAAGGAACGTTCCACCTTAATAGCTCCCTCGTAAAACCGAACGCCGCCTTTACCATTAAGCCGGCCGATAGGGAGCCTCGCGGTCGATATCGCCGACGAATTGGGGAAGGTTCGTATGTCCTAGCGCCTGGCGGATGGCGAGGTTTTCCCCGTTGTGATACCAGTAGTGATAAATCACTCGCTGGAGGAGGGAGCCGAGCATGTAAGCGCCGAAGTCCTTGCCGCGATCGATATTTTTCAGCAGATCCTCCGGGACGAGTGTATCGAGCCAAGGGTCGACCGCCGCGGTGATGGCTTTCCAATCGGAGAGCATCTCGTCAAGCCCGGGCGTGCAGGCGGGGGCGCCGTAGGCGTAGGCTTTGTTCACATCCGGAAACAGGATCTTTTTCTGCCCGCCGTAGAGAAAACAAATTTGCTCCTGCCAGGCCAAATGGCCCACGTTCCAACTGATGCAATTCATGGGCATCAGCCGGCGGGAGGCGTCCTGGGGCGCCAGGCCTTCCAGCCCGCGCATAAATTCACTCCGGGTGAAGCGCAATTGATCGACCATCGGATGCGGCATGGTTTTCTCCTTGTGTTTCTTGCAACATCATCGTTTTGGTGTTGGAAAACGGAAGACGGATTACACGGAGAACTACAAGGGAAGTTTTCCCAATCTTTTTCTGCTTCTGTGTAATCCGCAATTCTTGGTGTAATCCGTGGTTAAGGTTTTCCTGCCGTCGATTATCGCTTCGATCCGAAAATCCATTCGCCCAAGGCGCACACGACCAGAGTTGCCGCCAGAGTAAAGACCCACGCGGCTCCCGCCTCGAGTTCCACGTTGCCCTCGCGGATCTCCACTTCCCGTAGCGAGCGGCCGGCGAGCACGAATCCGGATTGGGCGCCCTGGTAGCGGACGACCACCGCGGCGATGCGCGCGCCCGGCTCGGGTTGCCAGGTGACGCGATCCTGCCCGTGGCTGCGGACGTAATCCAATATCCCCCCGGGCAGTTGAGGCGTCTCCCCGTGCAGCGTCGCTGAGGATCCGGTGACTTCGCCGCGATCGTCGAATACCATGACGAACGCAGCCAGACTGCGTTCGATCGCCGTTTTTTCGGCGGGCAGGATGGAATCGACCGCCGCGCCGTTTCCCAGCGCCGCGGCCGCATCCTCCGCCATTTGGATTTGCGGATCGTTCGCGCTCTGCCGCAATTCCTGCTGCACGGCCAGGTAGACTAACCCGCACACGGCGGTTATCGCCACCGCGAGCGGGAGCCACTGCCGGAGAACGGCTTTTATCTTTTCCATACTAAACCTCATCTTTCATGATCCGAAGGATATTCTATCAGTTTGAGAAAGAACAAGCCCGAAATCGGCGATCGGATTGGATGGGCACGCCTTCCCGTTGGGGTTCAACGACGCGGGATGGGCATGTAGTACTTTGGATTATTTTTTCCCGCGGGCGATGGATTCTGCCGCGCGGGGATAGTCCGTTGGTACTAAACCTCCGAAAGGAAACGTGCAAATCCAGACTAACGTATAGGGAAAGACAGTATGCTCGTCATTTCTTTTCGGATTAAGATAATCATACTTAAGGATGGACCGGGAAGTATCCCGCCGATACGTCATGCAGAACGCAAACCGAATTCAAAAATTATTTTGGCCCGCAGCCGCCGCGCTGATCTTCGGGTGTTCCCTCACCACCGGGTCGATCCCGGGCGCCTGGAATTGGGGTTCGGCCCAGGACCTGGATGCCTTTCTGCCGCCTTCGAATACGCCCTTCCTGCCGGGGGAGAGTATCCTCATTCCGACTTCCACCACGCTGCTCGACGATCCGCCAACCGCAATGCTTCCATCGGCCACGCCCACCCCGACGATTACGATCCTTGTCGTGATCACCGAAACGGGCACGTCCACACCCACTGTGACGGTGTATGTTCTCCCGTCGGTCACGCCCACCGTCTGGCGTCAGCCAAATCTCTCGCCGACAATCACGAAAACAAAAACTCCTTATGTTTATCCGTCGGCCACGTCGGCGGCCCCGGCGCAGGTTCAATCGACGGCGACCGCCACCCCGACCGCGATCCCCACGGATACGCCGACCGCAACCGAAGACCCGTTATCCCCGACGCCGACCGCGACGCTTTCCGGCAGCGAAACCGCCACTCCGACGCTCACCCAGACCTCTACGCCCACCGTTGCTCCGACGGCGACACCCACTCCGACCGTGACGCGCACTCCTTTACCCTCGGCTACACCCACTTCCGCGCCGGCCTCGCAGGGATGCGCGACCTTCAACTATGATTGGGAAGCGCAGGTGGCGGTGATGATCAACGACCAGCGCGCCCAGAATGGGAAATACGCGCTGATCCTGAACAGCATGCTGACCACTTCCGCGCGCGCCCACAGTGTGGATATGGTGGTCAATAAATATATGTCCCATACGGGCCTGGACGGTTCCACGCCTCAGGAGCGGGAGGAGCGCGCGGGTTACTACGGAAGGTATTGGGGAGAGATCATCGCTGGCGGCACACCGACGATCGCGGTGAATTGGTGGATGAATGAACCGGGCCACCGGGATATGGTCCTGGGAACCAATTGGCCCTACGTGGATTACGGAGTGGGGTATGCTTATTGCGCGGGCCAAGGCTGGTTCACGGTGGATTTTGGCGCGCCGTAGGGCGGCGCGAGACGGCTCCATTCCATCCCCCGAGGCCTCCGACGATCTCCGGAGGATTTTTTATTTTCATTCCTCCTTGTCCAGGCCGCTACGGAAGGATGGGAGCATCGAGATAATTTGTTCCATCGGGCCCATAACCGATTCGTCCTGGTAGGTGGCGGCGCAATTTGAAGGTAAGACTACCGTAAGGGAAAAAGAGGATGGTGATCATTCCTTTGTAAATTAATATGATCATGCTGAAAACTGACGGGAGACTTCCGAGGGCAGAAAGATGAGGCGCGGCAGAGGATACCGAAAGATTTTCTGGGCAGCGGTGACGGTGCTCAGCTTTGGCTGCTCCATGGTGAGCGGAGCCATGCCGGAACCGGCCGGACCCGGATCGTCTGGCGGGTTGGAGGCCTTTGCGGCGCCGTCCAGCACGCCCTTCCTGCCGGATTTCGTCACGCCTACGCCAACCGCCGTCGATCCGGCGACGGCCACATCCACCGTGATGATCATCTTCACCGAAACCGCCACCCCCGTTGCAACGCCCACCGAAACGTTGTTTCTGTTTCCCTCGCGGGCGGTAGCGGCTACGGTGACGGTGACAATCTACGTTCTCCCTTCGGTCACGCCCACAGAAGCGCATCCGCCGCAATCGCAGCCGTCGTTGACGCTGCGGCCGATTGTTCCCTCCGCCACACCGACGGTTTACGTCCCCCCGGCGGATGCTTCCACCCCGACCCCAACCGCAACGCACCTCGCGGGCGATGCGGCGACGGCCGTTCCGACGGATACGCCATTACCCAGCGTAACCCTCGCAAATCCGACGCTCCCCGTCGCTACGCCCACTCCGACAGCGACAATCACCCTCCGTCCGAGCGCCACGCCGACCGCGGCAGTTTCAGGCGGATGCGTCGTCTACAATTACGACTATAGAATCCCAGACGGCTTCGCTCCTCAACGCGCAACGCAACCAGAACGGGTTGCCCTCCCTTTCGGTGAATGGCTCGCTCACCAGTTCCGCACGCGGCCATAGCATCGATATGGTCACACACAATCTCACCCAGCACAACGGGTCCGACGGTTCCACGCCCCGCCAGCGCATGGTTCAGGCGGGGTACGGCGGTTCCTGGTGGGGGGAGATCATCTACTGGGGCGGCGGTTCGTACGGCACGCCGGCCCAGGCCGTCACCTGGTGGATGAACGACCCGCCCCACAAGGACGTCATCCTGGAAACGCACTACACGGATTTCGGCGTCGGTTACGTCTCCTGTTCCACCTTTTCCTACGGCGGATTCTTCACCGTGGATTTCGGCGGGCCGTAGGAACCACGTAGTTCACAGACAAAGAGAGGATGACAAGGATAAATCGAAAAAATCCGTGTAATCCGTGGAAAACAAAAACGCCGGAGAGAGATTCTCCGGCGTTCTATCTTTCCATCGCTCGTCAACTTACGTCCCGAATAAATCGACAATGCCCAGGACGTTAATGCCGGCCTCTTTGAGGGCGGCTTCGGCCCGCTCCGGATTTCCGAAGCGGAAGATGTCCACAACTTTGCCTTTGCGTCCGATGTTGAAGGCGTACATGTATTCGATGTTGAGGCCCGCCGCCTCCAGCGGCTGGAGAATTTCCATCAGCCCGCCCGGCCGGTCCTCCACCTCCACCGCCAATACCTCCGTCTGGTTGACGGCGTACCCGCCCTGCTCGAGCGCGCGCTTGGCCTGCTCCCAATCCCGAATGACCAACCGCAGGATTCCAAATTCCTTGGAATCTGCCAGGAGCAGGGTGGAGACGTTGACCTTGGATTGGGCCAGCAGATCGCAGACTTTGCGCAATGACCCGGCCCGGTTTTCGAGAAAGATCGAAAGTTGTTGGATTTTCATGGCTGCCTCCTGCGGCTCAGCCGACCCGGCAGACGTGGACGACCTGCTCGCCCATCTGGGTAAGGGCGGGAATCAGCGTGGCTTCTTCCACGCCGTCGATCCGGAAGGTGAAGAGGACGTGCTGCTTGTCTCCGCTGTGGAACGAGGCGACGGCGTGGATGTTGCCGCCGAGCTTTGCGATCACGCCGGTCAGCCGGGCGAGCTCCCCGGGCTGATCCGGAGAGCGCAGAGTGATCCGCAGGACGCCCGTGCCCTGCCCGAGAATCTCGACGAAGGTTTTAAAAATATCGGTCTCCGTAATCACCCCGACCAGTTGATGGCCGCGCATCACGGGCAGGCAGCCGATCGACTTCTCGATCATCACCCGCGCGGCCTCCTCGATCGGAGTATCCTCCGGGATGGTGATCGCCGGGCTGCTCATCACCTCGTGGACCTTGAGGTTGGAAAGCAGGTAGTTCATCTCGTAAATGCTCAGCGAGGTGGCCGAGGAGGGCGCCGCGTGCAGCAGGTCGGTTTCGGTCACGACCCCGACCAGCTTCCCGGATTTATCCACCACCGGCAAATAGCTGAAGCTTTCCTTGTGCAGCATACGCAGCGCTTCGGGATGCGAGGTCTCGGGGGAGACTGTTTTCGGATCGGGGGTCATACGATCTTTGACCAGCATTTACGCCTCCTGTGAGATGAGTAGATGGAATCCGGCTACCCGATTCAAGCCGGCATGGCCAAATACAATTCTACCCCGGGCCGCCGGTCTGGATGGGGGGCAACGGTTTCTCCATCAACCCGCGGCGGCCGGCCGGGCTTCAGGATTTCATCGCCTCGCGGATCGCCTGGGCCAGACGGTGGATGCCCTCGCGGATCCGGTCCGGCGCCATGTTGGAAAAATTCAGGCGGAAGTACCGGTCGCCGGCCCGCTCGTTCGCGGCGAAGAAATTGTTGCCGGTGACGAAGGCCACGTTCAATTTAATCGCCGCGCGCAGAAGGTCCGCACTGACCATGCCTTCCGGCAGCCGTGCCCACAGGAACAGGCCGCCTGCAGGCTGAGTCCAATGCACCTCCGGCGGGAAGAACTCGTCCATGGCGGCCAGCATTACGTTCCGCCGCTCCCGGTAAACCGCGCGGATTTTTTCGATGTGCCGCTCGAGGAAACCGTCGCGGGCTGTTTCGTACGCCATCATCTGAACGAAGATGGGGGTGTGCAGGTCGGCGCCCTGTTTGAGCTGCACCAGCTTCCCGATCACCTCGGGCGGAGCGGAAATCCAAGCCAGGCGCAAGCCCGGCGCCAGAGTTTTGGAAAAAGTTCCCAGGTAGATCACGTTGCCGGATAAGTATCCGTCGGCGGTCTTGAGACGCGCGGCGTCGAGCGCAAGCAGCGGCGGGAGCGTTTCGCCTTCGAAGCGCAGCGCGCTGTACGGATCGTCCTCGACGATTGGAATCCCGAACTGATCGGACAGCGCGATCAGCGCGTTGCGGCGCGCGAGCGAGAGGGTTACGCCGGCCGGATTTTGAAACGTAGGGATGAGATATTGGAATTTCGGGCCGGCGCGGAAGGCCTCGGGCAGCCGGTCGATCTCCAGCCCGTCGTCGTCGATCGGCACGGTGACGAACCGGGCGCCGAAGATGCCGAAGATCTGCACCGCGCCCAGATAGGTGGGGTCCTCCACCAGCACTCGGTCGGCGTTGTTGAGCATCAGCTTGCTCACCAGGTCGAGGGATTGCTGCGAACCGGTGGTGATCAAAATGTTCTCGAGCCCCAGCCGCAGGCCGAACTTATCCATCTGGCGGGCGATCATTTCGCGCAGCGGAGGATAGCCTTCCGAGGTGCTGTACTGCAGCGCCGTGGCGGGATTTTGCGTTAGCACGCGGTCGGAGGCGGCTCGAAATTCCTCCACCGGGAATAATTCCGGAGCCGGCAGCCCGCCGCCGAAGGAGATGATCTCCGGATTCTGGGTCACCTTAAGCAGTTCGCGGATGGCGGAGCTCTGGGTGGACTGCGCGTTCTGTGCGAATTGATATTGCCAGGGAGTGGGCAAGTGCGAAACCTCTCCAATTCCTGCCGAACGAGAAATACGTTTGCTGCCTATCGGATGAACGCTAATTATATACCGTTGCTTGCGGATCGGATTTTTACCACGGATTTCACGGACGGAACGGGATTCCACGGATTGAATTAAAGTATTTGGCCTGGAAAATTATTAATTATTTTCGGTGCCATCCGGTTCTTTTCCGTGCAATCCGTGTTCGCATTTATTTCCGATCTTGTTCCAACCAACTGACGATGTATTCGGTTTCAGGGTCTGGTACGGCGAGGAGCGGCTCGGCCACCGCCCACGCTCCGGGCAAACCCAGCTCGCCGGCCGAAAGGTCGAAGTGGCATATCGCTATTCCCATATCGACCCGCTGCAGATCCGCCACCTGCAGAATGGTTTGGAAGAAACCGCGGCGGTAGCCCTTCGTGCGCTGGAGGTAAAAATGCCAGCCATTCGATCGGCGGACAATCCTCCACGGTTGCTTGTTGGATGCGGATGGGCACAACCGGACCATTTCGAGCGGCTCGGCAAACGGACCGGCGGCGGCGCGGGAGAGCGGTGCCCCGAAATTTTCGTCGAAAAAAAGGCTCTCCCACGGGAACCGCCGGTCGGCATTCACCTGCCGGCGGATCAAACCGATCCGGGCGCTTTCCACGTCCGTTATACGTCCGATCGACGCCACTGCCGGAAGCGTTTCTCCCGCTTCCAGGGATAACTTTTTGGAAAACCCGGTCCTGGAGAAACTTCCCCCCAGCCAACACGTCCCCAAGCCGAGATCGGTGGCGAGCAAAACGATGCGTTCCAGGCAATATCCGTAATCTTCGAGGGATTTTTCCGACCGGCGTACGGCGCCGGCGATGAACCCGGTTTCGCCCTGGATGAATCCGTACGTTCCCAACCCGCTCAGCGAATTGCGGTCTTCTTCCGTTGCCGCGAGCAATTGGAAACGGAGGATCGAGCCCAGGGGACCGGCGGCGTAGGAAGCGATGAACTCCTCCAGATGCCGTTGATCCTTCCAGTCGATCGGTTGCGGTGAATACGACCGGCAGGAGAACCGGGTGCGGACAAGCTCGGCCACGGGCCGGCCGAAGGTTGGTGGAACCATCTTGGATCCAGAAGGCGTCAGTTCCATTCAGGGCTCCCTGTATTCAAGCGCATTTTTCCATCGTTATTCCGCTTGGGCCGAAAATTACGATTTTTCCGGAGGAAGCGTCTTTTGCATCGCGATATGGGGAATTGTCACCTCAAGGAAAAAGTCGGATGCGGCCCGATACCCCAGGCGTTCGTAGAATCCGCGCGCGGATACCCGCGCGTGCATCGTTACTTTGCGGACCGGCAATCCCCGCGCAATCTTCTCCGCCTGCGCCATCAACCCGGCGCCGATGCCCTTTCGCCGGAAGCGCTCCTGAACCGCCATTTGACGGATGCGGGCCGTCCCGTCTCCAAGCGGCGCGATCAGGACACAGCCCACGACGGCGCCGCTTTCGTCCACCGCGACGAGGTGGATCTGTTTCTCCTCGCCGCGCACGTCCGCTTCGGAAAGCGCCAGGCCCAGCGGCGCGCGCAGCACCTGGTTGCGGAGCGCCTTTTCCGTCTCGTATTCCCGGTCGGCGGTGCTGATCTGGCGGTAAGTGATCATGGGATGGGATTTCTCAATTATATGTCATTGCGAGGAATACCGGCGGCTGAATTTTTGCCGTCGGTATGACGAAGCAATCTCCCAAACTACAAATATCCGGGAGGACTCCAACAATGGATAGATGATTCATTCTGTTAGAAAGAAGGGCGAGATTGCTTCGTCGGTCTCGAGGCCAAATGCACGGCCTCGAGACCTCCTCGCAATGACAAAGAAGGATATTACTTTTCAACCCGTCGCCGCGTGAATTTCTTTTATCAATTATGCGTTCCGATGAAACCATTCGTAGATGGGAGAATGACAATTATTCGTTGCGAGTGGAAGTCACAACCTATGTCATTGCGAGCCGCCGAAGGCGGCGCGGCAATCTCCCATCCCACTCACGCAATAGCTTATCCAACCAATGGTCATGTCATTCCTTTATTAATGAACAATTATTATCCATCCTCATACAGATCGCGCCATTCCGGGTTTACACTGTTAATCAAAGATAATTTCCTAACACGGGATCCGGCTTTTATTTGTTTTTCTCTTCGAAGGGCGAAATGAATGTTGCTGGTGGTCTCAAAATAAACGAGCTTGTGGACCTTATATTTCTTCGTAAAGATACTTCCAATCCCGGCTTTATGTTCAAAAATCCGGCGTTGAAGGTTATTGGTCACGCCGATGTATAAAACGGAATTGTGCAAATTGGCGAGAATGTAAACCCAATATTGGCGTTTGGATGACATTGTGATTCCCCCATAGCGAATTAATTATATCGCTGTAATTCCTTATCCGCCAGAAAAATTGATTCCCGAATTGAAATTCTTCAAAAGAGAGGTCGAAGTATACTGTTCGAGCGAAGAACAGATTGCTTCGTCCTACCGGCGGCTAAAAAAAATCAGTCGCCGGTACTCCTCGCAATGACATAGGTTGTGGCGCCAACTCGCGATGTTCCTTCGTCGTACCGGCGACTAAAAATCAACCGCTGGCACTCTTCGCAATGACGAAATAGGTTTTCGCCTTTCAACCCGTCGCCGCGTCTCGCGGGAAGGCGGCTTAGAGGATCGCCTCGATCTGCTTTATTTCCTCCGCCGAAAGCGGCGGCGCTTTCAGCGCGTCCACCGCATCCTCGATCTGAGAGACTCTGCTCGCGCCAATCAAAGCTGAGGTGATTTCCTTCCGCCGCAGAACCCAAGCGAGCGCCATCTGCGAGAGCTTTTGCCCACGGGCGGCGGCGATTTCGTTTAGTTTGGTTACCTTGGTCATCAGCTCGGCGGTGATACTTTCCGGCCGGAGGAAGATGCTCCGCGCTGCGCGCGAATCCGCGGGGATGCCCTTCAGATAGCGGTCGGTTAGCAGCCCCTGCGCGAGCGGCGAGAATACGATGCAGCCAACGCCTTCTTCGCCAAGCACCTGGAGCAGACCGTCTTCCACCCAACGATCGAACATGCTGTAGGAAGGCTGGTGAATCGCGCAGTGGATGCCCATCCCGCGCAGGAGTTCCGCCGCCTGGCGGGTCGGTTCGGGCCGGTAGCTGGAGATCCCGGCGTACAGCGCTTTCCCGCTGCGGACGATGTCCGCAAGCGTTCCCATCGTCTCCTCCAGCGGCGTTTGCGGGTCTGGGCGGTGGTGGTAGAAGATATCCACATAATCGAGACCCATCCGGCGCAGGCTTTGGTCAAGGCTGGCCATCAGGTACTTGCGCGATCCAAAATCGCCGTACGGCCCCGGCCACATGTCCCAACCGGCCTTGGTCGAGATGATCAGCTCGTCGCGATAGGACGCCAGGTCATTCCGCAGGACCCATCCGAAAGTTTCCTCGGCGCTGCCGGGCGGCGGCCCGTAGTTATTGGCCAGGTCGAAGTGGGTGATGCCGAGGTCGAACGCGCGCAGGATCATCGCGCGGGCGTTCTCGCGCGTATCCACTCCGCCGAAATTGTGCCACAGCCCGAGCGAAACGGCCGGGAGTTTCAGGCCGCTATGCCCGCAGCGGTTGTATCGCATCGTATCGTAGCGGGATTCAGTTGGCAGGTACATGCTCATCTCTCCTTTCGGATTGATCCGGCTCCAGAGCGAACCCCACAAAAAAAAATCGCAGGCCGGAAAACTTTACAACCATACCACGAATTGCATTTTGGCCTGGAAATATCTTCCTTACGATCGTCAAAAATCCAAATACAGTTTACGCCGGCAATCATGATATAGGGAAAACGTCTGGCTACGGATAACTGAACTTGATGCTCATCGCGCCGGCGTCGAAGCCCACCAGGTCCGATTCCACCAGAAACCACGCGACCGGATCCTGCCAGGCGACGAGAGACGGCGGCGCGTAGAAATCACCGCTAATGTTTAGCTTGATCGTTTTTCCGGCCGCCACGGTTCCGGATTTGGGATCGATCGTTTGAAAGGTCAGCTGATTTGGATTCGCTTGAAAATTCAACAGGACCATTTGGCCGCCGAGGATGCGCCAGGTCCAGCCTGTTTGGTCGCCGTCGATCAGCCCGGCGATCGAATCCGGGTCATCCAGCGGCGCACCCTTCTCGATCGTGTATTGCCACAACGTATCGCCGCTGGCCGGATCGACGCCGATCAGCCCGAACTGCGCCGTCCCGCGCGTGCGCTCGGTGCGCACGACCAGCACCCCTTGCGCGAAAGCGAGCGGCACGAGATTGTAATCGCCGCCTTGCATCAGCGTTTGCACTTTGCCGGTGGTTTTATCGGCGGCCCACAAATTATTATCCGTGGCAACGTAGAGCGTGTCCGGCGCGGAAAGCAGGGAATAATCCCCCGATGGGGAAAACCCATCTTTCTCTCGCGTTTGCCAGGCATTCGCGTCAAACGGCGCGTTCCAGCGTTCGATGCAACCGGGCGCCCAGCCATACAGCAGGTACACGGAACGGCTTGAGGAGAGCACCGACGGATCGGGGTCGAACAGAAAGGTGGCGGAAGTATCCAGGCCGCTCTCCCCAAACCCCTCCGGATCCTCGCACTGTGGGACGATCTGCCGCTGAACTTTTCCATCCTCAAGACCGAGGGCGAGCAGTCCATTCCCGCCGCCGGTTTTATCCATCACCCAGACCGCGCCGTCGGCGATGGAATAGGAGCTTGTGTATCCGTCCAGCCGCCGTTGCCAGGCGGATGCGCCGGATTCGGCGTCGAACGCCTGCAAGCTGTAGTCCTGGGTGAGGGCGACCACGCGATTGCCACGCACGCTCAGGCAGCCGCTGCAATAGCTGAGTTTGTCGGACAGCGCGGCCTGCCAGATGAGGTTGCCGTCGGCGGTCCGGTAGGCATATAGCCCGGTGCCCTCTACGGAGAAGAATTTATCGCCTGCGGCGACAATCGCGCTCACGTCGCCGATATCCTTGTGGGTTTTCCCGCGCCAGACGACGCTGCTTTTGGCCGGGTTAATCCGCGCGGTTTGGTACGTGTCGGCGCCGGGGTCGTAGGTCCAAGCGAGGAAATCCGGCGCCTGGGCGGGGCCGGTCGGCAGCAGCGCGATGGGCGATTGGACCGACAGTGCAGGTTTGCCAAGAATACCGCCGCCGGAAAGCGCGCCGATGACGGCGACCGCGCCAACGAGCAGCCCCCCGGCAATGACCGCAAGGATCAACCAGCCCACGATGGGATTGGATTTGGAAGCGGGAGCGGAGGGGATCGAAGGAAAGTCCGGCGGCTCGGGAGCGTTTTCCGTCGGGGCGGAAGGCTGTTCCGCCGGGGCGGGGCGCTCGACCACCGCGCCGCAGAACTGGCAGCGGGTGGTCGTCCCGTCGTGTGGTCCGAAGAGAATCGGCGCGCCGCAGGAAGGGCAGGCCACTTTCTTGAGCGGAGTCTCATCCATGGTTATGCTCCTTGAACCGCCGTTTCGGCAGGCGAGCCGGCCGATCGTCGGAAATGCCGAACCGGGAGTAACCTCGCTTTACCCGCCGAACACCGCGCAGCGCATACTCACCGATCCGGCGAAAAACCCCTCGTTGAACTGCCGCGGCGTCTCGTCTTCGCTCGCGCCCAGCACGTACAGCAGCGGCAGGAAATGGTCGACGGAGGGATGCGCGAGGCGGGCGGAGCGCCGCTCGTGATAGCGGAGCAGCGCGTCGTCGTCGCGCCGTGCGAGGGCGTCCTCAACGTAATGATCGAAATCCAGCGCCCAGGAAAATGGCGCGGCGTTGAAATCGATTGCCGCCAGGTTGTGCACCAGATTGCCGCTGCCGAGGATCAGCACGCCTTCCTCGCGCAGCGGCCGGAGTTCCCGGCCGATTTGATACTGCTTTTCCGGCGGCAGATAATAATCCAGGCTTAGCTGCACAACGGGAATCTCGGCCGCCGGGAACATGTTCGCCAGCACCGACCACGTCCCGTGATCCAGCCCCCATTCCGCGTCCGGCTGCACCTTCACGCTCTCCACCGCTTTCCGGATCCGCGCCGCAAGCTCCGGGGATCCCGGGCAAGGGTAATCAATTTCGTAAAGCGCCGGAGGGAAGCCGTAGAAATCGTGGATCGTCCGCGGGGCGGGCATCGCGGTGGCGGCCGTGCCTTCGGTGAGCCAATGGGCGGAGATGGAGAGGATTGCCTTCGGACGCGGGAGCGAACGGGCCAGCGTTTTCCAGCCGCGCGTGAAAGCGTTCTCTTCGAGCGCGTTTTCCGGAGAACCGTGGCCAAGGAAGACCGCCGGCATTCGGTCGTTGTCCGATCCGGGAGTGGATGCGGTCATGGGAACCTCCTCCCCGGTTGCTCCGGGGTGCCTCTGCAAGAAAGCGGAGACCTCCGCGCGGCGGTCACTTCCAGGTGAACTCTAGCTCGCCGGTGAAAGGCAGGACAACCGTCTGGGACGCCGGATCCACCGTGCCGGTGTATTCGTTGAGGTAATAGGTGCAGGTCGCATCGGTCCAGACATTGCTGTCGCAGGCGATTCCAGAGTAGCCGACCGTCCACGTGCCGGCGGCGGTGAGCGGCATGTAGGAATAAAACTCGCCGTCCCCATCCGACAGGACCGTATTGACGTCGACGTTCACATCCGTTCCTTGGAAGATGTTGAAGCTCACGCCGCGGATGGGCGTGCCGGCGGCGTCGCGCACCCGGCCGCGGACGAGCTGCGCGCCGCTCGGTTCGATCAGCGGGACGGCTTCCAGATCCGGCGTGGAGCTCAGTAGAAAGTGGAACACCCAGCCTTCGATTTTCTCCGAAGTCTGAACATGGATCCATTCGTCGCCGGGCGCTTTGCCGAGCACCATGACCGCGCTGCCTTCCGCCAGCTGGCGCAGCACCGGGAATTGATACCCCGGACCTGTGCGCAGCCGGACTTCGGCGGCGGTTGTGACCGCGTGGAATGGCGTAAACACTGTGGGGGTTAGCGTTATCGACGCGGTGGGTGAAACAGTCGGAGTGGCCGTTGCGGTGGGGGCAGGGGACGTGTAGATTGGGAGAAGAGTATCCGTCGGCGGGATGGCCGTGGGCATTGGGGCGAGTGTATCCGCCGGGGGTATGGGCGTGGCCGATGCTGCCGGCGCGGTTTGGCAGGCGGATAAAAAAATCATTAGCGCGATGACCGGAACGGATATTTTTCTTATCACAATTTTCTCCAAGGATGGATAGTATGGAACCTTTTCAATACCGGTTGCGGCCAGAGTTCCTCGACGGCAATATACCAGATCAGGATGAAGTAATAATATCGCGGGATGCGATTATTATCCATCAGGGTGGGCTGGGATAATTATTCAACGTGGTGAATGGAATTTTCATCATCCGTTTCGCATTTTTTCGGATTGTTTTGGATATATTTTCGGATGCGGGCTAAATCATCCACTTTACGAATGCTACGGTTATAATAATTCCGTTGCCACACGGAGGCGCCCGATGTTCCGCGGATTTGATTGATGCGTTTTGTGGTTTGGTATTTGAAAAAAGCAATCATTTGACCCAATGTCAATGGATGAGCCAAATTATTTTCAGATGGCATAATGCCCGCGTAGGGGCGGGGTCTTCCCGCCCCCGTTGAATCAGGGCGGGATACCATCATGACCGATGATTGGGGGCGCGGCCACCACGCCCCTACGGAATCCAATATTCCAATGATGCCGTGGAAATGATTCAGCATGACAACAAATTCATCCAATATGGCATTGGGAAAACGAACGGGCAATTCCCGCCAAACGGATTGAACAATGAATCCGCCGTCATGGAGGGTCATTCCAACATTCGAATTTTCCCCAAACAAACATTCGCGATTTTTCACGACAACCGTCACGAAATACATCCCCGGTTGCGCATAATCGAGTCCTTTCAGGCGGATGGATTTTCTATGGTGGATTAACGGATCGTATGCCATGATGTTCCCCCTGTGCGGCAATTAATCAATTGCATTGGTTGGGGCACGGCGCCGCCGCACCCGAACAACGTCATCGCCCGCGGCGTTTGGATCCCCGCGAACGCCCGACGGGTCTGCGGCCGCCTTCCGAGCGCGGGCGCGACGATCTCCCGGCGGCGCGCTGCGCCGCGGACGTTTCTCCTTCTGCGGGCGGGACGAGCGGGGCGTGAAACGTCTCCTGGTAGAAGTCATCCAAGAGCATCGCCAGCAGATCGGGTTCCTCGCTTTCGCCCAAGGTTCGCGCCAGCGGCAAAAAGCGTTGCATGCGCTCGACTTGCAGGCGGTCGCGGTTGCGCAGCCTCGCTTCCAACAGCGTGATGATCCGTTCGGCCACGATGCGCTCGACGTCTCCGTCTTCGGGCAGCGGGCGCTCCTGAAACTGGATGGCATAGCGTTTGCCAATTCGCTCCAGATCGCCAAGCTCCGCCCGGTTTACCAGCGAGATCGCCGTACCGCTTCCACCGGCCCGCCCGGTGCGACCGGCGCGATGGATGTAGGCTTCGGGGTCTTCGGGCGGCTCATACTGGAAGACGTGGGAAAGCTCGGGTAGGTCGATTCCGCGCGCCGCCACGTCCGTCGCCACCAGGAAGCGCAATGTCCCCCGGCGCACCCGCTCCATTACTTTATCGCGCTCCGACTGCGGCCGGTCGGAGGTTAGGTCGTCGGCGTCGTAGCCGAAGCGCTGCAGCACCACGGTCACATACTCCACGCGCGTTTTCGTGTTGCAGAAGATCAAGGCCGAGAGCGGGTTTTCCGTCTCGATGATCCGCACGAGACTCCGATCCTTGTCCATCCCGGGCACCACATAATACGCGTGCTCGACTTCGGTGACGTGGATGTGGTCGCTGCTCAGGTTGAGGAAACCCGGCTGATCCATGAATTGCCCGGCCAGGCGAATGACCTGGGGCGGGAACGTGGCGGAGAACATGAAGGTGCTGACGGGCTGGCGGGGAAGATAGGATTGCACCCGGCGCATGTCCGGGTAGAAGCCCATCGAGAGCATCCGGTCGGCTTCGTCGAAAATCAGGAAGGAGAGATCATCCAGCACGAGGGACCGCCGCAGCAGATGATCCAGGATCCGCCCCGGCGTGCCGATCACCAGGTGTGCTCCCGCCTTGAGGGCGTCTAGCTGCGGGCCGTACCCCACTCCGCCGTAAACGGCGGCGGAGCGCACGCCCGTATCCCTCCCCAGCACTTCAGCTTCGACGGCCACCTGCCGGGCCAGTTCGCGCGTGGGCACCAGCACCAGCGCCTGAGTGAGCGCCCGGGAAGGATCAACCTGCGAGAGAATCGGTAAAAGGTAAGCGCCTGTTTTCCCGCTCCCTGTGCGGGATTGGATCATCCTGTCGCGCCGTGCGAGGAGATAGGGGATTGCCTGGGCCTGGACCGGCATAAGGGAAGACCAGCCCGCGCGGACCGCGCCCTGGCGCAGTTTTTCGGGTAAGTCGTCGAGCGTGGCTGGCGGAAGTTCATCCGTGATATTTTTAGGTTGGTCGGTCATAACACTCTCCACATCCACTGCGAATGTCGGGGCGCAGCAGTGCCTGCCCTCGCGAAGCGGGGGCTGCGTCCTTAGGGGATTATGGCACGACTCCAAAGCAAAGACCAGCCCGTCCCGGGAGAAGGGCGTAGTGCGCGCGCGTATAGGATGCAGGTTGCCGTTGGGGTAATCGCAGTTGGGGGTGAGTTGGGACTCGCCCCCAAAGAGTTTACGGGCGTTCGCATCAATATTATCGTTTATTTCGATCTTGTTTTTGTTGGTCTTTCAGTTGTTGCTCCTGGTCTATAATTTTTTGTTCCTGCTCCTTTATTTGATCCTGACGCGTTTGCTTCTCCAGCTGCTCCGCTTGCTTCTGCTGGAGTTTCTGCGCTTGCTGACGTTGCTGTTCCTCCCGTGCTTGGTCGTTCTGCCGCTTTATCCGTTCCTTCTCCTGCTGGAGATCCAATTGCCGACGCTCCTCGTCCCGCACTTTGCGTTCCTTATCCTGTTCCCGGTCTAACTCTTCCCGCACCACTTCTCGCGGCTTTCGTTCCTTATCTTGCTCGCGGTCCAGAACAAGCCGCTCCTCTTCCCGCGGTTTTAACTCTTTGGCTTGTTCCCGGTCCAGTTCCTGCCGCTTTTCTTGCTGCGGTCCCAGATCCCGTGCCTGCCGCTGCTCCAGTTGTTGCTGATCCTCCTGGCGCGTAATTCGTCCCTTCTCCTGGTCTTTCTCCAGCTTCTGCCGGTCGTTCGATTGCGATTGTTGTTTCGAGTCCATGGGGATCTCCCTGAGATTGTTCGCTAAACCCTTTTACCGCGGATTTCACAGATGAGAACGGATTTCACGGATAAAGCCTTTAAGGAAAACCCATAAAAAAAATTCCGCGCCTGCCCCGCGAATACGCAGCGCGAGTGGGGCAATCCATTTCTTTCGGGAAATCCGCGCGCTTTATTATCTAGATGCCGCTCGGTGTTTGATTGTGATGAAGTCTATCATAATATCGGATGGAAGGCGTTATGGTAATTCCAGCGGCTCGGACATGGCAGGTATCTTAATGCCGGGTTTATCCGGCGCGGCTAAGGGCCCGGGAGTTAACCTTCGGGTGAATGGCGAGCTGGATCGTCTTCATTTGTCCACCGGATGTATCTTTAAATTTTCTCGCTCGCCTTATCCAGCGCCGCCATCTCGTCCGCGCTGAGCTGCCAGCCCAACGCGCCGGCGTTTTCCTCCGCATGGCGCGGACTCCCGGCGCCTGGAATGGGCAGCGCGCCCTTGCAGATGATCCAATTAAGCGCCGCCTGCGAGGGAGTCTTGCGGTGGGCAGAAGCGATTTCGCGCACCAAAGCGGCGAGCGGGGCGACCTTAACCAGGTAGGCGCGGTTATAGCGCCGGCCGCGCAACCCGGGCGGCGGATCCTCCGGCGTGTATTTGCCGCTGAGCAGTCCGGAGCACAGCGGACGGTAGGCCACCAGCGTCACGCCCAGTTCCTTGCACGCAGCCAGCAACCCCTTGCGTTCCGGGCCGCGTTTGAGCAGGCTGAATTCCACTTGGTCGCTGGCGAGCGGCACGCCGCGTTTGGCAAGGGCGGCGTGCGCTCGGCGCATTTGTTGCTCGTTATAGTTGGAGACCCCGGCGGCGCGGGTGAGCCCGGCTTGCACGGCGTCGGCCAGTCCGTCCATCCAGGTTTCGATCGGCACAGGCGGGAACGGGAAGTGGGTCATATACAGGTCCACCCGCGGAAGGTTAAGCCGTTCCAGGCTGCGGTTCAGCGCTTCGCCCAGTCTGGATTTGCCCAGGCGCCAGGGCAACGGCATGAACTTGGTTGCGATGACGGCTTCTCCCTTGGTCGATTCCAAACACTGGGCGACGGTTCGTTCCGACCCGCCCAAGGTGTAGACTTCGGCCGTGTCGATGAAATTGATCCCCGCGGCGAGCGCCGCCTCGAACGTTGCTTTCTTTTCCGGGTCCGGCTTGCCGTTGGAACCCCAGGAGTTGGTCCCCATTCCGAGCGGGCTGACGTGCAGGTCGCTCGAGCCGAGGCGGATGTATTCGTTTTTTGTAGGCATGATTCCTCGCTTCCCTCTCTCCCTTCTCCCTCCCTTCGTTACGCTCGGGGACGGGCATTATGGGGAGGGGATAGGGGAGGGGTTGGTTACCCTCTGGCCTGGACCTTCTCCGGCTTGATCCTATAGGTTACCCGCACCTCACCCGGCCGCTGGGGATATTCCCGATTGCCGTGATACTTTTCCTGCAGGTCGCATATCAGTTCGTACGCGCCCTCTTCCGTCTCCGCCACCACGCGGCCTTTGATCTGGATATAGCGGTACGGGTTGGAGGGATCCGCGATCATGAGCGCGACGACCGGCTTGCGGCGAAGGACCTTATCCTTCACCCGGCCGCGCGCGGTGTTGATGATGATGTGTTCGCCGTTCCAGTCGAACCAGACCGGAGTTACCTGCGGCGTGCCGTCGCGGAGGACCAGCGCCAGGTCGGCGAAAGCTCTTTTTTCGCGGCTTAGAAGATCGGTAAAGTTTGAGGGAATGATCGAAGTCATAGCGCAGAGCCTTTCCAGGATGAGTATATCGAATTACGTGACGCAATGACAACCTGAAGCAGAGAATGACGAAGAACCGCTTTCGAATGGATCATCAATCTTTGTCATTGCTTCGCCGCGTCAGCGGCGAAGCAATCTCTCGACCCTCTACTTACGGGATGAATCAGGCAAGGGGTGAGTAAATCACTCTTTTTCGGAAAACCAGATTGCTTCGTCGTATGGGCGGCCAAGGTCCAGCCGCCCATTCTCCTCGCAATGACAGAGGGACTCTCCGCTTTTAATCGCGTTTATTCGTCATTCTTCTTCCCGCGGGTGATCAGCCGGGTTTACCCGGCTTGGGAAGAAAGCTCGAAGCGTTGCCCCGGGGGAACCGGTGAAATTAATTCTCGCTCTATTCCAGCGCCTTCGCCAGCGCGCGATAGGAAATGATCTCATGGGTGGCCTCGACGAAGGGGACAAACTCCGGCTTGCCGCCGACAATCGATCCGCGCAGGATGATCGCCGTCAGGTCGAGGTCCTTCGCGCCGCGGCAGGTGGCCGTGACGCAGCCCTCCGCCGCAAATCCGGTGATCACGACCGTGTCGACCCCTTCTTTCTGCAGCATCTCCGCGAGGGAAGTTTTATTGAAGGCGTTGCTGTACGTTTTGTGAATGTGCGGATCGGTCGGTAGAATATTCAGGATTTCGGGAAGGTCGAAACCGGGCTGGCCCGGGACCAGATGGTCCTCGGGATTCATATGCTGGATGCAGATGACCGGAAGTTTTTTCTCACGGAAGAGGCCGATGGCGAAATTAATGTAGTCGGCCGCGACTTGCAGCGCGGCAGCCGTCGCGGAGTTTTCTGTAAAGAATTCCTTTTGCACGTCGATCACGAGCAGCGCCGGTTTCATGTTTCCTCCTTGCGAAAATTTCTTCCCGGAGAAACCCGTTGTGAGAGATTATATTTCCTGGCCCTTGAACTGGCTGACGTACAGCCGATGATACACCCCGCGCGCGTCGAGCAGCTCCTGATGCGTTCCGCGCTCCACGATCCGGCCGCCCTGGATCACCAGCACGCAATCCGCATCGCGGATGGTGGAGAGCCGGTGGGCGATGACGAAGCTCGTCCGGCCGCGCATCAGCCGCAGGAGCGCCTTCTGGATCCGCACTTCCGTGCGGGTGTCGACGGAACTCGTCGCCTCGTCGAGAATCAGGATATTCGGATCGGCGATGATCGCCCGCGCGATCGCGAGCAATTGGCGCTGCCCCTGGCTGAGGTTGCCGGCGCGCTCCGAAAGCACCGTTTGGTACCCCTTCGGAAGCTGGCAGATGAAATGGTCCGCGTCGGCGATCTGCGCCGCGCGGACGACTTCCTCGTCGCTCGCGTCGATCCGCCCGTAGCGAATGTTTTCCATCACCGAGGTGGAAAACAGGAACATGTCCTGCAGGACGATCCCGAGCCGGCCGCGCAGGAAATCCTTGCGGATGTCGCGGATGTCGGTTCCGTCGACGGAAATCCCGCCGCCGTCCACCTCGTAGAAGCGCGAGAGCAGGTTGATGATGGTCGTCTTCCCGGCCCCGGTCGGGCCCACCAGCGCGATGGTCTTCCCGGCTTCGGCCGCGAGGGACATATCCCGGATCACCGGGGTTCCGGGAGTGTAGGAAAAGTCCACATGCTCGAAGCGCACGCTCCCGCGGATCGTCTCGGGCGCGGCGGCGCCGGGCGCGTCTTCGGGTTCGGGCGCGGTGTCGATGATCTCGAACACCCGCTCCGCGCCGGCCAGCGCCGCCTGGACGGTGTTGTACAGGTTGGCCAGCTGGCGCACCGGGTTGACGAAGTTTTGCGCGTAGTTGATGAAGGCGGCGATCAGACCCACGCTGACGAAGCCCTGCAGGGCCAGGAATCCGCCGAACGCGGCGATCACGATGACGAAAAAGTTTCCGAGCACCGTCGTCAGCGGCATTAAGAGCAGCGCGTACGTGTTGGCGTAAATCCCCGCGCGGTAGACCTCCGTGTTGCGCTCCCGGAAGGCGGCGACGACTGAATCGTTTCGGCGGAAAGCCGAGATCACCTTCTGCCCGCTGATGGTTTCTTCCATCACCCCGTTGAGTTCTCCCAGGTGGCGTTGCAGCTGCTCGAACCCCGTGCGGGTGTAGCGGGCCACAAAACTCGTAAACCACAGCGTGATCGGCACCACCACCAGCGAGACCAGCGCCAGCCGCCAATCGAGGAGGAACATGGCAACCAGGATCCCGCCCATGGACAGCACGCTCGCGGCCAGGGCGGTGATGTTCTGCGCGACGGCCGTGTTGATGGCGTCGATGTCGTTGGTGAGCCGGCTCATCAGCTCGCCGGCCGGATTGCGGTCGAAGAACCGCAGCGGGAGAATCTGCAGCCGGGCGAACAGGTCGCGCCGCAGCAGTTGCAGGCCGCGCTGGGAAATATCCGCCATCAGCCAACCGGCCACGGCCTGGAAGAGATTGTTGAGCACGTACACCGCCAACATCCAAAGCGCGATGCGCGCGAGCCCGGCCGGATCCTTGCCGGTGATGAAGGTATCGATGGCCACGCCGATCAGGTAGGGCCCGAGAATGCCGAGGGCGGTGTAGATCAGGACGGAAACGAACGCCAGCACGAGCAGGAACGGGGACCGGCCGAGGTAGGGCAGCAACCGCCGGAGCGCGCTGCGGGGATCCCGCGCCTTTTCGATTCGGCCGATGGTTCGCGGACCACGCGGTTGCATGACGGCGCGGATGGCGGCGGTGCCGGGCGCGGAGCCGGAAGAGGAGGCGCTCATGCGTTCCCCTCCCGCGGCGCTTGTCCGCTTTCATCCGGCGGCAGGCCCGCTCCGAGCTGCGAATCAAAAATCTCGCGATAGATCGGGCTGGACGCCAACAGCTCGCGGTGAGTCCCTTCCGCGGCGATGCGCCCGCCTTCGAGCACGATGATTTTATCGGCGCGCAGCACGGTGCTGATGCGCTGGGCGACCACGAAGCTGGTGCGGCCGCGCATCAGTGCCTCGAGCGCCTCCTGGACCAGGGTTTCGGTTACCACATCCACTGCGCTGGTCGAGTTGTCGAGGATCAGCACCTCCGGTTGCATCAGGATCGCGCGGGCGATCGCCAGGCGCTGTTTTTGGCCGCCGGAAAAGTTCGCGCCGCGCTGCTCCACGCGTCCACCGTACTCCCCGGCCAATTCCCGGATGAACCCGTCAGCCTGGGCTGCCTTGGCCGCCGCCGCCACCTCCTCATCCGTGGCGCCGGGCCGGCCGTAGGCAATGTTCTCCCGCACCGTCCCCGAAAAGAGGATCGATTCCTGCGGGACGATCCCGATGGCCGCGAGCAGAGAAGATTGCCGGAGGCGGCGCACGTCAACCCCATTGACGAGCACCCGCCCGGAGGTTGTGTCGTAAAACCGAGGGATCAGATTGACCAGCGTGGTTTTTCCCGCTCCGGTTGCCCCCAGGATCGCCACCCGCTCGCCCGGCTCGGCCGTCAGATTGATCTCGCGCAGGACGAGCTCGCAGCTGCCCGGGTTGTAACAGAAGGAAACGTTCTCGAACACCACCCGCCCGCGGGCGCCGGAAGGAAGCGGGGCGGCTTCGGGTTCGTCCCGGATTTCGGGAACGGTGGCGAGCACTTCGTCCACGCGCTCGGCCGAAGCGATCCCCGCCGCCCAGGTATTGGAGAGGTTGGTCATCATGATCAGCGGGGTCATGGTCGTGAGCAGGTAGTTGGTGAACGCCACAATCTGCCCCAGCGTGAGTTCCCCGCGGATGGCCTGCAGCCCGCCCGCCCAAATCACGATCACCATGCCGATGTTGACGCACACCGTGAGCGCGGGCGACATGACCGACATGAATTCCATCACCCGGATCGAGCGCGCGGTCAGTTCCTGGTTGGCGTCCGCAAAGCGCCGCTCTTCGAGGTCCGCGCGCACAAACGCCCGCACCAGCCGGACGCCGGCGATGTTTTCCTGCAAGACGCTATTGAGCCGGTCCAGCCGCTGCTGGACTCCGAGGAAAAGCGGCTCCAGATTGACGATGAACAGAACGATGATCGCCGCCGTGACCGCCAGCAGCGGGAAGAGGGTGAGCGCGAGGCGCGAATTGGTGAGGAACATCAGCAGCACGCTGCCGGTCATGAGCAGCGGGCCGCGCGTGCCGATCCGCAGGGTGATCTGCGTAAGGGTCTTGAGCGCGGCGACGTCGCTGGTGAGGCGGGTCATCAGCGGGCCGGTATGCTGCCGGTCGAGGTTGCCGTACGAGAAGGATTGGATCTTCAGGAACAGCGCCTCGCGCAGGTCGCGGGCCACGCCTTCCCCGACCTGCACGGAGAAATAATTGTTGCCGATGGCGATCACCGCGCTCAGCAGCGAGAGGAAGATCATCAGCGCGGCGGTGGTCGCCACCACCGTCATATCGTTCCGGTCGATGCCCTGATCGATGATCCGCTCGATCAGCCGCGGGATGGAGAGATCCATCACCACGAGCGTACTGAGGAGGACGAGGGCCAGCACGGCCCGCTTCCAGTAGGGACGAACGAAAGAACTCAGACTGAAAATATGGTTCATGGGTCTCGGCCGGGAAGGATTTTAATGAGAGCACCGGAAAGCATGTCCGTCCGGAGCTAAAGCTCCGAACTATCAACATCGCCCGGTTAAAACCGGGCTCTTAGAGCCGGCTTTAGCCTGTCCTCGCGAAGCGGGGGCCGGCGATGTTGATAGTCGGGGGATTTATCCCCCGATGAACGGACTGTTTCAGCGGTCTCATGATTCCATTATAAAGGACAAAGGAGGAGTGGAAAATGATGGCCGGGATTGGGGAAAGTCTTCCTGTGTTTACTGGATGCCAGAACCGCAAGAAGGCTTTTTCATATTGCAATGACGCGAAGGCCGTAAAGAAATTACAAAAAAACTTTGCGCCCTTTGCGGCTTTGCAGTGAGAATTTGTTTCTCTGCAATCTGAAATAAATGGAGACGTTCTTATTCCTGTGGGCCGGAGAAGAGGAGTATCAATTCTCGCCGATGCGCGCCACCCGGCGGGAGGCGAGCCAAAGCGGGATGACCGCGCAGGCCAGGCTGAACGCGCCCCCCAACACCAGGCCGGCCGCCTGGCCCGCGAGCGCTGGAACCCCGAATGCGCCGAGGAGCATCGCCGGACCGATGAACAAGCCGGCGTCGACGGCCAGATAGATCACGCTGAACAGCGGGCTGAGGCAGCCCGAGAATCCCGCATTCATCCGGCGCGGGTCCTCCCACGTCAGGTTGACTCCGAGGATGCCGTAGGTGAGGTTGATCCCGGCCGTGCCGGAGATGGAGAACGCCACGACGATCAGGCCGAATGCGAATATGGAAATCGGGGTGGCCTTTAACAGCGAGACGACGAGCATGCACGCCCATCCGAGGACGAGGGCCGGCAAATAGGCCACCAGGAACTTGGCGACCACCAGGCGCAGGCTCGAGATCGGCGCGCATTTAAGGATCCAGTAATTTTTTCCTTCCTGCGAGAAGGCCATGAGCGCCAGGCGCGATTGAAGCGACCAGCCGACGAACATGGCCAAGCCCACGCTTCCGTAGGCCATGATGCTTTGCACCCCCTGCAGAAACCAAACCGGCGCACCGGCCGTATCCGGAGAGGACAAGCCTCCCGGACGCAACAGGAAGACTCCGTAGACGAGGGCGACGATGAGCGGTGTGACGAGTTGCGACATGCTGCGCGGATCGCGGCGCAGGGTGAGGAAATCTTTGCCGACGATTCCGAGCACGGGCGCTGGGACGAACCGCGCCAGGGGCGATTCCGCGGCGGGACGAACGGCCGCGGCGGCGGGAGCCGGAGAAACAGGAAGCTTCGCGGCAGTCCGTTTCTTCCTGCCTCCCGCTTGCATCCTGGCCCAGCCGGTGTAATACAGGCGCTCGGCGGTGATAAGCGAGAGGTAGAACAATCCGCCCGTTGCCGTGAGGGTGAGCGCCAGGAACAAGAAGCCGCTGAGCCAACGGCCCTGGCCCAGGTCCACGAGTCCCCTCCCGGCCCACGAGAGCGGGATCCAGGGGGAATTGAAGCGGGTGATCAGATTCAACGGAAGCTGCTGCCCGCTGATGGATGAATAATCCGGATGCATGGCATTGAGGAAGTTTCCGGATTGCGAACAGAGGATGGAAACGACCGCGCCGACGGCGCCGAGCACCTCGGCCACGCGCCGGGCCGGGAAGATGCGCACCACGCCCATCACCAGAAAGCTCGACACGCCCGCCGCGGCCAGCGCCATGAGCGCCAGCACGATGACCACCATCGGGTAATAGAGGAAGTTGTAGCCGCCCGAGGCGCCCAGACCGAGAAGGACCGGGAGCCCGAACAGCGCCACCAGCCCGAAGTTCGGAAGGATCGCCTGGAGCTGCTTGGAGACGAAGACGGCGCGGACCGGCACCGGCGCGCTGAGCAAAAAGTCCATATCCCCGGCCAGATAGAGCGCCTGCAGCAGCACGCCAAAACTGGAGACGACCAGCCCAATGAACGATCCCGCCAGGATGAGGACCGGAACGCTTTCGAGGAAAGGCGCGATCGAAGGCTGGCCCTGATCGGCAAGGAATTTCGCCAGATCCGGCGAGCGCAGGAGCCCGAGCAGCAGCCAGCTGAGGACGAACACGAACCCGGCGAAGGCCGCGATCCCAAAATAAAGAAGGATCATGCCGATCTTGCGGCGCAGCCGGCCCGCCCGGAACGTGCTGAAGGTGATCTCCACCTGCAGCCGGAGCAGCTTCCAAACGTAATGGAGCAGGGAATAGCTGGGAGGCAGTGGGCCGGCGATCCCGTCGGTCATCGCAGCACCTCGGCGATCTCGGCCTCCTCGGCCCCCCCGGTGAGGGAGAGGAAAATATCCTCCAGGCTGCTCCCGCTCTTGCCCATGGAACGGAGTTCGTCCATCGTGCCCACCGCCACCAGATTGCCGTGGTCGATGATGCCGATCCGGTCGCACATCCGCTCGGCGATTTCGAGGATATGGGTGGAGAGAAACACGGCCGCGCCGCGGTCGGCCAGTTGCCGCAAGATGTCCTTGATCAGCCGCGCGGATTTGGGGTCCAGGCCGACGGTCGGCTCGTCCAGAACCAGCACCTTCGGATCGTGGATCAGCGCCGCGGCCAGCGCGGTCTTCTGCTTCATCCCGTGGCTGTAGGAGTTGATCAGGTCGTCGCGCACGTCGGCTAGATCGAATAGTTTCAGCAATTCATCGATCCGCTCCTCGGCTTTGGCGCGTTTCATTTCATAGAGATCGCCCACGAAACGCAGAAACTCGCGGGCCGAGAGCTTCATATAGAGATTGGGCGTATCGGGAACGTAGCCGCTGGCGGCTTTGGCCTGCATCGGCTGAGTCTGCACGTCGAAACCGGCCACCTTCACGCCGCCGGAGGTGGGCTGCAGGAGGCCTACGATCATCTTGATGGTGGTGGTTTTGCCGGCGCCGTTGGGCCCGAGGAATCCAAACACCTCGCCGCCGCGCACGGTGAAACTGACGTTGTTCACGGCGGCCTTGTCGCCGAAGCGTTTGATCAGGTTGGTCGTTTCGATCAGCGGGGAACCATTCGTCATGGCAGCCTCTTTGGGTGGGATATTCCGCGGGATCCTGAATTTGCGATGATTATAATCTGCGCGGACGAATCCACAAATTGGTGTCTAGAAAATATACGATTCTTCCACTGAAAGGGTTCTGCCCATTGAATTGAATAATATTGAAGACCCTGGGGGTCGTTAAGATTTAAAGTGTCTGAATGGCGGCAATTTCAGGAATCACGTCGACTAATTTATTTCTATCATATTTGTAACTGCTTCTATGAGGGCGTTGGTGTCAAGCCCTTAAGGAAGAAAAAGAAAATATTCCTCCCAATCTGCCGTGGTTTAAGCAGATGGACTTGCCTTCCTCGGGTCCTTTCCGGGCGTCCAGACACTCCGTTCTCGTCACCGGAATAGCTACTAGCTTCCTTTCAAGTCAAGGCGATTCTTCGCCAAGAACCAACTTCTATCCGTGCTGACCGGTCTCGGCCAGACACCGTATACTTCATGCGCCGCAAGGCGATGGGTGAAGCCAATTCCAGGCAAACCCCATCTCAGTCGTCGGTCCCTGTTCGGAAACCCAGCAGTTACGCGGGCTGCCTGAAGTAACCTTCTCCGGATAATGAATGCCGGGGCGAGAGTGGACACACTTTAAATGGGCTTTTGTTTTAGGATCGCCCCTGTGGGCATCACCCCCGTTTCCAGATAGCGCCAAAGCGCGATCAACAATTTGCGCGCCAACGCCACAATCCCGATCCGCCTCAGACGCGCACTGCCCCTCCCGAAATCGATCCGCATACCAGTGGCTTAGCTGGCTCTTGGGCTGGTAGCGCAACCAATCCCAGGCGATTTCGATCGCCATGGAGCGAATCTCAGGATTTCCGGACTTCCCAATCCCCTGTTCCTGGAAGGATCCTCCACTTTGGTATGGCATGGGGGTCAGCCCCGCTATTGCTCCGAGTTCCCGGCGGTTTTGAAATTTCCTCCAACCGAATAATTCCATCACGAACAACCAGGCGCTGTTTGGCCCGATCCCCCTCAGGGACATCAGCTGGCGGA
The DNA here is from genome assembly GCA_963780865.1 of uncultured Chloroflexia bacterium. Classification (GTDB taxonomy): domain Bacteria; phylum Chloroflexota; class Anaerolineae; order Anaerolineales; family RBG-16-64-43; genus FEN-1073. Next base: position 157,017 of record CAWADT010000016.1, on the reverse strand, counting down.
CCTGGTCCAGAGCTTCCCCTTTCCCTTCACGAATGGCTTTCTCCCTTTCCGTGTCCAACTCTTCAATCTGTTGTTCCAGTGCCTTGGTCCGTTGATTTTCCCGCAATAACCGCTCTTGTAGTTTCACCGGCAAGGGATTTCCATCCCAAATCCGAACGTCTCCAAGCCGGTCGGAAAATTTCGTTCGCACACTCATTTTCACCCCCTGGCTGGCCAGCAATCCTTTGATCCGGTTGGTGTATTCCGTGTGGTCTTTCTTTAGGGCCGCCAATTCCCGGTGCAGTTGCCGGTCATCCTCCTCGGAGGCGCTTGGGACGTGCAGGATATGCCAGACCTTGGTTTCTCCCTCGTGATATCGGATCAGCATCGTGAGCAGCTTGTTGGCATCCATCCGGTCGGTCTTCGCCCTTCTCGCCCGACGGTTTACTTCAATACTGGATAAATCGACTATTTGGTTGTCAATTCCCCGGCTCAGCAAATATCGATGCAGCCAGAAACCGTCACGGCCGGCCTCGTAACAACTGCGGATCGGGACGTCCAGTGGCAATCCAAACCGTTTCTTCGCCAGAAGGATCTCCTCTTCCAAGGCGCCCAGATCCCGGGCTTCGATCCGTCGTATCCGTGGCGGCTGACCAAATCCTACGCTAAATCCCAAGGTCCAAGTGTTCCAGCCCAGTTCAAATGCGAGATACAACGTCAACGTTGGTTTTGCGCTATACTCTGGTTTGCGGGTTGTTGCAGTGCGCATCGCTTCCTCCTCTTGTTGGGGATACCAGGAAGTTTGCACGCAACGGCCCGCAAGTTCAACTACGCCCCCTGCATAGTATCTCATCCAGGAAGAACTAGTACGCGGATTACACGGAATCCATGGATTTCGCAGAACACATCCTTAACAGGCTGTTGAAAAACGTTGATTTTGTTTTCGCAATGCACTCCCGCCCCCCCTCGCTCCCCCCATTTTCCAATAGAAAATGGGGGGAGCGAGGGGGGATGGCTTACTACAGAGAAGATGACACCAGCATGAATTGAGTTTTTCAACATCCTGTTTAAAAAACCCTGAGATATCCTAATCCCTCCGTGCAATCCGCCCCTTTCCGTGAAATCCGTGTACATTTTTTCCAATCACATTTGTATCCCCGAGGAGTTACCCGTATTTTAAAATTCGGTCAGGGTTTGGAAACCTGCAGCACGACCACTTCCGGCTGGTTTGTCGCCGCATACAGGTTGCCCTGATTGTTGAAGGCCATTCCAAAGGTGACGGTATTGTCCGGGACGTTGAAGGTTGTATGGTCGATCCCGTTCGGCCCGAACACCTGAATATTCGAGAACGTGCTGACGAATACCCGCCCGTACCCGTCGACGGCGATCGCAATCGGATTGTTCAAAGGCGCATACCCCGCGTTCTTCCCGCCGAAGGTGCGGATGTATTTCCCGGCGGGGGAGAATTCAAAGACCGCGGCGTTGGAGGTTCCCAGGGCGTAGATGTTTCCCTGGCCGTCCACGGCGAGGCGCGCATTTGATTCGTTCACGCCCGATATGGAACGGATAGCCGCCGGAATCGCGAGCAGCAGGACGCCGTCGGAGCGGAAGCGAAGGATGTCCTCGCCGCTGGAAACGGCGTACAAGCTTCCATCCGGACCAACGGCCAGGCTGCCGAAGGCGTGCGCCGGTTTATAGCTCAGTTTCCCAAGCGACTGCCCCGTTTTCGCGTCGTAAATCCAGATCTCGCCGGAATAGGTTGCGTAGAGTTTCCCATCCCGGCTGACGGCCAGCCCGGATATATTCGTGTTGGCTCCGGCGGAAATCCCCAGGACAAATTTGCCACCGGGGTCGAATACCTGAATGCGCCCGTCGCCGTAATCCGCCACATAAATATTCCCGTTCCCGTCCACGGCGATCGCCCGCGGGTCCTGGAGCGTCCCGGCGCTGGTTCCCGGGGCGCCGAATGTCAGAAGCGGATGGACCAGCGCGGCGGGGTTGAATTTGGCGATGAGACCATTCAGGAACCCCGGCAGGGGGCCGGAAGAATTCAAGGTGATCAAGACGAGCGCGGCGGCGATCACCAGGAAGACGAGAAGGCCGCGGAGGCCGGACCCCCGCGGTTTGGGGACGGGGCCGGAGGCTATCCGCGCCTCGCGCGCGGCTTCCGCGATCTGCGCGATCTCGCCCATCGCCGCGGCGCGCGTTTCCTGGTCGAACATCGGAGTTTTTCCGGATAGAATCCCGTCGATCACTTGGCTGGCCTGTTCGGCGCTCACGCCACTGTTCTCCTGGTAGAGTTTGATCGCTTCGTCCCGCCGTCCGGTTCGGGCCAAGCGTACGACCGCCCCCATCCGGATGGCTTTGGCCATTAACTGGCCAAAATCCATCGGCATAGCCCCGGCCGTATCCCGGGTCGAAGCGCGAAGATCCGCCGGGATGACGACGGACGTTCCGCAATAGCCGCATTTCATCGTCGAAGCGCCGGCGGGCGGTTCCAGCGCGGCGCCGCAGTTTGGGCAGGTCAGGGTTTGCGCAGTCTCAGACATACGTCACCTCCGGTACAGCGCCGATCGATACTTGAATTATTGTCTGCAAAGGTAAAAATAATGTATGCAAGGGAGTCACAAAAATGCTTTGGCGGAAGGGGACCGGAGTTTGCGGGAATCAGAAGCTAGGTTTGGGAAAATTCAGGGTATCCCGGCGGCTCATCGGCAGATTCTCAAAATTCCGGGCCGCGGCGAAATTGATAAAACAGTCCGATTACCAATAGGCTGTGAAGTGACGCGTGACGATGCCTCTCCGCGGAGGTTGCCCTTCCGGGTTGTCCCCGCGAGCAGCGGAGCCGTCCCCGTCCAATCTTTGCCGGATTAAATTGCGGGTTCTGCGGCGACCGTCGGGTTCGGATTTTCCTTCGGAAGGCGGATTTCCAGCAGCGCGACGATCGCGGTCACGGCAAAAACGATCAGTCCAAACACCAGGTACATCCCGCGGCCGCCCAAGGCCTGCAGCAGCGGCCCGCCGAGGAATCCGCCCGCGGCCGAGCCGATACCGAACACCATCGCGCCGAAGAGCCCTTGCGCGGTGGCGGTCATTCCCGTCGGGGCGTTCCGATTGGCGTAGGCCACACCCGCGAGCCACATCATCGGAAACGTGAAGCCGTTGAGCAGTTGGAAGGCCACCGCCATGGCGGGTGTGGAGCTCGCGGCAAAGAGCAGCAGCCGCAGGCTCGTGATGCCCATCGCGATCATGAAGAGACCGTACGGCTGCAGCCGGCGCAGGAGGCGATGTCCGAAAAACAGGACCGGGATCTCGGTGATGGTGCCGATCGAAAGCGCGAGCCCCATCAGCGAAGTCGGCGCCCCCAATTCCTTCATGTAAGGGAAGAAGTAGTTGTTCGAACCGGCCATTGCTAGTCCGCCCGCCAGCGCCGCAAAAAGGAAAAGGATCCAGCGGGGATTCGCAAGCAACGAGCGCATTCCGCGCAAGGCCGGAGGCGAATCCTTCGACGGAGCGTGGAGGAAACCCTGGCTCAGAAGCAGCGCAACGAAGTACACCGCCGCGGCGCTCCAGAATCCCGCCCGGAAGCCGTAGCGGCCGACGAGAACGCCCGCCAGCGGCGCGGCGATCGCAAAACCGATGGTTCCGCCCAGGCGGATGCGGCCGTAAAACTCCTTCTTCTCCGCGAGCATGAACATGGTGGCGTTGTCGGCGAAGGAAGACACCGGCGCCGTGAAAAAATTCAAGGTAATCGAAACCAGGAAAACGACGGAGAAGACGCGCAGGAAGGGGTAGATGATGTAGCCCACGATCCCGACGATCATGGACAGGGTGAGGATCAGCCGATGGCGGCGGGTGGCATCCGCGAGAGCCGTCCAGAAGGGCGCACCGCAGAAGGTGATCAGGGGCGCGATCCCGGCCACCAGGCCGATTTCCGTGCCGCTGAACCCCAGGCTCTGGAAATAGAGCACGAGGAACGGAAAAATGAGTGCGAATCCAGAATACTGCAGGAAGTTAAAAGCAAATAGGCGGAATTTATTGATGGGGTCCTCCAGATTCTCCATCGTCGCGAGTGGAGCAATGATAACCGCATGCAATCATATCGCTTAACGCAGACCGCGAACAAAAACCTCACCGCAAAGCCCGCCCTCGGAGGTCGGGCCGGGGGCCGCAAAGAACACAAAGGAAAAACCCAAAACCCTTTGCCTTTCCTTTGCGGTCTTAGCGCCTTTGCGTTGAGATCTGGGTTTTCAAACGCAATGAGGGAATCATCCGGCTGATTTCGTTGAGATGAACGAACGGATGGCGCGTCGCAGGCATGAGCAGAAGATTTGCCTTCGGATTCTCGCCCCAATATTTTAATAGCCAGCGCGCTTTTTCGCGCACCGCGTGCTCCGCGATCATCCGGTCGATCCGCTCCGGCGCAGGTTTCTCCCAAAGATCGTCGGGTTTCAAACGGCCCAGGATGCTCCGGGTGCGCCGCCCCACCGCCAACCGGTAGGCCAGCAGCGCTTTGAGGTCGATCGATTCGCTCAACCTTTCAAGGTCCGCTTCCGGCAAGTCGTTACCGACGTCGACCAACCGGATGCCAAGTTTTGGACGCCAATGGCCTTTGTGGAGAACCTGCGGCGAGCCGGCCAGCAGCAAATTCATCGTGACGTCTTCCACCCTTGTGGCGTGCCATAGTTTCCAAATCACGGATTGTCCGCCGCGAGGGATGACGCGCATCTGCGGCTCGGTCAGCGCGCCGACGACCTCGTCCTGGAACGACCAGCGCGCGCCCGCGCCAAGTTTGGCCGAATGCACCGCGGCGTGCTGCGCCAGCGCGACCGGCAGCGCCTTGCGGAAATTATTCTCCTTCATCAGCAACCGCTGAAGGACGGCTTGTTGTTGATTCCATTTGCGGCGGTTGGATTCCATGAAGGTAAATATCCGTAATATCTGTCTTTCTATCCGATGCGTGCCGCACTCCCAAGTGGCATAGCACGCTTCGGTTCCTGAGTGTCGATGAACGAAAGAAAAAAATTACAATTTTTTCTTTGCGTTCTTTGCGGCTTTGCGGTGAGATTCTGATTTACTCCGGATACAACCCCTTCGGTTTTTTCTGCGAGCCGGCCAGTTCCTCGTACAGCGCGGCGTCGTAATCGCGCGTGCGCACCACCACCGGCATCGGAACCGCGTGGCCCAGGATCAGCGCCTGCTGGCGCGTGTCGAGCCGCGCGAGCACCTCGCGCAGCCCGCCCGCGCCCGAGACGCCGCTCAGCACCGCCTTCACGTCGGCTTCGTTGTCCAGCAGGCAGGTGACGCGCGTCCCGATCTGGCTCATCACTTCCTCGTCGATCGCCGACGGGCGCTGATCCACCACCAGGAGCGTGACGTTGTATTTCCGCATCTCGCGCGCGATCGCGCCGAAGATGGTGAAGCGGGCGAGGGCCGGGTCGAGAAATTTGTGCGCCTCCTCGATCACGATCACGAGCGGTTTGGGCTCGGCTGCGGTGCCGCCGGCGGCGCGGTTCTTGCGTTCGACGTAGCGATCGTGGATTCGCCGGGTGAGGTAGTTGGCCACCAACATGTAGGCTTCCAGCCTATTGCCATGCCGTCCGAATTCCAGCACCACGCTGATCCCTTGATCCAGGGTGGCAAAGATTTCTTCGACGGGATCTTTTGCCGGCGGTTGTTCCTGGATGAAGGAAAGCCGGCGGAACAATTCGAATCTTCGCAAAATTGCGCTTAAAACAAAGGGTTGAATTTGCTCCTTGTCGATCATGTCCTGAAGGGCCGAATCGGGCTCTTCCTTTAATAATCGCACGATCCAATTCTTGCCAAGCTTGCGGTACAGCGTATACAGCGAACCGATTTGGATTTCGTTGAGGGACAGCAATTCTGCGATGGATTCAACGTCCTCGGGTTCTATCTCGTTCATCCCGATCTGCAGCGTGCCGTCCACCTTGCTCCCCCGGTGACGCGAGGTTTCCGGATCGAGCGTGATCACACTGACGCGCGAATCGAAAAGCTGGCGCAGCCCTTTGAATTCGCGTCCGGCCTCGTCGCGCACCGCCCAGCCGTAATCGTTGTGCATGTCGAAGATCAGGCACGAGGCGATCTGCGAGCGGATCAGGCCCGCTAGGAGGATGCGCGTGATGAAGGATTTGCCCGTGCCGCTCTTGCCGAACACTCCCGACGATCGCTCCACCAGCCGCGCCAAATCCAGGTTGACCCGCGCGTCTTCCATCTCCAGGGGCGAGCCGACGTTGAAGTGGAGCTTGTCCTCTTCGCCGAAGACGACGTTCACCTCCGTCTCGGTGGCTTCGTCGACCCGCGAGAAGTGCGACGGGATGGTCTTGATCGGCCGCACCTCCTTGGTGCCCGACTCCAGAACCAGCATCGGCGAGACGTGCATCGATCCGTAGGCCATCGTGCCGAGGAAGACCTGCTTGGAGAAATCGTCCTCCGCCGCGGGCGGGTTGGCCGCGAGGGCCGGGTTGAGGCTTTCGAGGCGCACGTCGGTGACCATGCCGAAGAAGGTCTTGCCGGTCTGCCCGCGCAGGACCACATAGCGGCCGACCGCCAGGTCCTCCAATACCGTTTGCGGATGGAGTTTGACCGTCAGCCCCTCGGAGAGCGATCCGCCGACGACGATGCCGAGCGGGTGCCGCTGAGCCGAGAGCGGCGCGCGGTGGAGGGCGTTATCGAGTTCGTTATTGGGCATGGCAACTCCCTTAGTGACTTACCAATTCCTCGTCGCCCTTTTAGGGCTCCTCGGAATGACATCCTGAAGGTGTCATCCCGAGGCCGTCATAGCCGGCGCTGTATGTCATTCCGAGGTCGGTAAGTCCGACCGAGGAATCGGTGACTAGGAAAAAGAAAATCATGACGGAAGTTTGATCCATGTCTTCAACTTACCAATTCCTCGGGGCTGCGCCCCTCGGAATGACATATTGCATTTGTCATCCCGCCAGCTGCGGCAGCAGGCTATAGAGCCGCTGCAAATCGATCGAGAGCAAGCGGGTGAGCTCGCGCGCCGCTTCCTGGCGGAACCTGCCCTGCGGATCGGCGGGCTGCGCCGTGGCCGCCTGCCAGACGCATTCGGCCAGCACTTCGTTGGACGCGCCGGCGGAGATGAGAATCGATAGAAACGAGAAATTCCACCCGCCTCCGGGCGCTCGCAGGAAAGCGCGAACGCAATCCGCATCGCAAGGAGTAACCGCTTCCAGCGCGGAAGGCGGGCGCGGCGGCAGGCGATGAAATATTGCCCCGTCCGGCAGGATGTATCCGGCGTGCAGCGCCCGCACTTCGAGCGGCGTCAGCCGCCGGTCGCGCTGTTCCTGGATGTAATCCGGCTTGGCGTCGCCGGCCACGAGCTGGCGGGCGAAGGCGTCGTCAATCACGCGGATATCGGCCACGACGCCGATCGCGCGGGCCTGCCCGGTTTCCGCCTGCACCAGCGCCCCGAGCCGCAGCGGGCCGCCCTGCGCTCCGGCGCACCCGAAGAGGAACTCCGCCGCGCTGCTGGTGAGCACGCGGCCGATGGGGGAGGCGGCGGGAATTGGCGACGCGGATTTTTTAGTCATGAAACCTCCGTTTTCCCTCACCCCCCGACCCCTCTCCCAGCTTATGCTTGGAGAGGGGTTGGGGGTGAGGGGGTCAATGTCTTCTTGCCCGGCCTTTGTGATTAAGCTTCTCCGACCGGCTCACCCGCATTCCGCCGCGGATCAGCGCGATCGCCATTTGCTCTTCGAGGTATTGCTTTTCTTCGCCCGAAACGAACGCCTCCTCGTCGGCCCGGATCAGCGCGTACGGGTAGGGGTCGTTGAGCGTGACGGCGCATTGCTCGACCAGCGCCGAATGGACGCGGTCTAGGAGCCGAGGATCCGCGGCCGTCCACGCCGGCACCTCAACCCGCGCCACCACCGGATACGCCCGGCCGACGTTGAGGTAGAAGAAATGCGCGCTCTGATTCGGCTCGCGGTTGCGGTAGAGGATGTTCCAATAGGAAGCGAACTCGAAAATCGGCGACCGCGCTCCCGGCGGAAGCAGGCGTTCGAACACCGCGCTGTCGTCGAGGTCCGGAAAGGACGTGCGCCGCTCGGATTTGCGGACGCGCGTATGCTCGGCGGCGCCTTCCTGCGCCAAATCCAGCAGCGACAGCACGGGGGATCCGCCCGGGCGCGAGATGTATCCTGCGACCGGAATCTTTTCAGCGGCCAGCCGGTCGATGGCGGCGAAGAATTTGTTCTGCAGCGCCCCGCGTTCCGCGGGCGGAAAGGCCTTCTCGTCGATCCGTAACGCCAGTCCGCCGTCGGCGAGGGCCAGCACCGCCCGCCCGGGCGCCGCTTGCTTTTCGGCCAGCGCGATCCGCTGCAGGGTGACCATCTCCTCGACGGTCCGGCGCGCGCCAAGGATTGTTTGGGAGATCAGGTTGCCGTCCGGGTGAAGCGCGTCCTCCTCGAAAACGATGTCCGGATCGGAGCCGGCGTCGGTTTCGCCGCTGTCGTAGCGGTGGAGGAAGAAACCGATGTTAATCGCGTAGAACAGCGAGGCGGCGTGACGGTCCGGGTAAACCTGCGATCCGTCAACGGCAACCAGGTCGAGGTCGGCCGGAAGGGCGGGAGTTTCTTTAAAGGAAGAGAGCGCCTCGCCTCCGGCGGGCATCGCGCCGTCCCAGCCGCTTTCCGCTGCGGCGCGGGCTGTTTCATAGAGGTCGCTTCGTTGCGCGGCCAGATCGAATGCCGCCCGCGCCTGGGGCAATTCCGCTTGCACGCGCTGAGCGCGCTGCACGGCGTTTTCCCGCAGGCGGTCGATTTGTTTTGTAACTTTGTGCAATCGTAACGTCATGGAAGGTTGGGCGTCCGCTGCCAACTCCGCATCCGTCCCTGGGAGCGGAAATAGGGAACGCGTTTGGTCATTGTACACCAATCAGACGGCCGGATTTTTATTCTAATCGTAAAAATGCGGAACATTCCGATTGGAACAAGGGACGAGCCCGGGTGATTTTATGAGATCCCCCGGTCCGGGGAACCGGGATGCTTGGACCCTACGGTTTGTTTCCTTCATTGGGATTCTTGGATACAATACCGTCCGGACATCGCCGCGAATCTCCGGCGGCTGGAGGAAAGGTATGCGGTTCGGATATGCATTGACGTTTCCCGTCCACGACGATCATTGGTTCCGCAAAATACTTCTTCCGGCGTGCTGGTTGCTCGTCCCGGTGCTTGGTATTGTCTCGGTCCTGGGATGGGCGTGCGAAGTCTGCCGGCGCGCAGCCGGCGGGCAATCCGAGGAGCTGCCCGCGTTGAATTTCCGCCGGAATGTTTCGGATGGGATCCGGATCTGCGGAATCTTGCTGATCTACTGCCTCCCTTTGCTCGTTGCCGCGGTTGCGGGCGGATGGTTTGTCTCGCCGCTCTTTCTTTCGGAGAAAGACGCCGCCGCGGCGGGCGTTGACTTGCTGTTGTGCGCCGTCGAGTGCGTGCTCCTCCTGGTCGCGATGGCGGACGGGCTGTTGATTTCCGCCGGCATCGGTCGGTATGCCGCGGGGGAAAAATTCTCCAGCGCCCTCCGTCCGGGCGGATCCCTGCGCCTGATCCGATCTGCGCCCGGCGCCTATTTGCTGACGCTGCTTGGGTTTTTCCCGTTGACGCTTTTGGCGTTGTCGGGAAGTATCCTTTGCCTGATCGGGTCGTTCTTCACCGGCGCCTATGCCGCGGCGTCCGCTTTTCACCTGATCGGCCAAGCATATGTACTCGCCCGATCCCGTCCGGAGGCGCCGGTTGGCTTGGCCGCGGGGAAATGACGGATGGGGTGAGCGCAACTTTTTTCCTGTAAAAGTCGTAGAATAGTTGAAAGCGTTAGTCATCTCTCATTGCTCCCGGAGGATATAGCCCAATGGATTCGACGCCCGTTTCTACCCCGCCCCAGAGTAAATCCCAAAAAGTCCAGGTGATCGCGGTCCTGATGCTGATCAGCGGCATCCTCAACGTCCTGATTGGTTTGGGATTGGCGGCGGGTCTCGCACTTTCCCTCGTTTTGATTTGCTGCGCGCCGGTTGGACTATTGCCGATGGCGCTGGGAATATTCGAGCTGGTTTACTCCATCCGGCTGCTCGGATCCAACCCGGAACCGCCTTCCTTTGCCACCGCGCAGGTCATTGCCATCCTGGAAATTGTCTCAATCCTGGTGGGCAACTTCATCTCGCTCATCATCGGGATCACCAACCTGATTCTGTTGAACGATTCGGAAGTCCGGCCTTCCTTCCGTTAACCGCGAACAGCCCTGACCGGAGTTCAGAATCCAACGGGCGGCCCAATAGGCCGCCCGCTTTTTTTTTACAAGCTCACAGTGAGCAATCAGTGCCGCCTGGAATTGTAAAGCTATCCCTTCCGCCCACCGCTCAGATGATTTAATTAAAATATCTTTTGGATAATCCCCTTCCTCCTTCCCGTGATCCGACCTGTCCTCGAGCGCCTGCCCTGAGCGAAGCGAAGGGAAGCGATGGGAGAAGGAGGGAGGGGGATGGGGAAGAAAGATAGGATGGCTTAAGTTTGCCGCTATCGTCGTTCTTCTAATTTACCGGCGCTCCCAATGAACGATTTCCTCCAGCGGTTTGCATTCAAGATGCAGCACTCCCGAGGGCGGCTGCGGCTTGGGGTCGAAGTATCCGAACGAGTTGGCAACGGTAGCATGCCACTCGGCGGGAATACCGAGGAGTGGTCGCCCTGCTCATTGACTACAAATACTATCCGATTTTCCGTTTTATTCTGGCACCAAAGGATTTGATATTCGGGCTTTTATTGAAACTAAATCGAAGCAAAACCCGCTCTTTGAATGTTGAATTCAATGTTTAGGGGTGCTAGGATAAAGTTGGCTTTGTGGAGGTCAAGGAGGCTGACATGTTCCATGTTGCGATTGAGCCTATGGGTAGGCTGTCGGTTTCGGTGTTGGCTTTGGTGCTGATATTTGGGATGGTCGGTTGTGGGCCGAGTGGACCGATGGGATATGGCACTCCTCCCAGCGAGGGTGGGGATCTCTCCTTATGGTACGTTGCGCCGAACGGAAATGATCTAAACAATACCTGCCATACCGCCCAAAGTCCTTGTCAGACTATTGAATGGGCCGTCACGCATGCCGACAATGGTGCGGTGGTCCACATCGCGGATGGGACGTACGTGGAAAATGTCCGGATTTACGCGAAGACCATTGATCTTGAGGGAGCTGGTCCCCAGACGATCCTTGCCTACTTCAAGGGGAATTTCCCCTACAGCAACGGCGGGGTCGTCATGATCAGTTGTCCGAACTGTCACAGCATGGTCACTCTCGCGAACCTGATCATCCAGAATGGCGTAGCGAATAATGCGGGTGGCGGGGTCGATGCGGAGGAGACGCAGCTTACCATGAAAAATGTCGCCATCTCGGGCAGCTCAGCGACGGTGGGCGGGGGCCTTTCGATTTCCGCAGACGCGACGGCCATCCTGGATCATGTGACGATCTCACATAACCAGGCGAGCGGTACCCAAGATCAGAGTGAAACCGGTCTAGGCGGGGGAATCTATAATGCCGGGACACTGACCATGACGAATTCGACCGTCACCGGGAACACCTCGGCCAAGGATGGTGGCGGCATCTACAACTTGGGCAAGGCAAACCTCACCGGCGTGGTCATCGATGGGAACTCTGCTCCGGACAACGGCCAAGGGGGCGGGATCGAAAACTACTATAATCCCGATTACGTCGGCATCGGAGCGGTTCTCACGCTCACCAACAGCACTCTCAAGAACAATCTTGCCCAAATAGGCGCCGGCCTGTTTAACGAAAACAGCCATGCCGATATCACCGGCACGACCATTAGCAACAACACCGCTCAGGCTTCGGGCGGTGGGATCCTGCAGGAAAATTGGGGCGTCATCACGCTGATCAATTCGACGATCAGCGGCAACAACGGCGGCATCGAGGGCGGCGGAATCGCAAGCGGGTATTATTCCACCCTGAATATGTCGAATGATACGATCGCCGACAACCAAGCCAGCCATTACGGCGGGCTGGATTACAAGGGCGGGGATATCTATCTATTCGATATTATCTTGGCTGCGAATGCAGGCGAAAATTGCAGCCCGGGGGAGATCGGCGGAGGCTTCAGCATTTCCTCGGACGACAGTTGCGATATCACCGGAAATGGCTTCCATAGCAACCTCGACCCCAAGATCGGGCCGCTCCAAAACAATGGCGGACCAACCATGACGCAGGCGCTCCTGGCTGGATCGCCCGCCATTGACACCGGCACAAGCTTTGCGGCTCCAAACATCGACCAGCGCGGCGCCCCGCGGCCAATCGATGGGAACAATGACGGCAAAGCAGACTGGGACATCGGGGCTTATGAGTACGGCGCCACCGCGCCGACCAGCGGGCAGGTGAATTTCTCGATCACGACTTCCACTCCGGGGATTGGCAACTTCACCTTCCAGTCCGCCGGCCCCTGCCTTTCCGGTCCCGGCCCGGCCTTTTCCGTCCTCGCGCAGGGTGGGGCGGGCGATACGGCGCATGTGGACGGGCGCTCGGCGGATGGGGCCTGGTTCCACGTGCTGCTGAAACCAGGCACGTCCTGTTGGGTGAGCGGGGCGCTTGGCATATACGATGGCGATCCGTTCGGCTTGCCGACCGTCCAATCTCCAGCCACGCCCACACCAACACCGGCGTCCACGCCCACCGTCACATGGACTCCGACAACAGCGCCCTTCTTCAAGGTAGTGGTGGAACCGAACCGCATTTTCTACCGGGGCACGGGTTGCGGCGATAAACAGGCGCAATTCCAAGTACAGGTGGCGGATCCGGCAAAGGTTGCCGGCGTTTGGCTTTTCGTCCGCTTGAAAAATAAAAACGGCGCCGATACTACCGATTGGAACGCAGGGCTGGTAATGGCATCGATGAGTTCAGGATGGTACTCCTACCTGTTGCTATCGGAAGACATTCCAAATTTCATGAAATACCCGGACGCCTGGGTACAGTATCAATTTGTGGCGTACGATAAAAGTTACGCGACGGTAGCCACCAGCGATGTGTTGGGGGATGTCGAACTGTCAATTTGTAGCACGTAGGACGACGTCTAGTTTCGAGATTGGAAAAAGGGGACGAAGAAAACAGGATTTCTTCGCCCCTTTTTTGTATTCATTATCATTTTGCGTTATCGGGCGGGAGAAGGTTATTCAACAGATAAGGAAGACGGAGGTCTCGGTATAAAAAGAGTGATCTCGCACCGGTGGGTGGAGAAACGGGCTACCATTTTTCCCAGTGGACGATTTCTTCCATGGGTTTGCGACCGGGGTTCCGAACGCCGGAAGGCGGCTGAAGTTTCGGATCGAAGTACCCGAACGAAATGGCTACGTTGGCATACCATTCCGCGGGAATTCCCAGGATCCGCCGGACGGCTTCCGGCTCATAGAGGCTGGCCAGGCACGAGCCGACGCCTTCCTCCCAGGCGGCGAGTTGCATGTAGGCCGCCGCCTGGCCGGCGTCGAACATGATGGTCGCTTTTTGCGCGGGATCCGGGGTGGCAATGATCACGCCGAGGGATGCTCCGGCGAGGTGGCCGGCATAGCGGCCGGTGCGAGAGAGCTGTTCCAGGGTCGAACGTTCGCGCACGGCGATAAATTGCCAGGGCTGCGAGTTCTTCGCGGATTGGGCGCGACGTCCCGCGCCGAGGATCCGACCGACGACGTCGTCCGGGAGGGGCGCAGGCAGGAACGCCCGCACGGCGAATTTTTCGCGGATGGCCTGGGCGACGTTCATCCCTTTACCTCCCGAAATGGGTTATCCCGCTTTCGCGGGATGAGGAACACCCCCGGTTTGTTGCGTATTTATTGGAAGTTGCGGTTATTGACATCGCGCGGCTTACCGCGCGGCAGTTCATTCGATCGTTTTGCGTTTAAAGTCGGGGAGCGCGCGGAGGTAAACCGTCCGGGCGTCGAATTTTTCGACGCGGCCGGTCAAACGCAGCCGTTCCAGTTCGGTGTCCTGAACCGGATGACCGAAGGCGCCCTGGTGGAGGAAATCCCCGGTCTGGATGTCTTGCAGGGTTCCTTCCTCCCATTCGATGACGACGGTGCCGTCTTGGAGGACGTATACCCAGTCGCGATTTACCGGTGTCCCATTCGTCATAGATACCTCCGCGAGCGCGGCGTGCCAATAGACGGACCGGTGCAAGTTTACCATAGCGCGATCATGGACGGCAAATCCGAGTATGGTCCAGCGTGCCGCCTGCCGGGAATTGCAACTTATCTCGGCAGCCCTTTTTCCCGCCATTCAGTCCTGTCCGCCCGAAGGAATTGCAGTCTTTTCCATTAAGGCCCGTCCGCCATCGAGGGGGGAGATGGGGATTTTCTTGCCGGTTTTTCTTCTTCTTGCCCGCAGGATGAATTGGTTCGGCCGGCAGCCGTACTCACTAAAATATTTAGAATGGGGTTAATGCGACGCGAGCCATCCCAGGCTGCGGGTCCACATCGGCTCGGTCGAAGCGTGTTTCACGCCGGGATGGAGCGTCACGCGCAGCCGGTTCGGAGCCGCGCGGTATGTCTCCCGCAGTTCCTCCTGAAAGTGGAGCGCCCCTTCCGGGGGAACGAGCCGGTCGTCCGCGCCGCATTCGAAAGCCAGCGCCGGGCGGCGGCGATAAGCCTCGAGATGCGTCAGCGGATTGAGGAGATCGTAGAAAAATTGCGCGTACGCGTCCGGCTCGCCGGGAGCCGTTTCCGACCCGGTGCGCAGCCAGTCGGGCGTGGAGTTGATCGCCGTCGCGCAGACGATGCGCGGTTCGATCCCCGCGACGGCGACGGCGATATCCCCGCCCATGGAGATGCCGCCCAGGTACACCTCTTGGCCGATGCTCAAGTTTCCCGTAGCCCAATCGATGACCCGCAGCGCGTCCAGCGCGGTTTGCCCGAGGATCGGCCACAGATAGCGGCGGAGGTTGCCGGCAATTCTGGTTTCCAACTCGTCCGAGGATTCCCGCGCGCGTTCCCCGTGCTGCCAAGGATCGTAGCTCAGCGCGGTAAATCCTTTGGCGGCCAGTTGGCTCAGCTGCGGCTCGGTCGATTCTTTGGCGCCGGTAAACCACGGGAGCCAGATGGCGAGCAATCCCCGCGCCGAGCCGGGATCGGGTTCAATCCAGATTGCCGGGATGTGGTCGATTTGCGTTTTATGGATTTCAGGTTTGGACGAAGCATTCATGGAGACATCCTTGCGGTCCGGTCGCTCATGGAATTTACACAAGATAGCACGCCGAATAGTGCCCGCCGCCCTTATCTTCCAGCGGCGGATGAGGCTGGGAGCGGCAAACCTCTGCGGCGATCGGACAGCGGGCCAGAAACCGGCATTGCGGCGGCGGATCAACCGCGACCCCCACGCCTCCCAGGATCTCGGGAGGCTTGCGCCGGACGCGCGGATCGGCTTCGGGAACCGCCGAGAGCAGCGCGCGGGTGTAAGGATGGAGGGGATGGTTGAGCAATTCCTCCGTCGCGCCCGTCTCGACGATTTTCCCGAGGTACATCACCGCCAGGCGCCGGCTCATATAGCGGGCCACGGCGAGATGGTGGGTGATGAACAAGCAGGCTATCCGCCTTCCGCCGGCCAGATCCAGCATTAGGTTCATGATCCCGGTGCGGATCGAGGCGTCGAGCATCGACGTGGGTTCGTCGGCCGCCACGAAGGATGGATTCAGAATCAGGGCCCGGGCAATGGCCACGCGCTGGCGCTGGCCGCCGGAAAGCTCCCGCGGAAGGCGCGACTCGAACGAACCGGCAGGGCTGAGTCCCACGGCGTGCAGCATTTCCGAAACGCGGAGCCGCCGCCCGGCCGGATCGGAGATCCCCTGGATGGCCAGCGGTTCTTCGACGATCCTCCGCACATTCATCCGCGGGTCGAGCGTTTCGTACGGGGATTGGAAAATGATCTGCGCTTGGCGGCGGAAGGTTTTCGATGGCGCGCCTTCCCGCAGCTTGGAGAGATCGAGGGGAGTTCCGTTTTCCAGGTCGAACAGAACTTGGCCGGAGGTGGGTTTTAGCAGATGCACGAGGAGTTTGGCCGTCGTTGTTTTTCCGCAGCCGGATTCCCCCACCAGCCCCAGGGTTTCCCCGTGGCCGATTGAAAGCGAGACGTCGTCGACCGCGTGCACATAGGAGCGCCCGCGCGGAAGGATCCCGCGCCGGAGCGGGAAGCATTTCGTCAGATGGCGGGCTTCCACGAGCGGCGGGGTCACGCATCCTCCATCGGGTTCCAGCATGCGGCGTAATGTCCGCCGCCGTAATCCTTCCAGTCGGGGACGCGGGCCGCGCAAATCTCAAGCGTCCGCGGGCAGCGCGGATGAAAGCGGCAGCCGGAAGGCGGATGTAAAAGATCCGGCGGCTCGCCGGCCAGGGGTGGAATCCGCCGCAGGGGGCCGTGGAGATTGGGAAAGCTCAGGAGCAGCGCGCGCGTGTACGGGTGCAGGCTATGGTCGAAAAGTTCCGCGCTTTCGCCCAACTCGGCCCATCGTCCGGCGTACATCACCGCCATGCGCCGGCTCGCCTCGGCCAGTACGGCGATATCGTGCGTGATGTAGATCATGCTCATTCCGCGGCGTTCCTGCAGCGCCCGGATCTCCCGCAAGAGGGAATCCTGGGCGATCACGTCGAGGCCGGTGGTTGGCTCGTCGGCGACGACCAGCTCCGGATCGCCCGCCAGCGCCACGGCGATCGCCGCCCGCTGGCGCATTCCGCCGCTGAACTCGTGCGGATACCCGTCCATCATCGCTGTTTCCACCCCGAGCAGCGCGAACAGTTCCGCCGCGCGCGAGCGGGCCTGGCGGCGCGTAAGGCGGGGGTCGCACGCCTGGAGCACCTCGCACACCTGGTCGCCCACCCGATACACCGGATGCAGGGAATTCATCGCTTCCTGGAGGACGATCGCCATCCGGCGCCATCGGAACGGGCGCAGCGCTGCTTCGGACAGCGGGAGAAGATCGGTGTTCCCCAGGAGGACCCGCCCGTGCAGGACGCGCCCGCCCTCCGGCAGCAGCCGGAGCAGGCTCAGGGCGAGGGTTGTTTTTCCGCAGCCGGATTCCCCCGCCACCCCGAGCGCCTCGCCGCGGGCAAGGTCGAACGAAACATCGTCCACCGCGGACACTTCGCCGCCGGGAGTGGCGTACCGGACGCTCAGGTTTTCCACTGTCAGCAAGGTTTCTTTTCCCATCGTGATCTCTTGGAACCGCGCGTTGGAGCGGACTATAAACGAGATTCGAAATCGGCGTCAAGCGGAACAAAACAAAAGCGCGCGGGGCTGCCCCGCGCGCTTCGAATATTTTCCCGAACGATTTCGCCCGCCGGGCTAGGACGAGGCGAGGTCAAACCCTTCCAAATTCCATAAATCACTGGCGGCGGTGGGGTCCATGATCAACCCGGTGAGGTCGGGGCGGGCGACGGCCATTTTCACTGTGAGGTAGAGCGGAATCGACGGCAGATATTCGGCGAAGATTTTCTGCGCCAGGTTTTGATTCTGGATATAGGCCGCCGTGCCGGGAAGCGACCGGTGCGCCAGATCGCAGGCTTGGTCGAAATCCGGATTGGAAAAGCCGGTCGGGTTGGAACCCAAATACCCGTTATCAATGGTTGGAATCTCCGCGGTGGTATACAGTTCGCAAGCGGGTTCCACCCCCGCGATCCATCCGAACTGGACGGTCTCAAAGTTGCGGCCGAAGAGCAGCCCGTCTGCGCTGGCGACGAACAAGGTATTGTCGGTGGAGGAGGCGACATATCCGATCCCGCATCCCATCAGGCTGGTGCCGTAAATGGCGGCGGCCGCTTGGCGCAGTTCGGTGAACACCATCGTGGAGTTGACGATCAGCTGCGTGCCGTTGGCCACGCCGGCCACTCCCTGCGCGGTGCGCGGGGTGGACGGGTTGTTGTCGAGATCCTTCCATCCAATCTGATCAAGCAATGCCTCCCCCTTGGCCGGATCGAACGGATACCTGGCGACGTCCTTGTTGTAGAGCGGATCCTGCGGCGGAACGTAATCATCGGGGACGACGGAAAGCCCGCCCAACGCCTGGTCGACCACTTTCTGCCGGTCCAGGCAAAACGCAATCGCCTCGCGCAGGCGGACGTCCTGATAATCCAAGGCGCCTTTCCCGGAGGCCGGTTTGAGGTTGAAATCAAGATGTTCCCAGGCGGTGCCGGTGGCGAACGCCGCCACCAGTTTCTTTTGGGATTGCAGGTTCTGAATCTCGGCGATCTGGTCGTCCAGTTGAACGGTCTGATCGACCACATCGCATTCCCCCGACAGGAAGGCCGAGATGCCAAGCCGTCCGTCAGGGTTGATGAACTTGATGTGCAGCGTATCAAAATGCGGCAGCCCCTCGCCGGCGCGGAAATAATTTGGATTTTTTTTCAGAGTGATTTCGGTGCCCGCCGTCCAGGACTGGATGATGTACGGCCCCCAGCCGATCGGGATGCGGGTGGACTCGTCGGCGGTGAGCAGTTCGGCCGCCGACAGCTTGCCCCACGCGTGGCGCGGCAGCGGCACCCAGAACCGGTGGGAATACGAAGGGTCGATGTTTCCAGGGAGCGCGGTCCAGCGGACTGTGAGATCGTCCAGTTTTTCATACTTCTGCGTACCGAGGATCGCGCGCGTCATTCCGGCCGGAGCGGGAGTGTCGGGGGAGGAGGAAAGCTCGAAGGAATAAACCGAGTTGTCCGCCGTGAGCGGCGCCCCGTCCGACCACAACAAGCCGGATTTCAACACAAACGTCACCTGCAGTTGATCCATCATCACCGAGCCGCCGGAATAGGTCGCGACGCACATTGAGTCGGCGCACCCGGCGGGGCGGTACTTTACGCCGGGCACGAGCGACGCCGCGGCTCCGCTATCGTCGAAAATTTTATCGCCCTGTTTCACGGCGACCGGGTTGAGGGTGGCGCCGCCGTTGGCGAGGGTGGGCAGGGATTGAAGGATTACCGGAGTGTAGGAATAATTGAGCGCGTCGATGGGCCCGTCATACACAGCCTCCAGGACGGTGCGGGAAGCCAACCCGCCTGCGCCGTAGAGGTAAAGGCTTTTAGGCTCCTCGCCCAGACAGATGGTCAGGCTGCGGGGAGGCTGGATGGTCCCGGTCGGCGTGTTCGCCTCCGTCGGCAGCGGCGTGCCGGGCGTGATGGCCGAACTGCCCTGACAACCGGCCAGGATGCAGGCCAAAAGCGCCGACAGCAGGAAAGGTTTTGCGATAGGCGTAATTTTCGACATGATGTTTTTCCCCCGATTTTAAAGAATGCAAGACTCTAGCATGAGCCGCGAAGTTGGGCAAGTCCCCGGTTCCGAAGTTGCAGCCGAGGCGCGGAAAATGCCTGCAATTTTTCTTTCTCTGGAATGGAATAGCCCGCCCCCTTCTGTTTTCGGAAAAAATTTTTTTCGCCGGCGGATGCGATTGAACCGAACGGCCAAGCGGGGCGGTTACTTCTCCGCTCCGGATTCCTGCGCCCGCCAGCGCGCGATCAACCGCTTTTCCTCGTCGGATAAATCTGCTTTCGCCAGCAGGTCCGGCCGGCGAAGGAAAGTCCGCCGCAGCGACTGCTCGCGGCGCCATTGCCGCAACTGGGCATGGTTGCCCGAGAGCAGCACGTCCGGCACACCCCAGCCGCGGAAATCGGGCGGGCGGGTGTAATGCGGGTATTCCAGCAATCCGCTCGCATGGCTGTCGTCGCGCGCGCCCTCCTCGTCGCCAAGCGCCCCGGGCAGGAGGCGGGCGACGGCTTCCACCACCACCAGCGCCGGGAGCTCGCCGCCGGAAAGCACGTAGTCGCCGATGGAAAGTTCCTCGTCCGCCAGGTGCTCGCGTACGCGCTCGTCGACCCCTTCATACCGCCCGCACACCAGCGCGAAACCCGCCGTCGCCGCCAGCTCCCAGGCTTTCTTCTGTGTGAACGGCGCGCCCTGCGGGGTGAGCAGGATAACGGGCAGCGCGGGCGGCGACCCGAGGACCGTCTCGACTGAGGAGAAAATCGGCTCCGGTTTCATCACCATCCCGCCCCCGCCGCCGTACGGGGCGTCGTCGGTCACCTGGTGGCGGTCCGTCGCGGCGTCGCGGATGTTGTGCACGCCGACCGCGAGCAGGCCGTGCGCAATGGCGCGGCCGAGAATGCTCTCGCGCAGCGGAGCTTCGAAGAGATTCTGGAAAGAGGGTGAAAATTTCGATCGTCAGCATGGCGAAACGGCAGGATCATTCTAGCCGCTCCGCGGAGGGAAGGCAAATCGCCGATCTTCTCGCGCAATATGTCATTCCGAGCCTGCTTCATGGGCGAGGAATTGGCGGCGCATGAATTGGGATTTAATTGCATTGTGAATGTGTGGGTTTTCCTGACCGAGTTAACGATTCCTCAGAGCCTTCGGCTCTTCGGAATGACATACTGCATATGTCATCCCAAGGCCTCCTATGGAACCGAGGGATCGGTGACTCAAATATAATGGGACCGACAATATAAATGCGTCAGTCTCCGCACATGCGCAACCGATTCCTTCCCCTCGCCTGCGGCTCGGGGTCGGAAGGACATATGGCGCATATCCTCCCGAGCCTGCTTTATGGATGAGGGATCGGTAGCGCCCTAAAGATAAAACGGATTGCACACCTGTTTTCGCCCGGTATTTCCTGTAAAGTCCCTATGCTATAAATCGCGACCGTCGCGGCCGAATGGCTCGACGGCGGGTGTCGACCGGAAGGAAGAACCGCTCCCTCCGGAAAGGATCGCGCGGTAGCGGACATAAAAACGCCCGGCGCGAGAAAAACCTTCCGACTTCCTTCCCCCATATCGGGGTTTTGGATCGGCATGCTGTGCACCGCCGCGCTGATTGCCGCGCGGTAGTTCATTATAGACTACAGAAATTCGTCTTTTTACACATAAGTTTTTTTCTCAACCTTTCAGTTTGAAATTTTTTTATCCAATGAAGTGTATAATGAAAAAAAGCAACGAAAACGCTTCTTGGAAGGAAATCATCAAGAAGGTGCAAGTAGATCGTAGGGTGTACCCAGGTTCAAGAAAAAAAACCGATGAGCCGGAAAAGGCGCCTCGGGAATTTGGAGGGGGCTGATGGATTCCCCCATCCTACTGCATGAGTCATTTTCTTCAGACAAACAGAGGAGCCCCGTATGGTTTTTTCGAAACGTATTGTTTTTGGATTAATTTTTCTACTCTCGGCGGCGGTCATCGCTTTTATCATCTGGGGAATACCATACTTCTTCGGGGTCTCTCTTCCCTCAACGGCGGGAATCGGCTTTGGCTCCGAGCTAGTGCCTGCCCAAGTGATGGAAATCCTCGATGAAGGAACGGTCACCTTGGGGAATGTTGTCCAGCCGTATCAACATTTACGGGTCAGGATCCTTTCGGGCCAATATAAGGGTGTTCCGATCGAATTGAATTATGGCAAGGATCAAATTATGCCCAGCGGAATCCACTTCCGTCCCGGAGATCAAATATTGATTGTCTTGAGTCAGGAGGTTAATAGCAATGAATTAATAGCCTCGTACGCCGATGCAATGCGTATCCGGCCGATTCTTATTTTACTGGGGGTTTTTATTTTCGCTCTCCTTGCCGTGGCGCGCTGGAAAGGATTGCGCAGTTTATTGGCTCTGGGTTTCAGCTTTGCGGTTGTGATCGGCTATATTCTGCCACATATTTTGAACGGGGAGGATCCAGTCCGTGTGAGCATTATCGGTTCGATGATCATACTGGCCGTTGCGCTCTATCTCACCTACGGTTGGAATTTGAAAACGCATGCCGCCGTCCTGGCAATTTTATTAGTGCTGGCAATTACCGGTTTGCTGGCCTGGTCATTCATCAATATTGCGCTCCTGACGGGGAGCGGCGACGAATCGACCCTCTACCTGCTCCAAGTGCCGGGAATTCATATCGACCTACGCGGCCTGCTCCTGGGCGGGATGATCATCGGCGCCCTTGGAGTGTTGGACGATATGGTGGTCACGCAGGCTTCGGCGGTCTTTGAATTGCACGAGGCGAATCCAACTCTTCAATTTGCTCAACTTTATCGAAGCGCCTATCGCATTGGCCAAGATCATGTTGCTTCCACCATCAATACCCTGGTGATGGCCTATGCCGGCGTGGCCCTGCCTTTGCTGCTTCTGTTTACCGTGGAAAGCGGCAATTATAACAACCTGATCAATCTCGCCACGATTGCCGAGGAAATTGTGCGAACTTTGGTTGGTTCCTTAGGCTTGATTGCAGCCGTGCCCCTTTCGACCTTTATCGCCGCAGCCTTGGCGATCTATAATCAACGGCTGGGAGGATTCCGCCCGTTCCTGGGCTCCGATAATGGCAATGAAATGCACGGGCATCATCTAGCTCCTCGAAACGAATAATTGGATTCCATTGTCAATTTTTCGTATGCCATCACGGCTATGAAAAGTTTCCAATGCGCAACAACGAATAGGACCGGCGGCAACGTAAACAACGGATGAAAATGCCGGTAGCGGACGCGGGGATTAGTTCCGTACGTAATGCCTCAAAGGAAAAGGTAACTATTGGCCCATTATTTCATTTAGTGTGCCTATGCTATAATTCGTCTCCGTTGCGGCTGGCTGGGCTCGACCGACGGCCTTTGTCGGCGGAAGAGCCCCGGTGCTTGAGGATAGGATTGCGCTGTGACGAATGTGGAAACCCCCCATAAAATAAAAAAAACTTCTCCGCCCTCTTCCTTCCGCGCGGGAGGGTTCTGGATCGGCATGCTCTGCACCGCCGCGCTGCTTGGCGTGCTGGGGTATTGGGGGTGGCGGATGATCCAGACCAATCCGGAAGGCGCGCCAGTTCATACGGGTGAATCCGCGCAATCCGCAACGGCGGGCGTCGGTATGGGGGAGGACGGACTGACGCTCCCCACCACGCAAGCGTCCGATCGGGTTCCTGTCGGGGATCGACCGCTCGATCGTTTCCCAAATGACCATCCCGGCCCGCAATCCAGATTGGGTCTCCCAATATACCGTCCAAAAGGGGGATTCGGTCGAATCGATTGCCAGGCAATTCGGGCTCAAGGACGACAGCATCGTCTGGGGGAATACCGCGCTGCTGGCTGACGACGCTAATTTCCTCCAGCCGGGTCAAACCCTTGTCATTCTTCCCGTCGACGGCGCCTTTTATAAATGGAAAGAAGGGGATTCGCTGGAAAGCATTGCCGATACCTGGAACACTACCGTCGAGGCCATCCTCAACTGGCCAGGCAACGATCTCAATCCGCTCGACGCCGGATAATCGCTCCCGGCCAGTGGCTGATCCTACCCGGCGGCTGGAAGCAATACGATTGGCAGGCGCAGATCATCCATACCGGGAAATCCAGCAACCTATGCGCTCGGATCCGGCGTCTGCGAAAACGGATTCGATGGCCCGGTGGGAACCGGCGATTGGGTTTGGCCGACGCCGTCTTCCTATCATTGGCTTTCCGGCAATCCTTTCCTCGGCGCGGCCCATCCCGGCATCGACATCGCCGCCTATATCTGGGCATGCCCATCGTAGCCGCCGACAACGGGGTGATCGTTTACGCGGGCTGGAGCCAGAACCGCGACGGCACTCCCGGGTATGGCAATCTGGTGATTATCGACCACTCTGGACGGCTGGCACACCTTTCTACGCCCACCTATCGCAAATCAACGTCCACTGCGGCCAAGGCGTTTACGGCGGGAATATCATCGGGCTTGCCGGATCCACGGGGAATTCCACCGGACCGCACCTGCACTTCGAGATGCGCTACCTGAACGCCCCCCAGAACCCGTTGGGCGTGCTGCCCGCTCCGTAATCAAAACCTGCTCCACTCGTCACCGATTCCTCCCCTCTCGCCTGCGGCCCGGGGTCGGGATGACATTCTGCAAATGTCATCCCGAACCCCCTTCAGGGGGTGAGGGATCGGTAACGCATAAATCGGAAAACGATCGGCTGATAAAAGTTTGGATCTACTCGAAGAAGCCGCCGATTCCTCGCCCTCAACAAAGAGCTCGGAATGACATACTGCGGTTGTCATCCCGAACCCCCTTCAGGGGGTGAGGGATCGGTAACGCATAAATCGGAAAACGATCGGCTGATAAAAGTTTGGATCTACTCGAAGAAGCCGCCGATTCCTCGCCCTCTACAGAGGGCTCGGAATGACACCGTGCAATTGTCCCCGGTATAATGCCGTCATGCCCCGCGAGCGAACGTATCAAATCGAAGCCGTGATCCTCCGGCGCCGCAATTGGGGCGAGGCGGACCGGATTCTCACACTGTTCACCCCGCAGCGCGGCAAGATCCGCGTAAGGGCGGCGGGCGTGCGCAAGCCCGGCTCGCGCAAGGCGGGTCATTTGGAGTTATTCCACCGCGCCAACGTATTCCTCGCCCGCGGGAGGGATTTCGACATCGTTACGCAGGCCGAAACGGTGGAATCCTTCGCCCGATTGCGCGACGACCTGGTTCGATCGGCCGCCGCCTCTTATACCGCCGAACTGCTCGACCGGCTCGCGCCCGAGGAATTGGAAAATCCGGAGGCCTACCGGTTGATCGTGCGCACGCTGGAGGCGCTGTGCGGCGATGTCAACGTTGCCCTGGCGCTGCGCATCTACGACCTCAAGCTTCTGGACGCGATGGGCTACCGCCCCGAACTCTCCCTGTGCACCGTCGGCGGCGAGACGATCCGGGCGGAGGATCAATTCTTCTCCCCCGCGCGGGGCGGGGTCGTCTGCCCGCGATGCGTCGACCGCGCCGAAGGGAGGTATCCCGTTTCGCTCGCGGCCCTTAAGGTGCTGCGCCACATCCAGCGCAGCCCGCTCGAGGAGGCGCTCCGGCTGCGGGTCGGCGACGGCACGCTCGACGAGCTCGAGCCGGTGCTGCAGCGCCTGATCCAATACGTGCTCGAATCCCCGCTGCGTTCGCGGAAATATTTTTCCGAGGTCTCCCGCATGCGGGGAGGGGGCGAGGTATAATCGCGGAATGCTTTCCCTTTCCCCGGCCGACCTGATCACCCGCGTCCTGATTCTGTTGATCGTCTTTCCCGCGCACGAGCTGGCCCACGCCTTGGCCGCCACCCGGATGGGGGATTCGACCCCGCGCGATCGCGGCCGCCTGACGCTTAACCCGTTCAAGCACCTCGACCTTGTCGGTTCCATCCTGTTCGTGTTCGTCGGCGTCGGCTGGGCCTCGACGCCGATCAATCCGGAGAACTTTGGAGAGAATCGGCGCGCGAAGATGGGTTTAGTTTCGCTGGTCGGGCCGCTCACCAATCTGGTCCTGGCCGTCCTGGGTACGCTTCCTTTTTACTTCTTCCACTGGATCCCGACCACCGTCTCGGCGAATCAATATTATCCGGATCTGCCATACTTCTTTTCCCTCTTCGTTTTCCTCAACCTGCTGCTGGCCGTCTTCAACCTGATTCCGATCGCGCCGCTGGACGGGGCGCCCGTGCTTGGGGCTCTGCTGCGGGGTTCGGTCGCCGAAGCGTACGAAACTTTCCAGAAGTTTGGCCCGTTTGCGCTGATCATCCTGGTGTTCATCCTGCCGATGCTCGGGTTCAACTTGCTGGTATTGATCGTGACCCACCTGGTGATCCCCGCCATGCAATTTCTGTTTATCGGTCTCGGCTGACCACCCCCTCCATGAAACGGCTCTCGTCCGCCAAAAAAGGAATCTCCTACTGTTACATTTTGCGGTGCGCGGACGGTTCGTTCTACACCGGATGGACCAATGATCTGGCGCGCCGCTACCGGCAGCATCACTCCGGCAATGGCGGGCGCTACACGCGGACGCATAGGCCGGTGACCCTGGTGTATTTCGAACGCCAGGCGGATTCCAGCGCCGCTCGAAAACGCGAGGTGGAGATTAAACGGCTCCCGCGGGCGAAAAAGGCGGAACTGGCCGCCGGGACGAAAAAAAGAGGGGCCTCGGCCCGCCAGTCCGCCCACCGCCGCTCTGCGGCGAGCGCTCCCCGCGACCCACCGGTTACCACCCGAGCGAAGATGAATTCATAGGCCGTCCGAAATCGTTCATCGCCTTGCGCGGGATCGCCGCATCGGCCGGTGGAGGTTATCCTCGCGCCTCCCGCATCCATTTTTATCCCGCTTTCGCGGAATGATGAGTACCCCGCAGCTTGCCCCGCACTCCTCTTTATTAATCGAAGAGTGCGGGGCTTGCTGCGCAGTTCTTGGGGGTTGCGTACCTTGATACCGCGCGGCTTGCCGCGCGGTCATTCATAATTTGTGATACGATTTGTTCGGGGAGTTCTCATCCCAGGGGGAATATGAAAAGCGCGATTCGAGTTGATACAACTTTGCTCTTGGCCCATGCCGATGAACTCCGCAGTTTGGCGGATGCACTTGATCGCGCCGGAGATTGCCTGCGGACCCAATTGGCCGCAGCCGGCGGGGATGCGGACCTCCGGGAATCCGCGCGCAACGACGGAGGGACCGCCGGCGAGCGGTTCCAGGCGGTCCGGCGCCAGCTGGCCGATGAGGCCGACCGGCTCGCGGCGATTGCGCGCGCATTCGAATCGGTGGACGGTCAAACGGTGGCGGTTCTGACCCGCGCATGGAACGGGCTGCGGCCGATCCAGGCGGTACCGGATGGACCGCCGCTGCCCGAGGAAGAGGGATTCGAACCGAACCCGCAGCTGGAAACCCGGATGGTGGCCTACGGGTCGATCACCATCTTCGTCGGCGATCCGGATCATCCCGCAAAGAAAATTTGGAAAAAATGCGGGCAGTTCATCCCTGATATCCTCGGCGTGTACACTCAACCCGGAACCGGAAAAAAGTATTCCGTCGTCTTCCTCGGGGACGACGGCGCCGGGCAGCCGATCTACGGCTATATGCCGTTTTACGCCAACCTCAGCGGCCCGATGGACCTTTCAGTCCTTCCCGAGCGGAAGGGCGCATTTTCCGATGGGGCGCCCGGGGATGGGTCCGACCTTCCGGAGCCGTGGGGAAGGGGACATTGGCCTCCGGACTGGATCGCCCAGGCATGGTGGCTGGGCGGCCCGCTGCAGGATTTGAATCTGCAAAAAATGGGCATTCCCGCCATGGCGGATTCCTGGAATAAAAATCTTTGTGGAGAATTATCGGTGCTCGAGTCTTTGGGGGTTCCGGACATTCCCGCCGGATTGGAAAAATTCTCCCGGATGGGAACGAGAGATAAAAATATTTTATCGAAGGATAAAGCAACTCTGGGAACAGATCTGGCAGCCTTTTTTATTTCCTTTGGTTATGCCGCCGGACAAAAAAGCGGCCCGATGCCGACCCCTTCCGAACTGGCGCAAGGCCTGGCCGCCGGAAGCAAATACATCTTCCTGACGGATGTAGACACGGCTACCGGAAAGCTTTCCAACGGCGGACACGCGAGCCATTGGGTTGCCCTCCAGGACGCGTTTCAGGATGAAGCCGGCAATTTCTTTGTCGAGGTGTTCAACCCCTACAATAATCAACCGGAATATTATTCCTGGGATGCATTTGTGGCGACGTGCAAGAGCCCCGGGGTGGATCACATCGATCCGAAGACCGGGGAAAAAGTGGCGCCGATCGGGCCGATCTATGTGGAAGCAGGTCCCCAGACGGATCAATCGAATTAGATTTTTTAGTTTTAATCCAGATGCGCGCCACAGCGATTTCCGGCGCCCCTCGCCGGGTCTTTCTTCCAGCGGGGACAATCCATCGACTTCGAAATCGGCGAGGATTGGTCCGAGGGAGGAAAACGGGCTGCGTCTCCAGTTGGAGGATGACCACCTGGCGCGTGCCGATTTGGAACCGTTTGACGGTGGTAGTCTTCGTAGGAAATTCTTTGCGCTTTATCAGCGCCGATCGCACCCAGGCTGGCCGGCGATATTTCTCCGCGCAATACATCGATCAATCCCCGGACAGGGCGGGATTCTTCCTGCAATTGTCCCTGCCAATCGGAATGCCGGCCGCCCGCAAGTACGCGAGGCAGCGCTGGAATATTTCGCTCGCCAGCCGGACGGGAAACGCGTGATGGCCCGGCACGCTGTACAGCACCCTGCCGCTGGCGAGGTCGGAATAATTGGGACGATCCACGGCGAATTGATAGGGCATGGATATTCGAGTTGTCTGCCTTGGGCCGCTGAAAACTTATGCCTCCCTACACCGGTTAACCTTGAGAAATCATTTTTCGCAAGGCGCCGGCGGAGGGAGGCTATTTATCCCGCTCTCGCGGGATGATGAATACTCCGCAGTTTACTCCCGTTGTCCAGGTTGACCGGGTTGTCCCGGTTGCCTTGGTTAAGCTGGCTGACCTTGTTGCCAAGGCCGTCCCGTTAAAAACGACAGGATGGGTGCGGTCACAGGTGTGCCGCATCCGGCCAACAATCCAATCAACGGCATCGTTCCAAAGACTTGTAGCAGATATATCGAGTAGTTTATTTCACATTCCTCTCATTATAGTTCGATATAACAATTCATTGGCATTGAGTGGTCGGTATATCGATCTTCCCTGGCCATCGCAGCGGAAGTAAATCAGCCTCAACTGGCATCGGGAGGGCATCTTAATCGCTCGTCTATTGGGTAAGCTCATACACACTTACGTACGCTTGCCATTTCCCACTTTCTACGTGAGTCGTATGATTGGCTGTGTCCACGTCGTAGGAAACGTACAACCGGCTTTCGTGTAGGATCACCCATGGCCTTCCTGGTTGCTTGCCATCCGGAGGGGTGAAATTTGTAACACCCACATCATCCAAAAGATTCCAATCGCGGTCAAACGCGGCCAGGCGAATGTTGAGAGCGACCGGAGGGATGGATGGGCCGAATCTCTGTCTGGTGTCGGTATACGCCATATAGAATTGCTGGCCGTCATACACCAATCCAGTAGAAAAATGAGCCTGTTTGATCAGGGTCTTTCCGCCCAGATACTTCCAGTTCGCATCGTACTTCATGAGGATGACATCACCGTCATAGGCATTCGCGGAAACAAGATAATAAATGCCATCCACATAAACCATGTAGGAGCCATGAATATGACCTGGTTCGGTGAGGATCTGCTTATTCAGGAACTTCAGATCGGTGGAGAAGAATTGATGTTGAGTGCCGAAGGTGCCAACCGGATCGGACAATTCGTGCGGTTTTCCGGAGATATTGTATGCGGAGCTTATATCAATCTGCCCGTTAACATAGGCAACCATCGGATCAGCATTCCCTTCTTTTGGGTAATCCAGCGGGAAGAAGGTATCAACCAACGGCTTCCAGGTGACCGCATCGATTTTGAGCAGATGCCAGCCATTCTGTTCCGACTTTTTTGCCATGGCCGCAAAAAAATAGGTGTTGTCCACCATAACCGAGCCTGCATCGATTGGATCGCACGAAAAAGTCCCCAATTCACCGGCCTCCAACAGGTCCATGGTGTAAATCTTGTAGCTGTAACCTTTGTCCTTGCAACCTCCCGATGGTTTTGCGAACGTTCCCCCAAACGTCACCACAAAGCGATCCGTTGCCGGGATGTAGTTGATACGGGAGAACGCACCGGTCAGGTATTGATCATCCGGTGTCACCTGGAGGGTCTGGATAAACTTAAAGAGGCTGGCCTGGCCCGATTGGGTTTGCGTGGAAGATTGCGGTGCGGGTGTATCCGATTGCCCGAGGGGCAGAAGCGGGGTGTTGGGTTGCGCAGGCGGCGGCAGCGGGGTATCCGGTTGCTTGGGCGGCGGGAGCGGCTGATTGGGCTGCAAAGGCGGCGGAGGCGGCGGCATCGGCGTGGGGGTCGGCGCCGAACAACCGGCCAAGAACCCTCCGACGACGATTAGGGCAAACCATCGCAAACGCAATTTGGATTTTTTCATTTCATCATCCTCCTGCTGTCGTTAGTTTTTCCCTGCAGCGAATCCGGCACTCTACAGCCGCTCTGGAATGCCATAAGTCCAATTTAGCAGACGAATTGAGAGGCTTCCGCCCGGGGAGGAAGAGCGGTGGAAAAAGCGGGATGACCGGTAAAGTAACCCTGATTGGGAGCGGCGACATCCATGGGAGCTGGCCATGGAAAGCATTGGCTCGGGAGATGTGCCGCGGACCGTTGGTTTCTGATTATCCTGATGGGATATTGATCGGGGATGCGGCTTTACGGAGAACCCCGGTCATTTCCAGGCGGAGATGAGCGCGGCCGCGGGTTTCATTCCCGTTGGGGTCTTGCCTCGAGAAAATAAGTTAGACCGTGATGCCCACAGAACCGATATTACTTATTCAAGGCGGACATATGGAGTGTGTTATTTCCAGCCAGTCAACTTTTTTACAGCGGCGGCGTACCGGCGCGACATCGGTATCTCGGTGCGCGCCTTGTCCTTCATGTGGATGGTGTAAATTCCCGCCGTCCAGGGCGCAACCTCGGCCAGGTAATCCAGATTTACCAGGAACGCTTTGTGGACCCGGGCGAAGTTGTGCGGGGCCAGACGCGGCTCAAGTTCCTTGAGGGTCTGGTGCAGCCGGAGTTTCTCCCCGGCGCTCGTTTGCATGCGCACGTCTTTTTCGCCGGCTTCGATCCAGAGGATGTCCCGATAATCAACCAGCACGCGGCTTCCGGCTTCGCGTTCTCCCCACAGTTTGGTCAAACCGGCG
This sequence comes from uncultured Chloroflexia bacterium, assembly GCA_963780865.1. Taxonomy (GTDB): domain Bacteria; phylum Chloroflexota; class Anaerolineae; order Anaerolineales; family RBG-16-64-43; genus FEN-1073. The sequence continues at coordinate 126,455 of CAWADT010000016.1, read as the reverse complement.
GCGGGAGCCGCCTGACCGAGGTAGCCCCGCAGGGCGGCTTGCGTTTTTTCCAAGGTGGCCCGCTCGGCGAGCGCCCGGCGAACCCGGTCCATGGTCGCTTCGAGCCGCCGCTCGTCGAAGGGCTTGACGACGTAATCGAGCGCGGCCAGTTCGATTGCCTTCAGCGCATGCTCGTCGTAGGCCGTGGCGAAGACGATCACCGGCGGCTGCGGGCTGTCCGCGATCGCCGCGGCCGCGGTCAATCCGTCCATGCCCGGCATGTTGATGTCGAGGAAAACCACATCGACCGGTTCCTCCTCGACTTTCTCCAACGCCTCCGCGCCGTCGACGGCTTCGACGATCTTCGCCTCCGGCGCGAGCGCCTGAAGGATATAACGCAGCTCGCCGCGGGCGGGCGCTTCGTCGTCGACGATAAGGATGTTCATGGTTTTCCCTTTGATTCGGAAATCGGAATCCGAACGGTGACGCGCGTGCCTTTATCCGGTTGCGATTCGATCGCCAGGCGATATTCCGGACCGTAGAGCATCCGCAAGCGGGCATCGACGTTTTTCATGCCGATGCTTTTGTTGCTTTCATCGCCCGATTGCAGGAGCCTCTCGAGTTGTTGTTGATCCATGCCGACCCCGTCATCTTCGACAGCGATCGCGAGATCATTCCGTTGGCGGGATACCGCGATGCTCAAGGTTCCCCCCTCTTTTTTCGGCCCGATCCCGTGCAGAACCGCATTTTCCACGATCGGCTGCAATGCCAGAGTAGGCACGGGCACATCTAGAAGGGGCGTGTCGGATTCGAGCGGCTTATCCGGGCGGAGGAAGCCGCCCCACGCGATTTGCAGCCGGTCGCCCAGGCGGGCTTTCTCCAGCGAGAGATAGGCTTCGACGTATCCCAGCTCATCCCGGAGCGGGACGAAATCGCCTGACCGCAGCGTGCGTTGGAAGACCTCGGAGAGATCGATCAGCAGGTCGCGCGCGGTTTGCGGATTCTCGCGGATCATAAACCGGATGGTGTTGAGGGCGTTGAAAAAGAAATGCGGGTTGATCTGCGAGCGCAGGGCGCGCAATTCGGCCTGAACCTTTGACAACTCCGCCTCCGCGGTTTTTTTCCGCGAGGCTTCCACTTGTACATACCGGATCATCAGCATCATCCACGCGGCGGCAATGCCTGTGATTAGCGCCTGCGCGGGCACGAGATATAAGCCGGGCGGAACCCCTGCCGCAAGCTGCAAGTACCCGACTGCGAATGGGAGGACGGCCCCTTGGGCGGCCGCCGCGAAAGCGGAATACCGGCGCGGACCCAGCCAATCGGCGATCAGGCAGGCGAAGATTGCCGCCCATAACCCTCCGGAATAATTCGGGAGGATTAAATTGCTGTTTAAAAACGGCCCGCCGTTGAATCCCCTCAAAAATCCACAGATTCCCAAATTTTGGACATCCCTAAGAAAGGGTGACTGCACAAATATCTCGTAACCGCAGGAGAGGATCATGCTGATCGCGCCCAGCGGCAGCCCGATCCGCCATCCGCCCAGCAGGCATCCCGCAAGAATGACCACCAATAACCCGAAATTAACCGGCTGGTTCATGGAATGGTGCGTCCAAATGTCGTGGCCCTGGGAAATCAATTGAATGATCGCAAACCCTGTAAATATTGCGGGCGAGGCGCGCGGCAGCGGCTGGTCCAGAAGCTGCCGATTAAAAATAAGGGATTAATGACATCGCCATGAGCAGAAGAATCGGGAAGATCATCAATTGCAAATCAATGCCCACATCCAGCTGATGGAGTTCGAAATGAAATAATGCGTCCGCGGTGAGCGGCGGCGCAAGAGGCGCGCGTAATTTAAAATAAACCAGAAACGCGCCCGCAAACACGATGAGAATAGCCGCGGCTCCGGCCAGCTTACGAAGAACTACTTCGGCTGAGATTTTGCGAATATTCTGCATCTCGGGTTCCAGGCGTAAAAACGCTCCTGTCCTGTTTTCGGGGCGTGCAGTAGAGTATAGCAAAAGTGGTTCAATGGGATGCCTGGGAATGGACAACCGGTCGAAGACGGGAGTTGACCGGCGGGAAGCGAGGACCGTCGTGTCGGGATTTTTCCGCCGGAAAATCAGAATTTCGTGCGATGGATCACGCGCCGATCGAGTGTATAATGCTGGCCTAATATGCAACCGCCTCCCTCCCCCACCCACCATCACAACCCAAGTTTCGGATCGCTGGAGGATTTGACTATGCCCAAACCCATCCGCGCCGTCATTGCTTGCTGCGCATTATTGCTGGCGGCTTCCCTCTCCGTCGCCACCGTCTCGGTTGCGAAATCGGCAGGGAACCCCGCCACGGTTAAGTTTACCGCCGCTCCCAAGAAATTTGTCTGCCTCAGCGACCTTCCCCAGATAGTCATCTCCTATAGTTGGGATAAAAAATCCGGGGTCGAACAGCTTGTCCCGCTCGCCCCGCTCCTTCCCCCCGGGGCTCCACAACCGGACACATCGGCACCGGGGACGCTCGCAACGACAGCCTCCCTGGGGTCGGTCAACAAACCATCGGTTCCAGTGGGGTATGGACCGGATTTAATCCACATGCGCTATTTCCCCGAAAACGAGGGCAAAGAGACTCTCGTCGCCACTTTAACCTACGGCACGTATACGAAAACTGCCAAGGCCTCCTTCACGGTGGGCGCCTGCAATTACAACCTTGTCATCAAGGCGTGGAACGACCAAACCGGCAGCGGCACGACGGATACGGGCTATTTCTCCGCGGAGGGGCCGATCTCCATTGCGGAGGACGGCACAATTTCCGGCGAGGTGAGATCGGATTCCTGGTTTGATATCAGCAGCACAAATCCCGTGATGAATTGCGAACTGGTCCCCATTCCGATGGGAAATTCCACCATAACGGTTTCCGGCACCAAGGAAACCGATGAGGTGGGGAACACCACCTTGCATATGAAGGTTCACTACAACCCGATCAGTTTTTCACCGTCAAGCGCTCAGGTAACCTGCACCAATAAGGTGGATGGTACAAAAACCGAAAAACCCTTTAGCGTTCCCAAATCCGCCAATCCAGGCGATTATTTAAAAGAGTCATTCGATTTTTTCAACGGCGCCCAGCTCGAAGGCCCGTATGGAAAAGGCGGGCATTCGTACTACATCATCGAGGCGCTCAAATGAACAACCGGGCGGCAAGCCTTGCGGTATCCCGGAGCGCGACCCCTAGGAATGACGCAACACGCGGCGGGTTATTTTCATCCCGCGGACGCGGGAAAACGGATGCCGGCGGTCCACCGCAAGGCAGGATCGGCGAAAGGGAGAAACTTGCATGAAGCGTTTACGATTGTTCCTCGTCGGGTGCGCAATGATTGCGGCGGTATCCTGCCTCACCACAATCCCGGGAATTGGCGGCGGCAATGCCGGCGGGTTGGTGTCCGATCCCGCGGCGGGTACGCAAAAACTGACGCATTACCGGGCCGCGTTGACCATCGCGACCAAGGGGCAAACGGCCGGCGGGCCGATCGACCGCACGGAAAAATATTCTCTGACGGTTTGGAGCGCGGAAAAAGCCGTTTTTGAAACGGTCGATTCTTTCGATGAAGCCGGCCAAACCCTTCAATTGACAGTGGGCAAGGTTGATCAGGCGGGCTATCTGCTCGCGGGGGGAGCCACCGGGTGCCAGGTGTTTTGGGACGATACGAACATCACTGTCGATGCCGCGAGCCTTTCGGATTATCTCTATCCGCTGAAATCCGGCACGCCGGCGGGCAAGGAAACCGTTGCAGGGATCGCGACGAATGTATACCAGGTGAATTCAGATTCCGTCGGGATCAAAGACGTGCAGGCGAGCGGCAAAGTATGGGTGGCGGCCGACGGCGGATACCTCGTGAAATACCATTTGGAGCTTTCGATCGCATCCGGAACCAAGACGCTCGATTACGAACTGTCCGAAATCAATAGCGGGGCGCCGGTCGCCTATCCCGGGGACTGCCTCCCGGTGCTGGCGGACATCCCGGCGACGGATGACGCGCAGGATGTCGAGCGGATGCCCAGCAGCCTGCGATACACCTCGGCTTCGTCGCCGGATACGGTCCAGGCTTTCTATGAAAAATATTTCACCGGCCAAAGCTGGGCGACGGACGCCGCGCAGGCGCTGCCGAACGGGGAAAAGGACCTCATCTTCTCCCAGGCGTCGACCGGGCGCGAGGCTACCGTGATTCTCCAATCCCTGAACGGGGGAACCGCCGTGAATGTGCTGGCGACCGGCATCGAATCATCCGGATCCACACCGACTCCCGCCGGTGGTGCGTCGGAGGCGACTCCCAGCCTCCCTCCCAGCGCCTTGATCATCACCTCGCTCTCGAAACTTTTCGGCGCCGGAACTAAACCGGGTTCCCTGCAGTCGTTTACGCTTTCCGCGAGCGAGAGCATGCCGTCCGCGACCGGAACCAACACCCTCACCACCCTCCAGGCGGAAGTTCAGGGGACGAACGTCCATTACGTTCTCGACTCCGCCGGATCGAAAACCGAGGCGTATCTTTTCGAAGGGAAGGAATATGCAGTGACCGGCGGCGCGGTCCAGCCAGGCTCGGCCATGCTCAGCGCGACGTGGACACTTTGGCAGTTGGATCCGCTAACCATTCTCAGCGCGGCGGGGATGGCCGGCCCCCAGGCGGAAACCGGGACGACGCTGGAAGGGCGGCAAGTCGACGTCTATTCGGTCGATACAACCGGGCTGGGAGGGACGGGGCAGGATTCCAGCTTCGGTTTGCTGCCGTATGCAATTACTTCAATCCAAGGGACAATCTGGGTAGACCATGAAACCGGTGCGCTGCTGAAAGCGGATCTGCAATTCGAGGCCAGCGTCCGGAAGCCGGGGGAATCCACCCCCAGTGCGCACGGGAAGGGTGAGTTCCATCTTGCCGTCAGCCAGATTGGAAAGACGACCGTCGCGCTGCCGTAGGAACCCGTTAGATCATTGATCCCCTCAAGGGTTGGATTTCGATTTGCGAAGCCCTGACAGGTTTTAAAAAAAACCTGTCAGGGCTTTACCCGATCCGCCGCTGTGCCGCCTTGACAAGGGAGCTTGCGGCGGATATATTTCCCGGCGGTAAACGACGCTAATTTTTTTCCTCGAAAGGGAATCCCATGATGATTCGGACCCGCGAACTACAAACGGATTGATCTCCACGCGTTCCCGATCCCGTTCGCGGCGTATCCCCCGATGATTTAATTTAATCAATCTGTGCGCGCCATGAACATGCGCTGGAACCGCGTGTTCATGGCATTTTTTTGCCGAATGCGAGGCCATGAAGGTGAGATCCTTCCGGCCCCGCATTTTCGTTTCCGCCCCCTCATTCCGAGAGGTGAAACATGGCAAGAATTCAGCGCAACCAGATTGCCCTGGCGCAAAATTTTCTAAAAAGTTCCAACCTCGTCCGCGGGCTGCTCGCCGAGAGCACGATCGGAGCATCGGATACCGTCGTGGAAATCGGCGCCGGACGGGGAATGCTCACGGTGGAACTGGCTTCCATCGCGCGAAAAGTCATTGCGGTGGAAAAAGATCCGGCGCTGGCCGCCATCCTTCGGAAACGGTTCCGGGACGTTGTTCCCGTGGAGGTGGTGGAAGCAGACTTTCTGGAATACCGCATGCCCGGTGGAGACTATAAAATATTCGCAAATATCCCTTATAACCTGTCGTCGGAAATTGTGCGGAAAATTCTCGAGGCTTTGCCTGCGCCAAGCGACGCGTGGCTGATCCTTCAAAAGGAGGCCGCAGAAAAATTTTCCGGTAATCCGGCGGAGTCTCGGTTTTCGATCCTGGCCAAACCCCGCTTCCAATTCCGGATACTCCGAAAATTGCGGAGGACGGATTTTGAGCCCGTCCCCGGGGTGGATTCGGTGCTCCTGCATATCCAAAAACGTTCACTCCCGCTGGTTCCGTGCGAGGACGAAGCGCTGTTCCGGAGATTGGTCTGTTTCGGGTTTGCGGGGTGGAACACAAGCCTCGGCCGGACCCTGGAGCCGATCTTTACCTATCGGCAGTGGAAAATCCTCTCGAGAGAACTGCGGTTCCCGCTCTCGGCCACGCCCACGCAAATCGCTTTCGAACAATGGCTCGGTTTGTTGGATTGTCTCAAGCAAAGGGTGCCGCGCTATAAACAACTGCGTCTGCGGATCGAAGGAGACGCATCCCGTGGTCTACACCGGCAAGCATGGGGATGACGGGAAAAGACCTGACAGGTTTTTCGAAACCTGTCAGGTCTTGGCCGAAATCGGGCAGGCACTTATTGAGCTGGGTGTCCACTCCCTCGATGTGGTTGACGATCCAATCCATTAATTTTACGAAGGTATCGTTGGCAAGGGTTAAATTCATCCCGCCCGTTTGCCACTGGGTATAAAAGGCGCCAAACTCTTTTAGGAATTCCGCGTGTTCCCGTTTATTTTCCTCGGCCGCCGGGCAGTGGTACTTCGCCATCAATTCCTCTTCCCTTGCAAAGTGCAACTGAGCATAGAATTGAAGGTAGTCCAGCACTTTTCCGGCCTCGTCCCTGCGGGCGGCGGCCGTGCCGGACATGGCGGCGTAAAACTCATTGAATTTTTGGAAGATCTCCTTATGGTGATTATCCAGGTCCGGAACGCCCGTCGTCAGTCCTTCGTGCCAGTTCAGCATAGTCGCTTTCCTTCATTGGCCAGAGCGCTTGGGTTCGGGATGTTGGTCCCAGGCATTTTATCAGACGATTTTTCCGGTCTGCCCTTATGCGCTGCGCCTCCGTCCGAAACAACCTCCGTCCGCGCGCGGCGCCTTTCAAGAATTCGGAGCGATGGGCGGAAAATGAATCCGGACCGGATGCATCGCGCCGACGACGGCCGCCACCGGGATGGCAAAAAGCAGGGGCAGGAAAACAGCCGCCGCGTACATCCATCCGGGCGGTTTTTTTGCTCCGCGCTCGGTTGGGAGCGTGTAGGCCGGCAAAAAAACCATCAAACCGTATACGAAAATCCATAAACCGAATTCAGCGACGGCCTGCGCGCCGCTCAATGAGATTTCAGCGCTCAGTCCGGTCAACCCAAAAAGCAGAAAGACCGCGTTGGGGCTGAAGTCATAATAACGGAGGATCACAGCCCAGCCGATAAACATCGGAATAAAAACCACGACGCTGTGAAAACACACGACATCGAAATAATCGGCCGACGCCGTGATGTACGCCGCCCCGACCGGAACGCCGAACACGGGCGCCAGGTTGGACCTCCCCGTGGTAATGGCTTCTTCCGCCAGCGCCAGACCGGTGGAGAGGAGAACGAATTTTATCCGCCAATCCACCCAGATCTTCAGGACGAAACTGCGAATGCGCTCCCGCGCTTGGCGCATGACGAACCCGCCCAGGCCGACCCACAAGACAACCAGCCCGGCCCCCATCAGTATCTCGGCGCGGGTATGGGGGCGCGCGGCGGAGAGAGCGACGATCACGACAACGCCGGTGGAGAGAGCCAGCCATACGCCGAGAACGGCGATCAAACCACCGGAGTTCCAAATCCGTTTCATCAGAAAGGGCAAATCGAAGATTTTATTTTGGCGGCCGTATGGCCGCGGGAAGGGCGGAGGAGGCGGGCGGTTTTTGCGCCAGAACGAAAAGATGCCCGCTCCCGGGCGAGCTCTCGTCCGCAATCGGTTTTGACCAGATCAGGTCAAACCCCAACTCCGCGAGCATGCGCAGATTGGTCTTTAAATCATAATGGCTCCAGTACATTGGAGCGCCCCAATAATCGTCCACGATATCGCGCTCGAGATCGTTTGCGCCCAAACATAAAAGCGCCAGCCCGCCGGGCCGGAGGATGCGGTGAAACATCCGCAGGATCCCGGCATGTTCCGTCCGGGGAATGTGGATGATCGCGTAGTAGGAGCAAATCGCGTCGAAGGTGTCGTCGGGAAAGGCCAGGCGGGTGAGGTCTTGGAGCGCGAAGCGCGCCCGGGGGACGAGTTGCCTGGCCAGGCGGATTTGCGTTTCCGAAAAATCCACGCCCGTTACGAAGTAGTTTTCGCTCAGGCGTTTGGCGACCGGCACCCCCGCGCCGCAACCGGCGTCCAGAATGTTGGCGCCCGGAGCCAATCGGCGCTCGAGTTCATGCAGCAGCGTTACGTCCGCCGTATCCTCGGTACGCGAGGTGAGGTACCGGGCGGCAATCGCATTGTAACCGTTGCGGACGATTTCTTTTTCTGAATCGCTCATGGTCGGATCAACCGGATCCTCCCGGCCGCTAGAACCCCGCCACCGCCGGGATGATCTCCCTCCCGAAGGTGTCCAGGGGCGCGATTTCCTGGACGTTGGGCATATTGAAGATCACATGCTGGACGCCGAGGGCGGAGAGGTCGCGGCAGCGCGCAATCACGCCGGCCGCGTCGAGCTTGCCCGGCGCGAGGTGGACGCTGTCGAGCACGGTTTTTTCGACGGCGGCGTAATCGCGTCCCACCTCGTCGCAATGGCGGCGCAACACCTCCAGTTTGGCGCGGACCGCGTCGAGACCGGCGCGGGCAAACAGGTTGCACCCGTCGGCGTACTCGGCCACCAGCCGCAGCGTTTTCCGCTCGCCGCCGCCGCCGATGAGGATCGGCGGATGCGGTTTGGTGAGAGGCTGAGGAACGCACAGCGTCTCTTTTAGTTGGTAATATTTCCCCGCGAACGGCCCGTTGTCCTCCGACCACATCTGCTTCGCGATCTTCAGCGTCTCTTCCAGCCGCCGGAAACGTTCTGCGATCGGCGGGAAGGGAACGCCCAGGCCGAGGGCTTCGCGTTCATTCCATGCCGCGCCGATGCCGAAGTAGGCGCGTCCGCCCGAAAGCACGTCGAGCGTGGTGACGGTTTTAACCAGGATTCCGGGATGGCGGTAGACCACGCCCGTCACCAGCGTGCCCAATTTCACTTTCTTTGTAAAGCCTGCCAGAAAGGAAAGCACGCTGTAGCCTTCCAGCATATCGTCTTCCGCCGGGCCGAGGCCGCGCGAATGCTCGCGGTCGCCGATCTGGAAGAAATGATCCATGACCCACATGCTGTAAAATCCCGCACCGTCCGCCGCCCGGGCGATTTCGGAAAGTCGTCCGGCGATGCTTGCCGGACCCCCGAGCCAGGTGAAGTTCGGAATCTGCAATCCGATTTTCACGATACGCTCCTTTCTACCCATCCTCGAAAACCGTCGGGAGGATTATCGTCCCGGCGGAGAACATCACCGCTCCGCTCGGTCTGGGAACCCGGATGGGGAGTGAATGGAGAAAGCGACACCGTCCGAGTCTTTACCGACCGTTCCAATCCGGAACAGGGCCTTGCAAATAACGATTCTTGCCCGCCTGGTTCCAGACGGTTACACCGCCGACGCCAATCACTTCCATGTCCGAAATCCCCGCTAAACAGCGCCGTGTTGGCTTCGATCCCGATCAGGGTGAGGCCATGGGTGATCCATCCGCGGACGGGAGCGACCACCCAATCGGGGATTTCATCGTAATGGGGGATAACCGTCGCGCCCGGAAGCAGTCGGAAGCCCTGGCTGCGGGCTTGGCCGGAGAATCCGAAAAACGCTTCGCCCATGATCATCGCGCCCGCGCTGCATCCGGCGAGCATCCCGCCTTTTTCCAAAACCGCGAGGATGGACTTCCAGACGAGGCTGCCTTCCAAAGTGGCAAAAAGATAGTTTGGTTTTCCGCCGGAAAGGTAAATGAAATTTGATTCGGCAACCAGCCCGGCTAAGGCGGGGTCGTTGGCGGACGCGCGGTCGATCACCGCCAGCGACCGGACCGGAACTCCCAGCCGGGAGAAATGCTCTTCGCCGAGCCGGGACCAATATCCAATCCGCCCGGGGCCTTCGGTGCCGGCGGCGGTGGGCAGGCAAACCACGCGCGGCGGGGCGGGCAGGCGCTGGAGGAGGATCCGGTCCACATTCTCCATGGGAGGAAGATATTCGCCGCTTCCGACCAGGGCTAGCATGGAATTATCATACCCCGGGGCGGTAAGAAATGCCTTAACGGTCGAAAATCAAATCTCACCGCAAAGCCCGCCCTCGGCGGTCGGGCCGAGGGATGCAAAGGGCGAGAAGAAACGCAAAGGGTCCGTTTGTTGATTCAATTCGGAAGAAGTGATTCCGAGAGAGTATTCATCTTGGCACTTATAAAACAAGAATAATAATAGCTCCAAGTCGTTATTTGGATTCGTTGAGAGGGCCGCTTTGAGTCGAATCGCCGCGCCGTAAAATCGCCGCCGGAATCAACCCCGCCGCGGCGACAGCCAGCGCGATCCAGGCCATTTCCGCAGTCACGCGCGTCACCGCCTGCAATCCGGCCTCCGCCATGCGCGCAAAATCGGTTAACGGCGCGCCTCGCAGCAACTGGGCGCTGATTTCCGTCGTGCGCCGCAGGCCGTAGGGAGTGAGCAGGCTGACGCTCAGGCTCATGCCGATGAGCCTGAGGATGATTACGACCGCGGCCGCAATTCCCCGCTCGGCCTCGTGCGCGCTGTTGATCACCGCCGTGCCGATCGGCGCGATCGTCAGGCCGAGCCCGATCCCCGCCGCGGCGAGGCCGGCGGCCATCCGCAGCGTGCCCGCCGCGTCCTCCGGCGCGCCCCCGCCGGTGAGGAGGGCGACGGCTTGAGCGGCCATCTCCGGCCGCCAGAGCGTCATCAACCCGAACCCCAGGATCGCCGTCAGCATTCCGATGACTGCCGTGAGACGGTAGCCGATCCGCCCGGCCAGCCAGCCGCCGGGCAGCGCCGCGAGCGCGAGGGGAATAGTAAACGCTGAAAGCAAATAACCGCTCACCAGCGCGCCCTGGCCGCTGCTCTTGGCTCCGGCGATGTTAATGAACAGCGGCACGCTCACCAACCCGACCATCAGACAGAAACCGACGAGCAGATTGAGCGCGCAGGCCGCCGAGAAGTTGCGAATCCGGAAGAGGCGCAGATCGAGCAGCGGTTGGGGCGCGCGGCGCTCATGCCATAGGAAAAATACCAACGCTACCAGGCCGAGGAGCAGGGCGAGCGGCGCGAGCCCGGGCGTGGTTTTCACACTCGCCCCGGCGTCCCCGGCGCCCAGCCCCAGGTTGAGTCCGATGAGCGCGAGGCTGATCCATCCCACGCCGGCAACGTCCAGCGGGGCGCGGACCGGCTTTTCTTCCAGGCCCCGGAGCGCCCAGGCCGTGAGCGCGAACAGCAGGACGGTGAGCGGCAGGTTGATCCAAAAGAGGAACGGCCAGGCGAAAAATTGGACCATGATCCCGCCGTACAGATGGCCCAGCACCCAGCCGGCCGTATCGACCGCTCCGATGAGGCCGAGCGGAAGCGCGCGGCGCTCGGGCGGATAGAGATCGGCGACGAGCGCCATGCTCACCGGCACCATCGCGCCCGCGCCGAAGGCCTGGATGAGGCGCCCGAAGATGAGCGCGTAGAGCGCCATCATGCTGCGGTCGGGACGCCCTCCGGCCAGGAGGCGCGCGATGCGGTAGGCCCATTGCGCGGGCGCGCCGGGCGAAGCCGCCACGCACCACGATCCGAGGAAGAAGATGATCAAACAGAGGAGATAGACCCGACGCCGCCCCCACAGATCGGAGACGCGTCCCATGAACGTCATGCTGATGGCGTACGCCAGCAGGTAGCCGCTCACCGCCCAGGCCGCCGTATCCAGCCCGGTTTGGAGCGGCACGTTGAGACCCGCGACGACGGCGGGGAGAACGGCCGAGATGATCGTAAGATCGAGCGCGCCGAGGAAGACCGGCAGGCAGACGGCGGCAAGGATCCATCCGGGGCGTTTCATGAGCGTTGTCGACATAGAAGCTGGTTCCTCAACGGCAGAAGAGCCTTAAGGATCTTCGTACACGGATTACACGGAAGGACTCGGATTTCGCGGATAAGTTCTGATGATGTTCTTGCTCCTTTTCCATTGGAATATTAATTAATGGATGCATACAGAATGAACTCATATTAATTGATGGGTTCTAGCTTTTTGTTTCCTTTGCGTCCTTTGCGTCCCCCGGCCCGACCACCGAGGGCGGGCTTTGCGGTGAGATTTTGAATTACGGTGCTTGAATTTCGACCGGCACGTTGATGTCGTAAATGTCGATCAACCAGCCGTTGTCGTCCGGTTCAGCGATGTGGAAACGGACGAGATTGAAATTGCCGTTTTGCGCCCAGATGTCCCCCGGGTAGAGCGTGCCGGCCGCGAGACCGCCTCCCATGAGGGGCGAAAGAATTGCGCCGTCGGTTGTGCCTGTGAAATGATACACCACCAAATCCCCGATGGTTTCCATGCCGACCAGCTTGGGATTTTGGATTCCGCCCTTGAGCACGGCGGGGATGCCCCCGGGCCGGAACAGTGCCGCGCCGTTGAACCCGGCATTGGCGGGCATCGGTCCCATTTGGCCGGTGAGAAGGTTCGACATGTAGTTTCCTTCCGGCAGCCAGAGCAATTGTAATTCGAACACGTTGCCGTACACCTTCACCTTAACTTGCGCGCTTACGCGATCGGGGGCTTGAAATTCCCCCGTGACCTCGGTGAAAGTCATGTTGGATGCGGCATCCAGCACGGCCGGCGCGCCTTCGCGCGTGATCGTGAATTTCGCGCTTTTCATCGCCAGCACCGCGTCCCCGACTTTGGAGAGCAGCTCGGCGGGGGAAGGAGTTGGTGTGGGCGTTTGCGTCGGCGTTGGCGTCGATGTGGGGGTCCGCGTCGGCGTGGGGGTTCGCGTCGGGGTGTGAGTTCGCGTCGGCCGCGGAGTTGCCGACGGCCCCGGCGTCGGCGTCGACAACGGCGCTGGCGGGGCGCAGGCGGCGAGGAGGAGGATGACCATAAAAGCCGCGATCCGAATTATTTTCATTGCCGGATCTCCTGAACGAATGCGGGAAATCGAGCAGGATGTCTCATCCGATTGTATCAGAGGGCCAGGGAGATGATATGCGCAGAAGCGCTGCGATCGGGCCGCTTTTTGCGGAAACGATATCGGCGGGTTAATTCATTCCCATCGCAATGACCTTACAACCTGCACCCTTCGAAGAATCCGCTCCAATCGCCTTCGGAATATTCATTAATCACCAGGCAGATATCGACGGGATACGGATTTTCCAGGTAGATCCAGATGTTTCGGAACGCCGGATCGACCAGGGACTCCGGAAACAGCTCCGCAAATCGTTCGAACCCCCGGTTCACTCCGATGTCAATTTGGATAAGCGGCATCGACGATTTATCGAAGGACACCAGCTCAAATTTGGGTCGGCGGACTTTTCCATAGTCGACGGCTTCGCGCGAGGCGATTTCGCCGGGCGTTCCCGGGAGGATGAAATCCCACGGTTCGCCGGAAGGATAGAGGTGATAGAGGCACCGGGCGGAAAACTTTTCCCGAAGATCGAGGATGTGGGGATGGATGCCTGCTTCGAACCACGGCAAATTAAATCCCAAATGGTCGATTCCTTTAAGGAGAATTCCATCCGTCGCGAACCGCCGGGAAACGGTGTCGATCCCGAGCGGGACGTACGAATGCGGGCTGCGTTTCTGCATACCCGTCGAGTTTTCCACGCCGACCGAATGGATCGCGCCGCTCGAAAGAAGAAAATCCGCATATACGCCGCGACGCGTGGATTGAAGATCCAAAGCGAGGCGGGGATAGTACCTTGCGTCCGAGGCTGTTCCCTCAAAACCAAAGGAATTCATCTGGCCGAGCGCCGCCAATAGATCGGCCAATCGTTGATTAAACCCGGTTTCCGTTCCAGGGAGACTGATTGAAATTCTCTCAAGATAATCGGTTTGCATGGGAATTCGAAACCTATGAGGCGGGATTTGAAGAATCGGCTAATCTCGGCGGGCTCTTAAAAAGGAGGAGCGGGCAGACGCACACACTGGTTGGCGTTTCCGTTTACCGGAAAAGCGGGATTAAATTATCCCGACAATACGCCGCATAACCAAACCCACGAAAAGGGGTTCTTGTGAGGGTGCTGACTGCCCGCTCTATGATTTAATTGTAACCCCGGTGTCAACTGGATGCGGGTCGTCGTTTTTGTCGGTTCCTCCGGTGAAATGAGTTCCCGGCCCGATTAATTGCGGACTATCGTAGAGAATCCGCGATTCCCTTCCGAAAGATTGCATTTTTCCTCGCGGATCTTATAGTCCTTTAATCTATCTACGCAGCCATCGGGCCCGAGAAATAGACTCTCCGCAGGTAGCGAGCGCTGGAATCCGCCGGATCGAAATAGGGTGCCATCCAACGGTCGTCGTCGATCAGGTACTGCGGTTTCCAGTCGTCGGGCGTTCCTTTTTTCTTCTTGTCCAGGTAGTTTTTCACCGCTTCGCGGAAGGCGTAATGGCTGTAGAGCCGGAGAAACTCGCCGAAGTAGATATCGGCGATGCGCTTATCGCCGCGGATCACGAGCATGTTTTCGTCGTTGGTTTCTGTGCTGGCCACGCTGAAGTTGGCGCTGCCCGTCACCACGGTCGGCGCGGGGCCGAGCGGGTCGACCAGCATGTATTTGGTGTGCACCCAGGGGACGTTGACGGTGGGGACTATTTTCGAGAGCTCCGCCAGCCAGCGGTCGAAGGCGTTGGTGACGATGCGGTTGCCAATGGCCAGCACCACATTCGGCCGTTTGCGGATCTCCAGCAAATCCTTTTCGTCCTGTTTCTGGGTCCTCGGGCTGGCGAAGGCTTGGTCCAGGAGCGCCATCCGCAGAATCGAGTCGTCTTTGCGGTAGACCTGCTTGAACTTTTCCTGGATGCCGAACGGGAAGGTCATGAAGAGGCTTTGCTGTGCGCCTCCCGCCAGCGCGGCAAACCAGTCGAGCGCGTCGAGATCCGTCCGGCGGGGCGAGAATACCGCGCTGGTCAGGGAGCTCCAGGGGTCGGGGGGAGCCGGCGTGCTGGCTACGTTGGCCCCGCGGTAGGCTTCGTCCACTTTCGGATCCTGATCCAGGCGCTGCCAATAGTCCATGAAAGCCCGCGCAATCGCGGGATCCTCGACGATGTGCCCGACGTTGGAATGGCCGAAAATCCCGTTCTCGGTCAGGTTGGTGGAACCGGTCCAGACCGCTTTTGGTTCGCCGTTCTGGCTGAAGATGAAAAACTTGTTGTGCATGATCTTGCCGTTGGTAATGCCTTTGCAAAGAGATTTGATCCCGGCTTTGGCGATCGCCGCGCGGTTTTTCTTCCACGGCCCGCCGGCATTTCCCTTGCCGTCGGATCCGATATCATCAAATAGTATCTTTACCTGGGCTCCGCCCCGGCTGACTTTCTGGATCGCCGCGAGCGCGGACGGCCATTGGAATTCGTACACCGCGCCGTGGATCGATGCCCCCGGTCCGGCGCGGTTGAGGAACGCCACGAGCGCCTCCAGCAAACCGCGGGAAAGCCATTCGTACGCGGCCGGACCGGCCACGCTGGGCGGCTTGTTTTGAAATCGGTGGGCGTATTCCTGGGTGGCCACCGAGCCGCGGTTGAAGAAGGCCGAATGAACGGGCCCGGTTTCCACTTCGGTTTTCACATCGACCTTCGCCTCATGCTTCGGGGTGAGATGGGCCGGGTCGCCGTACAGCGCCAGAATTTTAAAGGTGTAGGCATGATCCGGTTTTACGCTGTAATCGGCCCATTGGAATGATTGCACCGGCTGCTCCCGGGTGGAGAATGTCTCGCTCGAGGCGGGATGCGGCTGGGTCTTTTCAAAAGTTTTCATCCCCCGCAGCCAGACGGTATCCCCCTCGGTGTGATCGGTACGCTGGAAGGCGAAGCCGCGAAAGCCCGGCCGCGCGGATGGCGAGAGATCGAGGCCGAAGAATAAAACATGGGTCCCCGCGACGGCATTACCGGCCAGCCCTTTGTGATCGTCAAATTTTCTGCGCATGAGAACACCTCCCTTGTGGAAAGGAACTCCGAGAAAAAAACCCTTCCCCGATTGTAACACGCCTCTCCGCTCTTAGCTTGGCGGCATCCGACCCCCGCGGCGGCCGAGAGGAAAAAACCCGAAGTTTACTATCCGTTTCCTCCGGCGCTTTTCCATGCACTCCGTGTTCCTGTTCATCTTTTTCACCTGCATGGAGTTGGATATTTCCGGCAATCCATTGGGAATTCCATGCCTTCTCCCTTTTACGCTAAAAGCGATACAATGAAGTCGAAGATTTTGCGATCGGCATCGACGCCGGTGAAATCGGACGTGAACACATTAGGCGTCGGACATTGGTTATGAACTCCGGCCCGCATCCTCTCCCGGGAGTGCCGCATCCAATGTGCGAATGCCGTTGTTTCCTCTCCATGGATTTCCCCTCTCAGGCAAATATCATGTTGCCCGCTATGTTCCACGCAGCCGCGGAGAAGACCAGGCTCCCCTCGCCCGCCAGGGATCTACCGGATTTTCCATCCCGGTCGAATTCCGATGCCGTCGGAGGCGCCTTGGCTTTCATCGATTTCGGAGTACGCCTCCCGCCAATCCGTGGGAGTTCGAGGAGAAACGATATTCCCTTCGATTGCGGGCCCGGGAGGAATGGGCAACCGCAACGCGGAGGCGCAAGAATTCCGAATTCCATCACGCGCGGGAAGAAGATATCCCGCGGATTCTGAGCAACCGGACCCTACCAGGAGAGACGATATGATCATTGGAATATTGAAGGAAATTAAACCGGAAGAAAACCGGGTGGCGATGACCCCGGCCGGCGTCGAGGTGATGAAGCAGAACGGGCATACCATCCTGGTGGAGGCGTCCGCCGGGATTGGGAGCGGTTTCCCGGATTCCGCTTATACCGATCACGGGGCGGAGATCGTCGCGCTCCCCGCGGAAATCTTTGCCCGGGCGGACATGGTGATGCACGTAAAAGAGCCGCTGCCGCCCGAATACGGGCTGATCCGGAAGGAACAGATCGTCTTCACTTATCTGCACCTTGCGGCCGCCGAATCCTTAACCCTGGAATTAATCCGGACCGGCGCCGTTTACATCGCGTATGAAACCATCCAGAAAGCGGATGGAACCCTGCCGCTCCTGACGCCGATGAGCGAAGTGGCCGGCCGGATGGCGATCCAGCAGGGGGCCAAGTATCTGGAGATGGCCGAGGGCGGCGACGGCATCCTGCTGGGTGGAGTGCCGGGGGTCGACCCGGGGCTGGTCCTGATCATCGGGGGCGGCGTGGTGGGGATCAACGCCGCGAAAATGGCCTGCGGGCTGGGCGCAAAAGTTTATGTGCTGGATAAAAATCTTGACCGTCTGCGATATTTGAGCGACGTCATGCCGAGCAATTGTTTTCTACTGATGTCCAACCCGGCCACCATCCGCGATCTGATCACCCGGGCGGACGTCGTGGTGGGCGCGGTTCTCATTCCCGGGGCCAAGGCGCCCAAGGTGGTGGCGCGCGATATGCTCCGGACGATGAAGCGGGGGGCGGTGCTGGTTGACGTGGCCATCGACCAGGGCGGATGTTTTGAGACCTCCCGGCCGACCACCCACTCCCATCCGACCTATATCGTCGACGGCGTGGTGCATTATTGCGTGGCCAATATGCCGGGCGGCGTGCCCAAAACGTCCACCCTCGCCTTGACCAACGCCACGCTGCCCTACGCGGTGGAAATTGCCAACAAGGGTTGGGCCGACGCGATGCGGGGGAATCCGGAGATCCGGCTGGGCGCCAACGTGGTCAAAGGCAAAGTCACCTTCCAAGGGGTGGCGGACGCATGGGGAATCCCGTATACGCCGATTGCCGAACTGCTGTGAACCGCGCCGATTCTATTCGGTCGACGACGGTGAACTCACCGGGCAGCACGAATCCGGCCTTCTCCCGCCGGCGACGCGGCCGCAGGGAGGACCCTTCGGGTCGATTTCGATTTTCGGAAGGGATTTTCCCGAATTGGGGGTCGTCCGATTTTTATCCCGCTCTCGCGGGATGATGAATACCCGCAGCTTGCCCCGCACTCCTCTATATTAATCGAAGAGTGCGGGGCTTGCCCCGCATTCCTCTATATTAATCGAAGAATGCGGGGCTTGCCCCGCATTCTTCATCTTGAGTTTATGTAGAATGCGGGGTTTGTTGCGTATATTCTTGGGGGTTACGTTCCTTGATAACGCGCGGCTTGACGCGCGGTAGTCCATTGCCGGCTGAAGAAGCCGGGAACAGCGGCGTTACCTGGCTTCCCGCCCGCTGGGCGCATAGGCATCAATAAATTTAATTTCCGGCAATTGTCTGGATTGTCTGCAAATGTTCCCGGTAATGATCGCAAGTGTTGGAGATAACCGAATTGATCAGCGGTAGTTTGGTGCGGTCGTCGTATACGCCGGGTTTTTCCAACACGTCGAACCCGACCAATTCCAGCCCGGCCAGCAACTCGGCGTGCGTCTGATGCAAATCTTCCAGAGTATAGGAAACCGAGTTGTTCCGGCTACGCTCGTAGAAGAGGGCATTGATCTGGTTTTCGTCGAACTGCTCCAGGATCCCCTTGTCCACCCGCAGGACTTCGTGGGAAGGCTTTCCCTGCAAATGATGGAATAGGAGATATCTTTCCCAAAAGGAAATGTGGGCCAAGATGTCCTTGGGAGACCAGCCGCCCGGACCGGCCTTGATCATTTGATCGTGGCTGAGTTTTTCAACCGCTTCCAGAAGCGCCGACCAATCCCGATTGATCCGGGAAAGTAGTTCCTCTTTGCTTTTGGGCAAGCCTTCGTTTTCCATCGGTTTATCTTCACTCATCTATTTCCTCCATGAAAATTCTTGTAGTACGGCCGGATCCATCACCCGAGGGGCTGATTGCGTTCCGGGTTGGGCCGCGTCTTGTGTTGAACATTCCCCCGTGCGCCGACAATAAAACCAATCAGGATGCCGCCAATCGCGACGAGGGTCAGAATGGGGAACCACGGCTTGGTGATGATGGCGTCCGGCAGGCTGAGCAGCGCCTCGAAGATCAGCCCGTCAGCCCACCCCGCCGTCGGAGATTGGTTGCTCCAATCGCAAAACCGGTGGCAAAGCGGTTGACAAACGCGCCCGCCACGGCGGATTTATAATCCGCCATCGGGAGGGGAATCATCGTCGCGATGGAAATGCCCGCAAACACGATCCCGCAGATTATGCCAAGAAGGAGCTTGGAGAAAGGCAAGCTCCTTTACCCAGATTGCCGGCAACTAAGGCGGCCCAAAAGGCGCATCGAGGATGAGCCTGTCGCTCCACCCGGTTGCTGGTTCCCATCGTTAAATTTATTAAAAGGTCCCTTCAACGCCGCCCCCTGAGATACAGTATACATGACGATCGGGAAAACAAGGTCGGGCGGAAAAAGCGCTTTTACCCCGTAATTCCGGCTCCACAGACCCCGCTATTATAAAGCAATGGAAACACTCCCGCCATGGCAAACCCAAATGAGGTGTGAACCACACCGCCCGCGAGGGCATAGATCCATCGTCAGGCAATCTGTGTATGGATCTCGCGCATCCCAAGGCTTTCTGGAAGCTTTTGAAACCCGGTTAATGCGCCCGGTGGCTACCGCCGAAGTCGGGTCGGCCATGGCGATGAGCCCGGTGGAACGTCGAAAGTCACCTGGCGATTACCTGCACTTTCCCCGGCCAACCGCTCACGAGCATCCGCTCATTCACAAGGAGATCGGTTGCCCCTCGCGGAAGAAACTGCCGTGAGGGCCGATTAGGGCAACCCAGATAGTCAAACAATTCCTTCCACCCTTTCTTCGATGGAGCGGCGCGCGTCCGGGCTACCCAACTCGGTACGGACCAACTCCTGATGCGCGGTAAGGACCGGCACATTTGAGCCTTTCGGTTTAAATCGATGGGCTTACTGCCAGGAAACCAACGGCGATCGGAAAAAGTTGACACCCATAAGCGTAAGCCTGGGTCCGTGCGCCCCCAGGCGGATGCGATACGTCTCCCAGTCTCTCCCGGCTTGGGGGGACCAGCCGATCTCGGCGTGACCGGGAAGGCGAGGAAACGTCATGGCCTCGATGTCCGCCATGGTCCGAATAGTTTCGGTCCACAACGCCGCTTCCACCCCCAGGATGTTTTCTTCAGAGACGCCTTCCGATTGCGACGCGGGATCCCATTGATACGCGTCCTGAAGATCGACATATCCCGCCCAGGTTAATCCTATCGGCGTGGAAGGATCGTATTTCATATCCAGGTAAGTCTTGGTTGCCGGCGAGAGGATCACCTTCACCCCCTGTTCGACGGCTTGCCTTGCGAAATTGCCCTTCCACACTTGTGCGATCGATGAAGGCCGAAGTCTGCCCTGGGCGATTTCCTCCCATCCCACCATCCGTTTTCCTTCCGATTCGACGATGGCCTGAATTTTTTGAATGAACTCGGCGTAGTCTTCCGCGTTCACACTGGGGGTTTCGTCGCCTCCCACATGGAGGTAAGGCGCCGGAGTGAGCGCCGCCACCTCCCGAATGACGTCGGCCAGGAAGGCGTAGGTATTCTCCTTCCGTACGCGCAGCGCGCTGAAGCCCACCTCTATCCCGGTATACGGGGCGGGTTCAATCCCGGCGCTGTTCAGTTCCGCATAGGAGGCCAAGGCCGCATGAATATGCCCCGGCGTATCGATTTCCGGAACGATGGTGATATACCGGCCTTGAGCGAAGGTTATCAATTCCCTATATTCTTCCTGCGTGTAATACCCCCCGGGACCTCCGCCGACGGCGGTACTTCCGCCCAGGACGGCCAATTTCGGCCAGGATTGGATCGCCAAACGCCATCCTTGGTCGTCGGTAAGATGCAGATGAAGACGGTTCATCTTATAGTAGGCGAGTTGCTCGATCAGGCGTTTCACCTCGCCGGGCGGGAAGAAATGCCGCGCAACGTCCAGCATCATTCCGCGCCACTCAAAACGGGGGGAGTCCCGCAGGACGCAGGCGGGGATCGACCATGGACCGGGCTGAAGAGTGAAGCTCTCGATCTGCGGTGGCAACAATTGCCGGAAGGTCTGCAATCCTCGGAAGAGACCGGCCGGATGGCGCGACGCGAGCACAACGAAATCCGGCGTGACGGTTAAGGAATACGCTTCTTCGCCCGATGGCAGATCCGCGCCGGTTGTCGTGAGGAGAATATTCGCCTTTGTCGAAACGTCACCGGACGGCGACACGGGCAGCGGGTACCCGGTTGCCGGTTTCAACCTATCCGCAAGATATCGCCCGACGGCCATCATTTCGACGGTCCCGGGTTCCACCAGAATTTTGGTGCCGGAGGCGAGCGGGAATGCGCCGTCCGTCGCCGTTGCGGAGACGGGCGCGGGGATCAAGCTTTCCAATGCTGAAAGCGGTTGCGCCATGCGTATTTTCCTTTTATTCGGATTCGTCCCGGGATCGCTCGGTTAAAGCGTTCGGGTAACTTTTTGCAGCCCGCGCGGAGAATCCGGATCCAAACCCAGCGCCTCCGCGAGGCGGACACAAAATATCTGGGCCGGTACGATTGCGACGATCGGGGAGAGCCACTCGGGAATGCTCACCGGCAGCAGGATTTCGTCTTGGACGGAAGGTTTCAGCGATTGGTCATCGGAAAGAAGGAATACGCGCGCCCGTTTTTCATCCCGGAGAGTGGCTAATAGATGAAGGATGTCCTGCTCGGCGCGGCCGCAGGGAGCCACGACGATCACGGTATCTCCTGCTTCGACGACGGCGATCGGGCCATGCAGGAAATCCGCGGAGGAATAGGCTTCGGCATGAATGTAGGTAAGCTCCTTCAGCTTCAGCGCCCATTCGCGGGCGGTGCAATAATTGTATCCGCGCCCAATGACCAGGCAATTGGTCAACCCGGTATACGCGGCCGCCTTCCGCTGGATCTCCGGCTCCAGCGCCAGCGCGCTCCGGACTGCGATCGGGACCTTATTCAAGGAATCGACCAGATCTTCTTTTTTCGAAAGCAGCGCGCCAAGCGCGGCCACGGCGAGGAGTTCCGCGGTATACGTCTTGCTGGCGGCCACCGCCCGCTCCGGTCCGGTAGCGAGGTTCAGGTTGAATTCCGCCGCCTTCTCCAGCGGAGATTGGGTCGAGTTGGTCAAGGCGATGGTGGAAGCTCCCTGCCGGCGGGCTTCTTCGATCACCTGCACGATGTCGGGCGATTCCCCGGATTGGGAAATCCCGACCACCAGGGCTTTGTGCAATCGCGGGGGCGTCCGATAGAGGGTAAACAGCGACGGGGTCGCCAAGGCCACCGGCAATCCGGCCAGCGCACCCCAGACGTATTGGGCGTAGATCCCCGCATGGTCGGAGGTTCCACGCGCGGCCAGATAAACGTATTCGATCCCCCGGCTGCGGATTTCTCGCGCTATGCTTCGCGCGCTTCCCAGCCGGCTTTCGAGCCATTTTTGCAGAACGTCCGGTTGTTCGCGGATCTCATCCAAGGCGATCATCCGATTATTTTTCCTCCGATGAATTTCCTTTGCCGGCGGACCGATTTGGAACCTCGCCGGCTGCGCGCCGACCGTGCGGACTGGATTTACGCGCGATGCCCCCATTCAAAATCCCCTGGTCGACGGGAGAAGCCGGGATGGTCAGGATCAACCATTTCCTTCCAAATTACCTCTAGGATCTCCAGGGAAGTTACTTCCTATTCACCTTGCCAAAGCTTTCGGCACAACAATATTCTGCATGAAGATCTCGGAAAAATCAAAGGGGAGCCGGTTCTGCTCTCTTCCCTCTGGCCTGGGTAAACAGCGGCGGGGGAGGAGATTACCCCGTTCGGGCTGGTACAATTTATCGGACGCAAAGAGTCCGACTGGAAAGTGTGGTCCTGCCTTCGGAGGCACACGTGAAAGATTTTATAAAGCTCCTGTTGGTCGGTTTTCTGATTGGGGTTGCAATATGCTTTTTTATCTACCTGCTTATTCTATTTATTCCATATGTCGAACTTCCGTGACGGCGTTGCCTTTCAGTCCATAGTCAATGGCTTCGTTCCAACCCGTATGGCAGCCGCATTCGCGGAGTTCGCCGGACCGGCTTGCCCAATTTTTCAACGCCGGCATTTCTTATTCCTATTTCCCACGGAGACGGATTGCCGCTGAAACGGGGGAATATCCGCGTTTCGAGCAACGCCTTTCCCGGGCGCACAATAGATCAATCCGTCATGCGACGAACTTCTCCCATGGTCTCTGCCATGGCAGACCTTTAGGCAATACCGCTCCAAGAATCCTATCCTTTCAAGCCGACCGTCGAAATGCCCTCCAGAATATATTTCTGGGCAAAGAAGAATACGACCATCAGCGGAACGGTCGTCAGAACGGCGCCCGTCATCATCGTAGGCCATTGCTGCGTGGGACTGTTGATATTATAGAGTGTGGCCAGGTATTGGGGCAGGGTATATAGTTCGTTCGTCTGCAGATAGAGCAAGGGAGCCAGCAGGCTGTTCCAAAACCCCACAAATAGGAACGTGGCGATCGTCGCCACCGTCGCGGACACTAACGGCATAATGATTTCCCACCAAATTTGGAAGTGATTGGCCCCGTCCATGAACGCCGATTCATCCAATTCTTTCGGCAACTGGGTCATGGCTTGCCGCAGCAGGAAGACAAAAGACGCCCCTCCGGCAAAGAAACCCGGAAGGATGATCGGATTGAAGGTTCCCACCCAGCCGAATTTGCTGAACAATACAAACTGGGGAACGATTAAGGCTTGGGCTGGAATCATCATGGTCGAAAGCATCAGGAAGAAAATCACGTTCTTCCCTGGCCATTCCACATGGCTAAAGGCGTAAGCCACAAAGGAGATGGAGATCAGGGTGCCTGAAAGCGCCAAGGCCGTATAAAAAGCCGAATTAAAATAGGAGCGCAGGAAGTCCGTGTTGGTAAAGATTGCCCGATACGCCTCCAGGGTCGGATGATTTGGTATCCAGAGAATTCCCGGCACGTTGGATTCCGCCAATGTTTTTAGCGAAGTGGAAATCATCCAGAACAATGGAAAGCACATAAGGATACTGGCGAAGGTCAATACAAAATAGAGAAGTATTTTTCCCAGAACGGGAAAGATCATCCTCGTGTTCATGCGGGCCTCCTAATACAGCTCGTACGTCACCCATCGATTTTGCAGCCGGAACTGAATGACCGTAACGATCAAAATGATAATCAGAATCAGCCAGGAAATGGCCGACCCATATCCAATCTCCATATGGGAGAAGGTGGACTGCCAGAGATAATACACCATGGATTGCGCGGAAGGCGCGAGCGGTTGATTATCCCGGTAGAGCACCCAGATCGGCTCGAAGATTTGCATGGCCGCAATCAAGCCCACAACCAAATTATAAAAAATGTACGGCGAGAGGA
This sequence comes from uncultured Chloroflexia bacterium, assembly GCA_963780865.1. Taxonomy (GTDB): domain Bacteria; phylum Chloroflexota; class Anaerolineae; order Anaerolineales; family RBG-16-64-43; genus FEN-1073. The sequence continues at coordinate 102,229 of CAWADT010000016.1, read as the reverse complement.
GCGGGAAGGAAATCCTCCAGAAGCGCATCCATGGATTCGCTCCGTCCACTTCCGCCGCTTCCAGCATTTCGGTGGGAATGTTTTTCAACCCGGCCAGGAAAATCAGCATCATCGCGCCGCAACCCCACACCATGAGCAATACGACGGACATTTTCGACCACAGAGGGCTTTCCACCCAGGAAGGAACGCGGTTGGCGGCCGGAAAACCCGTCGCGATAAGATTATTTAACAAGGTGAAATTGCCATTACTGATTCCAAGGAAAAAAGCATTGATCAGTTCCACCACCATGATGGTCGCTCGATTGAGGTAACCGAGAGGCGGAAAGATCCGAATCGTGGCGCGGATGATCTGGTTAATAATGCCGGTTCCGGTATTCAACATCATGCGCCAGCAGAGCAGCACCGCAGTGTTAAACCCAAGAACGACCGGAAGATAGAAAGCCATGCGGAACCCGCGCTCCCCGCGCGTTTTTTGATTAAGCATCACGGCCAATAATAGAGCGACCGCCATTTGCAGGGGCAGACCGATTACGGTAAGAAAAAGGGTATTAACAATGGACGCCCGGAACCCCTTATCTTCAAGCAGCAGGCGGCTATAGTTTTGCAACCCAAGCCACTGCAGGGGCTGGGCGCTGGCAATCCGGTAATTTGTAAAGCTCCAGTAGAGCGAGAGGCCCATGGGGAAAATCACAAATATGCAGAAGCCCACAATCCATGGCGATGCGAATACATAGCCGGTAAAGGTATTGGCCTGTTTTCTCTGCGTAGCACCTGCCAGTTTGGCAATAAACCGCGCGAGGGTGCCTACGAGGAAACTCGACGTGATAATGAAAGCGACTGTGATAAGGACCCAAAGCAACGCGGATAAATAGGGATTAGTTGGCATGGGATCCACTCCGCAAGGAAGGTGTTGGGTGGGAGCGAAAGCTCCCACCCAACACCTTCACCGAACAAAATTACTTAATTACTCCGTCGTCTTTCAAAGCCTGGGTATATTCCGTCTGGATTTGCGACAGGACGTCAGCCACGGACAACTCGCCAGTTACGAGCTTGCCCAACTTTTCCTGCATGATCGTCGAAAGCTTGGCCGAGTCATAGATGTTCGCAAAGCCGACGCCGTATTGCGAAGCGAGTTCCGCTTCGCGTTTCAGGGCCGCATTGTCCACGACGAAACCGTACTGCGCATCGTTGCGGGAGGGGATCAGCCCCATCGTCTCGTTCCATTTATTATTGGCTTCCTTCGTAAACGCCGCCTTTAGCCAATCCGCGGCCAACGCCTGATTCGCGCTATAGCCGGCAACGCCCAGCCAGTCATTGAAGGCTAGCACAACGGGTTTGCTGTTCGGGAAGTTGGCTTTATCGCCCTGGAACGGCTCGATGCTGATCTTATTGTAGATCGGGTTCGGGGATTTATCGGCGAGCGAGAGCGCAGGAGCCGCCCAGCCGGAGTGCTCGAGGCAGACAGCGCCGTTCTCTTTGCCGGTATCTGGGTTGACATCGATCACGGAACCCTTGCCCGCGGGCAGAGCACCCACCGCTTTGGTGGCGGGGCCGTAGGTGGCAATCCGCATGTCGGAGATGAATTGCGTCGTCGCCTTGGCTTCCGCGGAGTCGAAGTTCGGGGTTACGCCGTCGGACTTATAGAGCTGTCCGTTCAAGGACCAGTAGACCAGGAGCCACCACTGCCAGTCCGCCATCGAGCCGGCGTCCACCGGGACGAGTGCTTGCTGGGTGAGGGAGTTGGTGGCGGGATCAATCTTGGATAGGTCTTTCGCGAACTTGACCCAGTCCGCGAAGTTTTGCGGCTGGGCATTCCAACCGCCGGCGGCCATTAGGTCGGTCCGGCAGAAGGAGTAGCGCGGAGCCGTGAAGATCGGCAGACCGCGGATCATGCCTTTCCAAGTCGCATTATCGAGGGACGGACCGAAATTCGCGATGTCGGGATAGGCCGCTTTACCGAGATATTTCGTCATATCGGCAAGGCTGTCGCCAAACATGGAGTTCATTTCAGAACCGAGATTGATGATATCGGGGCCTGAACCAACCGTGAACCAGCTGGCGAAGGTCGTGGCCCACCCGCTCCATGTTCCCTGGGTGATTTGAACTTTCACGCCAGGGTGAGCGGCCTCAAAGGCTGGGTTAATAGTGCTATTGAGCCATGCGATCGTATCCGCTGTGTAGTCCAGAAGATAGATCTTGAGGGTGGCGGCTACGGGGGCCGTCGTGGCCGCAGCCATAGGGGCCGTCGTGGCTACGGGAGCCGACGTGGCTCCAGGGGCCGTCGTGGCCACGGGGGTGGCCGTTGTGCAGGCAGCCAGGAGGACGGCGCCGAGAGCACAAAGGGCAAGTATCTTGCTACGCATTTTGGAACTCTCCTTTCATCTCACTCGATAGAAACGGATTCGATTGGACCGGATAGATCTCATGGTGAAGATTTCATGATATCTTTCGGACATCTTCCTCCTTTCCTCGCCGAAAATTGCGCGTTGAGTTTTTTGGGATAAAAGCGCCCATCGAACAACTTTCTCCCCGGCGGATTACGCCAAGCGCGCCAGCTGATCTTCCACATCTTTGGAAAAGCGCCGAAGGTGGTCCAGGATAAATCCGCCGATTTCTTTCCCGTCATCCTGGATAAGCGGCGTAAGGTCCATCGCGTACGACATCCCCGTGGAAGTATCGACGCCATGGGATTCATAATAGGTGGCGTTGGCGCGCCGTCGGCCCATGCTGGCCAGGTCGTAGCGCTTCCCACCGGCAATTTGGGAATCGTATACGCCCAAGAGCGCTGCCTGCAGGCTCTCATGGCTTGAAAGATCGAACGTCACCTTTTCCTCGTCGTTCAGCCAATCCAGATCGCGCCAAACCTCGCAGCCGTAGAGATGCTGCGGCCGATCCGCTCTCTCCATCCGGCGGATGGCGGCCACCACCCGCAGCGCGACGGCCACATGAGTGTCGTGTTTATCCGCCAGGTTATGGGTGAACACCACCTTGGGTTTTGCCGCCTGGAGCACCGCGGCAATATCGTCCACGGGCGCTTTCTGCGAACTGTCCTTCACAATGCGGCCCGGATAATCCAGCAGGATCTGCGCGGAGTACTCTCCGATCGTGGCGGCTTTTTTCTGTTCCTGGAACCGGATGGCGTGCATTTCCTCGTCGGAATATTTTGCGTAGAGGCCCGCGCGGGGAGAACCGCGGCCATCGGAAACGACGACGCCGGTAAACCATTCCGCGGCATTGTGATAGCAGTGCAGGATGGGTCCGGCCGCCATGATCTCGATATCGTCCTGATGCGCGGAAATCGCCAGGTGGGTCGTTCGCGCCAGCGCGGCTTCTTCGGCGGCGCCGTCGGGGATGAATATTTCCGCGGTTGCGGATGCCAATTTCATCGGGAACTCCTATACGATCGCCGGGATGACCGGAAGGCTGGCCGCCGCGATCGATTGACCGATGCGCCGGCTTTTTTCATCCGGCAGACGGATATCCAACCGTTCCGCCAGATCCGGGAAATCGGTCCCGAGCACGAGCCGGGCTTGCTGCAGGAGGATCTCCCCTCCCCTGCCGGAGGTGCACCGTCCCAGGATGAGAACGTGATCGGCGTCGTAGAACTCCGCATAATGCGCGAGCCCGTAGCCCAAATAGATTCCCATCGTCTGCCAGATTTGGCGCGCGCCGGCATGATCGCGTTCGAGCAGGATCTGGACGAACTTCAGCTTTTCGGCGTCGGTTACATCCTGTGGAATGGCGATCCCGGCTTTTGGCGCGAGGCGGAATACGCACTGCTGCGAGAAGTACAGCGAGCCGCATCCGGAGCCGCCGGACCACTCGTCGACGGGGGCAGCCGGGTTGTAATCCACCGGTGCGAACGCCAGCTCGTTCAGCCAGCCGAGAATGCGTCCATTGCGGTCCACAAACCCCGCCGCTTCGCTGGAGCCCATGGCGATCCCGAGCACGCCGTTTTCGTCGAGCGACATCGATCCGGCCAGCGCGGTTACATCGCCATCGTTGAGCACCTCCACCGGAACCCCCATCTCCCGGCGGATGCGCAGGAACAATCCGTGCACGGCGTCGTACCGTTCGGGGGGCACCGCGCGGAAGAGCGAAGCGACCATCGGGCGATTGTCGATGAGGATGCCGGCCGAACTCCCGCCGATGGCATCCACCCGCGGCATTTTGGCCGCCGCGGAGCGGATCGAGGCGAGCAACTCGTGGTAGTGATACTCCGGGTCCGCCTGTTTCCCCGGCTCCCAAACGACCTCTTCGCTGAAGACGACGCGGCCGTCGACGACGGCGCTTACCTTGCGGTCGGATGCGCCCAGATCGAACCCGATGCGGCAACCGTCGAGGCGGCGGCCGAGCGATTTTCCCGCCTCGTTGGCGGAGGGAATCTCCTCCGCCGCGCAGGGGACGACCGAGAAGGGCTTTTCATACACCTGCTCCCCCATAAAGCGGACGTCGAACCGGCCCGCCCCGTCGGGAGAATACACGCTGCGGATGTGCTCGCCGATTGCGCCCGGGCCGCCGATGAACAACTGGAACCCTCCCCGCTGCCAGAGCAGGAACTTCACCAGCCGTTCCGCATAAAAGAAGTTCGCATTGAAATCCGGGTGCCCCTCCGGCAGGACGAGGGTTTCAAAGCGGGAGAGCACGTCATTTTCGCGAACCAACCCTATGACGAGCGGCACGCCGCACCCTTCCGTGCGTTTGTGGAAGGCGCGGTGAGCCAGCGCCGCCGGTCGGAAGCCCGGATCGAGCGGCGGGGTGAGGGGAGGTTTAATCAGCGGCAAAACGGCGGAAGTCATCGGGTCCCTGCGTGTTAGGCGGAAGGATGATTGAAGAGCAGCGAGTAGTTTCGAAGGAGAACGGCCGAGGCGCCGAGAATAATCCCGTTCGGCCCGAGTTTGCCGATCTCGATGCGCGTGTTCTGCGTCAACCGCACGAGCGCCGTGCGGGTCATCGTCTGGCGAACGGCATCCAGCCACGGCTGGCCGAAGCGCGTCAGCTCTCCGGAGAGGACGACCGTCTGAATGTTCAATGCTCCCACCAGATTGGAGATGGCGGCGCCGAGCGCCTGGCCGGATTCCAATACCGCCTGCCGCACCGCCGGATCTCCCGCGCGAAAGGCCCGCTCCAGATCGTCCAAACTCATCGACTGGCCTTCGGAGGGCAGATAGTCTGATCCCCCCTGGTGCATCAACTGCAACGCCCGCCGTTCCACCGCCTGAACGCTGGCCACTGTTTCCAGACAGCCGGTGTTCCCGCAGCGGCAGAGCACGCCGCCTTCCGGCTGGACCACCACGTGGCCGATCTCCCCGGCGCCGCCCCCATCTCCCTGGAACAGACCGCCGTGAATGATTACGCCGGCGCCGATGCCGTAGCGGACATTGATGACAATCAGGCTATCCTCCGCGGAGTGCCCTTCCCCGTAGGTAAACTCGCCCATGGCGGCAGCTTGGCTGTCGTTCAGCACGGCCACAGGAATCCGGTAGCGTTCCTGGAGAAGGCGCGCAAGCGGCAAGTTCTGCCAATCGAGGTTGACCGCATTGACCACCACGCCCTCGGCCGAGTTCACGAGGCCGGGCGCGCCGATGCCAATTCCGGCCAGAGGTTTAATGGAAAGCCCGATGAGCGAATCCAGAATCTCGAATACCAGCGCCAGCGCTTTCTCCGCGTTGCTGTCCTCCGGGAGGTCGATTCGCTTGATGATCTTCCCGCGAAGATTCACAATCGCGCCCGAAAAGCGGTTGCGCGCCAGATCCAATCCGATGAAATATCGTGAATCCTCCACCAAGCCCAGGAGCGTGGGCGCTTTGCCGCCCAACGATTTACCCGGGCCCAGCTCCGCCACCAACCCCTCGGCGAGCAGTTCCGCCACGATCTCGGAGACTGTTGCGCGGGTGAGTCTGGTCAACCGGGAAATCTCCGCCCGGCTGATGCTCGCGTTCTCGAAGAGGAGGCGCAGGATCAGGTTGCGATTGTGCTCTTTGGTCTGTTGTCTGGTGGCTTTTTTCATCTAATAGATTTGATAGTTTGTTCAATATACTTACAAAGTAATTGTAAATGCCATTTGCGACTTGTCAAGAACAATAAAGCAATCTAACAATTTGGATAATGTTTGGAATAATATGGAAAGAATTTTGTTTTCCCCCTAATTGCAAAAGAAAATGTTTTGTAAAATCGTTTTGGAGGAAATATCTTGCTTTTCAGTACCTGGCCAGTGGAACTTCCGCCTTTGTACACGGATTGCCCCGTTCGCACATACCGCTCATGGGACGGGCACCGAAAAGAACCGAATGCACTGAAAAAAGGTGTTGTGTTCTTTCACCAAAAGAAGATTTTTCGGTGATTTCGGATATTTTCTGTGTTTCAGTGTATGTTTTCCCCGACCTGAGTAGTTACTTTATTTCTGAGTATCTACTCAGGCACGCCCTTGATCTCAAATCAACAGTAGGCGGAGTGCGCGGATTCCTCGAATTTTACGGATAATTCCAAGATGAGGGGAGAATAATACTTTTTCTATTCCTCCGCGAAATCCGGTATATCCGAGAAATCCGCGTACAAATTGTTTATGCCTGAGCAAATACATTTCTGGAATAAAATCCAATCCTAAAACAAACTGGGGGTTTTGGAAAAACAAATAATTATCGGGAAAAAATTCAAACCAACTCATCAGATCCGCTTGTCAACCCCTCCGCTGACCGCAATAAAATTCTTTCTCTCTTTACTATAACCGGCAGACTTTCCATCCCCAGCGCCGCGAGAACCTCGTCTGGGCGGCCCGTCGCGTCCGGTTCGAGGCGCAGGCGCATCTTCAAGGTATTGCCATCGATTGCGAGGGAAAGCATCCGCGGGCGCAAGTCGTACTCCTTGCCGCGCCGCTCCCGCGGAAGGGACGCGCAGTCGAGCAAGCGCTGGATTTCGCTCGGCAATTCCTCCGGCCACGCGCCATCCACCGGTTCGGCCGAATAATCACCCGCGACAACGATTTTTTCCAACCCGGGAGCGTCCGCCGGAAGCATGGTCGCCCGGATATTACCAATGCCTGGCGGCGCGGCTTCCGAAATCTGGTGGGTGATCGCCCCCGCACCGCATTCCACGTCCGTCTCGATATCCACTAGTTCGTTTTCGCCCGTCACGCCGAGTGGCAGCGCCGCGCCGATCTGGATTTTCGGGTGCGGGTGGAAGCCGGTAGAGTAGGCGAGCGGCACTTGCGCGCGCCGCAGCAACCGCTCCCACGCGCGAAACAGGTCCAGGTGGCCGGTGAAGCGCATCGCCTCCGTCTTCGCAAACAGGATCCGGTATTTGTATCGACTCATTTGGGAGGCGCTGTCGGGCAGAATTGGGCTTCCTCGGGAAGCGCGTCGCGCAGCTCGCGGAAAGTGCTGAGAATCCCGCACCCGAAGCATTCCTCGCGGCAGTCGCCGCGCGTGCGGCCTGCGAGGCTGGCCTCGTATTCCCGGCGCAGGTACTCCTTGCGAACGCCTACATTAATATGATCCCAAGGGAAGATTTCCTCCGCAGTTCGTTCGCGGCCGGCATAGAAGGCCGGGTCGATCTTGGCTCCTTCGAACGCCGCGGACCAAGCCGCGGGCTGAAAGCGGTCGCTCCAGGCGTCGAAGCGCGCGCCCGCCTGCCACGCGCGTTCGATCACGTTCCCCAGCCGCCGGTCTCCGCGCGCCAGTTCCGCCTCCAGCAGGGTCGTCTCGGGCGAAGTGAGATCGAGCTTCAGCCCCGGGCCGCGCAGCTCGCGCCGGAGGAGGTCCTGCTTGGCGAGGATCCGCTCGCGGCTGTCCATCGCCATCCACTGAAAGGGCGTGTGCGCCTTGGGGATGAGCGTGCTTACGCCGGCGTGCACTTCGGCCCGGCGCCCCAGCGCCCGCCGCCCCTCGGCCAGGACCGCCCGGCTCAGTTCCGCGATCGCGCGCACGTCCGCTTCCGTTTCCCGCGGATGGCCGATCATGAAATATAGTTTGACCGTCGTCCACTTGCGGTTGTAGATCTCGCGCACGGTTTCGAGCAGTTGCGCCGCCGCGATCGGCTTGTTGAGAATAGCGCGCATCGAGTCGGTCGCCGCTTCCGGCGCCAGGGTGAAGTTGCCGCCGCGGCTCCCGCGCAGCGCCTCGACCAGGTCGACCGAGACGGTTTCGATCCGCAGCGACGGGAGCGAGATGCGCAGCCGCGCGCCGCCGAATTTTTCGCCGAGCGCGCGCACGAGCTCCGTGATCCGCGAGTAATCCGAGGAGGAAAGCGAGAGCAGCGCCACCTCCTCATACCCGGTGTGATGAAGCGCGGTATCGATCGCGGAGACGATTTCCTCCACCGGACGCTCGCGGATCGGGCGGGTGACGTGCCCGGCCTGGCAGAAGCGGCAGCCGCGGGTGCAGCCGCGCATGATCTCGATCGCGTAGCGGTTGTGCACGGTCTGGAGATACGGAACGACCGGCCGCAGCGGAGGCGGCGGCAGGCGCGGGACGATTCGCTTGACGACCGGGAAACGCGCGCCGGCGCTTCCGCCCTCGGAGTCCGGCAGCGGCTCGACGCGGGCGATCGTGCCGTCTTCATGATATTCCGGCCGGTAGAGAGCGGGCACATACAGGCCCCACACGCCGGCCATCCGGTGCATGGTGGCGAGCCGCGATTCGCCGCTTGCCTTTCTTTGGCGCACGATCTCGATCAGATCGAGGATCAACTCCTCGCCTTCGCCGACGGCAAAGACGTCGAAGAATTCCGCCATCGGTTCGGGGTTGAAGGCGCTATGCCCGCCGGCCACGATGAGGGGATGATTCTCCCTGCGCTCCGCGGCATGCAACGGAATGCCGGCCAAGTGCAGGGCGTGGAGCGCATTGGTGTAAAGCGATTCGTACGGCAGCGTGATCCCGACCAGGTCGAAATCCGCAACCGGACGGCGGCTTTCGAGCGAGTAGAGCGGGATGCCCTCGCGCTGCATCGCCGCCTCCATGTCGTGCCACGGCAGGTAGACCCGCTCGGCCAGCGCGTCGGGGCGGCCATTGATGATTTCATACAACACGCCCAGCCCGAGGTTGGACATCCCGATGTCGTAGACATCCGGGAACAGCAAGGCGATCCGCACCGGCGTGGTGTTCCAATCCTTGACGGACTGGTTAAGCTTCGCCGCCGGTATAGCGGCCGGGCTTTTCCACCCAGGGCAGAATGCGCGGAAGAATGCGGGAGATTGTTTCGGGGTTCACGGTGAAGCAACTGTACCATTAGGAAGGAGGTAAGGGGAAGATCACGCGGGGATGAATCCCCACGCAATGATACCAAGCTCTTTCGGTGGTTTTACTCTCCCTCACCCGGCCTCCCGCCGCATCCACTCGCCTCCCTTCGCTGCGCTCAAGCCAACCGCTCGGGATAACCGCTCCGGGATAGGTCCGGTCGCCTTCTTTTAGCGCCTGCCTTCGCGGAGTGCGCAGGGTCGGTTCTTCGAACCTGCGCGATCACGAAGCGAGGGTAAGTTGGGAGAAGGTGGCCCGGAATGGAATGACGGGAGGGTTGGGGATGAGAGTGGTTGCAGCCCGCGTGAGCGGGCTTTGTTTTCCGGCGCGATGATTCATCATCGCGCGGCAGGCGCTTCGCGGAACCCGGGAAGGGCAGTGGCAAAGGGGGAGGGCGAATGGGAGGGAAGCGAAGTCAATTTGTGCCGCAGATCTCCCACAGAGTGATTTCCGGCGGGCAGAAGAGACGGACGCGCGGCGCGGCCAGCCCCTCCATGCCGATCCCGCGGCTGACGTAGAGTGTCATTCGGTCGAGGAGGTAGCGGCCCTCTTCGAAGCGCTTCCCGTAGAGCGAAGAGGCGTAGACCGCGCCCATCCCGGGAATTCGCACCTGACCGCCGTGCGTGTGGCCGCTGAGCATAAGGTCGATCCCGGCCGCGGCGGCTTCCGGCGCCAGATCGGGGGAGTGATACAACAGGATCGTAAAACGGTCGGCGCGGGGACCCAGGGCCGCGATCAGCTTGGGTTCATCGACAAACGGTTTATGCGAGCAATCCAGGCCGACCAAATCGAATTCCCGCCCGTTGTGTTGGAGGGCGACCTTCTCCCCGTGCAGCATGCGGATATAGGTGAAGCCTTCCAGCAGATGCGGCAGCACCTCGGGTTGGTCCACCGGAGGGCTGCCGGTAACGGCGAACGTTCCCAGCGGCGCTTTCCATTCTTCCAGCAACGACCGGACGTCGGACCAGGCCTCAGGATCCGTCACGAACGAAAGGTTCAGGAAATCCCCGGAAAAGAGAATGAGATCCGGCTTCAGGTCGTGGACCAACCGCTGGAGCTCCTCCTCGCGCTGAGTCGTCCGCTCCAGATGCAGATCCGCCAGGTGAAGCAGCCGCAACGGCGGTCCCGGGGGAAACTTCGAACTCACCAGGGTTTGATGTACGACGGTCAGGCGGTGCGGCTCCACCCAGAAGGCGTAAATCGCGAGGAAAGTCCCCGTCGCCTGAAAGACCAGGAACCACGGCAGGGGCAGGTAGGCAAACGGCATCCGCAGGATTGCCATCAGCAGCGCCGGAGGTTTGGCGGGCCCGTACGATTTCTTCGCCGCCGGCAGGGCCGCGATCAGCGCCCAATCCGAAAGAAAGAACGCCAGCAAGATCGCCGCGTGCGGCGGGGAGCCCCGGCTCGGCAGCCAGGCCAGCACCAGGAGAATCAACGCGAACACCGGCCAGGGCAGGCGTTCGATCCGCTGCGCGAGTTGAATTAAAACGTGGAACGGTCCTTCATAGGTTCCGGGGAACCATTTGCGGTCGGAGAAATTGTAGCTTCCCATAGGCACTCATTCTACTCCGGGTTGGACGAGGTTGTATAATCATCGTCTTCACGCCGATCGCGGAGAGGCGAAGGCGGGAGAAACAAATCGGAGGCTATATGAGTTCATTTGAACTTCCCGGAGGGATTTCTCTGGGGGGCATCGACCGCCGCCTATCAAATCGAAGGATCATGGAAAAAGGACGGTCGCGGGGAGAGTATTTGGGATCGGTTTACGCATCGAAAATATACAATTCGAAACGGAGACACGGGTGACGACGCGTGCGACCATTATCGGCTGATGCCGAAGGACGTCGCGCTCATGAAGGAATTGGGGTTGAAATCGTACCGATTCTCGATTGCCTGGACTCGCGTGCTTCCCGAAGGGCGCGGAAAAATCAATCCAAAGGGAATCGGATTCTACGACCGATTGGTGGATCAACTTCTTCAGGCTGCGATCGTACCCAACGCGACGCTCAACCACTGGGATTATCCGCAGGCGCTGGAAGAGAAAGGCGGCTGGCCCAACCGCGATAGCGCGGACTGGTTCGCCGATTACGCGCGGGTCGTTTTCGAGCGGCTCGGCGATCGCGTGGCGCTGTGGGCCACGCACAACGAACCGTTTGTCGTTGCTTTTCCGGGTTATGCCACCGGGGATTTCCCGCCGGGTACGGGCGATTACAGCCTCGGGTTCCGCACCGCGCACCACCTGCTGCTCGGGCACGGCAAGGCGGTGGACGCCTACCGGCAGGGCGGATACCGCGGGAAGATCGGCATCGTGCTGGATCATCCCAACTCCATTCCGGCTTCTTCGAAGGAGGCGGACGTCGCCGCCTGCCGGAGAGTGTATGCCAGCAACCAGGGACTGTTCCTGGGAGCGCTCTTCCAGGGCCGGTACCCGGACGATCTGATCGAATGGATCGGGCCCATGAAGCCCGAAGTGCGCGCGGGCGACATGCAGCAAATTTCGCGCCCGATGGATTATGTGGGAATCAACTACTACAGAACCCAGGTTGTCTCGAACAACACCCGCGGAGGATTCTATAAAGCCGTCTCGGACCCCTACTGCGCCCCCGGCTGGGGAAAGACCGACATGGACTGGGGGATCGATCCGCTGGGGATGACCGAAGTGCTAAGAGGGCTCCGGGACCGCTACGGCAATCCGCCGGTCTACATCACCGAGAACGGCTGCGCGATCGAAGACCGGCCGGACCGCAAAGGATACGTTGAGGATTGGGGGCGGGTCGATTACCTCCGCGCTCACCTCCGCGCTGTGCATCGCGCGATATCCGAAGGCTGCGACGTGCGCGGATATTACGTCTGGAGTCTCATGGATAATTTCGAATGGGCCCGCGGGTATGCCCTGCGGTTTGGGATTGTCCGCACGGACTACAAGACCATGCGCCGCATTCCCAAGCTCAGCGCGCGTTGGTACGGAGAAGTGATTGCGGCGAACGGAGTGGATGAATAAAGAGCTACGCCGCGCTCCGGTGATTGGTACCGCTCGGTCAAGACGCCCGCGAAAGCGGGCTTTTTGTTTAACTCCTCTAGTTAAATTTATTCTGTAACCATCCCATCCTCCAACCCCTAGTTCGATTTCCTTTATAGGTGAGTCCCATCAACTTCCCTTCCTCCTTCCCGTCATACGGGAAGGAGGAAGGGGGAAAGAGATTCCAGATACTACGGGAACGAATTTGGGGAAGGAGAATGGGATGGCCACTGGGAACCTGGGAGCGGACAACAAGTGGGAATTGTAGAGATGCGGTCGTTTTTGAAAAGACGTGAAATCCTGGGGCACAATGACGGGATCGAGCGCCCGAAGGGCCCCGGATTGACCGTCCCGCATCCCTTCTGGTAAAATCCGGCCTCGGCGTTGTACCCTTCGCCGGCGGCGTCCCATCGGGACGCTGAATCTTCGGGGCGCTAGATGCGCCCGCTCCCCAGGAAAGGGCTTGACGATGAAAGTACTCCTCCTCAAAGACGTATACAAACTCGGACGGGCGGGGGATGTGAAAAAGGTTGCCGACGGATACGGCCGCAACTTTCTCCTCCCGCAAAAGCTGGCGGTCCTGGCCACGCCGGGCGTGATCAAGCAAGCCGAGCGCATCCGCTCCGCGGCTCTGGCCGACCGCGCCCGACTTAATCAGGAGATGGGCGCCGTGGCGGAAAAGCTCACCGCCGTTTCGCTGGTTTTTTCCGCGCGCGCCGGCGAAACGGGAAGGCTGTTCGGATCGATCACCACGGGCGACATCTCCGCCGCCATCGAACGCGAGACCGGCATCCACATCGACCGCCGCCATATCGCCCACCAGCCGCTGCGCGAACTGGGCACCCACAAGGTTCCCATCCGCCTGACGGTCGACCTGATCCCGGAAATCGTGGTCGTGGTCAGGGGCGAAGGCGAGGAAGAACAGGCGGCCGTTGCTCCGCCGGTCCCCGCCGAACCGCCCGTGCCCGCCGGGTAATCCGTCGCTTTCCAACCAATAGGCACGGCGGCTCATGGCCGAATCGCTGGGCAGCTTCCTCCGCCAGAAAAGGGAGTCTCTCGGATTAACCCTCGAAGAGGTCGAGAGGCATACCCACATCCGCGCCAAACATTTGAAAGCCATCGAGGCGGACGACCTGAGCACAATTCCGTCGGTGCCTCAGGCGCGCGGGTTCATCCGCAATTACACGGCATTTCTCGGAATCACGCCGGAAGAAATTGCGGCGCATCTGGGCGATGGAAAACCCCGGCCGCCGGCTCCTCCCCCTGTTAAAATTCCGCCTCCGCCCGTCGCTACCCCCGCTCCGCGCACCGCTCCGAATCCGGCGACCGAACCGGTTTCCCCATTCCGCGAGGATCGGTCCACCGGCGTTCCCGCCGTTCCCCGCCCGGAAACCTACGCCCGGCCGCGAACGCTGGCCGACCGGTCGATCGCCCGCGAATGGTTCCGCTTCGACCGGATCTTCGGCGGCATCATCGCCCTGATCATCATCGCGCTTCTGGGCTGGGGCGGATACTCGATGATCGTGAGTTTCGCCGCCACCCCGTGGTTAACAGCGACCGAGCCCTTCCTGGTCGTCGGCACGGGAACAACGACGGGAGAGAGCGCGGCCAATCCATCCACTCCATCCGGGACCGTCGCTAGCGTAAGTAGTGAACTCACGCCGTCCGGAACGGCGGAGCTTGCCTCCGGGGAAACCCCGTCGGAAGGCATTGTCATCCCTGGAACAGTCTCGATCGCCGCGGTATCTCCCACCTCGTTTCCCACTCCCCTGGGGGGTGTGTACACCGACGTGCGCGTTCACATCACCGTGTTGCAACGCGCCTACCTGATGGTGACCGTGGATGGGAATGTAAAATTTTCCGACCGCGTCGCGCCGGGCCAGACGTTCGATTACATCGGCCAGCGAACCGTCACCATCGCCACCGGCAACGGAGCCGGCATAAGCATCCTCTTCAACGGGGTCGACGAAGGCGCGCTCGGACGATTTGGGGAGGTGGTGACGCTCACGTACACCCCGCAGGGCGCGGTCACTCCCACCCCCGAAGCCAGCCCAACTCCGACCATCACTCCGACCCCGACGGTGACGCCGACGCTCACCGCCGTGAAAAAACCCTGATGCCCGCTTCCTCGCGATATTTTCTCCTGACGCTTGGCTGCGCCAAGAACACCGTCAATTCTGATTCGATGGCCGAACTGCTCGGACGCGGCGGCCTGCTTCCGGCCCCGCGGCCGGGACTGGCGGACGTGATCGTGGTGAACACCTGCGGCTTCATCGGACCGGCGCGCGAGGAATCGCTTTCCGCGCTGCGCGGGCTCGTCGATAAAAAAAAGCCCGGTCAGTGGCTGATCGCCGCCGGCTGCCTGTCCCAGCGCATGGGAGCGGAGCTTGAGCGGCTCGTGCCCGGGCTCGACGGCGTACTGGGAACCCGCCGCTGGATGGACATCCTTGAGGTTGTGGAGGAAGTGCGAAGCCGGGCGAATGCATCTCCGGTGACCCATCTGCCTCCTGATCCGGCCGTCGGAATCGATGAACGCGGAGTGCTGCGCGCCGCGGTGCGCGGCGCCAGCGCTTATTTGAAAATCGCCGACGGCTGCAACCGGGCTTGCGCCTTCTGCGCCATCCCCGCCATCAAGGGGCCGCTGAGGAGCCGTCCCTTGGAACAAATCCTTGAGGAGGCGCGCGTCCTCCAGGACCGGGGCGTGCGCGAGCTGGTCCTCCTGGCGCAGGATACGACCGCGTACGGACGGGATCTCGGAGTGCGCGAAGGATTGGCCGCGCTGCTGGAATCCCTGGCGGAGGCCGCGCCGCGCATCGAGTGGATCCGCGTGATGTATTCCTTTCCTGGGGCGGTAAGCGGGCGACTGATCGACACGATGGCGTGCCATCCGCAAATTCTGCCATATCTCGATCTGCCGTTGCAGCATGCCGACCCGGCCGTCCTGCGGCGCATGCGCCGCCCCGACGATCCGGACGAGGCGCGCCGGTTGATCGACCGCATGCGGGTGCGCCTGCCGGGGCTCGCGGTCCGCACCGCATTCATCGTTGGGTATCCCGGCGAAAGCGAGCAGGAGTACGAAACGCTCCTGGCGTTTGTGCGCGCCGTCCGCTTCGACCGCGTGGGCTGCTTCCTGTATTCGCGCGAAGAGGGAACGCCAAGCGCCGTGCTCCCCGACGACGTAGCCACCGAGCTGAAGGAGGAGCGGCGCGGCAGGCTGATGGAGCTGCAGCAGGGAATATCGCTGCAGGAGAACCGCAAATGGGTGGGGCGGTCGCTGGATGTTTTGGTGGAGGGGCGCCGCAAGGGGCTCGCGGTGGGGCGATCCTACCGAGACGCGCCCGAAGTGGACGGCGTTGTTTTGATCGAAGGGGACGCGCCCGTCGGCGCGATGGTGCGCGTACGCGTCACTGGCGCCCTGCCGTACGATCTGATCGGCGCGCCGGAGGAAGAAGAAAAATCGGCCGGGGAAAATCCCCGACCGCGAAGAAAAGGCGGCGAATAAAAAAACCGCTCTTGCGTTAATGCATGTAGCCGGGATCGTCAATCCCGGCTACAATTTATTTTTGACGTCCCCTCTACGATAATCTTATCGTCAATTCCGACAGCAAAAATTTTTTCGTTTCCGGCGAAACAAAATTTATCCTTGAGCCCGATTACTTCTGACTTGCCGGAGTGCTTTTTTGCTTTTGGTCCGGAACGGTTTCGCTTCCGGTTTTTTCAGGCAAAGTGCCGGTATCCACCTCGCGCCACGATCCCTTCACCGTCACCGCCGCCAAATCATCCCAAATTTCTTTCACCACGTCGGGTGGGCATAGTTCCGTGAAGAGCCACAGGCTGCCCAGGAAGATTCCCAAATCATCCAGTTGGCCGATGACGGGGGCGAAATCCGGAATCAAATCAAAAGGAAAGATGACGTAGATTAATCCCGCGATCGGGATCAGCTTCCAAACCCACAGGACGCGGCCGTCCTTCATCAGCCGCCAGATCAGGCGCGCGCGAAAGATGGTTTGGCGAACGACGTTTCCCTGTGGTGCGGGCAGGCTCGGCGGTTGAGTGGTCATGGTTTCGCTCCGGAAGCGCATTATATCGCCTCTGCGAGTGGACCGCCCCCGCCGAGCCGGATTTCCTGTATCCGCGCGAGAATGGTATATTCTGACCGTCGAATGCTGCATTCCGGGAGGGGTCCATGCGGATTGCCGTTCTCAGCGATACCCACGATAACGTCTGGAAACTCGATTGTGCCATGCCTCATCTGGCGGAGGCCGATGCGATCCTGCATTGCGGCGACCTATGCTCGCCGTTCGTCACTCAGCGGTTGATCGCCGGGGTCAAGGGCAAGCCCGTCTACATCGTCTGGGGCAACAACGACGGCGACCGCCGGCTGCACCTCCTCGTCTCCGCCGGCGCCGAGAATATCCACTTCCTGGGCGAGTTCGGTGATCTGACCATGGATGGTTTGAAGATCGCCCTCACGCACTATCCCGAGATTGCGCGCCCGCTGGCGGAATCCGGAAAGTACGACCTCGTTTGCTACGGTCACGATCATAAAGCCAACGAAGAGCACATCGGGCGGACGATCCTGCTCAACCCGGGCGAAGTCCACGGAACTCTTCGGCCGCAGCACAATGGCCCTGTTTATGACCGGAACGAAAAAGGTTGCCACGGTGGAGTTGGGGAATTGAAAACGGGACTGCAGAATTAACCGGTCCGCGGTCCTTCTTTTCGTAACCATCCCATCCTCCAACCCCCAAGCTCGACTTCCTCATTTGGTGATTGTACTTTTCCCCTTCCTCCTTCCCGTATCACGGGAAGGAGGAAGGGGGGAGAAGAATTCTTTCTGGTAAAAGAGGAAGATGGAAGGGGATGGAGGATAGGATGGTACCAGCGCCAAGGATAGTCCTTCCTCGAGTGAAGCGAGGGAAGGAGGAAGGGGGGAGAAGAATTCTTTCTGGTAAAAGAGGAAGATGGAAGGGGATGGAGGATAGGAAGGTACCAGCGACAAGGATAGTCCTTCCTCGAGTGAAGCGAGGCGAGGAGGAAGGGGAGAGAAGAATTCTTTCTGATATACGGGGAATGTACTAGGGGATAGAGGATAGGATGGACGATGTGATATCAATGACTTGGGGATTAAAATAAAAGGTGCCCCTGCGGCGGCTCGAACGCCGACATCCACCTCCGGGGGGTGGCGCTCTATCCATTGAGCTACAGGGGCGTGACGACTTGGATTTTACCATAGCCGCGGACGGGGAAATCTCACCCAAAGGAGCCGGGAGATGGCAGCGAAAAAAATCGGATGGAGGATATGTCTTGCCGCGCTGGTTGTTTCGATCGCCCTGACGGGTTGCAGCCGAAGGGGATCTTCCAATTCCACGCCGGGTACCGGCGAGGAACACACGCTGCCATCAGCCCAGGCGGGGTATCCGAGCGGGGCGGAAACCGCCACTCCCGCGCCCGGGTATCCGCAGCCGTAGCCTTCGGCGATAAAAGAGAAAAGGAGAACGGCGACTTATGACCGGAAGTCGGCTCTTGGCGGTTTTTGCGCATCCGGACGATGAAACGTTTGGCGCGGGGGGGACGCTGGCGCTTTACGCGCGTCGCGGCGTGGAAGTTCACCTGGTGTGCGCGACGCGCGGAGAAGTGGGCGAAGCCCCGCCGGACCTGAAGGGGTTTCCCACGGTGGGGGCGATGCGCGAATCGGAATTGCGTTGCGCGGCGGGAATTCTCGGGCTGACGGGCGTCCATTTTCTCGGGTACCGGGATTCCGGCATGCCGGGCTCGGCGGATAACACCCACCCACAGGCGTTCGCCGCAGCCCCGCTCAAAGATACGGCGCGCGCCGTGGCGCGGTATATCCGAGAACTTCGTCCGCAAGTTGTCGTCACCTTCGATCCAATCGGCGGCTACCGGCATCCGGATCACATCGCCGCCCACCGCGCAACGGTCGAGGCGTTCCAACTCGCGGCCAACTCCGCGTGGGCTCTTGCGGGGACGGAACCATATCAGGCGCAGAAGCTATATTTCCACACTTTCCCGCACGCTTTTTTGCGATGGGGAGTGCGGCTTCTGCGCCTCCTTGGACGGGATCCGAGCCATTTCGGAAAGAACAAGGACATCGACCTGGCGGCACTGGTGAATGTGGATTTTCCAGTCCATGCCAAAATCGACATCCGGACGGTTCTGGAAATCAAGGAAAAAGCGTCCGCCTGCCACTCCAGCCAGGGTGGAGGAGGGATGGCATCGTCCCAACGGTGGATCTCCCGGTTGTTCGGGGCGTCGGAATCCTTCACGCGCGCGTATCCGCTTCCGCCGCCGGCGCGCGCCGAGCGCGACCTGTTCGCGGGAGTCGCTGAGGAAAAATAAGCTCGCCTGCCGCTTCCCGCTTGACAACCGGAAAACCGGGTGATACCATAAATTGGTAAGAGCGGGATTGGGTAAGCAGGCACTGAAAGCCGCTTCGGAAACCGCCGAGCGGTTTTTTTATGCCCACCTCCCGGTCCCGATTCGGAAATTTTTCTTGCAACAGGAGGCAAGATGGCAGATCGCATCGTCGGTACCGTGAAGTGGTTCAATGCCACCAAGGGCTACGGTTTCATCGCCCGCGATGGCGGCGAAGACGTGTTCGTTCACTTCTCCGCAATAACGATGGAGGGATACAAGAAGCTGCACGAAGGCCAGAAGGTCGAGTTTGAAATCGAAACCGGCCCCAAGGGTCTTCAGGCGGCTCGGGTTACCCCGATGGAATAATCCAGACGCCGAAAACCAAAAAGCGGCCCGCGCAAGCGGGCCGTTTTATTTACCCCCCAAGTGCACTCCCCTCATTTGCTCCAGAACAACTTCGCGTCTGCGGATCATTGCCGTGGAGCAAATGAGGGGATCAAGGGGGGAGGGTTGGGAAGGGGGTGGAGCAAATGGGGGTAGACGCGATCCCATCCCATTCCCCCTCCCAATGAAAAATTCCTCCTCTATGTATGTCAAAATAAACCCTCCCCCCTTCCCGTATCACGGGAAGGGGGGAGGGGAAAATAAGATCATGCTATGAGCAGGACAACCCTATGGGAGGGGGGAAGGGATGATTGATCAATAGTTGGAGTGTAAAAAAAACCTTATCGCCGCACCTTTCCGCCCAACTCCCCCTCCAGCGCGCGGATTATCCGCATTCGAATCTCCTCGGCTTCGGTGCTCCCTAGGGTCCGATCCGCGGCCTGGTAGGTAAGCGCGAAGGCCAGGCTTTTATTGCCCGCCCCGGCCTGCTCGCCGCGATACACGTCGAACAACTGCACGGATTGCACGATCTCTCCGCCGGAGGAGCGGATCTTCCGGATCACCCGTTCAACGGGCACCTCCTCCGCCACCACCACCGCCAGGTCTTCGAGCACCGGGGGATAATCGGGAATGGAATGAACGGGATAGCGGCGCAGCAGGTGCGGCCGCAAGAGTTCGAAATCGAGTTCGGCGGCGAGCAGGTCGCGCCCGCCCCATTCGAAGCGCGCGGCAACCTGCGGATGCAATTGGCCCATCACGCCGAGCGCCGTTCCGTCGACGAGGATTTTGGCGCAGCGGCCCGGATGGAACCGCGAATCGCGGGTGGATTCGAACGCGGGAGGCGGAACGTGCAATCCCGTGAGCGCGCCTTCGAGTATCCCCTTCAGGTCGAAAAAGTCCGCCGGGGTGCGGTCGGAAGGCCGCCAATCCCTGTGCTCGCGCGGCCCGGCGAGCAGAATCGCCAGTTGGACCGGCTCGGCCGGAAGCGCTTCGCCCTTCGGAAGGTAAACCGGTCCTAGTTCGAAGAGCGCCAGGCGGTCGGTTCGCGCCGCGTTCCGCGCAGCCGTCTCCAGCACCGAAGCCAGCACCGAGTGGCGCATCACCCGGCGCTCCGGAACGATCGGGTTGGCCAGGCGGATGTATTCCGCCCCCGGGGCTTCCATCCCGGGCGGATAGAGGGCCGCTTCCTTTTCAGGAGCGGTCAGATGATAGGTGAGCACTTCTTGCAGCCCGAGGTCCACCAGCAGGTCCCGGGCGGCTTCCTCCTGCTCCAGGCTTGGGTTGCCGCGCTGAGGGGGCAGGAGATCGGCGATCTGGATTTCCGGGATGCGCGCGTAACCGTAAATGCGCGCGATCTCCTCGACCAAATCCGCCTGGCCGACCACGCCCGTGCCGATGTCCAGGCGGTGATCCGGCGCGATCACCTGCAGCGTCAGGTCGTCGTCGGATATTTTTCCGCTCCGCCTGCTCCGGGCGGGAGCTTCTTTCACGCGGCAGACAAACTCCAGGCTTTCGAGGATCTGAGCCACTTTGCGCGGCGGAATGGCGATGCCCAGCAGCCGGCGGACTTCCCGCATGGGAAGGTCGACGCGCACGACCGGCGCTTTGCGCGGATACGCGTCGACCATATCCCGCGAGATGATCCCACCGCCGAGCGTGCGCATGAGTTCGGCCGCGCGCCCTAAACCGCGCAGCGCGGTGGCCGGGTGCACGCCGCGCGAGAATTGGAAGGCGGCTTCCGACGGCAGCTTCTGGGCTTGCACCGTGCGGCGGATCGAGAGGAAATTCCACGAGGCTGATTTCGAGCAGGATGTTGACCGTGTCGTCGCGCACTTCGCTCTCGGCGCCGCCCATCACGCCGGCAATCGACAGCGGCCCCTTTTCGTCGCACACCAGGACCGTGAAATCGTCGAGCGTGCGCGTGGCCCCGTCGAGCGTGACAATCGTTTCGCCCGGGCGGGCGGTGCGAGTGGTGATTGTCACCGCTCTCCCGGCCGCGCGCATTACGAGCGAGTCCCAATTGAAGGCGTGCAGGGGCTGGCCGGTTTCGAGCATCACGTAATTGGTGATGTCGACGATGTTGTTAATCGGGCGCATGCCGGCCCGTGCGAGACGGCGCTGCATCCAGGCCGGGCTGGGGCCTATTTGCACGTCGCGCAGCAGGATCGCCGTGAAGCGCGGGTTGAGTTCCGGATTCTGGATGAGGATCTTGAGCAGTTTGCGCAGCGGCTCGCCCGTCGCGTGGAATAGGTAAGAAGGCTGCTTGAGTTTCCGGCCGGTGAGGGCTGACACCTCGCGGGCGATCCCCACCAGGCAGGCGTTGCGCGCCATGTTCGGGTTGATCTTCACGTCGAGGATCACGTCGCCGAGGTAGTCCGCCAGAGGAGTTCCGGAGGGCGCTTCGTCCGGCAGGATCATCACGCCCTCGTGGTCGGCGGAAATCCCGAGTTCCTTTTCGGAGCAGATCATGGAATAGGATTCCACCCCGCGGATTTTCATTCGCGCCAGGGTGGTCAGGACGTTCCCCGGCTGGTGCCCGTCGTAGAGCACCGCCCCTTCCCGGGCGTACGCCACCTTCAAGGGTTTTGCCAGCGGCCCCTGGCCCTTGTACCGGAACAGGTTGGGCGCGCCGGTGAGCACGGTGTGGATGCTCTGTCCGTCGTCTAGTTTACACAGCACCAGGCGGTCGGCATTGGGATGAGGCATCACTTCGAACACCCGGCCCACGACGATCTTCTCGCGGTCCCACGCCAGCCCCTTGGCCTTGGGGCCCGAGCCGTCGGTTCGAGGCAGCCCGTCGATTTGCCCGCTGAGCGGCGCCAGCCCGATGTACTCGATCGATTCCACTTCCAACCCGGCGAAGGTGAGCCGCGAGGCGATTTCCTCCGGAGGGAGATCGAACTCCACGTACTCTTTCAACCAAGATAATGGAACCTTCATCGCATGACTCCCTTTCGAAAAATCGTTGGTTCAAGAAAAACTTTTTGACCATGGACCATCGACTATAGACCATGGACGATAGACGATAGACCATAGCTGTTTATTATTCTCCATTGGTTTCTGGCCAATAGGCGGGAAACCCTACCTGAGAGATTGTCGGCTATGGTCCGCGGTCTATGGTCCATGGTCGGTTTTAGAACTGCTCCAAGAATTGAAGGTCGTTTCCCCAAAAATAGCGGATGTCCTCGATCCCGTGGCGCAACATGGCGATCCGTTCCGGGCCCATGCCGAACGCGAATCCGGAAAAAACCTTCGGATCGTATCCGCCGTTGCGGAGCACCGTCGGATGGACCATGCCGGCGCCGAGAATTTCCAGCCAGCCGCTGTATTTGCACACCGGGCATCCCTTTCCGCCGCAGACGAAACATTCGACGTCGGTTTCCAGGCTCGGCTCGGTGAACGGGAAGTGATCGGCGCGGAACTGGGTGCGCACGCCTTCGCCGAACATGCGCCGGGCGAAGTCCGCGAGGGTTGCTTTGAGATTCGCAAACGTGATCCCCGGCCCGACGGCCAACCCTTCCACCTGATGGAACTGAATCTCCGAGCGGGCGGTGATCTGTTCGTAGCGGAAACACATTCCCGGCAGGATCACCCGCACGGGATTGGGCGCGTACTCGCGCATGGCGCGGATCTGTCCGGGGCTGGTGTGGGTCCGCAGCAACACACCCTCCTGGGTGGTGTAGAAAGTGTCCCACATGTCGCGCGCGGGATGGTGGGGCGGGATGTTGAGCAAAGTAAAGTTGAAATCGTCGAGCTCGACGTTCGGACTGCGGTAAATTTGGAATCCCATCTCGGCCCAGATCGCATAGATCCGGCGCAGGATCAGCGTGGAAGGATGCAGCCGCCCGCGCCTAAGTGGCCGGCCCGGCAGCGTGATGTCGAGCGCCTCGCTTTGTAGCGCGTGGTCCAGCGCCGCGGCGTTCAACCGCTCCTCGCCGGCGGAGAAGGCCGCTTCCAGGCGGCGTTTGACTTCATTCCCGCGTGCTCCCGCCAGAGGCCGGTCCGCGGCGGGCAGCTTCCCCAGGTCGCCGAGGAACGCCGTCAGCGGGGCGCTGCGCCCAAGGTGGGATTGCTTCCACGCGGCGAGCGCGGCCGGGTCGTTCGCCCGTTCCAGCGCCGCGAGGGCTTCCTGCTCCAGCGCGTCCAGTTGTTCGAGCATCCATCCTCCTTAAAAAGAAACCCCCGTCCGGTTCAGGGACGGGAGTGGTCTCCCGCGGTACCGCCCTGATTGCCCCGTCTGGGGGCCTGCTCGCCCCGGCGCTCCGGAAAACGCGCTCGGAGGACCGGTTCCCCGGCTAACGGCGGGGATCCGCTTTCTTCTACTGGGGCCGGCCGGTCGCGGTTGCGCTTGATACGATCCTTTACTGTCCGGCGAGGCCCGTTCAAAGAAAGAGCTTGGGAGGGAACTTCTGCGGCTGGCTTCCGCGAACGGATTTCAGTCCGGGTCCGTTCTTCCCTATCGGCGCCCGACCGCATACTTTCCTCTTTCACAGCCTGTGGTAGATGCGGGAATTATCTCCCAACGGAAGGTTCTGTCAAGTGAGACGAAGCGCCCGGCGCGCAGAAAAATGCATCGCCGGGCGCGAAAGGAAACGAAGGGAAGTTCGGCCGCGGGGAGGACGGTTCAGGAAATTTTATGCTTCAGGCATTCCAGCGCCAGCTCAACCGCACCGTCCACACCGGAGGTGGAGGTGTTGATCGCGAGGTCGTACAACCGCGCGTCCGTCCAATCCTGGCCGGTGAAAGCGCGGATGTAGGCCGAGCGGTCCCGGTCGTTATCTTCCATCAGCTTGGCCGCCTCCGGAGCGGCGAGGTGAAACAGGTTTTGCAGGCGCTCGATCCGGGCAGGCGGATCGGCCAGGACCAGGAGCCGAAGTTGCCGCGGGTGATCGCGGAGAATGTACCGGCCGCAACGGCCGATGAAGACGGCGTTCGTCTTTTCCGCGATGCTGCAGATGGTTTCCGATTCCAACTGGAAGAATTCCTTGTCGGTGGGAATATAACGGTCCGCCGTCAGGGTCTGAGCCGGATCCAAAAGCTCCGCCGTGCGCGAGTAGGTCTGCCAGAAGGTGCGCAGCCGCTCCTCGCGGTGTTCCAGGTCGGCTTCGGCCATTTGCAGCCGGTTCGACACGCGCTTAAGGATCTCGCGGTCGAAGAAGGGGATATTCAACCGCTCCGATAGCTTCTTTCCCACCGGCGCGCCGCTCGCGCCCAGTTGATGGCTGACGGTGATTGCGTACAGTTCGTTGGCCATGGTGCCGTTCCTCCCGCGAAGGTGCCGGCCTTCGCGCCGCTTCATGAATCGGGCGCCGGCCGGCGCCGGTTTCTTTCAATTGCGGTTTGAGGCCGCAGGGAGAACCTGTTGGTCTGCGGCCCTGTCGGGTTTAGGCCGTCTCTACCCGTTCGAACTGGCTGTTGTACAAATCGGCATAGAAGCCGTGCTTGGCCAGCAGGTCTTCGTGCTTGCCCTGTTCGACGATGTCGCCGTTGTTCATCACCAGAATCCAGTCCGCGTCGCGGATGGTGGAGAGCCGGTGGGCGATGATGAAACTGGTGCGCCCTTTCATCAGGCTGTCCATCGCTTTTTGGATCAGCACCTCGGTGTGGGTGTCGACCGAGCTGGTGGCCTCGTCGAGGATCAGGATCGCGGGGTCGGCCAGGATCGCGCGGGCGATGGTCATCAGCTGCATCTGTCCCTGCGAGATGTTGGTGGTTTCCTCGTTCACCATCATGTTGTAGCCGGCCGGCTGGGTGCGGATGAAATGGTCCACGTGCGCGGCCCGGGCGGCGGCGACCACTTCGTCGTCGCTGGCCCCGCTGCGCCCGTAGCGAATGTTCTCCATTAGCGTGCCGTTGTAGAGCCAGGTGTCCTGCAGCACCATCCCGAACATGCAGCGCAGGTCGTCGCGCGCAAAATCGCGGATGTCGTGCCCGTCCACTTGGATGGCGCCGCTGGTGACATCGTAGAAGCGCATCAGCAGCTTGACCATGGTGGTCTTGCCGGCGCCGGTCGGGCCGACGATCGCGATCTTCTGGCCGGGTTGCACCGTGGCCGAGAAGTCGTTGATGATGATTTTGTCTGGGCTGTATCCGAAGTGGACGTCCTTGAACTCCACGCGGCCGAGCACCTTCTCGAGCTTCACCACGGTGGGATTGTCGGGCGTCTCGTCCGGTTCGGCCAGGAACTGGAAGACGCGCTCGGCCGAGGCGGCGGTCTGCTGGAAGACGTTGGAGATGTTGGCGATCTGCGTGATCGGCTGGGTGAAGGAGCGCACGTATTGAATGAACGCCTGGATGTCGCCGACCGTGATCATGTTGCGCACGGCCAGATACCCGCCCAGGATGCAGATGGCCACGTACCCGAGGTTGCCCACGAAGTTGGTGATCGGGAACATTAGGCCGGAGAGGAATTGGGATTTCCAGGCCGAGTCGTAAAGCGTGTTGTTGAGGCCGTCGAATTGCTGGACGCTTTTTTCCTCGCCGTTGAAGGCCTTCATCACCACGTGGCTGCCGTACATCTCCTCGACGTGGCCGTTGACGTGGCCGAGGTAATCCTGCTGCCGCTTGAAGAAGACCTGCGACACGCTGACGATCAAGGCGATAATCACGAACGACAGCGGCAGCATGGCCACCGCCACCAGCGTCATCTGCCAGCTGATGGTCAGCATCATCACCAGCACGCCGACGAGGGTCGTCACGGAAGTGATGATCTGCGTCAGGCTCTGGTTGAGCGTCTGGCTGACCGTGTCCACGTCGTTGGTCACCCGCGAAAGGATCTCGCCGTGGTTGGTGCCGTCGAAGTAGCGCAGCGGCATGCGGTTGATTTTCTGCGAGATGTCCTTGCGGAACCGGTAAGTGATGTTCATCGACACGCCGGACATGATCCAACCCTGCGCGTAAGCGAACAGGGCCGAAACCAGGTACAGCCCGAGCACTTCGAGAATGATGTTGCGGATGTACGTGAAGTCGATCGTGCCCGTCCCGGCAATCTGTGCCATCACGCCTTCGAACAGTTTGGTGGTGGCGTTGCCGAGGATCTTGGGGCCGACGATGGAGAAGACCGTCGAGGCGATGGCGAAGAGCATCACCACCAGGATCAGGATTCGGTACTGGCCCAGATAGCGGATCAGCTTGACCATCGTGCCGCGGAAGTCGCGGGGTTTTTCCCCGCGCATCATTGCCCGCGGACCGCCGCCCCCCATCGGCATGGCGCCGCGCATGAGGCCGCCGCGCGCGGCCGGGCCCTGGGTCGGTCGAGAGGGTGCTGCTGGGGTCGTCATGACAGTTCCTCCTTGCTCAGTTGTGCCGTTGCAATTCCCTGATACACATCGCAGCTCTTCATGAGTTCCGCGTGGGTCCCCTTGCCGGCGATCTTGCCCTCATCGAGGACGATGATTTGTTCGGATTTCATGATCGTGGAAATGCGCTGGGTGACGATGAACAACGTGCTGCCGGCCACCTTCTCCCTGAGCGCTTTGCGCAATGCTGCGTCGGTCTTGAAATCCAGCGACGAGAAGCTGTCGTCGAAGATGTAGATCGGAGCCTTCTTGACCAGCGCGCGCGCGATCGAGAGGCGCTGCTTCTGGCCGCCGGAGACGTTCCCCCCGCCCTGGGCCACTTCCGTCTGCATGCCCTCCGGCTTTTCGAAGATGAACTCCGAGGCCTGGGCGATGTCGGTCGCCTGCTTTAGCTCCTCAGCGCTGGCTTGTTCATCCGCATAGAGCAGGTTGGATTCGATCGTGCCTGAGAAGAGGCTGCTCTTCTGCGGGACGTAGCCGATTCTGGCGCGCAGGTCGTGCTGGGTCACCTCGCGGATATCGACCCCGTCGACCAGGATTTCGCCGTCGGTCACTTCGTAAAAACGCGGGATCAAACTGACGATGGTGGATTTGCCCGAACCGGTGGTGCCGATGAAGGCAGTGGTTTGGCCGGGTTTGGCCGTGAAAGTGATGTTGTGCAGGATATCCTCCTCCGCGCCGGGATACCGGAAGCATACGTCGCGGAACTCGACCGTGCCGCGGAACGGTTCCGGGAAGTTCTTTGGTTTTTCCGGGTCGTGGATCGAGGGTTTGGTTTCGAGCACGTCGGCCACCCTGTCGGCGGAGACGGCGGCGCGGGGCAGGATGATGAACATAATCGAAAGCATCAGGAAGGCGAAGACGATTTGCATGGCGTATTGCATGAAGGCGAGCATGTCGCCCACCTGCATCTTCGAATCGGCCACCTGGTGTGCGCCCACCCAGATGATTAGCAGGACCAGGCCGTTCATCACCATCATCATCACCGGCATCATCACCACCATGATGCGGTTGATGAACAGCAGCGTGCCGGTGACGTCGGTGTTGGCCTTGTCGAACCGCTTTTCCTCGAAGTTCTGCATATTGAACGCCCGGATCACCATCATGCCGGAGAGATTCTCGCGGATGACGAGGTTGAGCCGGTCGATCAGTCTCTGGATGCTCTGGAACTTGGGCAGGGCGATGGTGAAGACGGTGAGGATCAGCCCGAGCAGGATGATGACCGCCAGGGCGATGATCCACCACATGTTGGCGCTCTTGCCCACCGCGCGGATCACGCCGCCGATGCCGATGATCGGGGCGTAGATGACCATGCGCATCACCATGATCACCACCATTTGAATCTGGGTGATGTCGTTGGTGGACCGGGTGATCAGCGAGGCGGTGGAGAACTTGTCAAACTCCGTGCTGGAGAAGCTTTCCACGCGCTGGAAGACGGACCGGCGTAAATCGCGCGACACGCCGGCGGCCGTGCGGGCCGAAAGGAAGCCGACGATGACGGTGCAGGTTCCGGAGAGCAGGGTCAAGAGCAGCATCAAGAGTCCAGTGTGGATGATGTAGTTGGTCTGCAGCGATACGGTGTTCATCCCCAGCGCGGTGTATTCCGCTTTGACCGAGATCACCGCCATCTGGTTGATCATGCTCGCGCCCAGCGTGGAGAATTTCGTGTCGATCGTGGCGGTCATTTGGGAAAGCTGAGCCGGGGGAAGGCTGGCCAGCACGGTAAACAGATCCACTCCGGCGGGGATCTTGGAAAGATCAAAGCCGAAGGTCTTGGCCATCGCCGCGGCCTGGGTGGGGTTAGCAAGTACCGTATTTATCGTGCCCACCACCAGGAGGCTCTTGCCCATGATCGGATTTAGTTTATTGATTTCCGCTGAGTCGACGTTTTTCAGGATGTAGACGGGACCGCTGGCCAGGGAAGGATAATCCTTGAGGTACTTGTCGTAGTCGGCGGAAGTGTTGTCCACCAGGGTGTAATCCCCCAGGACCAACGCTTTGTCGTCGGCGCTGAGGAAGATGACCAATTTGTTCATCTCGCTCTGACGGATCGCCTGCGGGACGGCGTTGACGATGCCGCCCTGCTGGATGCCGTCGTTGACGATCTTGGACATGTAATCCGGCAGCGCCAGGTCGGCGTTGGCCTGCACGAACAGCAAGCCGACGGCGATCAAGATCAGCCAAAGATAGGGTTTTAGATACTTTAATATCCGCAGCATATTTGCATGTTCTCCTTTACGACATTTTCCGCATTCGGTCCGCTATTTCGCGGGTCGATCGATTTGGTTGGCTTTCTCGATGAGGATTTTCATTGCCGCGATAATCTGTTCTTTTTCGTCGGTGGAAAGCGATCCTGCCAGTTGCTCCATCCAAGCTTGACGCATGTGAACGATTTCCTGTAGGATCTTACGGCCTTTCACGGTCAGGACGATCTTTTTCACCCGGCGATCGATCGGATCCTCGGTGCGCAGGATCAATTCCTGCTGCACCAGACGGTCCAGCATCTGGCTCCCGGCGGCGCTGGTGATGCCCAGATCGTCGCTGAGATTTGAAATTCCACTGGCTCCCCCATGATCCAATTGGAAGAGCACACCGATTTGCGGCATGGATAGGCCGCATTCTTTGGCAAAATGGAAGATATACGGCGTGAAACGCTGCATGATCACATGGATGCTTTCGTGCATAGTGGTAATGAAGGGATCGCTTTCGCTCATTTCTTAATCCTTTTTATTAGTTAACTTTGGTTAAATATAAATATTTGTTGATAATGTGTCAAGGGAAAAAATATAAGAAATAGCTTAATTTTCTGCACCATATAAGGCGGAATTATAACTGGGGATTATGGAGGCTTTATGTACAAATTACGTAGGTTTGTAGGTTCCGGAGTAATGTTTCACCGGCAACTCGCCGGAAGTATTTTCCATGCCTGAAATCCGAAAAATCAGATGTTCTTCATTTACCGATCCTCGGAAGGCGGAAGACCGTGGAAAGGAACCATCCGGATTTGCGGAGAATGGGAACCGGCTGTACGATTCGGGAATGCCCGACGACGCCGTAAAAATTAAATCACCGTCCGCTCGATCCCCGATGATTCGCCGGTTGATTCCGGCGCTGCTCCTGGGTTGGTTTCTCCTCCCGCTCTCCCGCGCGAGCGCCTCGGATTCCATCCGCGTCTTTATCGCCGGAGATGTTTCCACTGTGCGGCCGGCGCTCGATCTGGCCGGCAGCGGGGCGTTCCTCATCGTCACAGATCCCCAATCGGCGGACGTCCTGCTGCTTAACGGTGAGATCCCAGATCCGGCGGCGATTGCCGCGCGCACGAGCGCCGGCGCGGGAGCAGTCATCATCCTCGGGCCGGACGTCTCGCAGGAATCCTTTACCTCAGCGACGGGTATCCCGGCGCAATTCGAGCGGCTGGATACCGCCGTCAGCTTTCAGGCCATCCCGTCCAGCGGGGATCCCATCGGGCGGCAGATCGTGTGGAACGGCGCGCCGCAGGTGCGCGAACGCGCTGCGATTGAAACGCCGATCTCCAGCGTCCAGCCGCTGGTGAACGGTTTTGAAGACGGCAGCTGGCTGATTTGGAGCATCCCGCAGAAAAAAACTTTCGTCGTTAATTTCTATCTGGAAGCGCGCGACAATCCTCAGTTCCGCGACTGGGCCTATTACAACTTTCTGATCTATCATCTCGTCACGCGCGCCGCCGGCCGGACGCCGGAGGACTATGCCCAATATCCCGGATCGCCCGTGCCGCACGCCGCCGAGCGCAACGTCCTTTGGGCCATCCTGGCCGCGCTGATCGCGGCGACGTTCGGCGTGTTTCTCCTCGTCCGGCGGTACAGTTTGCGCCATCCGGAGGCGCTGGATCACATCACCCTTCGGGAAATCCAGCCCGTCGACGCCGCCGGAAAAACCAAAGCTTGGGAAAAAGTCGGTTTCGAGCGGCCGCTTTCCGGATTCCTCATCGGCCTCACGCTCGGACTGATCCTGTTCGTGCCGTTGATCATCTATCAGAATCTGATTCTCCCCACGTACATCCTTCCCTCCGCCCAGGCGCTTGGCATTTGGGGGCGGGTGACGCAATTTTTCAACCTGGCCTGGTACTTCTTCGACATGGGCACGAGCGTCGCTTTCATTAAATACCTTTCGGAATATAGGGTGCATGATCCGAAGAAGGGGATTCAATTCGGCCAATTGTTCGTGTGGTGGCAGGCGCTGTCCGGAGCGATTCAGGTGGCGCTGGTGATCGGGCTCGCCAGCACCTGGGTGCCCTCCTCGGCCTACGCGCTCTACGCCTGGAGCGTGATCATCCATGCGACCATTCAGATTCCCGGCTTCTACCAGATATTCCGACACACGCTCTCGGGGTTCCAGCGGCAGGATGCCGCCCGCATCCTCGACGTTGCGCTCAACGTGGTGATGCCGGTCCTGGTCCAGCCGGTGTTCGTCGCGCTGTTCTACGCCTGGGGCCGGGGACACCCGGCCTTCGGCGGATCGATGGGCGGGCTGCTGGGCTTGGGGGTCGCCGCGTATGCCGCTGAGTTATTTACGTTCCTCCTGGGGCTGGCGATCTATCGGCGGCTCGGATACAACGCCGGCGTGCTGTTCCTGGCGCATTTCGACTGGGAGGTCGTACGCAAGGGCTTCGGATTTGGCGTGTTCGAAATGCTCGCCTCGGCGGCCTGGTCCGCGGGGCAGGCCGCGGAAATCTGGATCACCCAGAGCCGGCTGGTCAATTATGCTGAGATCTGGGGCAACTGGGTGTTGGCGCAGAACTTCCTGTTCGCGTACCAGGTGCTGCAAACGCTCACCGACGGCGTGATGGCGGCGATCTCGGAATCCGTCTCGCACGGGAAGCGGATTCTCTCCACGTATTACGCAGCGATCACCTACAAGTGGGGCGGGCTGATCAGCGCGTTTATCGGCGCGGTCCTGCTGGCGGTGGCGCCGAGCTTTCTGCTCGGTGCGACCGGACCGGAATTCCACCGCTCGGCGTTGTACGTGGTGCCGCTGGCTTTCTGGGGTGCCATTCAATACGTTTCGTGGGTGGGGGATATCGTCCAGCTCGGGTCGAACAAGCCCTACCTGAAAACCGCGCTCACTATCGGCGAGCAATCCACGCGGATCTTCTTGCTGTTCGTGTTGCTGGTTTTCTTCCAGGTGCCCGCGCTGATCATCGCCTACTTCATCGGCCTGCTGGCCAAGGGCTTGAGCGCGTTTGTTGTCAACCACAAACTGTGCTTTCCACAGAAGATCTACCTCTACCAGTCGATCGCCGCGCCGCTTCTGGCGGGAGCGGCGCATTGGCTGCTCCTGCGCGGGATCGCAGTTCTGCTCTGGCGGGGGGATCAGGTGACGAGTATGCTGATCTTTTTCATCGCGATCCTGCCGTCGTTCCCGGTCTACATGTTCCTCTACGGCCTGGCGGGCGGGTGGGACGACGGGACGCTCGGTGAATTAAAGGAAGCGGTCGATATGACCGGCAGCCTGCGTCCGGTGGTCTGGTTGATCTGGGCGGCTTCGGCCGCGGGCGCGCGCCTCAGCCCGCTGCATAACCGGTTCCCGGTCCGCATTCGCGCCGCGGCAATGGAGGAGGCGCGGGTGTTGACTATGGAGAAGGTGCGATTGTGAAATGGAGACTGACCTAACCTCCTACCCCTGGCCCCTTCCCCCTTCCCATCATGGGAAGGGGATAAGAATTAGCAAAAATGTATATTTAACAATGGAGGGGTAGGGGGATGGGTCAGAAGGAGTGAGAAACTTCCAAATGGACTCTTCGATCGTCCTACAGGACGGCCGGCGCCTGGCCTATGCCGAATATGGGGATCCGCGCGGCCAGCCGGTCTTCCTATTTCACGGCATTCCCGGCTCGCGCATCTTTCGTCCTCCGCTGGATGATCTGACCGCGCGGATGCGGGTGCGGTTGATCACGGTCGACCGGCCGGGATATGGGGGATCTTCCTTCCAGCCCGGCCGCCGCATTTGCGATTGGCCGGCGGATGTGAGCGCGCTCGCGGATGCGCTGGGGCTGGCGCGCTTTGCGGTCTGCGGCCATTCCGGTGGCGGGCCGTACGTTCTGGCGTGCGCGGCATTTATTCCAATTCGGTTGACGTTCGCAGGCGTGATCTCCGGCCTCGCCCCGGTCGGCGCGCTCGGTACGCCCGCCCCGCGTTCACCTGCGGATATCAATCAAAAACAATCCGCAAAAGCGGGGCTCGACGGGATCATCCTGCAAAACCGGCTCGGGTTCACGCTCGGCCGCAGGCTGCCCTGGCCCCTCTTCCGAATGGCCATGTATTTTATTTTCCGGCGCGGCCGGGATCACCCGGAGGAATATGTCCACCCGGACCATCGCAACCCGGCCAATCCGGATAATGCAATGCTGGCGATGCCGGGCGCGCTGCAGATTTGCCTCGACAGCACGCGCGAGGCATTCCGCGCGGGATTGCTTGGGCACGCCTGGGAGGGATTTCTGTTGACCCGGCCGTGGGGATTTGCGCTGGAAGAAATTGGAATGCCGGTTCACCTCTGGCATGGGATGCAGGATCCCGATGCGCCGGTGGGAATGGGGCAAGCGATTGCCCGCCTGCTGCCCGATTGCCGCGCCCGTTTTCTGGAGGGCGAAAGCCATTTGTTGATCTTTAGGTATTGGGAGGAGATTCTTTCCACGCTGACAGCAAGTTGACCTCCCTGAAAACCACTGTCCTCCCATTTGCCTTTGGCAAGCGGGAGGACCAAAGAGGGGCTGGAGGATTGATGACTACGCTTCACCTTATTTCGCATACGCATTGGGACCGCGAATGGTACAAGCCCTACCAGGCTTTTCGCCTCCAACTCGTCCGGCTGATCGACGGCCTGCTCGATCTGCTGGCGCGGGATCCGGACTACAAATATTTCATGCTCGACGGCCAGACGATCGTGCTGGAGGATTACCTCGAGATACGCCCGGAGCGCGAAGCGGAACTCCGGAGTTATATTCGCGCGGGCAGGATCCTCATCGGTCCGTGGCATATCCTGCCCGACGAGTTCCTCGTAAGTCCCGAGTCCACGATTCGCAATTTGCTGGAAGGGGCGCGGCTGTGCCGAGAATTCGGCGCGCGCCTGCCGGTGGGATACACGCCGGATCCCTTCGGCCATATTGGGCAGTTGCCGCAGATTCTGCGCGGGTTTGGTATCGAATGGGCGGCCTTCCGGCGCGGGCTTTCGGACGAACCGTGCGAGCTGTGGTGGCAATCGCCGGACGGCTCGCGCGTGCTGGCCGCGTACCTGCGCGATGGGTACGACAACGCCGCGGGTCTGCCCACGGCGGACCCGGCGCTGTTTGCGCGGGAGGCCGCCGCGCGGCGGGATTCGCTCCGGCCGCATTCGGCGGTCCATGATTTGCTGCTCATGCACGGCACGGACCATATGGCGCCGCCGCCCGACACCGCCGCCGCGATCCGCTCTGCCGCCGGAAAGCTGCAAGGCGACCGGTTGATTCATTCCACCCTGCCGAAATATTTCGCGGCCGTGAGCGCCGAGATTCGCTCCCGCAAGCTCGAGCTGCCGGAGGTTGCGGGCGAGTTGCGCTCCCCCAAGCGCCACCACCTTCTCCCCGGTGTGCTTTCCTCCCGGATGTGGATCAAACAGCGCAACCGCGAGTGCGAAACGCTGCTCGAGCGCTGGGCGGAGCCGTTCTCGGCGTTTGCGTCGCTCGTCGGGAGGAAGGATGCCACCTTTGACGGACTGGTGCGCAACTCCTCCGGCGCGCTGCATGCCGCCTGGCGGCTGCTCATTCAAAATCATCCGCACGATTCGATCTGCGGTTGTTCGATCGACGAGGTTCACGAGGAGATGAAGCCACGCTTCACCCAGGCCGAGCAGATCGGCGGCGAGGTCGTCCGCGCGAGCCTGGCGGCGCTCGCCGCTTCGGTCGACACGCGGGCGGACCCGCACGCGATCGTAGTTTTCAATCCCACCTCCGGCCCGCGCACGGACCTGGTGGAGGCGGAGGTGCATCCGCCTCCGGAATGGGAAGCCTTCGAAATTGCCGACGCCCGCGGCGTGATCATTCCCCACCAGGCGGCGGGAGGCGCGACGGCCGAATGGATCAACGTCGTGCTGGACCCCGCCAGCCTGCGCGGGATCGTCGGCAATCTTTCCGAAGGGCGGGCAGGGAATCTTTCGCTGCGGGATGTCCGCTTCCGCCGCGAGGGAGATACGCTGCGGGTGGACGCCGTCATGGCCGAGGATTCCGCCCCGGATCCGCAGGCCTGGCGGCGCGCGACCGACGGCTTCCGAGAATATCTGGCCGATGCGACGATTGCCAAGTACCACATCCGGGCGCGCAACGAAGCCTCGGCCAAGGTGGTATTTGCCGCGCCGAGGATCCCCGGCTTCGGTTGGAAAGCCTTCCGGTTGCGAAACAAAATCACAGCGCCTCAGGCGCCGATCCTCCTTCCTCCGCTGGCGCGCGCGCTTATGCCCATGGGAATACGGTTTTCACAGACGGCTGTCGGAAAATATTTCATCGGAAGACTGACCGCCCGGCGGACACCGGCGGCGATCGAAAACGAATTTTTCCGGGTGGCGGCCGCCGCCGACGGGACGCTGAGTCTGTTGGACAAGCGCAGCGGCGTAACCTATCGCGGATTAAACCGTTTTCTCGACGGGGGCGATTGCGGCGACAGTTACAACTACTGTCCCCCCGCGCGCGATTCTGTCATCCGCGCCCGGCCGAGGTCGGTCCGCGTGCGCCCGGCCGCGGTGGAACAAACGCTGGAGGTGGATTTGGAGATGGCCGCGCCGGCCATGCTTGCCGCAGACCGCAAAAACCGCGGCAAGGCGACCGTGCGCATTCCCATCACCACCCGCGTCACCCTCGTGAACGGAGTGCCGCGCGCCGATATCCATACGGTGGTCGTCAACCGCGCGCTGGATCACCGCCTGCGGGTTCACTTCCCGTTTGGGGAGGACGCCTCGGCGGAGAAACCCGTCGCGCGGTTCGACGGACATTTCGAAGTGGTCGAGCGCGAGAGCCGGCCGCCCGCCGACGATTCGGACTGGGTGGAGCGCTGGCGGCCGGAAGCGCCGCAGCGCGATTTCACCGACCTTTCGACCTCGCGGCGGGGGCTGATGATCGCCAACCGCGGCCTGCCCGAAGTGGAGGTGGTGCAAGGGCGCGAGCTCGCGCTTACCCTGCTGCGCTGCGTGGGTTGGCTCTCGCGCGACGACTTCCCTTCGCGCACGGGCCACGCCGGGCCGATGCTGCCGCTGCCGGGTGCGCAGATGCAGGGTGAGTGGGCGTTCGATTATGCGATCATCCCCCACGACGGGGATTGGCTCGCGGCGTCGCGCGAGGCGCGCGCATTTGAATCGCCGCTGCGCGCGGCGGAAACCGGCGCGCATAGAGGATCTCTTCCGGCGGAAGGATCGTTTGTGGAGGCGACGCCGCCGGCGTTCGAGATCAGCGCGATCAAAAGGACCGCGGACGGACGCGGACTCCTCGTTCGCGGTTGGAATGCAACCGGCGAAGCCATTCGCGCGCGGGTCCGGCCGTGGCGCGTCTTCGCCCGAGCCGAGCGGGCCAACCTGGCGGAGGAACGAACCGGCGCGCTGCGGACCGGGCGCGGAGGCGAAGTGAGCTTTGCCGTGAAGGGGCACGAAATTGTTTCGGTGGTCTTCCGTTGAGGTCGGCAATAGACCTGTCAGGCCTTCAAGACCTGACAGGTCTCGATAGACTCGCTCGAACCCTTCCGCGTTTGACTTCCCGCGGAAGCGGTTGTACACTCCGAGTATCCCCTATCCCAGGAGGAGATTATGTCCGGCGAAAAATATCGTCTGGTAATGAGCGCGGGGCCCAACCCCGGCAAAGTGTTCGAACTCAACATGGATTCGATGAGCATCGGCCGCGAAGCCACCAACGATATCGTCATCCAGGATGCGGAATTGTCCCGCAACCATGCCCGCCTCTCGCGGCGCGGTGCGACGTTCCTCCTGGAGGACCTCGGCTCCACCAATGGAACGTTCATCAACCGCCAGCGGATCTCCTCTCCGCGCCAGCTCAATCCCGGTGACGAGGTGGGGTTCGGCGAAAATGTGATGCTCTCCTTCCAAGGCGAAGGAGCGGCGCCCACGGTGGCGGCGCCCGGACGGGGGCAGGCGGCCACGCGCCAGCCGGCGCCTCCTCCTCCCGCACCCCAGCCGCAGTACGCGCCGCAAGCCCCTGCGCCGGCCAAGAAGGGGGGATTTCCGCTGTGGCTTGGTTGCTTCCTGGTGATTATCTTTCTCTGCATCATCGTTCTGGTTGGTGGATACCTCTTCGATAGCGCCAACCTGTACTGCACGCCGCCGTTCAATTCGATCTTCGGCCTGATCACGACTTGTGGATGATCCTAGATTGAGGGAGAACAATCGAAAAAAAATAAGAGCGGCTCGTTTGAGCCGCTCTTATTTTTTAAATTCCCTTACCATACTATTCTCCTACCCCTATATGGCCTCCCTGAGCAGATCGAACCATTTAATCCCCTTCCTCCTTCTCCCCTCGCTTCGCTTGAGGACAGGCCGTATCACAGAAGGAGGCAGGGGAAAGGGGTTGGAGGATGGGATGGACGAGCGGAAATCATTGAACGAGTGCAAAAAGCCCGCGAAGGCGGGCTTGGTAATATCTGGTGATCGTTTGATATGATACGCTGAAACTTCGACCGCCCTCTATTTTTCTTTTTCTATCGCTTTCATTCCCCCCATCAACGGCCGCAGCGCCTCGGGAATCTCGATGGTTCCATCTTCTTGTTGGTAATTTTCCAGAATTGCAATCATTGTCCGCGGCAGCGCCAGCCCTGAGCCGTTGAGCGTATGGATGAGCTCCGGCTTCGCGCCCTTTTCGCGGCGGACGCGGATCCCGGCGCGGCGCGCTTGAAAATCCCCGCAATGGCTTACCGATGAAACCTCCAGCCATTCCCCCGCGCCCGGCGCCCACACCTCGACGTCAAAGGTGCGCGTCGCGCAGAAGCCGAGATCGCCCGTGCAGAGCGCCTTCACCCGGTAGGTCAACCCCAATTCCGCGCAGGTCTGTTCCGCGTCGGCGAGCATCTTCTCCAGCTCGGTGTCCGCGGTTTCCGGCAGGCAGAATTTATACATCTCTACTTTGTCGAACTGGTGGACGCGCTTGATCCCGCGCACGTCGCGCCCGGCGGCCATCTTCTCGCGCCGGAAGCAGGCGGTGTAGGCGGTGTACCACAGCGGGAGCCGGTCCGCTTCCAGAATTTCGCCGGCGTGCAAATTGGTCAGCGGCACCTCGGCGGTGGGCACCATCCACAGATCCTCTTCCGCGTCGTGGTAGAGGTTGTCGGCGAACTTCGGGAGCTGGCCCGCGGCGAACAGCGCGTCGCCGCGCACCATGAAAGGCGGGTACACTTCCCGGTATCCTTGGCGGACGTGCAGGTCGACCATCCAGGAAATCAGCGCGCGCTGCAGCCGCGCCCCCGCGCCGTGCAGGACGTAAAAGCGCGTGCCGGTCATCCGCGCGCCCTGTTCGAAGTTGATGATCCCCAGCGCCGGCCCCAGGTCCCAGTGCGCCTTGGGTTCGAAGGAAAATTGTTTTATTTCCCCCGCGGTCCGCAAAACGACGTTTTCGCTTTCGTCGCGGCCGATGGGGGTGCGCGGGTCGGGCAGGTTGGGGATCGCGGAAAGAGCCCGGTGCAGCTCGTCCTCGACTTGGCGCACTTCCTCGTCCAGCGCCGCCACCCGGTCGCCGACCTTTTTCATCTCGGCGATTTTAGATTCGCGCTCGGTCGAATCCTTTAGCTTGCTAATTTCCTTGCTCGCGGCGTTGCGTTCCGCTTTGAGCGTTTCCACCTCGCCCAGCAGCGTCCGCCGGCGCGCGTCGGCGTCGAGCGCCAGGTCGAGCGGCGCGTCGGTGTTGCGCTGGCGCAGGGATTTGCGGATTTCCTCCGGATGGGACCGGACGTAGTTGATATCGAGCATGGCTTTCTCCGTGAAGCAATCCCGCGCCGGGCGTTCACCGGAGCGTGGACGCAAGCGGGCGCCTCTTTGCGCGGATCGTGGTCGGATTATACAGGAGGGAGATAGGGCGTCAAGGACGCGGGAGGTTGGAAACAAATTCCAAACGCCTTAGGATGCTGCGATGGAATCCGCCGATCGGGGCAACGGATTGAATTTGAGGCCGCGGGTGACCGCCCCATCTACCCTCCCCAAAGAATGATTTCCTGCAAACATGGAATCCTCTCCCCCTCCCTCCTTCCCGTGATACGGGAAGGAGGGAGGGATTAGGGAGGGAGGATGGGATGGCAAGAAACGAGAGGGGCGTCAAGGACGGCGGCGGAAAAAACCTTGGCCGGGCGGATTCTGACAATCCGTTAATCGCGGGAGTTGTAGAATAAAATCCAGAAATGTTCCAAGAGGATGTGAAGCGGAGACGAAATAGAATGTAGCCGGATGGTCTGTTCCGATAAATATAGTGAAAAAGAATGTAGCCGGGACGGGCCGTCCCGGCTACGGGAAAAATATCAGAGAGGTTTTGCCATGACAAAAATCCTCTCCAAATCCACGGCTTTGCGGTTTGTTTTGCTCATCGGTCTGGTCAATCTGTTTGCCGACCTTACCTACGAGGGAGCGCGCAGCATCACCGGTCCGTTTCTCGGAATGCTGGGGGCGAGCGCGGCGTGGGTCGGCGCGGTGGCGGGCTTCGGCGAGTTCGCCGGATACGCACTACGCTCGGTGACGGGATACCTCGCGGATAAAACACACCGCTATTGGGCGGTTGCCTTCCTAGGGTATGCGATCAACATGCTGGCGGTGCCGGCGCTCGCGCTGGCCGGATCCTGGCCGGCGGCGGCGGCGCTGATGATTGCAGAACGGACGGGGCGCGCCATCCGCCGTCCCTCGGTGGAAACGATGCTTTCCTACACCGGCGGGAAGATGGGAATCGGCTGGGTGTTCGGACTCAACGAGGCGATGGATCAGGGCGGAGCGACTATCGGGCCAATGATCGTAGCGCTGGTTCTTTATTTGCGCGGAGGATACCGCGAGGGGTTTGCCGTACTGCTTGTTTCGGCGCTGCTCTGCCTGATAACACTGACCATCGCCCGGCTGTGGTTCCCGCGGCCGCAGGAATTGGATAACCGCGCGCCAGTCCCGCTGCAGGCGAAGGGTTTTTCGCGCGCCTATTGGTTGTATCTGGCGGCTGGGGGGTTAATCGCTGCCGGATTCGCGGATTTCTCCCTGATCGCGTTCCACTTTCAGAAGGCGGGCAGCGTATCGGTCGTCGCCACTCCGCTGCTCTACGCCGTCGCGATGGCGACCGGCGCCCTGGCTGCGCTGGTGTTCGGCGGACTCTACGACCGGCTCGGCGTCTTCACGCTTGTGCTGGCGTTCTTCCTCGCCGCGTTTTTCGCACCATTGGTTTTCCTGGGCGGCTTGTCTTTCGCGTTGATCGGGATGGTATTGTGGGGGATCGGGATTGGGGCGCAGGATTCGCTGCTCAAAGCCGCGCTGACCGGCGTGACCCCCGTGGAAAAGAGAAGCACGGCTTACGGCGTGTTCGACACCGGCTTCGGGGCGGCCTGGTTTCTTGGAAGCGCGGTGATGGGCCTTCTGTATGAGGTCTCTCTTCCGGCGTTGATCGTCTTTTCCGTTGCGGCTCAGCTGGCCGCCCTCCCTGTTTTTCTCCTGGCCGGAAAACGATCGTGAAGAGTCGAGCGGCCGGCGACCCCCGGGCGTCGTCGGATGAACGGCAATCCGATTCCATAAATATTATTTTTGTTGTAGGATAGTGCGGCTGCCGTTGATCGCCACCTCGCTCGCCATCGTCGCGGTTGGGGCGTGGCTGACCGTCTCGCCGCTGGCTCCCGCGCTCGGGTTTATCCCGCTCCCGGCGATGTATTGGCCCATCCTGGGAGCGATGCTGCTGGCGTACGTGGTCCTCACGCAAGGGGTGAAAACGTGGTTTATCCGCCGGTTCGGCGGGGCGTAGGGAGGTCCGTGATAACCGATAAGTGGAAGATAATTCCCCGGGGCTAAAACCCCGAACTATTTACGGTGCCCGGCTAAAAGCCGGGCTTTAAAAATATCATCCGATGGTTGGTTACTATCAACGATTGCATTTGCTGGAATATGTATCTATCGAGGAAATAAAAAACCCGGTAAACCAAATGATGTAAAGCCGGGTTTACCCGGCGCGGTTGAAAGCCCGGAGCTTTAGCTCCGGGCGAACGGGTTTATTTTGGGGATCCATATTTATTATTCGGGGCGTTTATTTTTTTACAGATTTCCCGGCACGGGCGTGACGGCGACGATATCCTCGATCAGCGTCCTCGGCGCGATGCCCTTGAGCCGGGCCGACGGGGAAAGCAGCAAGCGGTGGGCCAGCACCGGCTGGGTAACGGCTTTGATGTCGTCGGGCGTCACGTAATCCCGCCCGGCGATGACGGCGCGCGCCTGCGCCGCGCGGGCGAGTCCCAGGCTGCCGCGCGGACTCGCGCCGAGGTGCACGTCGGGCAGAGACCGCGTGCGTCCCACCAGATCCACCAAATAGCGCCGGATGCCGGGTTCGACGTGAACCTCGCGCACCGTCTTTTGCGCCTCCACCACTTCCGCCGCGGAGGCGATCGGGGCGAGACTTTCGATCGGATGCCGGAGTTGCTGGCTTTCGACCACGCGTTCCTCCTCCGCCGCCGGCGGATACCCCAGGCTGATCCGCATCAGGAAGCGATCCAGCTGGGCTTCGGGAAGGGGGAAGGTGCCCTCGTGCTCGATCGGATTCTGCGTCGCCAGCACCTGGAAAAGTTCCGGCAGCGCGTGGGTTATCCCGTCCACCGTCACCTGGCGTTCTTCCATCGCCTCCAGCAGCGCGGACTGGGTCTTGGGGGTGGCGCGGTTGATCTCGTCGGCCAGGACAATCTCGGCCATCACCGGGCCGGCCCGGAATTCGAATTCCCGCGCCTGCGGATTCCAGATCGAGACGCCGGTGACGTCGCTGGGAAGCATGTCGGGCGTGAATTGCAGCCGGTTGAAGGAACACCCGAGCGAGCGGGCGATGGACTTGGCCAGCATCGTCTTGCCCACCCCGGGAACATCTTCGATCAGCAGGTGCCCCTGGGCGAGCAGCCCCGCGACGGCGAGCTCGATCTCGCTGCGTTTGCCGTAAATGACAAGATCGATATTATCGATTAATCGAACGGAGAGGTCGTGTGCGGATTCGATGGTCATCGGAAAGGAAGGATACCATATTTTAAAAGAGGATGACCGTTGCCGAAGCCATCCCATCCTTCCTCCCCCAAGAGTGCTTTTACATTCAGACTGCGGATCTTCCCCCTCCTCCCGTCTCCCCTCGCTTTCCTTCACTTCGCTCAGGACAGGCGCTCGAGGACAAGCCGTATCACGGGAAGGGAGGAGGGAAGAGGGGTGGAGGGATGGGGTGGCTCTATCGCTATTTCGTAATCGGGATTCGCGCTTTCAGCGTCGAACCTTTGCCAGCGCCGCTTTCGATCTCGAGCGTTCCCCCGGCCTGCCGGGCGCGTTCGCGCAGACCGGTCAACCCGTAATGACCCATGCGTTCCGCGTCGCGGGCGATATCGAAGCCTATCCCGTCGTCGCCGATCTCGATCTCGAGGGCATCCGCGCTGCTCCGGATGGACACTCGGGCTTGGTGCGCCCGGGCGTGGCGGGCGATATTGGTCAAGCCCTCGGCGACGGTCCGGAAGGCAAAATCCCGGACCTTTTCGGGCAGGGATTCGGGAAGGGACATGTTCAGCGCGCAAGGGACTCCCGTGGAGGAAATGAAATGCTCGACCTCGCCCGGGATCGCCTCCGTCAGATCGTCGGGCTGACGGCCGCGCAGACCGTCGATCGCGCGGCGGGATTCGGCGAGCGCGGCGCGGGCGCGGGTCATCGCCTGCTGGATGATCGTTTGCGCCCGATCGGGCCGGCCGCCGCTCAAATGGGAATCCGCGGCTTCGAGCTGCAGCACCAGGCCGGCCAATCCCTGGGCCAGGGTGTCGTGCAGTTCGCGGGCCATGCGCTGGCGTTCGCTCGCCAGGGTCAGGTCCTCGATCCGATCGGCATATTCCGTCAAGCGGCGGTTGGCCGCCTCAAGTTCCAGGGCGAGCCGCTGAGCTTTTTCGCGCGCCGCGCTCTGGCGCGAGTACAGCACGACGTAAATCACGACGAAAACGGCCATCGGGATGATCGCGAACGCCCACCATGCCATCCCCGTTCCCCGGGTGATTAAATAATAATTGACCGCCGAGACCGACAGCACTCCCAGCACACCGATCGCGATGCGGCGCGCCGAGTGCAGCATTCCCACCGAGACCCCCACTAAGCCGAGATACAGCCCCAGGAGCGGGCCGATCGACGCGGCCAGCGCGGAGAGCGTGAAAACCAGCGCCGTTTGGATTCCGAGGTAAAGCCAGAGGCTTCCTTCATGTTTTATCCACCAGATGATCAGCCAATGCAATCCCAGGTGGAGGATGAATAGGAAAGTGAACGCCATCAGCAGGCCGGGCGCCCGCAAGCGGGGCGTGGAGGCGATGGTCCAGACATAAATGAACGCAAAGATGCAGGTCAGGAACAGCATGAACGGCGATTCCGAGACCGGATACCACGAGGCGATCCAATGAAAATTCAGGGGGCGGTTTTTCTTCATGCGCTTATTTTACTCCGGGGAACAACCGCTTCCATTGTCCGGACGGACAGTGTCCGAATGGACGGGGTAGTCCAAACCCAACGGACGATGCGATCCGGGATGGAACCGGATATGCTGACAGGTGCAAATCAGAGGGCGGGGGATCGCTTCGACGGGCAGGGGGAAGGCGTGAAGCCGTGCGCGATGAAAAAGCGGCCCTGGTCAATCGCAAAAAAATCCTGGCCAGCTTTTGTAGAGTTTCGCCGACGAGGTTACCCAATGCAAAAAGAAATTCTGATTACCCTTGAAATCTTGCTCGTTGTCGTCGCGCCCCTGATTGTTCTGTACCTCAGGGGGAACTGGCCTCTGCCCTCGGTTGTCCTTGCGCTCTTGATCATACCCCTGGGATGGTATCTGACTTACGCGATTGTGCATGAGTTAAGCCATGTCGTTGGATTGTATTTAGCGGGAGGCAAGGTTCTGAACTACAGGCTTATTCCACAATTCTGGATTGGCGAGTTCGGTCGAGCGTGGATCACGCCCAGCGGAATCACACAGAATTGGCAGCAACTTGTGTTTTCGGCTTCCCCGTATCTATTGGATATCGTTTGTCTCATTGCGGTCATGTTCATTCTGCAAAAAGGTTTCTCCAGAAACCCTTTTGTGGTGGGATTTGTTTTCATGTTTCTCTGTCTCAGGCCGGCCTTCGACTTCGTCTGCGAGCCCATCGCTTTTCTTACTGGCGATCGAGGCGACTTCTTCGCCATCCAGCAGATGGTCGGACCTTTTGCGATTTGGTCGTTCATCCTGTTCTCGGCCGGTCTTTCAATGATTTCCGTCTTGATCATCCTTAGACGCTTCAATGGATTTCCAAAATCCTTGGCTGC
The DNA here is from genome assembly GCA_963780865.1 of uncultured Chloroflexia bacterium. GTDB lineage: Bacteria > Chloroflexota > Anaerolineae > Anaerolineales > RBG-16-64-43 > FEN-1073. The sequence goes on along the minus strand of CAWADT010000016.1, from coordinate 58,406 downwards.
GGACCGGTTATCATGATGGCGCCTTTGAGCCATAGGTTGGTGCTCTCTGAAAAATGCAAACCTTGCATGGACCGGCGGAAGGCTGATATCAAAAAAGCAAATGGACGAACATTGACTGGCTGCCCGGCGCCGTCCCCGGTATCCCGCGGCTCCGCCGCTCGACCGGCCGAGTATCCGGCTGATCTACCTAACCGCCGTGTATCTGGCATGGTTGGGTCGTGGTCGGTCGCGGGAATCAGAACAGATATTCAGTTCGTACGTATATTAAATACAATGGTTTTTCCGGGAGCAAGTTGACCGCCTGCAAAGAAATTCAATCAGTTGGATCGATAAAAGGAGCGGAGATCATGGATAGCGCAATTCAAGTACAGAATCTTTATAAGTCCTTCGGCGAAGTGAAAGCGGTGGACGGCGCCAGCTTCCAGGTTCGCCAAGGGGAAATCTTCAGCCTGCTCGGCCCGAACGGGGCGGGAAAAACCACCCTGCTTTCGATGCTTTCCTGCTTGCTGCATCCCACCGGCGGCGACGCCATGGTGATGGGTCATTCCATCCTCAAGGATCCGATGGGAGTGAAGTCGGTGCTGGGAGTTGTTCCGCAGGAGATCGCGCTGTACGAGGACCTGACCGCGCGCGAGAACCTGAATTTCTGGGGCAAGATGTACGGCCTGCGCGGCGCGGAGCTCGCGACGCGCGTGGCCGAGGTGCTCGAGGTGATCGGTTTGACGGACCGGGCCGGCGATTTCCTCAAAAAATATTCCGGCGGAATGAAGCGCCGGGTGAACATCGGCGTGGCCCTGCTGCACAAACCGCAAATCATCTACATGGATGAACCGACCGTGGGCATCGATCCGCAGTCGCGGCGCAGCATCCTCGATAACGTGATCGCCCTGAAGAACAACGGCATGACCGTGCTGTATACCACCCATTATATGGAAGAGGCCCAGGAGCTTTCCGACCACATCGCCATCATGGATCACGGCAAGGTCATCGCCGGCGGAACGAACGAAGAGCTGGTCCGGATCGTCGGAGCGATGGACCGGATCACCGTCACCATCAACGCCGAATCCGCCAAGGTGATGGACAATTGGAAATCGGTTCCCGGCGTGCAAAAGGTGACCGCCGAGGATGGAACGCTTTCGATCCTGGCCGACGACAGCAACCGGGTTCTGCCGCGCCTGTTCGAAGCGGCCGCCGCGCGCGGGGTGCGGATTACCTCCGTCAACATCCAGGAACCGAACCTGGAATCCGTGTTCCTGCACCTCACCGGCCGCGCGCTGCGCGACTAGCCCCGCTTTTGCCAGGCGAGGGACTCCGGTCCAAAGCTGAATTTTTTCCAGCAGGAGAAATTGCCCAAGTGGCTCCTGCGCTGAAGCGCCAAGGAATTTTTTTCTCGCTGCGGCTATGCTCGAATGGCGCAAGCGGGACAGGGAGGCAGAAATGAAACTATTCGATATCGCGTTCAAAGATATGACCCGCTCCTTCCGCAGTTATTTCGCCCTGATGTTTATGTTCGGGGTTCCGCTGCTGATGGGAGGGATGTTCTACTTCATGTTCGGAAGCCAGGGGAAAACTGGAAATAGCTTCTCCCTGCCGGCGACAAAGGTGGTGGTCGCCAATCTAGACCGCGGCGGCCCGGGCTTCGACGCCGTAAAGTCGCAATTCCCCGTCGGAAGCGCCGCTTCGATGGGCGATCTGATTCTGACAACGCTGCAAGGCAAGGGGTTCGAGAATCTGATGAAAGTGACAACGGCGGGCAGCGCCGACGCCGCCCGAGCCGCGGTCGACAAGCAAGCGGCCGGCGTGGCGATCATCATCCCGGCCGACTTCTCGGAACAGTTTTCCAATCTCTCCGGCCAGGCGGCGATCGAACTCTATCAGGATCCGACCCTTTCCCTCGGTCCGGCGATCGTGAAGTCCATCCTGTCGCAGTTCCTGGACGGGATGTCGGGCGCAAAAATCGCAGTGAACGTCGTCGCCAAACAAACCGGAAGCTCCGATCCGAAACAGATCGGTTCGGTGCTCCAGGCCTACCTGGCCGCGTCCCCCGCGGGGGATGCCGCGGCTTCGCTGCTGGAGGTCCATGTCCCCGCCGCCGTCAAGACGCCGTCCAATCCGATCAGCGCCATCGTCGGTTTGATCATGGCGGGAATGACCGTCTTCTACGCGTTCTTCACCGGCGCCTCTTGCGCCCAATCCATCCTGCGCGAGGAGGAGGAAGGAACGTTGCCGCGGCTGTTCACCACGCCTACATCCCAATCCACCATTCTGGGTGGAAAACTCCTCGCGGTGATTCTCACGGTCGGCGTGCAGATGATCGTGATGGTCATTCTCAGCCGGCTGATCTTCGGAATTGATTGGGGCGCCGTGCTCCCGCTGGCGCTGGTCATCCTCGGCTCGATCGCCGCCGCGTCCGCTTTCGGAGTATTTTTGATGTCGCTTCTGAAAAATTCCAAGCAGGCTTCGGTGGTCTTTGGCGGCGTGGTCACCGCCACGGGAATGCTTGGCATGGCGAAAATATTCACCGGGGGGACTTCAACCTCGGGCGCGCTCGATACGGTCTCGCTGTTCGTGCCGCAAGGCTGGGCCGTGCGCGGCCTGATCCAGACGATGAACGGGGTCGCCCTGGGCGACGTCCTGCTCACCGTCGTCGCGCTCCTGGTGATCGGCGCGGTCCTGTTCGCCGTCGGCGCCATGCGCTTTCAAAAACGGTACGCGTAGGAGGATGCGATGAATCGAATCCTGGATATTGCCCAAAAAGACCTTGTGCAGATCCTGCGGGACCGCAAGACGTTGTTGTTCCTGCTGATCATGCCGATTGCCTTCACCTTTTTCTTTGCGATTGCCTTCGGCGGCGCCAGCCAGAGCACGGCGGATGCCCGCCTGCCGGTCGGGTTTCTCGATCAAGATCATTCCGCGCTCAGCGGCGAGCTCGAGCAACTGCTCACCGGGTCGACCGTTATCCGCCTGGATCAAAATGCGGAACGCTCGGCCGCGGACCTGGATCAGCTGGTGGCGGATGAAAAACTGGCCGCGGCGGTGATCCTTCCGGCCGGATTCGGCCAATCGATCCTGGACGGAAAACCGTTGAAATCCGCCATGATCGGCGATCCCTCCAAGCCGGCGACGTCGACTGTCCAAAATGAAGTGCTGAGCACGCTCGAGCGATTGACGAGCGCGGCCCGCATCGCGCAGATCGCCGCGCAAACCTCTTCCGACCTGACGGCCTTCGATCCCGCCCTTGCCGCCGCGCTGGCGGCGTGGCAAAACCCGCCCATCCGTCTGGATCAGACGGCAAGCGCCGCAGTCAAGGTTCAGAATTCGAACGCGATGTCGGCGGAGAACAGCTCGCCGGGTATGATGCTCCAGTTTGCGATCGCCGGGCTGATGGCCGCCGCGACGGTCATCGTCACCGAACGCAAATCGCGTTCGTTGCAGCGCCTGCTTACAACGGCCACGTCCCGGGTGCATATTCTGGTCGGGCATTACCTAGCGATGTTCGCGCTGATCTTCGGTCAATTTCTCGTCCTGATGCTGTTCGGTAGGATCTTCCTGGGCGTGGACTACCTGCGCGTACCGGCGGCGACGCTGCTGGTGGCCGCGGCTGCGGCGGCGTGCATCTCCGCGCTCGGCCTGCTGATTGGGGTCTTTGCCAAGTCAGAGGAACAGACGACCATTCTCGTGATGATTCCGATGTTTGTCTTCTCCGGCCTGGGCGGAGCGTGGATGCCGCTCGAATATACCGGCGCAACTTTTCAAATGATCGGCCACGCTTCGCCGGTTGCCTGGGCGATGGACGGATTTAAAAACATCGTCGCGCGTGGGTTGGGATTTTCCTCGGTCCTGATCCCGGTTGCGGTCCTGGCGGGCTACGCATTGCTGTTCTTTGCATTGGCGGTGTGGCGGTTCTGGGCCGCCGAGGAAAAATAGGCGCTGCAACAGGAAGAAGCCATCCGCACTATTAAGAGTATTTGATGTTGACGGGCTGCGCAGGGTGCGCGGCCCGTATATTTTGCGCGGCGAGGGAGGAAATCAATTTTATTGGGGTCTGGAAGGATTGTAGAGAAACCGGACAACGCGGGTGTCGGCGGTTAAATCAAGATAAACAGCAGATACACTAGTCCAATCAAACTAAACATGTTCCACCATCGGATTTTTTTCGCGGCGGTGTAGAGCCACAGGCAAAGAATTAATCCGCACGCCAGGCGCACGATTCCGAGCGGCTCCCGAAATGTGGAGAAGGGGGCGAAGGCGACCATCAGCGCGTTAAGGAACAGCAGGCAGCCTTCCGCGCTGGTCCGCCTGCGGATGAGATCCACGAGCGGCGCCCACAAGCCGTAGACGGCGGGGATTAACAAACCCGGCAGGTAGAGCGCGAAGAGCGCCGCGAAGATGCGGAGGTTCACTCCCGCCACGCGAAACAGACCGGCGAAGGGGATCCACTCGAAGGGTGTCGCCCCGGCGCCGCCGCTTCCCAACCCCGGCGATCCAAACACTGACCAAAGCCAAACCTGCAGCCCGAGATACGGAATCAAAGCGAGGGCGATCCAGACGGCTTTGCCGATCTTGCGCTGCAAAATCAACCATGCCGCCCATCCCAGCAGGAAGGGAATCACGGTCTCTTTGGAGAGCATCGCCAGAGCAAGCAGCAGCGCCGCGGGGATGATCCGCCGGTCGAGTTGGGGACCCGCGATCCGCAGGGCGGCCACGACCAGGAGCAGGGCCAGCGGCTCGGAAAGATCCAACCGCACGCCAAGAATTACACCGAACCACAATCCAAAAACGAGAGCCCCCCAGCGGCTGGCCCCGCGCTCGACCAGGAGGTCGCCGGTGATGAAACATAAACAGGCCAGACAAATGAGGTTGATCCCGACCAGCGTCCAGGGGATTGCTTCCGCATTTTCCAGGGCGAGGAACCTCGCCAGCAAGGGGTACAGAATGTGTTGGTAGCGGTACGCCGGCACGTCCAGGTGCGGTTTTACCTGCTCCGGATTCGGATCCAGCGCGATGTAATAGTTGAATTGCCCATCGTATCCCTCCGTGCCGGAGGGATTGAGAACGCTAAACTGCGTGCCGATGTTCGCGAAAATCCGCGGATCGTTTCCCCCCGTAATCAGCACCCACCCTAAATATCCCGCCGCCAATAAGGTGACAACCAAAGCCGGGGCTAACCGCGCGAGGTAACGCATGCCGTTTACCCCGCTTGCGCGGGATGAACGGTCCCCCGCTGCAGGAGGCGTGGATTCTTCGAGGCCGGTCTCTCAATTGCCGTGCGACCTCCCGTATCAACCTTCATTTTTTCGGTTTGACCTGGGAAACGAGTTCGAGGAACTCCAGCCATTCTTCGCGGAAGAAATGCAGCGTGGCCGTTCCGAGTTCCACGTTCCACGTCGTCTCGCCGTCGGGCTCTTCCGCGGTGTAGACCATATAATTTTCCGTCTCGGCGAGTGTTTCAGTGTGAATTTCAGGAGAATCAGACATTGCCGCCCTTCGCCTTTCTTGGATGTCGGGCCGTCCGCCCTTGCCGGCCGGGATCGATTTGCGCGAGAACCGCTGTTTGCTCGGCGGCCTGCGGAGAGGGCCGTTCGAATATCCAAAGCTGTCCGTCCCATTCCTGCGTGAAGCCGGCGCGCCGGGCCGCTTCCGCAGCGGCGGGAAGATTTGGCATCGCCCACGCCAACCGCTCCGCGCCCGCGAGGGCGGCGAGACGCCGCGCCTGCCCGAGCATCGCCGTCAACTGTGCGGCCGGGGAGAGAACCGCAGCAATCTCCAATCCCGGCTGGTTCTCGCGGTCTGAGTCGAAAAGCATCAGGGCCGCGGACCGGTTCTTCCACCACCAGGCGCGTCCGCGCCGGGCAAACTCCCTTATTCTCTCTTCCGTCAGCTCACTCCACCGCCAGCCGGTGTTTACTAGCCCGGAGGCGAAGCGCGTAAAGCGGACCTTCTTCGAGAGCGCGAACGCGGCCGGGGCATCCGCCTCGCTGATTAATTCAAATGCGCTCTCCCCGCTGCTTCTCGGCGAAGCGGACATGATTCGGAAGGTTTCGCTGTGCTGGAATCCCAGCCGGCCGCATAAGTGATGGACCTGAACGCGCTCCGAGGAAGTGGCGAGGCGGATTGCGCCGCCCCCGCGTTCCTTCCACTCCTCCAGCAGATACTCGAAGATTTGCGAGCCGATTTTCCTCCCTTGATAATCCGGATGCACCCGCAATCCTTCGATCCACCATTCACCCGGCGCCAGCCGGGTCAATTTGCCGATTCCCACCACTTTGCCCTTCCACTCCGCCGCGGCCAGAATTCCCACGCGGTCGCCCAGCCATCCGCTCCACGCCTGCGGAACATAATCATGCCCCTCCCACACCCGCGCGGTCATTTCGAGAACGTCCGGGGTATCGGCTTCCCGCGCCGGACGGCAAGAAACCGGATTCTCGCCGGAGGCGTTCGGACTTGCCGCCTTCCGATCCGGCCAGGGCGGCAGATCGAACATTTTCGCGCGCACGTAACGGCCGAGCAGGCGCGTGGTGGCCAGGATCGGCCCCGAAAGCAGCAGGCCTGGAATCCCCATGAGGCTCGCGCCGACAAACGCTACAGTGATCAGGATCGCCGGATGCATCCGCAACTGCCGCCCCATAACCCGGGGAGAGAGAAAATTGGCTTCCAATTGTTGCAGCAAAAGCGCCGCGGCGGCGACGCTCAGGGTATACGCCGTCGGGGAAAACCCCATCCAATTGAAAGGCTGGAAAAGAGCGACCAGGATACTCGTGCCGGCGGTGAGGTATGGGCCGATGACGGGCACGAATTCCATCAAGGCGGCCATCAAACCGATGATCAGGGCGTAGCGCAATCCGAGCAGGCTCATCACCAGCGCGAATGCCGATCCCATGATCAGGCTGAGCATCAATTGCCCCCGCAGGAACGCGTTCCAGATCGGGCCGAGATCCGCCAGCAACTGCCGGGCGTCCTTCTGATATTCGTCCGGAGCCAGGCGCAGTATTCCTTTTTCCATCGCGTTCATGTCGTGAATCAGGTAAAAGGAAATGATGAACACGAATCCCGCCCAGGCCACCGTGGTGGCCGCTTCGGAGGCGGCCCCGGTCATCCAGTTCGTGATTCGCCCGATCCAATCCCGCGCCGTTGGGAGGAGCGCGTTTTGCAACGCGTTCGCATTGGTCGTGGATAGGTCTACGGTGAAGGGTCCGAGGGAAATCGGTTTGGACGACAGCGAGCTGACAAAAACCGGGATACTGTTAAGGAAGGTAAGCGCGGTGGAGAGGACACCGGAGAGCTGTTGCTGGATTAATAGCCCGGCGCCGCTGACCAGGGCGAGCGCCAGCAGGATGAGGACCATGTAGACCAGCAGAACGGCCAGCGTCCGCGAGAGGCGCGAGTATTTGGCGAGCGCGGTGACAATCGGATTGAGCAGATAGGCCAGGATCACGGCCAGGATGAGCGGCGCGACCACCCCCTGGAAACGAATCAGCAGGAATGCGACGGCGGCCAGAACGGCCAGCATCACGATTAACTTTGTCGTGGTGGACCAACGCGGGGAGTTATCCATGGATTGAGGAATTTCCTTTATCTCGCCATCCGGATCGCCATGATGCCGTCGATAGGAGCATGGAATTGCTCATGATTATAATATTTACTGGATGGTTCCGGGGCACGATCACTGCCCGGACGGAATACCGCGGAGATGTATGAATCCGCCGGTCCCGTCCGCAGTCAACAATCCTACCCATCGATGAAGCCGCCGAGAGGGGAGGACCGTTTTTTATGGACAAACGGAAGCCGATAATTGATTATCCTATCGGCGGCGGTTTTGGTTCCTAATTCTGGTGATTTTTGCAGCCGTACCCCTCGTTCTTTTTAGGGGCCGGACCACAGGCGGATCGGTGCGCTCGAAGATCCACAGCTGGGCATCCCAGGCCGATGCGAAGCCGGCGCGCGCGGCGGCTTTCGCAACCGTCGGATCATCGGGCAGGACCCACGCCGCCCGATCAGCTGCCTGCTGCTTTGCCAGCACCCGCAACTGGCTTAGCATCGGGGCAAGTTTTTCAATCGGGGCGGCGAGTGCGGCCACTTCCAAACTGTGCTTATCCTCATGAGGGGAGTCGTAGGCCAGCAGGATTCCGGACCGCTCCCGCCACCACCAGGCGCGTTGCCGGCGGATATATTCGACCATTCGATCTTCCGTGAAGGAGCACCATCGCCAGCCGTCATTAACGAGATGCGGCGTTCCCCAGGCGGCGGATTTCTCCTTCCAAAGCGCCATCGCTTCCGGCGCCTCCGCCGCTGTCAGGATCTGAAACTCACAGGCGCCGCGCCCGGCGGGTGCCGCCATTCCGCGGCAAATTTCCACACGCCGGAATGCCAGACGCTCGCACAGGTGGTGGACTTGCACGCGTTCCGAAGAGGCCGCCATGCGGATCACGCCGCCTCCGCGGCGGTTCCACTCTCCTATTAAATGCTCAATGAGTTGCGACCCGATTTTCAAACCCTGATATCCGGGATGCACCCGCAACCCCTCAAGCCAAAACTCCTTCGGACCCAGGCGGGATAATTTTGCAATTCCCACCACCCGTCCCGCCGCCTCGGCCGCGGCCGTAATCCCCTCCCGATCGGCCAACCGCTCGGGCCGCGCCTGCGGGATCCCATCGCGCCCTTCCAGCAACTGCTCGGTCAATGCGAGCATATCCTGCTGATCGGATTCTCGCGCCGGGCGGATCCGCACAGACGGCGTTTTGCCGCTGAGGAAATCCTCCTCCTCCCAGTCGGACCAGGGCGGCAGGTTGAACATCTTCGCATGCATATAATTTCCGAAAAGACGCACGGTGGCGATAATCGGTCCGGACAGGAGAAGGCCCGGAAGCCCCAACAGGGTGAACCCGACCAGGGCGCCGACGATCAGGATCGCGGGATGCAGCTTGAGTTTGTCTCCCATCACCCGCGGTACCAGGAAATTGGCTTCGAGCTGCTGGATCAATCCCCCGCCGAGCCCGACGAGGACGGCGTACGCGATCGGGGAGAGGCCGAACCAGTTGGACGGTTGGAAAAATGCGGTTAGGATCGCCGTCACGCCGACCACGTTGGCGCCAAGGATGGGAACGAACTCCGCCAGGGCGGCCAGCAGCCCGAGGATGACTGCATAGCGCAAACCCAGAAGCGTCATCATCGAAGCGATGGCTACGCCCATGACCAGACTGAGCAGCAGTTGCCCGCGCAGGAAGGCGTTCCAGATCGGCGCGAGTTCGGCCAGCAGCCGCCGAACATCCTTTTGATAGTTCTCCGGGACAATCCGCAGCAGGCCTTGCCGCATCGCGTCCATGTCGTGCATCAGGTAGTAGGCGACAATGAAGGCGAACGTGGTCCAACCCAGTAAGGAGGCCACGCCGGAAGCGGCGCTGGTCATCCATGCAGTGATCCGCCCGACCCCGTCCCGCGCGGTGGGCAGCAGCGCATCCTGAAGCAGCGTGACGTTGACGGTCGATAGATCAAAGGTGAACGGCCCGATGACGACCGGCCGGACAAAGAGAGTTCCGATCCACTCCGGGATGGTGTTGAAGAAATCCAGCACGGTTGCCAGAACACCGGAAAGCTGTTGCTGCAGCAGGAAGCCGGCCCCGCCGACCAGGCCGATCAGCAGAAGGATCAGAATTCCGTAGAGGAGCAATACGGCGATGGTGCGAGACAGCCGCAGATACTTCGTCAGAGCGGTGACGACGGGATTGAGCAGGTAGGCCAGGATGACGGCCATGATCAGCGGCATGATCAGAATCTGGAACCGGATGATGAAGAATCCGATCATGGCCAGGACGGCCGTCATGGCGATTAATTTCGTGTTGTTGGACCAACGCGGTGAGCTTTCCATCGATGGAAATTCCACCATTCTTCCGACGCCGTCACGGGTTGTAGATTGAAAAACCGCCGGTCCAATGGACCGGCGGGATGAGGATTATCGCTTGCGCGGGCCGGAGGGTTCCCGGTGTTCGCCGCCGCGGTCATGCCCGCGGCTGTCGGAAGGGCGATGCGAGCTTGGTCCGCTGCGACTGCCCCCGCTGCGGCCCCCGCCGGACGGCTTCCGGTCGTGCTCGGCGGCTTCCTCGACGGTCCAACCTTCCAGCACCGCGGTGCGAGACAGCCGCACTTTGCCTTCCGGATCGATGCCCGTCACCATCACGGTCAATTCATCGCCCAGGTTGGCCACGTCTTCCACTTTTTCTACGCGGGTGGAATCTAGTTGGGAGATGTGCACCAGCCCGTCGATGTTGGGGAGGATCTCGACGAACGCTCCGAAGTCCGCAACCCGTACCACTTTACCGGTATAGATGCGTCCCACTACCGGGGTTTCGGTGAGGCTCTCGACGCGCCGGCGGGCTTCCGCCGCGCTCGGTCCGTCGACCGCCGCGATGTACACCCGGCCGTCGTCTTCGATGTCGATCTTGACCCCGGTGTCTTCCTGAATCTTGCGGATGACTTTGCCGCCCGGGCCGATCACCGCCCCGATTTTCTCCGGGTCGATTTTCAGGATCGTGATTCGCGGCGCATGCGCCTTGAGGTCCGGCCGCGGGGCGGGGATGCAGGCGCGGATCACTTCCAGCACCTGGAGCCTCGCTTCGCGGGCCTGGGCCAGCGCTTCTTCCATGATCTGCGGCGTCACACCTTTGATTTTGATGTCCATCTGCAGCGCGGTGATGCCGTGGGACGTGCCGGCCACCTTGAAGTCCATGTCGCCGTGGTGATCTTCCACGCCTTGGATGTCGGTGAGGATGACGTACTTCTCGCCTTCCTTCACCAGCCCCATCGCGATCCCCGCCACCGGCGCTCTTAACGGCACGCCGGCGTCCATCAGCGCCAGAGTGGAGCCGCACACCGACGCCATCGAGGAGGAGCCGTTGGAAGACAGCACCTCCGAGACCACCCGGATGGTATAGGGGAATTCCTCCTGCGGGGGCAGGACCGGAATCAGCGCGCGTTCGGCGAGCGCGCCGTGCCCGATTTCGCGGCGCGAGGACCCGCGCAGCATCTTCACTTCGCCTGTGCTGAACGGCGGGAAGTTGTAGTGGTGAAGGTAGCGCTTTTCGTCAATCGGAGCCAGCCCGTCGAGTTCCTGCGCGTCGCGCGGAGTGCCGAGCGTGGTGAAGGAAAGCACCTGGGTTTCGCCGCGGGCGAAGAGCCCGGATCCGTGCGCGCGCGGGCTGAAGTCAACCTCGGCCGAAAGCGGTCGGATCTGTTTCGGATCACGCCCGTCGGTGCGTTGGTTGGAATTCAGGATGTGCGAGCGGACTTCGGTGTGGTACAGATCGTAGAACGCCTCGCGCAGGTCGGCTTCGGCCATGTCGGCGTCGTTTTCGAATCCCGCCAGCACCTCGCCTTCGATCGCGTCCAGCACCGCCTGCCGCTCGGTTTTATCGAGCTCGTCGCGAAACGCCTCGGCCAGGCGCGTGCCAACTCTCTTGGAGACCGCTTCGCGCACCTTATCGGTGAGCGCGTAGTGGACATAATCGCGCTTGGGCTTGCCCGCCTCGGCGGCCATCTTTTCCTGGGCGTCGATCAGCGGCTGGATGGCGCGATGCGCCTCCTTGAGGGCTTCCACCATCAAGTGCTCCGGCAATTCACTCGCACCTGCTTCGACCATCAGGATCGCTTCGCGGGAAGCGGCCACGCGCAGGTCGAGTTCCGAATGTTTGATTTCTTCGTAGGTCGGGTTGAACACCCAGCGTCCCTCGATCCTCCCCACCCGGACAGCGCCGATCGGGCCGCCCCACGGGATATCCGAGACCGACAACGCGGCCGAGGCGGCGTTGATCGCCAGGACGTCGAGCGGATTCTCGGCGTCGGACGAGAAGGCATACATGATGACCTGGACGTCGTTGCGCATGTCCTTAGGGAACAGCGGGCGCAGCGGCCGGTCCGTCAGGCGCGCGACCAGGATTGCGGTTTCCGACGGACGCCCTTCCCTGCGGAAGAACGAACCCGGGATGATGCCGCCGGCGTACATTCGTTCCTCGTATTCCACCGAAAGCGGGAAGAAATCGATCCCCAGCCGCGGCTCCCGGCTCATGGTGGCGGCGGCGAAGATCAGCGATTCACCGACCCTCACCGTAACGGCTCCGCCCGCCTGCGCGGCGAGCCCACCGGTGGTAAGGAGGAATGTTTTCCCTTCCACCACCGCTTGAAACGTTTTATGCTTGTCCATAACTCCTCCAAGAATGGCGGCAGGGGTTAGGGACTGGAAGCCGGGCGCCGGATGAAATCCAACGCGCGCCTTCCAATTCCCAATCCGTTTGCCGCTGGGCTAAGATTTTCGAAATCCCTCAGGGGGTTTTCCCGCCGGGGAGCGGTTTTTTAACCCGCGTGATGCCTTTCGGACGAACTCCAACCCTTCGGGGGTGTATTGTCTCCGAGAGATTTCGGAGGCGGTTTATCCCGCCTCGTTCTATTGTAGACGAGCGCCCTCCAAGGTGCAAGGCGCGCGAAAAGGCCCGCCGGCTTCCCGAGCCGGGATGGCCGGAGATTAGCGCGAAAGATTAATGGCATTCTTATCCGGGAGGTTCTTTAATACTCGATTAATCTGTAGCCGGGATCGACGTGGCTGTAGCCGGGATCGTCGTGGCTGTAGCTGGGATCGTCGTGGCTGTAGCCGGGATCGTCGTGGCTGTAGCCGGGATCGTCGTGGCTGTAGCTGGGATCGTCGTGGCTGTAGCCGGGATCGTCGATCCCGGCTACAAGAATCGGGAACCCGGCGAAAGGAATCGTCGATCCCGGCTACAAGAATCGGGAACCCGGCGAAAGGAATTGTCGATTCCGGCTGCAAGAATTGCGAATCACGGCATAAGGACTGCAGATTCTGGTTATCTGTCTCGCGGCTGAAATATACGAGAACAGCCGATCTTGGCGATGGAGATGGGAACCATTTGCCTTTGGGTGTCGTCTGATACACTGTAATCGAACCGGTGGAGAATGGGGCCCGCCGGGAATCCATGAGGAGGAACCATGAACCGAAAATCGATCATTTTAGGAGCCGCGGCCAGTGTGATGTTTTTGCTGCTGGCCGGCTGCTCCGGAACCGCCGCGGCGACTGCCTTGCCCAGCACGCCGTGTAATGTGAATTGTGTCGTGCCCACGCAATCGAACCTCCGCACGCTTTCGGTCAACGGGGAGGGCATAGTCAAAGTGGCGCCGGACATCGCCACGATTTACCTGAGCGTAATCACTCAGGACCCGAGCATCTCGAAATCCTGGGACGATAACAACGCCAAGGCCACCGCGGCGGTCGCCGCAATCGAAGGGCTGGGGGTTAAGGCGGAGGATATCCAGAGCGATTTCACTGTTACTCAACAGGATAAATACGATCCAGTCAGCGGCAAACCGACCGGGGAAACGGATTACTTCGTAACCCACTCGCTGACAGTCACCGCGCGGGATTTAACCAAGGTGGGCGACATTCTCGGCGCCGCCCAGGCGGCGGGTGTGAATTCGGTCGGTGGGGTGAGCTTCTCGCTAAACGATCCCACCCAGGCCGTCTCGCAGGCGCGCGCGCTGGCCGTAGCCGATGCCATCGCCCGGGCGAATGAAATCGCCAAAGGTCTGGGCGTGAAAATCGTCCGGGTGATGTCCATCAATGAATACGGCGCATCCGTTCCATTTCCAGTGGTGGACAAGGGTTACAACGCGGCCGGAATGGGCGGGGGAGGCGGCTCCTCGGTGCCCATCCAGGTGGGAACCTGGCAGGTCTCGTATTCTCTCAGCGTGATCTTCGAAATCGGAGACTAATTAATCGATCCAAAAACAGCCGCGGCACTGGAGAAAATCCGGCGGTCGCGGCTGTTTTTATTTTTAGGGGCAAAGCCACCGCCTTGGGTAGTGAATAGATGGAAAAAGTTCTGTCATGGGCGTAATTTCGAAGCTATGCCATTGAATAGGTTGCGCTTGCTACCCGTCAGGAACCACCCCATTCTTCCCCGCCTTCTCCTCCCCTTCCTTCTCCCCTCGCTTCCCTTCGCTTCGCTCAGGGCAGGCGCTCGAGGACAGGCCATATCACGGGAAGGAAGGGGAGGGATTTTCAGCACAGTGAATATCAACCCAAAGGATGGGAGGGGTTGGATGGGATGGAATCCATCCGGGAGGAAGCCAAAAGGTAGGAGAAGGCGGACCAACCTGCAACGAGGGTGTTTTTCACACCTAGAATCGGAAGGAGCGCTTCTTCCAAGCGCTGCCATCCATAGCCACTGCCTTTGACGTTGGTAATTTATCCCGCTTTCGCGGGATGATGAATACCCTGCAGCTTGCCCCGCACTCCTCTTTATTACTTGAAGAATGCGGGGCTTGCCCCGCACTCCTCTTTATTACTTGAAGAATGCGGGGCTTGCCCCGCAGTTCTTGGGGGTTGCGTGCCTCGATACCGCGCGGCTTGCCGCGCGGTCATTCATTTTTCCCCGGATGGAAGACTCGGCCTGAGCCTAATCCCTTCGCCGGCCAAAACAATAAAAAGTGGGAACAAACAACACGCGTGCACCGCGCTCACGCGAAACGGAATTGGCTTTGCGGAAAGTCTCCCATTCGGATTCCGAAACCCGGGGGCCGATATCCTCCTTTAGGATCCTCCATTCAAGCTCAGAATCCCCGCCGCTCGGTTCCGCGGGAATAACCTGTGCTCCCAGGATGCCTGTTTCCTCGACGCTCAATCCGGAATTGGCGAATAATTCCGCCAGTCGGCGGCCTAGTGTGGGGTCGGCTCCCTGCCGGCGGAGCGCGTCGGTTTGCAATCCGCCCAGCCTCTCCAGCGGCAGGGGAAAATCGATCCGAGCGGTATGATCCGGCTCGGCCAGCGCGATCACCCAGCCTCCCGGGCGCACCACCCGCGCCATTTCGCGCACGGCCGCCGCGGGCGATGGAATCCACAGCAGCAGGAAATGGCAAAGAACCGCGTCGAACGCGCGGGCGGGAAAGGGAAGCCGTCGGGCGTCGCCGGCGGCATACGCGCACGCGGGATCGTGCGACCGGGCGAACTCCAGCCGCCGAATATCCAGATCCACTCCGCTCACCTTCGCCGCCGGGTGGTCCCGGGCGAGGGCAGCGCTTAGCGCGCCCGTCCCGCAGCCCACCTCGAGAATTCGATCGAGGCGGCCCAAATCCATCCGTGAAAAAAAATGCGCCCGCAGGGATTCGGTCCAGCGGGCTTGTTGGCAAAATCGATTGTGCCATTCTTCGATCGAGAGGGGCATGGATGGATTTTTATCGGGGCACAAGCTGAGTCCTGCGGTTGCGGCCGGAGCTTTTTCGGTTCTTGCGGGATGAAGAATACCCTGCCGCTTGCGGCGCGCGAACCCGGAGATTGCTCCGCGGCATCACGCGGCCGGCCGAACGCTAATTCACTTCGACCGGGCGGCGGCCCAGATCTGAGCCCAGGGATCGCGCAGGAAGTTGCCCAGCACCCGGTTGACTCCCTGCTCGGGGAGGACATCGCCGTCGGGTTCGACGTACAGCCAGGCCTTGCCCGCTCCCGCCGAAGGCGTGCCGATCTCCTGCGAAATGGGATTGGCCGGGGAGTACGGAACGGGCAGGTCCCATTGCAGCGAAAGCCCGAGCTCGGCCGCCCGGTTGCGCAGGACCGTCAGGGCTTGCGCGCCTTCGGGGTCTGACGCGCTCAGGGAGAGCCAGCGCACATCCAGCTTGGCGAGCCGCTCGAGGATCGATCCGGCGCGCGGGGCCAGGGCGCGGTTGAGGGTAAGGTGGGCGGTGGTGGACAGATCGGAGGCCATGGCGTTGCCGAGCGCCGTCCAGGATTCCTCCCGGTCCGGCTGCAAGAGGAACATCAGGTGGTCCAGCCCGCTGTCGAGGATGGTCTTGAGGTAGTCGGCCGAAGCGAGGCGCAGGCTGCCGCTGAGCAAACCGCAGACCTGCCCGATGGCTTGCGTGTGCGCCACAAGCGCGGGCAGATCCTCGCGCAGTGTTGGTTCCCCGCCGGTGAAGACCGCGTGCGGGATCCCGGCCTCCCAGGCCTTGGAGAGGATGGTCTTCCATTCCTCGGTGGAAAGTTCGCTCTTGACCCGTTCGATCGGGGCATAATGAACGTTTTCCCCCTCGGGCAATCGGTAGGTGAGCGCGCAATCCAGCCGGTAGGGCGCCGAGAGTTCCTTGGAGTAGGGTTCCTCGCGGGCGAAATCCAGATACATCACCGGATCCAGGTCCGGTGTATTAAGCATAGTCTCCACCCTTTGGATGAAATCCTGGTAATCCTGCCGGGCCTGCTTGCGGCTGACGCGGTACCGCGCGGCGATTGCTTTGGCGGCATCGTCGGGCGGGAAATCCTTCACCCATTGGTAGGCGTACTCGGCGGCCGTCTGGTTTAGATGGAGGATGGTTGACGCGTTCACGATCAGAATGCCGCTGCCGTCGGTTTCCAGCCGCAGATGAAGGCGGAAGGGCGAGGGCGAAGAGGGTTTGGATTGATAGTGATGCACCCCGGCCGGAAGCGCGGCGACGGGTTGCAATCGATCGCGTAAGGATTTAATCAAGGCTGCCATGCCTACCTCCCTGCAATGGTCTACGATTTCCTATTCTGCGGCAAACCGAAAATTCTTTGTTAGAAAGGCGGGCGGTCAGCCGCGCGGAGCCAGCGGGCATCCCCCGCCGCATTCCGCGAAGAGCGCGCACTCCCGGCACTTCTCCGCGGCGTGCCGGCGCTCGCGAAGCGAAACCGCCAGGTCGCTGTTCCAAATGCTGTTCCATTCCTCCGCGAGCAGGTTGCCCAGCGGTTGGTAATAGGATTGGCACGGGATTACGCCGCCGTCGGGTTCGACGCACATGTTGTACATCGCCGCGGTGCAGCCCTTCACTCCCAATTCCTGCTGGACCGGATCGAAGTGGCAATATTCCGTCGGCGTATACCAGATGAGCTTTTGTTTGTTTCGGGCGGTCTTCTCCCGCGCGAGCTCGAGCAGCGGATGCAATTCCCCTTCGGAAAGCCCGGTGCCCACCGTCGCGCCCCGGCCCGAATAAATCAGCGCGTTCAGCCCCACGGTCGGCACGCCGGTAGCGGCCAGAAATTCGAGAGTTTCCTCAAGCGCAGGGGTGTTGCTTCGCAAAAGCGTGGTGTTGGTCATCACGTAGAGGCGGGTGTCAAGCGCGTTGCGCACCCCGTCCACCGTCTGCCGCCAGGCGCCGTGCGCGCCGACGATCGAATCGTGGAGGGCTTCCTCGTGGCTCTCGAGCGTGATCTGCACGTGGTCCAGACCCGCGTCCACCAGGGATTGCAGGAACGTCCGGTCTTGCAACCGGCGTCCGTTCGTGTTGAGGCCGGTGATCTGCCCTTTTCGTTCGGCGTAGGCTACCAGCTCGGGCAGGTCGCCCCGCAGGGTCGGTTCGCCGCCGGTAAACACGATGTGCGGGATGCCGAGATCCCATAAGCGGTCGATCATCCGTTTCCAGACCGCGGCGGGCTGCTCGGGGAACGATCGCGGCCGCGCGTTATAGCAGTGGGCGCAATCGTTCTGGCAGCGATAGGTAAGCGCCAGGTCCATTCGGTACGGCGCCGAGGGGGTGTGGCTGAAGGGCGCGCGGATGTCCAATTCGAGGTCGCAAACCGGGCAGGGCCCGTCGGGGCGGGTGAGCGCATCCACCTGGGCCGCGATGCCGAGGAAATCCGCCTCGGGCCTGCGCCCGCGAATCTCGGTATTCGCCGGCGATCGAGCGGGCGGCTGCGTCGGACGGGATTCCTTCCAAGGCCAGGTAGGCCATTTGTGCCGCGGTGGGATTGAGGTGCAGGATCCGCGCGGCGTCGACCACCAGTGTTCCGTGGCCGTCCGGGTCCACCCGCAGGTGGACGCGCGAGAATCCGCCGCCGGCCTCGCGGCGGAAATGATACAACCCCGGGGCGGGCGGTTTGATCCGGGCGCGGAAGAAACGCTCGCGGAGCATGGCGCTACCGTCCGCCTCCCGCGCAGGCGCAGGCGCAACCGGCGCACGCGCACGCGCAAGCGCAGCCGCCACCGCCGCCGTGCCATCCGCCGCCGGAGGAAGTGGCGACCGGGATGGGATTGGTTTTGTTTGTAATGTTGCTGGTAAATCCGGTCAGATCGCCGATCACGTTTTTCGAGAACGATTGCACTCCGCCGACGATCGAACCGGCAAAGTCCGCGCCGGGCAGATGCGGCAGCGAGATCGCGCCGCCGTGCCCGCCGAGGGACGGCATCGGCGCGGCCGTTCCGCCGCCGAAGGTCGGGTTGTAGCGCCCCCACCAAATCGGGACGAACACCGGTCCGCCGCCGAAGACGGTCTGCGAGCGGGTTTCGAAGTCGCGGTCGGTCATCGTCCATTCGAGGTTGTCGTCCAGGGCCTGGGCTTTCACTTCCGGCGTTCCCGCCGCGGCCACCTGTTGCCAGGCATTTTCGGTGATCGTCTTGTAATAATCCAGCGTCTCCTTGCGGGAGAACCCCTTCATCTTTTCCTGCAGGCTTTTGAGCATGTTGATGGTCATATCCTGCAAACCTTTGCGCTGGAGGGCGAGTTGGTTCGAGGCTGGAACACCCGCGGCATTCGGTTTGAAGGCGGCCAGGAAATCCGTCTCGTACGGATAGAGCCCCGCAGGCAGGGGATCGGAAATCTTCAGTTGGAGCGGATCGCTGGAGGTGACGGTCGCCGCGTTTTTCTTCACCAGGCCGAAGAGGATCATCGTCATCACCCTGTCCAGCGGTTGTTCCGCCAGCAGCGCCGCTTCGACGGCGGTCAGGCCGCGTTTGATGCCGTGCCCCTCGATCGCGATCGTCGGCGGAAGGTAAGCCTTCTTGCGCTGGTTCTGTTGCCAGGCGCCGAGCACGCCCAGGAGAATGATGAAAAAGAAGAAACCCAACACGCACAGGCAGGGGGCGGCGGCCGCCAGGATCGGCGCCAAAACCGCGGAGAGTTGATCGAAGATGGTTTGAGTGACGATCGCGGATGCCGGCACGACGCTCGCCGGGAAGGAGGCGCCGAAGGTGTATTGGGTAGACCCATTGGCGTCGGCGCTTTGCCAGGTATAGGTCACTAATCCATTGCTGTCCAGCGCCGTGGCGGGCGCATTCGCGTTGGGCCAATTTTGCGGATTGCTATGATAGCGCGGGTCGTTGGGTCCGACTCCCGGGGGCAGATGGAAGGTCACGCTCAGGTTCGTCGATCCGTGCACAAGGGAGGAATCGAACCAGGTGGGGGAGAAATCCGCGCTGGCATATTTGGAATCGCTGCTGTCCGGATAAAGGACCCTGCTCACCCGGTCGATGTGGGCGTGGACGGTGCCTAAGGTGCCGGGCGGGATAGCCCGGGCTCCCAATCCAAGCGCGACCCCGACCGAGACGTACTGCGAGGTTTGAATGTCGGTGATCGGCCAGCCGTCGACGTCGGCGGTGACCTTGGAGATATCGTAATTGGAATTGGGAATGCCCACGTCCACGTAGTCGATCGGGCTCGCGCCGGGATCGTTTTGAAACGCGAACGTGTAGTCGATCGAAAGGGTTCCGTCGGCGTTCCAATACGCTTGTACGTCTTCCTGAGGGAGGGCGAACGAATAGGACGCGGCCGCGGCGCGGATCGGAAATGCCAGCAGCACAAACAGTAGGACGGCGGAGAAGAGGAATTTGTTTTTCATACGCTGCGCTCCGGTGCGGATTCCGGGTTCGGAGGCCGGGGGTCGACCGGTCGGTCCGTCACCACTTGGGTTCTTCGGTCAGTTGGTAGGTGGTATGGCAGTATGGGCAGGTGACCACCGGCGCTCCGGCGACCATCTTGATGTTGTCGGTCGTCAGCGCCCCGCCGCAGGATTTGCATTTCAGCGAATCCAGGTTCACGTTGGCGGGCAGATCGATGTTCAGCGTGACGTTGTCGGCTGGTTTGGGGGCGCCCGGTTTCCACGAGGCGAGCAAGATCAGGCCGAATCCGATGGCCGCGCTGATCACGCCGACGCAAATATATTCGGGATGCGATTGCGCCCCGAAGGCGGCCCAGATAAACAGCACCCCGAAGAAGATCAGGATGGCGGCGGCAATGTAACCGATGACTTCGCAAAGCATTCATGGCAACCTCTCGTTGGGCAAAGTGTAGCACGAGGGAAGGGAGGAGGCAACCGTCCCGCTCCCTCCTTTCTATATACGTGCGGCAGGTTCCGAAGGATTCAATTTATCCCACTCTCGCGGGATGATGAATACCCCGCAATTTGCCCCGCACTCCTCTATATTAATCGAAGAGTGCGGGGCTTGCTGCGCAGTTCTTGGGGGTTGCGCCCATGGATACTGCGCGGCTTACCGCGCGGTCATTCATTGGTTCTTCCCCGGAAGCGATGCCGCCCTGGATTGCAGAGGGTTTGGTTGCTTGGGATTGCGATGGCGCAGGGAAATCCGCGCAAATCCAATGGAAAGGGGCTAATTGGTCCGGATAAAATTGGGGATCACAAAGGGGATTTCAAACGAGATTTCCCCGTAGGCGGAATATATGCCGTCGCGATAGAGGGGGAACTGGTAGACAAGCTTCTTCTTCCCATTCTTCTCGGACGTATAGGTGTTCGATTGCCGGTCCCTCATCAAAGCCTCGAGTTTTTCCCGCGCCGGAGCAGGATGGCAATCCAGAACGTTGGATCCGATCAGCGCCCGGCCTCCATGCTCGGCCAGGTCCGCTTCAGCCGTAGAGTTCATATATTGAATTATTCCATCCGGGGTGCACAGGATAACGGCGCCCGGAAAAGAGTTAAACGCTTCATAGTCGGACATGCGGGATATTATAAACCTCAACCCTCAGACTTTGCGCTTACCCGGTCACGCGGAAAATGAAGTGAAAACAACCGCACCTTCCCGGAGACTATGTAGGAATGAGAATATTTGCTATTCCGTCCTCGCGGGCAATCAGCATGCGGCGGGAGAGGGTGCCATGATGCGCGGCATTCAATTTCCGGTTTGGGAGAGTGTCCCTAAAATGCTAGTCTTCTCCCGGTTGCCCTTTGCGGCGCGAGGTTTTTCGTTCGGCGATGCGGCGCTTGCTTTGCAAACGGCGTTCCCGGGAGCCTTTGGTCGGACGGGTCGGCGTCCGCCGTTTGGGCGCGACCGCGGCGCGGGCGATCAGCTCACGCAGCCGCTCGACCGTATCGGCGCGATTTTGTTCCTGCGTGCGGAAGCGCCGTCCCTGGAGCAGGAGGATCCCGTCTTTCGATATCCGCTTGCCCGCCAGCCGGATTAACCTCCGGCGGACGTCCTCCGGCAGCGACGGGGAGCGGAAAACATCGAACCGCAGCTGCACCGCCGTAGCGACCTTGTTCACGTTCTGGCCGCCCGGCCCGGATGCGCGCAGGAATTCGAATTCAAGTTCCCCTTCGGGGATGGAGATTGCGGAAGTGACGCGTACCATGGCGCCTTCATTTAAGCATAGTCTTCTTCCGTTGGAAAGGCGCCGGAGCTTCGGCGTTTGCTGCAAGCGGTCCGGGACGGTTGTTTATTTATAATGAAGACAATCGGCTTGCGTTCGGCTTGACATGCACTACCGGCGCGGACTACACTGCCGCTGAACTTTCGCTCCAAGGGGGAGACTATGCTGGCTCGCGTTTCATCCTGTGCAGTGATCGGTCTCGACGGCGCCGTGGTCCAAACGGAAGTGGACGTATCCAACGGCATGCCGTCGTTTGTTATTGTCGGCCTGCCGGATACCGCCGTGCAGGAAAGCCGCGAACGCGTTCAGGCCGCGGTGAAGAACGCCGGCCTCTCGTTTCCGTACCGGCGCGTTACCGTCAACCTGGCGCCGGCCGATCTGCGCAAGGAAGGCCCGGCCTACGATCTTCCGATCGCCGTCGGGTTGCTGGTTGCTTCCGGCCAAATTCCCGGCGACGGCGTTGGACCAGACCTTGATGGTCGGCGAACTTTCGCTGGACGGTTCGGTCCGCCACGTGCGCGGCGTGCTGCCGATGACGGCGCTCGCGCGGCGTCTGGGGTTGAAGAGGGTGTTCGTCCCGGCCTGCGATGCGCGCGAGGCGGCGCTGATCCCGGATTTGGAAGTGTATCCGGTGGACCATGTCGTCGCGCTCGTCCGGCACCTCACCGGCGAAAGCCCGCTCTCGCCCGCCCAGGCGCTGAGCCTGAGCGACGAAGAAACGCCGGGAGAAGACAACGGCCGAACGATCTTTACCGCGCTGGAAGAAATCCGCGGGCAGGAACACGCCAAGCGCGCGCTGGAAGTGGCCGCCGCCGGCGGACACAACGTATTGCTCATCGGCCCGCCGGGCGCGGGGAAGACGCTTGCTGGCGCGGGCGCTGCCGTCCATTCTCCCCCGGCTATCCCTCGAAGAGGCGCTGGATATCACCCGCGTCTATTCGGTAGCGGACCAGCTCCCGCCGGATGTCCCGCTGATCCGCCGCCGCCCGTTCCGCGCGCCGCATCACACCATTTCGCACGCCGGGCTGGCGGGCGGGGGCAACTGGCCGCGGCCGGGCGAGATCAGCCTGGCCCATCGCGGCGTGCTGTTCCTGGACGAGTTCCCGGAATTCGGGACGCGCGTGCTGGAGGTGCTGCGCCAGCCGCTGGAAGACAAAGTGGTGACCATTTCCCGCGCCCACGGCTCGCTCACCTTCCCGGCCAACTTCATGCTGGTGGCGGCGATGAACCCGTGCCCGTGCGGCTACGCCGGCGATTCCGTGCGCGCCTGCACCTGCGCCCCGGCCCTGGTCACCCGCTATCAAAAGCGCATTTCCGGCCCGATGCTCGACCGGATCGACATTCACGTCGAGGTGCCGCGGGTGGAGTTCGCAAAACTCGCGGATCCGCAGCCGGGCGAAGCTCATCGGCTGTGCGCGCCCGCGTGGAAGCCGCCCGGGCGCGGGCCCGCGAGCGGTTCGCCGGGAGCGGCCTCACGTGCAATGCGGAAATGCGCGCCGGCGACGTGCGCCGCTACTGCCGCCTCGACGACGCCGGCTCCGCGCTGATGCGCGCGGCCATGCAGCAGCTGCAGCTCTCGGCCCGCGCTTTCCACCGCGTGCTGAAAGTGGCGCGCACGATCGGCGATCTCTCGGCCGCTGAAAATATCACGCCCGCGCATCTGGCTGAGGCGTTGCAGTATCGCCCGCGCCAAAATTTCTAACAGGGTGCTGAAAAAGTCTAAACCAGTCATTGCGAGGAGCGAAGCGACGAAGCAATCCGGTTTATTGATTGGCAAAAGAATTATCCATTCCCTTGGTAGAGAGTTTTTTACGTCTGTCATTGGGAGATTACTTCGCTCCCTTTGGTCGCTCGCAATGACAAAACCCGATTTTTTCCGCACCCCCTAACAATATTGACTGATCCCTTACAAAAATCCATTTTTTCGGGAACGGGATAAAATTGCCGCTATCGTTTCCGCCCCACCCGGATTCATAGAGCTTTGTGCGAGGCTTCCCCGTCCGGAGTTGGGGGGTGTAGGATGATTGTGTAAGGAGCGTCGCCATGCCAAAGCTGGACACTGAAAAGCCGGTGCTGGTGATTGGCACCTCCGGGCTGGATATGGTTGGCAGACTGCGCGGCGACCCGGAGGAGGGAACCTCCATGCCGGCCAGCATCCGGTTTGCTTTCGGAGGAGTAGCCCGCAACGTTGCCGAGAATCTGGGGCGGCTCGGCCAACCCTGCACGTTGCTCTCGGCGGTGGGCGACGATCCCCAGGGACGCGGGCTGATGGACCTGTTAAAGGAAGCCGGAGTGGACGTCTCCCACATGCAAGTGCTTGCCGGGCAAACCACCGGCGCGTATCTTGCGGTAGTGGATTCCCGCGGCCGGTTGCGCATGGCGCTAGACGATATGACGCCGCTGAAAGCCCTGACGCCGGAATGCCTAAAAAGAGAGGAAGCCCTGTTCCAAACCGCGGGCATGGTGTTTCTGGACGCGAATTTGTCGCCGGAAACCATCGCCGAAGCGATCCGCCTCGCGCGGAAGACCGGCATCCCGATCAGCGCCGATCCAACCTCCAGGCATTTGGCCTCCCGATTGACACCCCATTTGCGCGATCTGTTCCTCGTCACTCCCAACGCCGGGGAAGCGGAAATCCTGCTCGGGCGGTAGCATTCGCAGTGATGATCCATCCGCGGCGGTGGCGGCGGCGCAGGAACTGGTCGCTCGGGGAGTTTGCATCGCGGTGATATCCCTCGAGGAGTTCGGCGTAGCCTACGCCACGCGCGAAGGCCGGGGACACGTCCCGGGTTTGCGCACCGTCATCGTCGATCCGACCGGCGCCGGCGATGCGTTGACGGCAACCGTGCTCTTCGCCGTGCTCAACGACATCCCCATCGACGAGGCGGTGAAGCTTGGTATCTCGGCCGCCTCGCTAACCCTGCGGTCCAAGCATACGGTGATCCCCGATCTGACGCTGGAACGTCTGTACGAAGAGATGATGTAGGGGAAAAAACGGCCATGGACCATCGACCATCGACAATGATCCATCGTCCATGGTCCAAAGTCCACGGTCTATGGTCGGCTATTTGGTGGCGGTAATCGTCAGGGTCGGAGTGTTTGCAACGGAGGGAGTGGCGGAGGGAGGCGGCAGCCGAGTAATCGTTGGCGAGACCGTGTCCGTCGGCAGGGGAGCGGGGCCGACGATATTGAATTGTCCCGTCTGTTGCCATACTCCGCCGGCGAAGATCTGCACTTCATACGTCCCCGGAAAAAAGAAATTCGGCGAAGTGTTCCAGGTGACAGCTCCCTTCCCCGATGGGGCGCCGCTCCAAGGATAGGATTCCCAATACGCCAGGCTTCCATCGCGGAGCCAAATCACGGTCCACTGCACTCCAAAATTGACATTTTCATAATTGAATAGCCCGACGATTTTCTGGATCGGGTTGAAGAAAACCTCGCCGGGGAGGACGGGCTCGTAGTCTTTGGTGAGCGCTTCGGCGAAGGTCAGGGGGTGGATCGCCAATTTCGGATCGGGGGTTACGTTGCTGGTGAATTGCTGTTGGATGTTGAACGGAACCAGCGGCGTCGGCGAAGACGTCGGCGTGAAGGTTTGGGTCGCGGTCAGGGTGATGGTCGGCGGCGGCGTCTGCGAAGGGGTGAAGGTGATGGTCGGGGTGAGGGTGACGCTGGGAGTGAGCGTGATCGACGGGGTGGGCGTGATCACTTGAAACACCACGTGCGCTCCGAACAACCGGACAGTGCTGGCCAGAGCCAGGATCGCGACGGCGACGATCAGCAACCTCCACCCGGCGGCCGCTGTTTGCTGGCGGATCAGGAAGAAGGGTTGCCGCGGCGCCCTGCGCAGCAGCAACACCCCCGCTGCAACGACGAGCAGGGCGATCGCCACGAGGACGCCTGCAAAGATGAGCAAATCCTGTTCGACGGACAAATGTCCCGGCAAAGTGATCTCTCCCCTTCCCATGGAATTATAGCAAAATAAGGAACCGTCCCGGAATGGGCCGTTCGGCCGGCGGAGAAACGCTCGGATAACCCGGTGATTCCTTTTTGCAATAGCGTGGTATTCTTTTGCCGGAGAGGATTCTATGCTTGCCATTGGTCATGAGCGGCGGGGGGAACTATGGCGCACTCGAGGCCGGGGCTTTGGAGGTGCTGATGCGGGCCGGGATTCATCCCGACCTGTGGGTGGGCACTTCGGCCGGCGGATTAAACGCCATCTTGATGGCGTCCGATCCAACGCTGGAGGGAGTTCGGGTGCTGCAGGAATTATGGCGCAAAGCGCGGCCCGTTCCCCAGGGCGGGGCCAGTATCTTCACGGCCACGCGCCGGTTTGCCACCGGGATGGAAAGTTTGTTCCCCAATGAACCCCTCGCCGAATTCGTCGCCTCGCATTTGCCTTCGGGGTGTGAAACGTTCGGCGACGTGTTCGACCGGACGCGGGAGCGGGCATTTTCCCTGGCGGTGGAATATCCCGCCGGCTTGGTGCGGGTTTTTGGGGAGCGGCGCGACGATAAGCTGCTGGATGGGGCCATGGCCACCTCCGCCATGCCCCCGTATTTTCCGCCATGGAAAGTCGGATCGCGGCGGTATCTCGACGGCGGGATTGCCGCCAATTTGCCAATGCGCGTGGCGGTGGAGTACGGCGCCGATGAAATCCTGGCGTTGAATATCCAGGGCGATTTTGTCATGATGGAAGGATCCGGGATCATCAACATTTCCGGATTTGCCATCGGGGCGATGATCGGCCAGTTGACGGCTAATCAGTTGGAATGGGCCCGGCACGCGGGCGTCCGGGTGCATTTCATTCCGCTCGATGCGGGATCGGTCCGCCCTTGGGATTTCTCACAAAGTGGAAGCTTGATCGACCGCGGCCGACAACTGGCGCAGGTGTTCCTTGCCGACGCCAGCCAGAACATTCCCCTCGGGCCCACCCGTCGGTACCGCGTCCGACGGTTAATCGGCAGACAACCGATTCCCAAACCCTGGTGATCGGCGGAAATATACAAGCGAAGGAACGCCGGAGGGCGACCGCCGGAACCGTTCGCCTTTCACCCCGCCCGGGAAACATCGGAGCCCAACATTTTTTCGGGCTGAGCTGGTTTTCTCCGCCGAATGGAACCGCGGTCTTTGCCTCTCTGGTGCCGGTTTTCAACCTCCCCGCAGACACCTTTCTAATGCTTTCCGCGTATATTGTTATTGATGCCCGGACCGCTTTGCCGCCGGCACCGCTCCCGTCGCGAAGGAAAACTTGCGCGGGAGGGGAAGAAGCCTATAATAGAACGACAAGCGCCACCGGGCTAAAAAAAGCATGCCAGGAGGTTTCGCATGGCAGACCTATTCCAGAAAATCACCGATAGCAGGAATCTGATCGAAAAGATCGGCGCGGCCATCCCCGGATTCAAGGGCTATGTGGACCGCAATTCCCGACGCGACGCGGATAAACTTCTTCGCGAGACGGTAGCCACCCGGCTCGAACAGCAATGGTCGCGCATTTCGGGGCTCCAGCGGGACTTGATCAACCAGGGATCGATCGAGTTGGTTGACGATCTCGAATCCGCCGCCGTGAAAATGCGGACGTTGGTCGACCGTGTGCGCACGGCCTCGTACGGGTATGCGGGGTTCTTCGACGCCATTAAGGTCAACGAGGCGGAACTCGTTAAGCTCTATCAGTTCGATGCGGCGCTGGTCGACCGCGCGACCCAAATGACGGCCGCCGTGGATAACGTGGCCGCCTCGATGGGATCCGACGGGCTGCCCGCCGCAATCCGAAACGTCGCCGCGCTGGCGCAGGATGCGCTCGACGCGTTCCAGGGGCGCAACGAATTGATCCTGGGCGCGAGCGCCCCCGGCCAGCCAATAATCGCACCTTCCATCCTCCGGCCCCCGCGGCCGGCGATCTGATGCGGGGACGGGCTCCCCGCCGGGAGAGAACACACATGGCAAGAATTTTCGATGTCGTTGAATATCCGGACGAAATGCGCGATGAGATCGTTCATCGTTTTCCCGACAGCGGATTCGGGGATTTCCGGATCGGTTCGCAGGTGATCGTCCGCGAGGCGCAGGCCGCGGTTTTCTTCCGCGACGGCAAGGCGCTGGATACCTTCCGCGCCGGACGGCATACCATCACCACCGCCAACGTTCCCCTGATCGTGGACCTGATCGGCAAGGCGTTCAACGATCGCACCCCCTTCACGGCGGAAGTGTATTTCGTCTCGATGAAGGAATTCGCCGATCAGAAATGGGGAACGGCGCAGCCGATCATCATCCGCAATCCCGGCATGGGCCTGGGCGTGGCGCTCATGCAGGGGTTCGGCGCCTACTCGTTCCAGATGGCCAATCCGCAGCAGTTCGTCGCCCAGATCGTGGGAACCACCGGCACCTACGCCACGGCGGACATTCAGGGACGGCTGCGCGCGATCCTGCTTTCCAAACTGCAGGATCTGCTCGGCGAGACGGCCGCCAAGAAGGATGTTCCCTCGCTGATCGGCATGACCGAGGAAATCGGCGCGGGCGTCCGCGCCAAAGCCCAGGATGATTTCCAGGCCGTCGGGCTGACGCTGAAATCGTTCTACATCGAAAGCCTCAAACCCTCCGAAAAAAGCGCCGAGGAACTGCGCGCGATGGGAATGCTCGATATGGCAACCTATACTCAGCTGCAGGCGGCCGACGCCATGCGCGATGCGGCCCAGAACCAAAGCGGCGGCGCGGGCCTCACGGCCGGCATCGGCGCCGGGATGAGCATCGGCCAGGTGATGGGCCAGGCGTTGCAGCAGGGCGCGTCCCGGCAGGGCGTGGTAGGCGGCGCCGCGGCCGCCGCGATGTCCGACGTGATGACCGTGTCGGATGTGGCGAGCATCCTCAAAGTGGGCGAGGATGACGTGATGGCGCTGATCAACAGCGGCGACCTCAAGGCCAAGAAGATCGGCACTTCCTACCGGATCGGAAAAGAAGCCTTGCAGGCGTACTTGAGCAAGTAAATAAAAAGAACGTATTCGCTCAGGTCGGGAAAAGCGTACACAGATTACACCGAGAAGAACCAATTACACGGATTTTAAAAAAAATAATATATTCGGTATTCTCGGCTCTTTTCGGTGTTTCGGTGTACCAGAAAGTGAAATCAGGCTGAGTAAATACAAAAGAATCAAAAGCCCCTCTGACTTCGGAGGGGCTTTTTTATTCGAGCAAACGGGAGGAAATCATCAAGCGATCAATGGCAATTTAACTGAGATCTTGCCCATCAGGATGCGACTTTGGCCGATCCTTTGCGATACAGGCTGTAGACCAGCACGACAAGCACCAGGACGGCCGTGACCAGGGAGGAGATCACGATGGACTTTGCCGCCGATTGTTTCACGGCGATCCCGACCAGCGCCCAGACGATGACCAGGTTGTAGGCGACGTCCCGGCGGGTGAGGCTCATGAGCCCTGCAATCACGAGGACCGCCGCAAAGAGGACCAGCGTCCAATTCCTCGCGCTAATTCCGAACCCGTTCCAATTCCAATAGTACAGGACGTCGGTGACGTTGGCGATGGTGGCGACGGTGATCCATCCCAGATAGATGCTGAACGGCACGCGCACCGCCCAGGTTTCAGCGGCGGAGGCTTTCGTCCGGCCGATTCCGAGCTCCAGGTAGATGACGATCAGCACCGCCAGCAGCCCGAGCATGACCACCAGCGTCAGCGGGAATTGCAGATAATGCCATAGGAATAGCCAGGCCATGTTGGCCAGTCCGCTGACCACCACCGAATAACCGTCCGGCGCAAAACGGGATTTTCGCGCTGGGAAGGCAGCGCCTGGATAAACGGCATAGGCGATCAACCCAATGTAGATGAGGCCCCAGATGGAAAACACATACCCGGCCGGAACGAAAAACACGTGGAAGGTGTCTGAGATTTTCGCCGTGCTCAACCCGTTGAAGGGCAGGGCTTCGGACAGGAAGTTGACCGCGAGCGTGGCCAGGACGGAAAGCACGACCAGCACTTGCCGAACAGTATCTTTCATGGCTCACCTCCAGGGGAAGAGATATTCCGGCCTGCGTATTTCCGGCCGGGGAAAAACCGGCGAGCGTGGGATGCATAACTATTATATATGGAGCGGGTGTGGGAATCCATAGGAAAAAAATCGTATGCTCAACCTCGAAAGTATTCCATTTTATCCGGCGCCGGAACGACGATGCCGCCACCCAATCGTCCAACCCAACCCGTTGCAGAGAAAGCGGACGCCGATTTACAGGCCGGGTGTGCCGGCGGAATGTGTGTTACACTTAAGGGGTAGTTGAGCAAGACGATCTCCCGTTGTACTTTGGCCGCCAACTTCTTTATCGGCTGACGGTCAATCCATTCGCGGCCGTGCCGTAGAAAGAAGTAAGCAATGGACATCAGAATTTATGTAGGCAACCTGGCGAAGTCGACCACCCAGGATGAAATCAAGGCGCTGTTCGCCCAGGTTGGCGAAGTCACCTCGGTCGATCTGGTCAAGGACCGGGACACTGGTCAATCCAAGGGCTTTGCCTTTGTCACCATGACCTCACAGGAAAACGCAGACAAGGCGATCGCCAAGTACAACGCCTACTCCCTGGCGGGGAACGAGCTCAAAGTCAACATCGCCAAGCCGCGCGTAGATCGCCCGGCGAAATAATAACCAGGCAGTACAAGAAACCTCGCCGCAAGGCGAGGTTTCTTGTACCTTCGCGGATTGGGCATTTCCTTTTCGGCCAATGTTTACAATTAATATAGAACTATCCGCTGTTCATTAACGACACTCTTGCCTTGCCGCTTCCATCAGCAAGAAGAACGCCTGTCCTTCGGGCGCCGTACCTGCCCGATCGAATGTCGGTGCGGCGCACACTCCCTGGACGTAACCGGAAGAGTCAACCTTTTTATGAACGGCTGTACGCATTCCTTCTGCTTGTTCCAGATAGGCCGAAGGCAACCACCCTCCAGCAACGCCTCGATAGATGGAATAGGACAGCATCTGCGCCAAATTGGTTTCTATAAAAGTGTCCGGTTGATCGACCACGTTGTGGAACAAGCCATCCGGGCGCTGATGAACCAGACAACCATCTATTATTTCCCTCACATGGGATACCAGCGTCTCCTTTTCCCGGGCCCGAGATTCCGGCAAGGCTCGGATAACTCGGGTTATCCCCGCGGCTGCCCATCCATTCCCCACGCCCCAAAACGCAGCCCGGGTTAATGCTTTCCGCTCTTCATTCCAAATGTGCGCGTAGAGCTTTTTCTCCGGATTCCAAAGGCGTTTTTTAATCCCCCGGATTTGCCGTATGGCTTCGCCTGCTTGACCGGCGACTGCCAGAAATGGAGGAGCCATATACATCGAATCCACCCAAACCTCTTTGGCATCCACAATATGAAAAAGTGTCCCATCCGAGGCGCGCGGTGCGGCCTTTAGTAAATAATTCAGCATCGCGTCCGCGGCCGCTTGCAACGCCGGTTCTTTCGTAATCCGCGCCGCGGCGAATACAGCTTCACCGTTTGCGGCCGGATCGGTGACCCCTTCCTTCTCCTGCATCAGCGCCAGCCTGCCGTCGGCGCCTTGCCTTTTAACCGCTTCTCGCGCCAGCAGTATGGCGGTGTTGATTTCACCGAGTTCCAGAAAAGCCTGCGCCGCTACGCCTTGCTCCCATGAATATCTTTGCATGGTTAACAGCGCTTGGCTTACTTGGTTAAGCATTGGGCACTCCACGTATTTATTTTCGCTCATATTTTTTTGAAAAATTCCCCTTGTAATATTCGCCGGAAATGGCATCCACGGATAAAAAAATGAAACCTCTGAAAATCATTATTCGTCCGGAGTTAATCCCGCCCGCAGCGCGGGACGGCCCGCCCCGGTTAGCCCGCCGTGCGGGCCGGGGGCGCTCCGAACTCTCAACAGCCCCGCAAAAACCGCGGGGGAGCCGCCCAGCTTAAAGCCGGATTTATTTTATCCCTACGAAGCGGGGACCGGCGCTGTTAATAGTTGGGGGATTTATCCCCCCGAGAAGCCGACTTTTTCAGAGGTTTCAAATTATATATCAGGAAATGCTTTCCGCTTCTGTCTCCATCAATCTATCATCTTTTTTCCATCGCTTGCCCGCTGGCGTCCTTTCGCGGACGCCCGGCCCGCAATACTCCTCTCTGCATCATCGCGTACAGCCCGTGTAGATAAACCGTTGTGTGGTTTCGGATGAGAAGACGACGACGTATGAATTGGCGATGCAAGAAAACGGTCCGGGGTGCGGCAACGGAGGACGCAGAGGACAAATCGGCAGGCGGGTTAACCCGGGGATGGAACGTTAGGAGAAGGGGGAATCAATCCCGGCGGGTGAGCACCGGTTGCTTGGCCGCGCGGACTTCGTCCAGGCGCGAAACCGGCGCGTGGTGGGGAGCTTCGTGCAGCAGCTCCGGATTGGCATGCGCCTCCGCGGCGATCTTTTTCATCGCGCCCGCGAAGGCGTCCAGCGTCTCTTTGCTCTCGGTTTCGGTGGGTTCGATCATCAGCGCGTCGCGCACGATCAGGGGGAACATCACCGTCGGCGGATGCATGCCGTAGTCGATCAGCCGCTTGGCAATGTCGACCGCATTGATCCCCGGCGCGTCGGCAAAGCGCCCTTCGGCGACGAATTCGTGCATGCACCGGCGGGGATACGGGACGCGGTAGGTATCCTTCAGCAGCGCGCGGAGGTAGTTGGCGTTGAGCACGGCGTTTTCGGATACCCGCCGCAGGCCGGCGGCGCCCAGCATCCGGATGTAAACATACGCGCGCACCAGGATGCCGAAGTTCCCGTGGAAGGCGCGCATGCGCCCAATGCTCTTGGACGGCGTCGCCCATCCAAACAGCGGGGGTTCCTCCTCGCCGCCTTCCTCTAAAATTTTCACAACCGGAGCGGGAAGAAAATCCGCAAGCTTCGCGGAGACGCCCACCGGGCCGGACCCGGGCCCGCCGCCCCCGTGCGGCGTGGAAAACGTCTTGTGGAGATTGAAATGCATCAGGTCGAACCCCAGATCGCCGGGGCGGACGATGCCGAGCAGCGCGTTGAGGTTCGCGCCGTCGCCGTAGAGCAGCCCGCCGCAGCCGTGAATCGCTTCGGCCACTTCCAGGATGTTTTCTTCGAACAGACCGAGGGTGTTGGGGTTGGTGAGCATCAATCCGGCCACGGTCCCGTCGCACAACGTGCGCAACGCTTCCAGATCGACGTTGCCGTGCTCGTCCGAGGGCACCTCGACCGCTTCCATCCCGGCCATGGCCACCGACGCGGGATTGGTGCCGTGGGCGGAGTTGGGAATGAGCATCCGCCGGCGGTCACTTTCCCCCCGCTCGCGGTGGTAGGCGCGCATGATCAGCACGCCGGTCAGCTCGCCCTGGGCGCCCGCCGCCGGCTGCAGCGAGACGGCCGCCATGCCGCTGATCTCGCACAGCCACGTCTGCAGCTGGTGCATCAGCGCGAGGCACCCCTGCGCCGTTTCCGGATCCTGGAGCGGGTGGACGAACCCGAACCCCGGAAGGCGCGCGGCGTCCTCGTTGACCTTGGGGTTGTATTTCATCGTGCACGAGCCAAGCGGATAGAACCCCGTATCGACCGAGAAGTTCATCTGCGAAAGGCGCAGGAAGTGGCGCACCACGTCGGCTTCCGAAAGCTCCGGCAGCGGCAGATCCTCGCGCAGGAGCGAAGGCGGCAGGGTGGCCGGGTCCACGTCCAGGTCCGGCAGCGAAACCCCGATGCGCCCCGGGGAGGAAAGCTCGTAGATCCGCGGTTCGGTCATGGTCTTTTCCTCACAGCGTCTCCTCGGAGAGCGCGTCGAACAGCGCGTCGATTTGCTCGCGGGAATTCATTTCCGTGAAGGCCAGCAGCATGTGATTGGCCAGGAACGGATAATCCTGCCCCAGGTCGTATCCGCCGATGATCTCGTGCTGGTCCAGCAGGTGGCGGTTGATCTCGGGGACCGAGGCGGGACAGCGCAGAACGAATTCGTGGAAGAACGGATAGCGCGAGACCACTTGGAAACCGGGGATTCGCGCCAACCGTTCGGCGGCGTAGGAGGCGTGGTGGTAACAGGTTTCCGCCACCCGCCGCAGCCCGAAATTCCCCATCAGGCTGAGATACACGGTGGCGGCCAGGGCCATCAGCGCCTGGTTGGTGCAGATGTTGGAGGAGGCCCGTTCGCGCTTGATGTGCTGCTCGCGCGCGGCGAGGGTGAGCACGTACCCGCGGCGGTTCTGGGTGTCGACGGTTTCGCCGACGATGCGGCCGGACATCTTATGCAGGAGGGATTGCCGCGTGGCGAAGAAGCCGAGATACGGGCCGCCATAGGAAAGCGGGATGCCGAGCGGCTGGCCCTCGCCCACGACGATGTCGGCTCCCATCTCGCCCGGGGTTTTTAGCAGGCCCAGCGCGGTCGGGTTGGCCACCACCGCCAGCAGCGCGCCGGCCGTGTGGGTGATTTCCGCGAGCGGCGCGAGATCCTCGATCTCGCCGATGAAACTCGGGTACTGGACCATGACCAGCGCGGTGGATTCGTCGACGCACTTCGCCAGGTGCTTGACCCGGCTGCGGGTCTGAAACGCCGCGTAATTCTCCGGCGTTTCGTCGCCGGTGATATTCACCCCCGCGCCCTGCAAATAGGTGCGGACCGTCTGGCGGTAATGCGGATGCAGCACCGGCGACATCACCACGCGGTGACGGCCTCGGCTGTGCTGCAAGGCGAGGATCGCGGCTTCGGCGGCCGCCGTCGCGCCGTCGTAGTGGGACGCGTTGGCCACTTCCATGCCGGTGAGCGCGGCGATCAGCGTTTGAAATTCAAAGATGGACTGCAGAGTGCCCTGCGAAACTTCCGGCTGGTAGGGAGTGTAGGCGGTATAGAATTCGCCCCGCGAGAGAATGTGGTCGATCGCCGCCGGAATGAAGTGGTGATACGCGCCCGCGCCCAGGAAGCAAGCCGACGCCTGGGCCTGGGTGTTGGCTTCGGCCAGGTACCGCATTTCCGCCAGCACTTCGGATTCGGACGCCGGCTCCGGAAGATCGAGAACGGGAAACCGGTGGGCCTGCGGCACGTCGGAAAATAGATCTTCGATTTTTTTGACGCCCACCGCGCGCAGCATTTCCCTACGTTGGGCGTCCGTGTTCGGGATGAAAGGCATACGACCCTCTCGGATTCGGGCCAGATTACCGATGCGTGAAAAACCGCGGGAGGAAACTCCCCGAGCTCTCTACCGGAGCCGCCGGGGCGGCGCCGCATTCCCTAATGTTGCCGCCCGGCGCAATACGCTTCGTAGGTTTTGGGATCCATCAAGGAATTGATCTCGGTCGGATCGGCCAGCGTGAGCTTCACCATCCAGCCTTCGCCGTACGGATCCTTGTTGACGAGTTCCGGAGTGGCGGAAAGCGCCGGGTTGATCTTCGTCACGCTCCCGCCGGCGGGAAGATACACTTCCGACGCCGCCTTTACGGATTCGACCGAGGCGACCGGCTTTCCCTTGACCAGGACATCGCCCGCTTTGGGGAGCACTTCCACGTAAACGATGTCGGAAAGCTGACTCTGGGCGTAGTCGCTGATGCCCATCGTGGCCTCTCCGCCTTCCACGCGGATCCATTCGTCGGTTTTCGTGTAGCGCAGGTCTTTCGGAATGTTCATGCCGATCCTCCGGAAGCGTCTAGTGCCCGCATCGGGCCAAGATGCGCTCTGTCGATCATCCGCAGAAATTGTTCCGGCGGGGAATCTTCAGAGGAAATACCGCCGGGGTCCCGCGCCGGGAGGGCACGTCCGGCTTCCCCGTTTCAAGGAACCCCGCAGGAATTGCTCGGAACGAGTTGGGATCGCTTCCCGACAGGAGGGGATAACGCCATTCTAAAAAGCGGCGGTCGGAAAGTCAAGGAAGGAAAGCGCAAAAAAGGGGGAGTATAATCCGGATGTCTCCGCGGGGGTTGTTTCCGCGGAACGCAGCGATGAACTCGGGCGAGAGGGAACCCGCACGGACAAAATGACCGCAAAAATCATCCGAGTCCTGATGGCCAAACCCGGGCTCGACGGGCACGACCGCGGCGCCAAGGTCGTCGCCCGGGCGCTGCGCGACGCCGGGATGGAAGTGATCTATACCGGCCTGCGCCAAACTCCCGAGATGATCGTGGAAGCCGCCCTGCAGGAGGACGTCGACGTGATCGGGTTGTCGATCCTCTCCGGGGCGCACGGAAACCTCGTGCCGCGGGTGATGCGGCTGCTGGGCGAAAAGGGAATGGGCAAGCTGCCCGTTTTTGTCGGCGGGATCATCCCCCCGGCGGACATTCCCGCCTTGAAAGCCGAGGGCGTGATGGAAGTATTCGGCCCGGGCACGGCCACCGCGGAGGTGGTCCGGGCCATTCAACTCGCGCTCGGGGAAGGCAATAACGGTTGACATCCCTCACATGCCGGCATTGACGGAACGCGTTGCGGCGGGCGACCGCCGCGCTCTGGCCCAACTCATCAGCCGGATCGAACGGGAAGATCCCGAAACCCAAGAGATCCTTGAAGAGTTACACGCCTTCACAGGCCGCGCGTCGGTGGTGGGCGTAACCGGCGCCCCCGGAACCGGGAAATCCACGCTGGTAAACGCCTTAACGAGGATTTTCCGGAAGGGAACGGCGGACCGGCCGGCGCGCACGGTGGGGATTCTCGCGCTCGACCCTTCCAGCCCGTTCTCCGGAGGGGCGATCCTGGGAGACCGGATCCGGATGCGGGATCTGGCCCTGGACGAGGGCGTCTTCATCCGCTCGATGGCTTCGCGCGGCTGCCTGGGCGGGCTTTCGCGTTCGACTTTTCCGGCCGTGCGCGCTTTGGACGCGGCCGGCTTCGAGATGATCCTGATCGAGACGGTCGGCGTCGGCCAGGACGAGGTGGACGTAGCCCGGCAGGCGGATACCGTCATCGTGGTGGAAACCCCCGGCCTGGGAGACGACATCCAGGCGCTCAAGGCGGGCGTGCTCGAGATTGCCGACATTCTGGCGGTGAACAAGGCCGATCTGCCGGGCGCGGATTCCGCAGCCGGATCGCTCCGGGCGATGCTCGACCGCAGCGAAAGAACCGCCGGCAGATGGGAGAGGCCGATCGTGCAGACCGTCGCCACGACCGGCCGGGGCGTGGAAGAGCTGGCCGCGGCGGTGATGAGCCACCGGGATCATCTCGCGCGCAGCGGCGAAGGGGAACGGCGCGAGCGCGAACGCGCGGAGCGCGATCTGGAAGATAGGCTGCGGTCGCGATTATTCAAGCGGTGGCAAACCGCGGGAGGTGTCCGATTGGCCGAGGCGGCGGAAAAGGTGGCCCGCCGCGAGTGCTCGCCGGAGCAGGCGATGCGGGCGCTATTAGATGAAGACCCCTCCCCAATCACTCCCCAGAATGCCTGTCCCTGAGCAGAGCGAAGGGAGGGAGGAGCCGGGGGCGGGGCAAGGGAAGAGAGATGCGATACTTCGGAAAAAAAGTTCGCTTGCGCGCCATTGAGCGCGCGGATTTGCCCCGTTACGTCGAATGGTTTTCCGACCCCGCGGTGAGCGAGAATTTGTCGATGCAGACGCCGATGAGCCTCGCGCACGAGGAACGCTGGTTCGAAGAGAACCTGAAGCTTCCCGTGGAACAGCAGGCGCTGGCCATCGACGCGAAAACGGGCCGCGGCCAATGGGAACACATCGGCGGCGCCGGGTTCCATTGCGTCGACAAACGCAACCGGCTCGCCGAATGCGGAATTTCCATCGGAAATAAAAAGTATTGGAACCGGGGCTACGGCACCGACGCGCTCCTGACCCTGCTGCGCTACGGATTTGAAACGCTCAACCTGAACTGCATCCAACTGCGGGTGATCGAATTCAACCTGCGCGCCATGCACGTTTACGAGAAGATCGGTTTTGTCGCGGAGGGGGTCCGGCGCGAGGCGCATTTCTACAAGGGCCGCTACTGGAACGTACATTTCTATTCCATCCTGCGCCGGGAATGGGAACCACGCTACGGCGCAACCAAGGAGTGACGGACGATGGCTGTTTACGGCGGGATCCAACTGTTTGCGGGGCGCGGGTCGGTGGAGCTGGCGCAGGCGATCGCCAAGCACGTTAAGAAACCGCTCTCCGGCATCGACGTGATCGACTTCCCCAACGAAAACGTTTTCGTCCGGCTGCAATCCAGCGTGCGCGGACAGGACGTCTACGTTATCCAGGGCACCGCCACGCCCGTCAGCCGCAACCTGATCGAGCTGCTGATCATGCTGCGGACGCTCAAGCAGGATTCGGCCGACCGGGTGACGGCCGTGGTTCCCTACCTGTGCTACGCACGATCCGACAAGAAGGACCAGCCGCGGGTGGCGATCACCGCGCGCCTCATGGCGGATATGATCGAGGTGGCCGGCGCCGACCGTTATATCTTCCTTGACCTGCACGCCGGCCAGATCCAGGGATTCTTCTCCGTTCCCGGCGACGTCCTGACCGCCTTCCGGATCCTGAGCAATTATTTCGCCAAGAAGATCAAGAAGATGCACGATCCGGTGGTCGTCTCGGCGGACCTGGGGTTCGCCAAGAAGGGACGCAACTTCGCGGCCTCCCTCGGTCTCAGTATGGCCTTCATCGAGAAGCGCCGCAAGGGGAACAATTCCCAATGCGAGGTGCTGACGGTGGTGGGCGACGTGGACGATCACGACGTCATCATCGTCGACGATGAAATCGACACCGGCGGCACGATCCAGCAGGATGTGGAAATCGTGAAAGAGTACGGCGCGCGCGACGTTTACCTCTCCTTCGTCCACCCGATCCTTTCGGGCGCGGCCACCGAACGCCTGGCCGGGCTGCCGGTGCGGGAATACGTCACCACCGACACGGTGCCGATCCCCGCGGAGAAGCGGGCGCTGCTGGGCGCGCGGCTGACCGTGCTTTCGGTGGCGCCGCTCCTGGGCGAAGTAATCCTGCGCACCCACCAGGGGAAGTCGGTGGGGGCCCTCTTCCATGAATAACCGCCGCCGTTTCGAAACGAGGGGATAACCGAATGCTGAATTCGATCATCCGCATGGTCGGCGGCGATCCGAACCGCCGCGACATCGAGCATTTCTCCGATTGGGTGGACGAGATCAATCGCCTCGAAGCGGAGTATCAGGGGCTCGACGACGCAGCCCTGCGCGCCAAGACCCAAGCCTTCCGCGACCGGCTGGAGGCGGGCGAGGCGCTCGACGACCTGCTGCCCGAAGCATTCGCCGCCGTGCGCGAGGCCTCGCGCCGGACCATCGGGCTGCGTCATTACGACGTGCAGATGATCGGCGGAATCGTGCTGCACCTGGGGCGCGTGGCGGAGATGCGCACCGGCGAGGGCAAGACGCTCGTGGCCACCCTGCCGCTCTACCTCAACGCGCTTTCGGGGCAGGGCGCGAATCTGGTCACCGTCAACGACTACCTCGCCCGCCGCGACGCGCGCTGGATGGGGCCGATCTACGAGGCGCTCGGGATGACCGTCGGTGTGCTGCAGGAGGCGGCGCGCACCGACAACGCGCGCAAAGCGTTCCTCTTCGACCCGGCACGCGAATCCACGCAGGAAGACGTCCATCAGCTTCGGCTGGTGGACCGGCGCCTCGCGTACGCGGCCGACATCACCTACGGCACCAACAACGAATTCGGATTCGATTATTTGCGCGACAACCTAGCCCTGCGGCGCGAGGAACGCGTTCAGCGCGCGCGCAATTTCGCCATCGTCGACGAGGTGGATAACATCCTCATCGACGAGGCGCGCACGCCGCTGATCATCTCCGGGCCGGCCGCCGAAGAGCAGACGGAATACAAGCGCATGGCGCAGCTCGTGCGCCAGCTGCGGCCCGAGGATTACGAGATCAACGAGCGCGACCGGACGGCGGTGCTCACCGAAGCGGGCGAGACCCGCGTGGAGGAGCTCCTCGGCCAGCCGCTCTCCGACCCGGACCGGCCGGAAGACGTCACCCCCGAGCAAGCCCGGCTGACGGGCCACCTCTCGCAGGCGATGCGGGCCGAACTGCTCTTCCGCCGCAACCGCGATTATCTCGTGCAGGGCGGTCAGGTGGTGATCGTCGACGAGTTCACCGGCCGCCTGATGCACGGACGGCGCTGGTCCGACGGGCTGCACCAGGCGGTGGAGGCCAAAGAGGGGCTCGAGGTGCAGCCGGAGAACGTCACCTACGCCACGATCACACTCCAGAATTATTTCCGCCTGTATGCCAAGCTCTCCGGAATGACCGGAACGGCGCTCACTGAGGCGGAAGAGTTCGACAAAATCTACAAATTAAACGTGGTGCCGATTCCCACCAACCTGGAGTACATCGCCTCGCGCGCGGAATCCGATCTGGCGGAAGTTCCCTATAAGGAAGAGAGCAACAAATTTTTCTTCTTCGCCCGCAAAACCGATCCGAAGACGCCGGTGTTCTGGCGCCGCAAGGATTACAAAGACGTGATCTTCCGGACCGAGGAAGCCAAATACCGCGCCGTGTGCACCGAAATTCTGCAGATGCACTCGCTCGGCCGCCCGGTGCTGATGGGGACCACCTCGGTGGAACGCTCGGAGTTGCTTTCGGAGCGGATGCGCGCCGAACCGCTGCGCAAGCTGGCCCTCACCCTGATTCTGCGGGACGCGTGGTGCCGGGCGCACAACATTCCGGAGGACGGCCGGCTGATCGAAGAGCTGCAGCCGCTCTCCCAGCCCCTGAACAATCTCTCCCCCGCCGCGCTGCGGGCGGTGGCCAAACCGCTGAACGCTTCGCTCAATCCGGAGGATACGGCCAACGTGGACCGCCTGCTCTCCGTGCTTTCGCTCCCGGAGGAAACCCGGCCGCGGCTGCTGCAGGCGCTGCAAAAGGGAATTCCGCACCAGGTGCTCAACGCCAAGAAGCACGCCGAGGAAAGCCAGATCATCACCGGAGCGGGGGCCTTCGGCGGAGTGACCATCGCCACCAACATGGCCGGGCGCGGCGTCGACATCAAACTGGGCGGGGATCTGGCCGAGGAAATCCTCGCCGCGATCAACCGCGTGCTGCGGCGCTCGGGCGTGAAGGACCCGTACAATTTGATCAACGCCGACCGGCTGAGCTTATTGGATAAGGCGGACGCGGAGGACATCGGGGTCTACGCCACCGAAGTGGAATTCTTCCGCAAGCACATGCGCGAGGAACAGAAGGTGCGCGAACTGGGCGGCTTGCACGTGCTGGGATCCGAGCGGCACGAAGCGCGGCGGATCGACAACCAGCTGCGCGGCCGCGCCGGCCGCCAGGGCGACCCCGGCTCCTCGCGTTTCTTCCTCTCCATGGAAGACGACCTCATGCGCCGGTTCGGCGGCGAGCAGGTGTCGAGCATGATGCAAACGATGCGCATCGACGACGCCGTCCCGCTCGAATCCGGGCTGGTTGGCCGGATGATCGAGCAGGCCCAATCCAGGGTGGAAGGCGCGAACTTCGACGTGCGCAAACACCTGATCGAATACGACGACGTTCTGAACAAGCAGCGCGCCAAGGTCTACGAGATGCGCGAGCGAATCTACGAGAAAGACGACCTCTCCGAAGACATCCGCGCGATGCTCTCGGAGGACATCCGCCGCCACATCGCGCTTTCCAAGAAGGACGAGGAACCGTGGAAGCTCATCGGCTGGCTGGAGGACGTGCAGCCCACGCTGCGCTTCTCCGACGGATCGATGCGGCCTTCCTTCGCCAACCGGGTGATCATCGAGGAGCTGATGGAAGAACCCGGCGCCCGGCGCCTGTCCGCGATCGTCGACCTGGCCGCCCGCGCGCTGGAGGAGGAAGCCCTCCACCTGCGCGAGGCGTTCGACAAGCAGATGGAAAGCATCTCCGAGCACGCGCGGCAATGGGAACGCGAGAACCGCGAAGCGATGGAGACGGCGCTGGAAGGCGCGGAGATCGAAGCGAAGGAAAAAGGCGGGGAGCTCACGCCGCGCGCGCTCGTCGACGCGGCCGCCGCCGCGGCGGCGATCGATGCCAAGGCCGTCCCGCGCGAATTGCTCGCGCCGGACCAGACCCGGCCGCTGCGGCAGCACCTGCTCTCGCTGACCGACGAAGCCGCGTGGGTGCGGGCTTCGGCCCAGGCGGCCGCCTGGCTCCAGCGCCGCACGGGGCTTCTGCCCGAGCGCGCCCCGTCGCCCGACGAGGATTTCGACGCGGTGGTGGAGCGGTTGCACAACCAGCTGGAGAAGGCGCTGGCCGACCGGCGCGCGCGGGTCCTGCAGGAAGTGGGCGATCAAATCAAAGCCGCCGGGCAATCCCCGGCCGGAGAAAACGAACTGGCGGGGCTGCTCGCGGCGGTGACGATGCGCACCCAGACCGTGTTCGATCAGCGCACCCACCAGCGCCGGGCCGTGGCCGCGGCGCAATTCTCGTGGATCCACCTCGCCGCAAGCTTGGCGATGGATGGATCCGCCCGCGGGGATGACGAATTGGAGGAACGCGTCGAGACGCACCTCCTGGAATCGCTCAATCTGGTCAGCGTGGAATGGGGGCGGCGGTACTGGCACCAGATCGCGGAGCAGACGCTGGATTCGCTCCCAGAGGATTTGCAGACGGCAATCCGGGAGACGATGCCCGGCGCGGGCACGAAACTCGCCCCCGCAACGGTTCCGATGCGCGAGTGGCCGGAGCACCTGCGGCCGCTGGCGATCGAGGCGATCGGCCACCGGGTCATCCGGCAGGCCCACCGCGAGCTGATGCTCGGCGTCATCGGCCAATCATGGGTGGAATACCTGACCCAGATGGAAGCGCTGCGGACTTCGATCGGCCTGGAGGCGTACGCCCAGCGCGATCCGCTGGTGCAATACAAGAGCAGCGCCTTCGATCTGTTCCAGGCGCTCATGCAGGAAGTGCGCTCGGGCGTGGTATCGCGGCTGTTCCATATGGGCCTGCGCACCGCCCAACCCGGCGCGCCGGCCGGGGGCGAAGGGAAGCCCGCCGCGCCCGAATTGCCCGCGCCGCCGGAGAATCAGCCCGCGCCCGCATCCGGCAAGCGCAAACGGCATAGGCATTGAGAGACAACCGAATGAAAACTAGTCCTCCTTGTTTCGCCCTCATCCCATCCTTCTCCCGGCTTATGCCGGGAGAAGGTGGCCGAAGGCCAGATGAGGGGGAGTAGAGCATTTAACAAGAATTGACCATGAACCGCACGGTTCGAATTCTACAGTCAAGTTGCTTCCTACTGCTGGCGGGATGCACGTTTCCGTTTCTGCATGGCAACGCCGGCCCCGCGCCGCTCCCCAATACCCCGAATTTATCCAACCTGCCCTTCGACACTCCCACGCTGATCCTCTCGCCTTCCCCGTTACCCACCGAAACGATCACACCGACCATCACCCGCGACCGCGGCTGGATCCCTTCCGCCACGCTTCGGCCAACCTACAGTCCGTTTGCATGGACCTGCGTCGACGACGGATCGCCCGACCCGTGCCATCGCGTCTTCCGGGATATTTCCTTGCTGCCCTCCGGCGACGGATGGGTGGTGGGCGAGCGGGGAGTGATCCTCCATAGGACCGGAGACGGTTGGACGCGGGTCGAACTCGCTGGCAGACCTCACGATTCGGAGAGTGTTTTCCCTGGCGGCGGACGACGCCTGGGCCGTGGCCGACGAAGCCTATCCGGTCGGCCCCGGGGAACTCAGAACCCGAAGCCGCTTGTTGCATTGGGATGGCGCGGTGTGGGCCTCCTTTTCCAATCCCGATTCACTCGGATACATCGTCGACCTCTCCTTCGTCACTGCCAAACTTGCCTGGGGGATCGCGTTTGCGGACGAAGGTTCAGGCCCGGCCTATCACTTTATCCGGTGGGATGGAACCGGCTGGTCGCCGGCCGGTGTGGCGCCGGCCCTCGCCGCGCTCCAGATGATTTCCGCCGACGACGGCTGGGCGGTGGGAGCCGCGGGGACCCTTATGCACTGGGACGGGGAAGCGTGGAGCGCGGTGGATTCGCCCACCGATAAAGATCTTGACGAGGTGGCGTTCACGTCCTCCGAGAGCGGGTGGGCGGCGAGCCAGCAGGGCGTGATTCTGCGTTACGCGCTCGGCGAGTGGTGGGTGTATTCGTCGCTCGCGCCCAATCCGCGCCGGATGGCGATCGATCCGGAGAGCGGGGACGGGTGGATCCTGGGATCCTGGACGCGCGGCGACATTGTCCTGAGGTGGGACACCAAGGATTGGAAAACTTTTGCCGGCAACGGGCCGGACGGCGAAGTGCTCTCGCTTGACATGCCCTCGGCTGGCGACGCGTGGGCTGCCGGCTGGATTCCGGGCCGGTCGCGGGCGGGAATGATCTGGCATTGGGACGGCGCGCGCTGGAACCGCGAGTTCGGGAACGTTCCGCTTCCCTTCGAAGCCGCCTCGTTCCTTTCCGGGAGCGACGCCTGGGGCGTAGGAGACGGCGGGCTGCTCGCGCACTGGGACGGAACCGGATGGACCGAGGCGGACGGCCCGACTTCGCAGACTTTGAACGCCGTGGCGATGCTGCCCTCCGGCGGCGGATGGGCGGCGGGCGAGGGCGGGCAGGTGCTGCGCTGGGACGGGAGCGACTGGTCGGTCGCGCTGCCGTACAAGGCCCGCGGTGCATCCACCAACAGTTTGTATTACCGCTTCAATGCGCTGGCCTTCCCCTCGGCCGACGACGGCTGGGTGGCGGGCAGCGTCGAGGGCGGAGATTTCAGCCAGCCGTGGATCAGCCATTGGGACGGGACGCAATGGATCGACGTCGGGCTCTTTGAAAAGAACCCGCCCTGCAAATGCTCGCTGTACGGGATGTATTTTTCTTCGGCCGACGACGGCTGGGCGGTGGGCGGCGGGGACCAGACGCTTGTCCTGCATTGGGACGGCTCCTCGTGGAAGACAGCCACTTGGCCGGACGCGTACCGGCTGCTGGCGGTGAACGGGGTTGCCGCCGACGACATTTGGGCGGCGGGCGTGGCGGAGAACGCTGACTCCTCCTCCAACCACGGCCTGATCTTCCACTGGGACGGCAAAACCTGGACCTCGTATCCGGTTCCGGCGGGCGCGGTCTGGATGGATTCCGTTTTGATGAGTTCGGCCACCGACGGCTGGATGGCGGGCGACGGGTTGCTGCATTGGACCGGCGGTGAATGGCAAACGGTCGCCTCGCCGGTGGAGGGCGTGATCGTCACGCTCTCACGCTCGCCCGACGGGACGCTGTGGGCGGTGACGGACACGGGCGCGGTGTTGAAACTTGGGGTGAGCGGGTAGGGGGGAATAATCGGGTTGACCGACTTGGATTATTCCTTAAATGGATTGGCTCCAACCGCCGCTGGTCCCTCTATTGAATTTCCGGAATCCCAAAAAGAATAGCTTTTTATCTTATTATTCCGGAAATATTCGGCGGTTGGAAAATATCATTCCCGTGTAAAAACGTAACCGCGTTTGTCGGATCCGCCTTTTTTCTTCTATTTTACGAAATTAATCCGGCAATAATTTTCTGACCGAAACGATTGG
This sequence comes from uncultured Chloroflexia bacterium, assembly GCA_963780865.1. Lineage (GTDB taxonomy): Bacteria > Chloroflexota > Anaerolineae > Anaerolineales > RBG-16-64-43 > FEN-1073. The sequence continues at coordinate 13,580 of CAWADT010000016.1, read as the reverse complement.
CTTGCCTTCTTTTCTAAACTCCAAAACTTCAGGGTGGGATCCGGCAAAGGATGTCAGCCCTTTTGTATCCCATGTAATTCGGCCTTTGCTCCAGACGGCCATCAGCCCCGAGGATTTCACGGTCGTTCCAAATACCGATGTGTCCGCCTTGATTTCACTTTCCAAGGCATCGATGGATTTGGCAATAATATCTTCCTGCTGTTTAAATTCGGTTTCCACTTCGTCGATCTTGGCTTTTATTTCAGGAGTCAACAACCCATCAATAATTTCCTGTTTGTCCCTCGAATATTTTTGTTTTTGCTCGTATAGCCTAGATAATCGATCCAGTTTTTGCGCGATAGCGTTCATACAGCCTCCCCTTGGCCAAAAAAGTAAAACCGCTATTGGGGATTTCCGCCCCCATTAGGGAAACCTGTATGGATTATATCGCTTCCTTTCTATTCCGTTATAAAAGGCTGGCAATAACTTTATTCGCTTGCGGGCTGGTAGCGAAGAATAGCAAAACCAGACGAAAACGTCTTGGTATCGATCAATTTCATTGTTATTCTATGCGAAGCGGGTTTGAAGAGCGGGTTCCCTCCGCCCAGGACGACCGGGACGACCCCCAGGCGGTACTGGTCGATCAGGCCGTGTTGCATAAAGGCCGAGGAAAGAGCGGCGCTGCCGAAGATGAATAGATCCTTTCCGGGTTCACTTTTCAGTTTGACGATTTCTTCGACCGCGTTTTCTTTAATCAGCCTGGTGTTATTCCATTCGGCGTTCTCCAGCGTTCTGGAGAAAACGATTTTCGGGATGGCGTTCATCGCATCGGCAACCTCACCCTTCGCGGTGGACCAGTAGGAAGCCATCCCCTGGTACGTCACCCGGCCGAAAAGAAGCATGCCGGCGGTTTTTAACTGATCCAGCGACAATCGGTCCAAATCCTCGCCCCAGACGAGACTATGCCAATCCAAATCCCAGCTTTTCGGTCCTTCGAAAAAACCGTCGAGCGTAATCAAATTCCACAGGATGAGATTCCTCATTTCTCCTCCTTCTATCCTTTCCGAAAAATTTTATCCGCTCCTCCGCCCAATTATTAAAAAGCGGGAATATCCCCCGTTGACTGGGGGGATATTCCCGCGCCGTACTATTTATTTTTTTGAAACAAGCTCCTCAAGCCGGTCGAGCCCTTCCATCTCCCCTTCTTCCATCCCCTGGCCGACTATTCCATCCCGGTCCTCGATCGATTGGAAGACGATTCGCTGTGTTTCGGTTGTCTTGCCATCATGCTTCTCGAGCGTCACGATATCATCCGAGATATGGCCGGGCATCGCCTCATATTCGAAGGTGTATTCCAGCCGTTCGGGCGGCTTCACCTCCCGGAACATGCCGCGAAAGGCGAATTCCTTTCCTTCGGGATCGCGTTGGATGAACCGCCAATCCCCGCCTTTGCGAACGTCCATCTTTTCCACCGTTGTGACCATGCGCCGCGGCCCCCACCATCTGGGTATCAGTTGCGGATCCGTCAGGACCTTGAAGAGCCGGTCGCGCGGCGCATCGAACGTTCCGGTGACGATCACTTCCGGTTTCCCGGCGGGAACGGAAAACTTTTTCTCAACCATCGCACACTCTCCTTTCAACCGAATTTCGGTTTCTTGCCGATACGAAATACATTGTAGACGGGATGCACCCGCCGGTCGAAAAATGCAATTTGCACCCTACGGTCTGAATATTCGCAACGATTCGAAAGTCGCGATGTCGCTGGCTGCCGGTGAAATCCGGCATAATTAGAGTAAAACTATCCGAATAGTTCTTGACATAATTTGAAAAAATTCTATTATTAGAAATATGGCTACTTATGACTTCACTCCGGTGGCGATGATGACGATTGACGGCGAAGAAAAGATCCGGGCGTACGTCCATCCCACCCGGATGGTGATTCTGGAAATGCTCGCCCGGGAAAAGCAAAGCGTCTCGGGGGCTGGCCGCGCGCTCGGGGTTCATCCCGCCAACCTCACGCATCATTTCAAGTTATTGGAAAAGACGGGATTGATCCAATTGGTGGAAAAAAGAGATACAGGCAAAAATCTGGAAAAGTTTTACCGCGCGGCGGCGTACCACTTTACTCCGGCGCTCGCCGCCGGATCGCCGGAAGGGAAAAACACGCTGACGCTGTCCATCCTCCACGACCATCTGACGGCGGCGCTTCAGAAACTCCGAAGCCGGCCGGAGGAGCAGCCGGTGTTCGGGCTGCTCAAAACACTGCGCCTGAACCCGGGGGAGGCGGCCGGGCTTCAGAAAAGATTGGCGAAACTGCTGGACGAATATTCCACGCGGCGGCCGAAAGGCGGCGCAGCGATGACGATCAATATCAGTATTTACCCCGGCGAAGCCGGTTCGGAGAGCGGGGAGGAGATCATGATCCGGGAGGATGAATAGTCGTCCACCCAAGAGCTCAAGGATCCCCCTGATCATCGTTCCGTTCAGGGACTTGTTTCGGTGACGGAAATCTTTTTGGACGGTTCAAACGCCGGTGCAATGATCGGAGTGTCGTCTCCGAGAACAAAGGTATCGACGATCGCCTGCGCCTCGGGGGTTTGCATGATCGGTACAGTCGAATAGAAGATGATCAATTTCCCGGAAACAGTCCGGAATACAACCGCCGCGGCGGTTATGGGTGGATCCAAATACATCACTTTGAATTGAACCTCGACGCGCGCGGGGTGGCCGGAATTTTCGGGAATCAACGTAATCGGACCGCATTCCTGATTCATATAATAGACGCAAATTGCTTCGCTTGCCGCCTGATCCAGCGGATGATCCGGGTCAATCCCCCCTTTTTCTAGTATTAGAATGCACGATCCTTTGGGGTCTCCCCAATAAAAATTATCCAAATCATTATTGCATACCGACATCCCCTTATCCGGGTTGGCATCATCCGGTTGGCTGGAAAGAACCCAATCGGCCGGGTAAGCAAATCCGTAATTGTCGTCCGGGTCGCGATATTCCACCCAGAAGTTCGCAAACCCCCCGCCTTCAAGCGTCCCCTGCGGGGTACGTATAGAACTGGGGCCGCGCGTAGGAATTGGTGTCGGAGTAGGCTTGATCGATGGATCTTCCAGATAGATGAAATCCGTTGCCAATTTTGGATCGTAATCCCCCCAGACCGCATGCACATGAACCCATGCCTGCGTCATCGTCATCCCGATGAAATCCGGGAGGCGCAACCGCTCCATCTCCCCGTTAATGTCGTCCCGCAAAGATGGACTGCCTCGGCTGGCGAAAAACTGAAGCATTTCGGTAAACCCATTAATTTGGTCAGCCGTAATGATCGTTTTATCTCCATTCCCGTTTTTCAACGCCCTGAAATTTGGCATCCAAAGGTCGGTCACCGACGCAAATGTTGCAAGTTCCGCAATTGTCATCTGACCGGATATTTCATATAATTCTTCATTGTGCCGCCAACCCATGTCGCGGTAATATCTTGATACCTCCGTCCGTTGCAGCATATCCGAATCCATCCAATAGAAGATCTCCCAATAATCCGAGCGATCGTTTACCGCCTTGGCGATTACGCCGGTTGCGCAAAGGCCGATAGAAGCAAGAATAATCAAGAGGACTGAAAAAACGGTCCGGCGTTTTTTATTGGGTTTTGATTGAATGTCAGGCATCATAAAACCTTTCTTCCCCGGATTGCCCTAATAATTATTTCTTTTCCATGATTATAAACATGTTTTCCCGGAGGTTGCTTTGTTGTATTTTTTCCCGATCCCGTTTTCAACGCGGATCAAAATTTCCCATCGGATGTCGCAGCAAGGAGGTCATCCGCTACCCGCACTCTCACTTCTGCGGCGATGAAAGAGCGGCCGAAAAAAATTGGTCAGCTCGCCGGTTTAAACTTGCGCGCGAGCGTTTGAATGGCCGGGCCGGCAATTCCAATTTCTGCAAGCTGGTTGGTTCCCAATTTGGCATCGTGCGCCAGGGCCAAATGATTATCGGCGTGCACGAATGGCTCGGTCCCCCCCTTCGCGGCGGGATCGAATCCCATCAGCGCCGCGGCCACGGCATCGGCCGCCACAGGATCTTTGCTTGCGACGAGCAGCCCCGGGTGGATCTGGGTCAGCCCCGCATCCCACGGACCGGCGCCGCCTTCCGCCGTGATGACCCCGTCGATAACGGCGAAATCGATCCGGCGCGCCCGGTTGAGGTCGATGATCACCCGCGGAAGCCGGGTATCAAACTTCGCATCCCCGTGCAGGGCGGAACGGTCGTTTTCATCCGGGCTGGTCCGATAAAAGCTGATTGGCGCGAGGCCGATCAGGTTCTTGAGCGAAAGCGTGACGCCGGCGATGGAATGGCATTTCATCTTCCCCACCGAAATGAACGCATCGAATTCGCCCAGCACGGCATTCATTTTAAATTGATCGTAGACAGAAGAGGACGATCCAACGGGGAAGGCCTTGAAGTCGGCGTAGGGGTCGGGCTTGCAAAGGTCGATGAGGCTGGCTCCCAGTGGCTTGGCCATATCCGCGTACCCCCACTTCAGAAAGTTGGTCTCGTCTCCAAGCCCGTCGACGATCGAAAGCTTGGCGGCACCCAGGTCGAGCAGCAGTTCGCCAAGCGCGCCTACCACGGCGGGATGAGTGACAAACAGTTCCGTCGCCGGCGGTTTATCGCTCGCATCCCACCAGGTGCCGCCGGTCAGATTGACCTTGATCCCGACCCGCGCCCCGGGCTTGATCCGATTGCCCATGCCGCCGATCTCACTGATCATGCGCTCCAACTCGCTGCGGAGCAATTTCGGATCGTAGGCGTTCGCTCGCCCGATGGCCGCTATGGTTTTAGGCTGGGCGGTAGGGGTTTTCGTCGGCGTGACGGTGGCCGAGGGAGTGAACGATGGAGTAAACGATGGAATTGCGGCCGTCGGAGTATGGGGCGCCGCCGTTGGAGATTTGGCCGGAAGGCTCTTCTGGCAGGAGGCTGCAAACAAAGAGATGCCCGAGAGGCCGAGCAGCTGCAGGAATCGCCGCCGGTTGATGTAATCATTTACTGGTCGGTCGGGTCGATCTCCCATTTATTTTCTCCAAGCGCGCTTGATCGGGAATCCGATGGACGATAACCGGACCGCCTTGCCGGTGGCGTCAACGCGGCCGCCGCGACGGATGCACGTAACCATCATTGCCTCGCCGTCTCCTCCCCGTAATTGCTTTTTTCATTGATAGGCAAGCCCTGGTTCTGGTTGCGGCCAGACCGCAAAAAAGAAATGATCTACTGGATGGCATTGTATTTATAACATATTGGTCTTTTTGATATTTGATAAAAAAAAGTAACTGCTCAGCTTGGAAGAACTAGCACGCGGATTAAGCTGAATTTATGGATTTCAGGCAATCCGCTTTTTTCCGTGCCCGCACCATGAGTGCGTAGCACGAATGGGGAAATCCGCATTCATTTATTCCAATCCCTTTTGAATTCCTGAGCAGTTACAAAAAAAATTATTTACGGGGCATGCTTCTGGATTGATATTCCAATTTGGATCACAGCGCGAGCGCTTTCTCTGATCCGTTAATTTGGATGAAAAATATTCTACCCAGCATTATTAAAAATTATCACGGAGTATGCGCCGCTCAAGCGAGTCGGAAAAAGGTTTCGGACGTTTTCAACATTGCGGGTCTGGGGCGGGCTATTCGACGCCGACGATGGGATCACCCTCCCGGCTAATGACCAATTCCAAGTTCGGGCTTGGGTTGTGGACGTATTTTTTAATGAAGCCGGGTTTGAGGTCGAGCTTGGCGATATCTTTTCTGGCAACCCACTCAAAGATCTCATAGGCATCGAGCGGCTGCTTCAGAACCTTCGTCCCCGTCCACTTAACTTCGTAGTATGTGCATACTTCATGGAACGATCGGCCGTCGAGTTGAAAAAAGTTCTCGGAGCAAATCGCCGGACGGAGGACGTGAAAACTTGCCCCGATTTCTTCGCGTAACTCGCGCAGGAGCGCTTGATCGGAGCTTTCGTTGGCCTTTATCCTTCCGCCGGGCAGGAACCACCAGTTATTATCGATCAGGCGACAAACCAGAATCCGATCCTCTCGACGCACAATCGCGGCGACTCGCAGATTTATCCAATATCCTTCCACATGGATCGTTATATCGCTCATTGATCATCCTGGTGTGCGCGCCATCTAAAAATTATCGCAGCGCCCTATGGAAGAGTCAAATACATTACTACCCGGTGATCACTCGCTATCGGCTTCCTTAATGGATTTCGCAGGCCTCCCAATCGACAACAAACAAAAGAGAGGGAAGATCAATGGAAAGATTGTAACTACTTCTATGAGGGCGTTGGTGTCAAGCCCTTAAGGAAGAAAAAGAAAATATTCCTCCCAATCTGCCGTGGTTTAAGCAGATGGACTTGCCTTCCTCGGGTCCTTTCCGGGCGTCCAGACACTCCGTTCTCGTCACCGGAATAGCTACTAGCTTCCTTTCAAGTCAAGGCAATTCTTCGCCAAGAACCAACTTCTATCCGTGCTGACCGGTCTCGGCCAGACACCGTATACTTCATGCGCCGCAAGGCGATGGGTGAAGCCAATTCCAGGCAAACCCCATCTCAGTCGTCGGTCCCTGTTCGGAAACCCAGCAGTTACGCGGGCTGCCTGAAGTAACCTTCTCCGGATAATGAATGCCGGGGCGAGAGTGGACACACTTTAAATGGGCTTTTGTTTTAGGATCGCCCCTGTGGGCATCACCCCCGTTTCCAGATAGCGCCAAAGCGCGATCAACAATTTGCGCGCCAACGCCACAATCCCGATCCGCCTCAGACGCGCACTGCCCCTCCCGAATCGATCCGCATACCAGTGGCTTAGCTGGCTCTTGGGCTGGTAGCGCAACCAATCCCAGGCGATTTCGATCGCCATGGAGCGAATCTCAGGATTTCCGGACTTCCCAATCCCCTGTTCCTGGAAGGATCCTCCACTTTGGTATGGCATGGGGGTCAGCCCCGCTATTGCTCCGAGTTCCCGGCGGTTTTGAAATTTCCTCCAACCGAATAATTCCATCACGAACAACCAGGCGCTGTTTGGCCCGATCCCCCTCAGGGACATCAGCTGGCGGACCTGGTCCAGAGCTTCCCCTTTCCCTTCACGAATGGCTTTCTCCCTTTCCGTGTCCAACTCTTCAATCTGTTGTTCCAGTGCCTTGGTCCGTTGATTTTCCCGCAATAACCGCTCTTGTAGTTTCACCGGCAAGGGATTTCCATCCCAAATCCGAACGTCTCCAAGCCGGTCGGAAAATTTCGTTCGCACACTCATTTTCACCCCCTGGCTGGCCAGCAATCCTTTGATCCGGTTGGTGTATTCCGTGTGGTCTTTCTTTAGGGCCGCCAATTCCCGGTGCAGTTGCCGGTCATCCTCCTCGGAGGCGCTTGGGACGTGCAGGATATGCCAGACCTTGGTTTCTCCCTCGTGATATCGGATCAGCATCGTGAGCAGCTTGTTGGCATCCATCCGGTCGGTCTTCGCCCTTCTCGCCCGACGGTTTACTTCAATACTGGATAAATCGACTATTTGGTTGTCAATTCCCCGGCTCAGCAAATATCGATGCAGCCAGAAACCGTCACGGCCGGCCTCGTAACAACTGCGGATCGGGACGTCCAGTGGCAATCCAAACCGTTTCTTCGCCAGAAGGATCTCCTCTTCCAAGGCGCCCAGATCCCGGGCTTCGATCCGTCGTATCCGTGGCGGCTGACCAAATCCTACGCTAAATCCCAAGGTCCAAGTGTTCCAGCCCAGTTCAAATGCGAGATACAACGTCAACGTTGGTTTTGCGCTATACTCTGGTTTGCGGGTTGTTGCAGTGCGCATCGCTTCCTCCTCTTGTTGGGGATACCAGGAAGTTTGCACGCAACGGCCCGCAAGTTCAACTACGCCCCCTGCATAGTATCTCATCCCAAGATAAGCTGGAAGGAATTCCAGAGGATTGATGACCTGGTATCGCTCTCCCTCATCCGGCCTTCGGCCACCTTCTCCCAGCGCCTGCCCTCGCGAAGCGGGGGTATGCTGGGAGAAGGACGGGATGAGGGGGAAGGCTGAGTAGTTGCGAAGGATTTATCTTTATGTGAAATCCTCCGCCGGATAAAAAGGGAACTCGGAAAGCATTGGGACCCGCCGCGAACGATGGAGAAACGATTAACCGGTGTTCTTCAGCGCGGCTGGACCGGCGGATGACCATAAGGCGGTGCGGTAGGGGAAGAGCTCGGCGCGCATGACGCCGCTGCTCACCGCCGGGTCGTTCCGCATGAGTTCGACCGCCTTCGCTTCGGATTCCGCCGCCAAGATTACGATTCCGAACGTTTGCTCGCCGGCGTTCTGCGTCCGTCCGGCCGTGAAAACCACTCCTTGCGTGACGAGGTTCTGGAGATACTCGAAATGCGCGTCGATGATCGCCGCTTCCCGCTCGGTCGGCTCCTGGGTGACCATGCCAAGCCGCGACGGTTGGATTCGATAAAGGAATTCAGGCATCGGTTCCAGCGGAGCGGTTTGGACGAATTGTGTTTCGCCGGGAAGGAACGCCCTCCCCGCGCTTTGGTCGTCCGCCGCCTCTCGGCATCCATTATATGAAATCGCCGAAAAATGTCACCCCGCCCGGCTCGGCGGGGCTCGCAATGACAGATTTAAATTTTCCAGCACCCTGAAAGGGGGGAATCTTTTTCTAGGTTTTTTCGAGTAGAGTGAAAAATAATACTTTTTCTATTCCTCCGCGTAATCCGGTATATCCGAGAAATCCGCGTACAAATAGTTTATGCCTGAGTAGATACTTCAGAGGTTTCAATTGATCTCTGTAACGCGTCCTTTTCATGGTTTTCATTACATTTTTCGCCGGGAAGAGAAATGCCGTTAAAATGTGGACATGAAATCCGCTCAACCCGCGGCCCGTATCCGCCTTTCCACACCGATCCTTCCCCTTCTGGCGGCGGCGCTGCTGCTCCTGGATATTATTTCCCCGAATAAAGTCTGGCTGGTGATGCTCCTCGGGCTGGGCGGAATGTGGCTGGTGAGCTGGGCCTGGGCCCGGTCGCTCGCCCGCAACCTGACCCTCGTCCGCGAGATCCGCTTCGGCTGGGCGCACGTCGGAGACGTGGTCGAGGAGCGGTTCACCCTGATCAACGACGGATGGGCGCCCGGAATCTGGGTGGAGGTTTCCGACCGCTCGACGATGCCCTCGTACAACCCGAGCCGGGTGAGCGGCGTGGACCGCCATTCCGAAACCCGCTGGCAAACCAAGGGGCTTTGCGTGCGCCGCGGTTTGTACATGCTCGGCCCGACCATCCTCTCCTGCCAGGATCCCTTCGGCGTGTATCGGGTGGAGAAGCATTACCCCGCCTTCTCGACGATGGCGGTGGTGCCGCCGGTTTTGCCGCTGCCGATGATCGACATCGCGCCGGGAGGGAAAGCCGGCGACGGCCGCTCCCGCGCCGACGCTCCGGAGCGGACCGTCGACGCCTCCGGCGTCCGAGATTACGTGCCGGGCGACAGCCTGCGCTGGATCCACTGGCGCACCTCCGCCCGCACCGGTTCGCTGCACGTGCGGCTGTTCGACGGCACGCCGGTGGGGGATTGGTGGATCTTCGTGGATCTGGACGCGGCCAGCCAGGCCGGCCTGGGGGAGAATTCCACCGAGGAACATGCCGTGGTGCTGGCGGCATCGCTCGCCAACCGCGGGATTGCGGAAGGCCGGGCGGTGGGGATGGTCGCCGAGGGTGAGAAGGAGCTGATCTGGCTGCCGCCGCGCGAGGGGACGACTCAGATGTGGGAGATCCTGCGGGCCCTCGCGATGATCAAACCGGGCGGGCGGACGCTGGAAGATTTGCTTCACCGGCTGAACCCGCGCGAGAGCGCGCGCTCGAGCGTGATTCTCATCACCCCGAACGTCGAAGGGCGCTGGCTGGGTCCGCTGCTGGGAATGGTGGAACGCGGAATCCGCCCCACGGTGCTGCTCCTGGATCCCGCTTCCTACGGCGGAAAGCAGGGCGCCGCGGGAATCTCCGCCCAGTTGACGGAATCGGAGGTCGCCGGGTATGTGTTCACCCGCGAAGCGCTCGACCGGCCCGAGTTGCATCCGGGAGCCGTCCCGCAATTTAAATGGAAGACCACGCCGCGCGGACGCGCGATCATGGCCGAAGCGCCCGATCTCTCCTGGAAGACGCTGCTGTGAAAAATCTCGCCCTCCGCCTGTACCAGTGGACGAACCCCCGGGAGCTTTTTAAATTCCTGCTCCTGGCTGTCTTCCTGATCGTCGCGGTCACAGGAATTGCCCCGCTGGTCTTTCGCTCGGATCTTTCCCTGCTTCTGATGGCAACCCTCTTCGGACTGGCCGCGGGATGGTCCAGCGGGCGCATCCGCCTCCCTCCCTGGGCGGCGGGATTTGCCAACGCCGCGCTGGGGACGGAATTCCTTCTATTCATCACCGGCCGGCTCGACGTTCCGCTGTTCGGATGGATTTCCCATACCGTCTCCTGGATTGGGAGGCTGGCCGTGGGAGACCGGGGCTTTATCCTGGGGATCGGGCCATCGCTGGCCGAAGTCGGCCGGGTGATTGTCGGCGCCGTGACCGAGGCGATGCGACTCCAAGCCTGGGGACTATCGCAATTCCGCGGAGACGCATCGTTTGATCCGGCGGCGTCCGCCCTCGCCTGGGGTTTGGGGATGTATTTGATCGCGTCGTTCGCCGGGTGGGCGCTTTCGATCAAGGCCAAGCCGTTCGCGGCGATCGCGCCGGCGGTTATTCTGTTGGGGGTGGAGTTTGCCCGCGCCCGCGCGGACTGGCACTACCCGTTCGTTGTCGTGGGGATGGTGATGCTGATGTTGGTCGTTCTGGAACAGGGCCGGGAGGAGGAGGAATGGGATCGGAAACAGATCGGCTACTCTTCCACCCTCCGGTTCGACCTTCTCTTTACCGCCGTGCCGGTCGTGTTCGGGCTGCTGCTCATGGCCTATATCATCCCGTCCGTCTCGCTGGATGACATCACGCAGTGGATCCGCGAGCAATCCCAGCCGGCCGCGGGCCTGCGGCTTTCCGGAACCCCCGGGAGCGGTTCGATCGCGGGCGGCGATTCCCACACCGCATCTCCCATGGCGATCGATTTTCCCTGGAGCCACTTGCTGGGACGGGGCGCCGTCCTTTCGGACGATATCGAAATGGTGATCGTCACCGGCGAGTCGATGCCCTCCGCCTCCGGAAGTTCGCCCTCCGTTGCGCCGCGCCATTATTGGAAATCGGAAACCTTCGATTACTACAACGGCCGCGGCTGGACTTCGGACGTGACGACCGACAAGGACTTCCCGGCCAAGGGAACGCTTCCCCGGCCGCTGCCCACCGGCATCCTGCTGCACCAAGAGGTCGCGATCAACCGGACCGGGCGGGGGCCGATCTACGCCGCCGGCGAGTTGATCAGCGTGGCCCAGCCTTTCTGGTTGGCCGTGCGCTCCAGCGCGGATCTCATGGGCGGCATGATCGCCGTTCCGCGCTACGAGGCGGATTTGATCGTGCAAAACGCGGACGAAGCCACGCTGCGCGGGGCGGGCACGAAATATCCGGATTGGATCCGCGCCCGCTACCTGCAGCTTCCGACCGCTTTCCCGCAGCGCGTTTCCACCTTGGCGCGCGATCTCACCGCGACGCAGCTCACGCCGTACGACCAGGCGTTGGCGATCCAGGAATATCTGCGCCGGGAAATGCATTACCAGGCCACGGTGGCCGCGCCGCCGGAATATCAGGACGTCGTGGATTATTTCCTCTTCGATTCGAAGACCGGCTTTTGCGACTATTACGCCACGGCGATGGCCGTGCTGGCGCGCGCGGCGGGTATTCCCGCGCGCTACGCGATCGGATACGCTCCCGGAATTTTCGATCCGGCTCAGGGAAGATTCCTCGTGCGCCAGCTCGACGCGCACTCCTGGCCGGAGCTGTACTTCCCTGGCGTGGGCTGGGTGGAGTTCGAACCGACCGCCACGATGCCGGAAATTCAGCGTTCCGCCGTTCCCCCCGCCGCTCCGGTGACCCCGGCCTGGCTGAAGGGGCAGAATCCGATCTTTTCGGCCGTCTGGAATTCCCTCGTTGGAATCGTTCGGAACGCCGGTGTCCCGGCGCTGATCATCTTGGGGATTGCCCTGCTTGGATACCTCGCCTGGGTTCTGTCGATGCCGGTGCGGCTCTCGATGCTGGCTCCGGCGCCCATGCTGCGCGGCGTGTACCGGTCGCTTGTCGCGCACGGCCGCCGGCTCGGCATTCCCTTCTCCGCCGCTACTACTCCGGCGGAGTTCGGCCTCCTGCTTTCCGCGAAGGTTCCCGCGGATGCGGATCCGGTGCAAAAGGTTGCGGATTTGTACTCCCGGCAGACGTATGGAGGAAAGGGAATTTCCTCCGAAGAACGGAGCGCCATAATTAAAAATTGGACAAGGCTGGATCGCGGTTTGTGGGGCGAGTGGCTCCGGGGAAAATTTCGCCGCGAGCCGGAGGGAAAATAATCTGATTATTGTTCGGCGTCTTCGGTTTTCTTTCCGTGTAATCCGTGAACGCTTTTATTCGTAGAAAACGAAAGCCAGACGCCGGGATTAAATCGATCCGCGCAGGGGAAAGATATCTCGTCCGGTATCGCAGGATCAACACTAGCCAGAGAAATTCGATCGCCGCGGGCAGGATGGTGGAGAATTGGTCGAAGTAGAACGCCAGCAGATTGGTTGCCGCGAGGGACAGCATCAATCCGATCATGGCCAACCCGACGCCCGGCTTGTCCCGCCGCAGGATCAGCAACCCGGCGGCCAGGATGAGCAGGATGCCGATCGACGCCTCAAGCAGAAGCCTCGCGAAAAACCAATCGAGCGCCGTCAGGCTCGAAATATGGCTGTCGAAAACCCAATCGGTCAGGATCGTGTCGAGTTTCGCCGGGATGTCGATCGCCAGGATCAGTTGCAGCAGACCGGCAACCTGGACCGACCCGAGCGCGGCCAAGCCGCCCGCAAGCGCGATCCGCAGCCGGTTTCGATCCACCGCGCGGCTTTCCCACCGCGCAAGCGAATCCCGGATGCGTGAATAGAAGGTGGGTTGGGGGGCGGCAAGCGGAATGCTGCCGCTCTCCACAAAGCGCAGCAATTCGCCGGCCAATCCGGCGAGATCGGGATCCTTCGTGTCCTTGAGGATTGAATGCAGCCGCTGGACGAGCTGGGCCTGCTCGGAAGGTTCGAGGTCGCGGTCCAACACTTCTTCCAGCCCGTCGAGCACGCGATAGAAGACATCCCGCGGGTCCTGTGAAGGCGGCTTTTGGATTTGAAAATAAGCCCACACCGTCAGAAGGAAGAAAACGTAGATGATCGGCGCGGCCGGCGGATAGAAATAATCGTTCGTGCTGGTGATGAACTTGCCGACTTCATCGATAAACAGCCCCGTTCCCGCGCCGGCCAGCACCGCGCTCGCGGTCGAAGCCCAGCGGTTGGCCAGCAGCAGCGGCAGGAGCGCAGCCGCGAAGAGCAACAATCCGCCCCATAACACGTGGGCGATGTGCAGGGATCCGCCGCCGATCCGCGGATATCCGGTCAGCTGGAGGAAGAA
>CAWADT010000015.1:0-236065 GCA_963780865.1 uncultured Chloroflexia bacterium | reverse complement strand
CAGAGCATGGCATTGATTGAGGCATTGATCAAGACCCTCGACCGCCCCGCTTCTGCCGTGGCGGAGATCAAGGTGTTCGAACTGACGCGGTGACGCCACCGCGATGGCGCGACTGCTGCTGGAAGTCTTCGGCAGCACCACCCAGAACGACCGGACGCAGGGAGGACAGGGGGCCCAAAACAACGCTCCGCGACCATTGACGATCGCGGGGAGCGAAGATGCCGGGTTGCCGATTCCGTTAAAGGTTTCAGTGGACGTCCGGACGAACAGCATCATCGCCGTCGGAAGTGCCCAGGGCATGGACGTGGCCTGGTCGATCCTTTTGAAGCTGGATCAAAGCGACGTGCGGCAGCGTGAGACGGTCGTCATCAAGCTGAAGAACAGCCGGGCGGATGCGGTCGCCGCGGCGATCAACCAGTTCTTGAGCTCTCGGCGGGACGTGGAACAGACCGATCCCGGCCTGGTGAGCCCGTTTGAGCAGATCGAAAAGGAAGTGATCGTCGTTCCGGAACTGGGGAACAACAGCCTGCTGATCGCACAACGCCGCGGTTCTTCCGGAGATCAAGAAGGTGGTCGAACGGCTGGATGAAGCCCCCAAGCAGGTGGTCATTCAGGCTTTGCTCGTGGAAGTCTCACTTGATAACGTCAATGAATTCGGGATGGAGCTGGGGTTGCAGATTCGATACTCTTCCGCCGGAGCGTCATCACGGACCAGGCGACACAGTTGATTTCGCTGCCTGTGACGACGACCGCACAGAATGGAGTGCAAACGACGACACAAAACGTGGTGTCGCAATCGGCAGTCCCCGGCTTCCTGTTCAATAATCAGCAGCTTGGAAACAACACGAACACTGCGATCAATCCGGGGGCGGTTGGAAACCAGGGGTTGAGCGACTTCGCTTTGGGACGAACGGACAATGATCTGGGGTACGGCGGATTCGTGTTTTCCGCGAGTTCCGGAGAGTGTCAGCGTTCTGCTGCGAGCCTTAGCGGCCATCAATGACACATCAACATGCTCGGGCCGATCCGCCAAACCGCGCTCTTGATAACCAGCCGGCCACCATCCAGGTCGGCCAGGAAATTCCTCGCGTCAACGGGTTCATCTCCAACGGCACCACCGGCGTCAGCTTCCCCTCGGGATTCAAACCAAAACGGGCATCATCCTCGTCGTCACGCCGCCCATCACCCCTGATCGCACCGTGGTCATGGAAGTTGCCGCCGAAAAAAGCGGTCTCGCCCCCGGCCAGGGCATCGATCTCGTCACCAACCCCGGCGGCGGCACCGTCCGCTCTCCCGTTCTGGACATCACCGTCGCGCAGAGCACGTTGGTGTACGCGATGGCCAGACGATCGTCATGGGAGGGATGATCACGAAGAACGATGAAGTGAATGAACGGAAGGTTCCGTGGGTCGGCGACCTGCCTCTTATCGGAAACATGTTCCGGTATGACTACAAGCGGACGCGGCAAGACTGCTGATTTTCCTGACGCCGCGAATTATCTCGACGGATGAAGATTCGGAAATGATCAAGGAGATCGAGACGCGGCGGACCCACTTCGTGGAATCGGATGCGGAGCAACTGCATGGACCGATCCTCGCCGCTCCGGGCCCGATCCCCCAGGTGAAGAGTATGACCCATCGTTGTGTCGCGGCCAAGGTACCCGCGCGCGAAGGATTCCGCCGCATGGTCGGCGGTTTGGCGGGCGAGCGCCGCCCGCCGGCGGGCCTCCTGCGGCGAAATGGCAGCGGGCATGCGCGCCGCCGCAGTTCCCGCGCGCGGCGAGAAGCGGAAGACATGCAGCCGCGCGAAGTTCATCCGCTGAACGAACTCGAGGCTTTCCCTGAATTCGGCTTCGCTCTCGCCGGGGAAGCCGACCATCCAGTCGCTGGTAACAGCCAAATCGGGAATCGCCTCGCGCGCCGCTTCCACCATACGCTCGAAATCCTCAGGCGCGGTGCGCCTGACCATGCGCCGCAGAGTCGCGGCACATCCGGATTGCAGCGGCAGATGCAGATGGGCGCACAGGCGGGAATCCGACCATAGGCGAAAAAACTCCGGGCGCAAATCCCACGGCTCGAGCGAGGAGAGGCGGATGCGTGGGATTGAGGTTTTCCTCAGGACCGTCTCCAGCAGCTGCTCCAATCCGAAATCCAACCCCAGTTCCCTCCCCCACGCACCGAGATGGATGCCGGCCAGCACCGTTTCTTTGGCGCCCGCCCGCTCCGCGGCGAGAATATCTTCCACCACGCCGTCGGCGCCCCGGCTGCGGATCGGACCGCGCGCCAATCGTGTGACGCAGTAGGCGCAGGCGTTATTGCAGCCGTCTTGCACTTTAATGTAAGCGCGGGTCCGGCGGCGATACCCGTTCGACGGGAGCGGCGAATCGCCAGCGCGGGAATCTTCTTTCCCGTCCACGATGATGGAACCAGTGAGGCTCTTCTCAGCGTTGGGAATCACCCGTGCCACGCCTGGCAGCGCGGCGGCGAGCTCCGGCTCCATCGTCGCCCAGCAGCCGGTGAGCGCGATTCGGGCGGCAGGATTGCGCGCGTGCGCGGAACGGGTTTTCTGGCGGCTGTCGCGTTCCGCTTCGCGCGTCACGGTACAGGTATTGATCACGATCCAATCGGCGGCCGTCGCGTCGGCGGTCACCTCCTGTCCGCGAGTTAGCGCCTCCGCCGCCATCGCTTCAATTTCCGCCTCATTCACGCGGCAGCCGACCGTATCAAAGAAAATTTTCATCTCATCTTCTGACTTTGCCAAATCAATAATCTTGGTTCAATTCGGAACACGGATTTCACGGAAAAGTTCACGGAGTACACTGAAAAAATAATACAAATAATCCGTGCCTTCGGTTTTTTTCGGTGTAATCCGTGGTCACGGTTTGCGGACGACGAAATTGTCGAAGGAGAGATCCGTGCCGGGCTGGTCGTAGGTCCCCAGCCAGAGGCCGGCGTCGCCGCCGGAAAAATCCGGATCCGTCGCGGAGGCGACCAAGGCATCGTTGGCGTACAGAGAAAGTTTATCGCCGACGCAGTCCGCGCGAAGATGGTTGGACGCCGGCCCCGGGTGGATGCTCGGATCGGTTTTCATCGACGGTCCCGAAAGCATCGCCAGATCGCTCCCGGAAGCCCGCTTGGCAATTCCGGCCTGTCCGTCGCCTGAGATCATCAGGATGTAAAAGTTCTTCTCATCCCGGTAACGGCACAGCACCCCGAACACGTCCTGATCGGCGCCGGTTTTCTTGGTCACATCCACTTCGATCCGCACGTCGTCGGGAAAACTCCGGTGGGCGGTCGCCCACAGGTAATAGTCGGGGGTGGCGGAGAAGATCCGGTACGTTCCGTCGGCGTAATCGGTCACGCCGTCGGCGCCGGCGGCGCGGTCCCAGCCGCTGGAGGGGTTGGAAAAATCATCCTGGTAATAGACGTCGCCCTGCGGCATACTCGCCGGACCGCATCCGCCGAGCGCGAAGGCAAAAATGCAAATCGCCAGCCAGCGTCTCATACTGAAAATCCCGGTCTCCTGTGAATATTGCGGAGGGAGCATCGCAAGACGCATAGAATACAACACTCTCTCCAATGTGGCAATATGGAGCGGGCTGAAAAAAAACGGGAATGATATTCGACGGTTGGGGTCGAAAAAAGAAACCTCCGTCGATCTGAGGCCGACGGAGGTTTGCCCAAAGAGGAAGGAATGTTTCTGACGGGATTCCTTCTTTCTCTGCATCTTAGTCGCATTCCATCGGAATGTCATGGTCACCTGTCATACGAAACGGTATCCACTCAGCGTATAATTCCGGAGCGCGGCTTTTTTTATGAAGGGCTTACGCGGCACGCCGGGATTCCGAAAAAAAGTTAACGATGATTTTATGAAAGATCTTCATGCGCTCCGCGCCCGTCTGCGCCACGCCGGATTGAAACCGGCCTCGGCTTTGGACAAACCGCGCCCAAAGACGGTCCTGCTGCCGGCGGATTGGCCCGGGCATCCGGTTCCCGGTCCGGATGGAAGTTATTATCTGGCTGAATATTGTTACGGTCCGGAAGTCCGCCAGGGGGATCAGGGATTGCTGGATTTTCTACCGTATACTCCGCTGCCGGACTTTTTGGAAATTCCCCGCGAAACAAACCTTGCGAATATGGTCTTCATGGACACTGAAACCACCGGCCTGGCCGGGGGAACCGGAACGCTCGCGTTTTTAATCGGCACCGGAACTTGCGTCGAGGGAACGTTCGTCGTCCGGCAATATTTTCTTCCTGATCCGTCGGGGGAGGCCGCGATGCTGGAATCGGCGCTGGCCCAAATGGAATCCGGTTCGGCGCTGGTGACCTTCAACGGGCGCGGCTTCGACGTTCCGATCCTGCAAGCGCGGGCCGCGCTGCGCCTGCGGCGATTCGACGCGCTGGCCCAAACTCCCCACTGGGATTTGCTCCCGCATGCCCGCCGGTTGTGGAAACGCAGGCTGGAATCCTGCGCGCTGCGCTCCCTGGAGACCGAAGTGA
Source organism: uncultured Chloroflexia bacterium (assembly GCA_963780865.1). Taxonomy (GTDB): domain Bacteria; phylum Chloroflexota; class Anaerolineae; order Anaerolineales; family RBG-16-64-43; genus FEN-1073. The sequence goes on along the minus strand of CAWADT010000015.1, from coordinate 231,566 downwards.
TCGGCCTGCGCCGCACAAGCGAGGACGTTCCCAGCAGCATGATCCCGTACCTCTACCGGGAATATTTACGCAGCGGAGATCCACGATTGATTGCGGGGGTGCTGTACCATAACGCCCAGGATATTTTATCGATGGCGTACCTCGCCGCGATTGTGCTCGACCGGTATACCCGGCCGGTGGCGGAGATCGAAAATCCCCTGGACGTCCTTTCGCTGGCGTTTGCCCATCGCCGGCTCGGGCGTTTCGATCTGGCCGAGGCTGCGTTCCGGTCCGCGGTGGACGGCGGGCTGGACTCGGAGAACAGGATCCGCGCGCTGGAGGGACTGGCGGGGATGTTCAAGGGGAGGGGTACTCCCGCCGCGGCGGTGGAATTCTGGGAAGCTTGGTACGAGTCCGCGCCGGATGATCCGCGTCCCAGCATAGAGCTGGCGAAGTATTTCGAATGGCGGGCGGGCGACGTTTCCGCCGCGCTGCTGTGGACCGAGCGGGCCGGGACCGCGGGCGCGGGAAGGCCCGAGGGCGCGCGGACACGCGAGGTGGAGCGCGCCGTCCGACACCGCATGGAACGCCTGAAGCGAAAACAAAAAAGCGGCGGCCGAAATCCCAGAGCCTCCGGATCCCGATCCTAGGGTTACATCTTTTTTTCCGCGCGGTTTTCCCTCAACGGTTTTATCTAAAATTAAAAAACCCCCGATACCTTACACCACCGCGCCACGCCGAGCATGCCATAGGCGGCCGTGAGCAGGCCATCGCGGGATCGAAATCCAATCGGACGATCTTAAGGACCAACATCGCAAGGAGGATAAAATTCTATTGGAAGACTTTCCGGATTTTAATTCCCGGAGGTATGCTAAAATCCAAAGGGTTTTCATGCGCATCGTCCGCCTTTCCCTCGCCAACTTCCGCAACTACATCCGTCTGGAGGTCGCCTTCCCGGCCGGCGCGATCGTCCTGGCCGGACCGAACGCCCAGGGCAAGACCTCCCTGCTGGAAGCCATTTATCTGTTCACCCACGCCCGTTCGCCGCTGGCCGAGAACGACCGCCAGTTGATCAACTTCCTGTCGCTGCGGGAGCCCGAACCCTACGCACGGCTCGAAGCCGAGGTGGAGAATCGGGCCGGCCCGATGCGGATGGAATTGCGCCTGTTCTACGACCGGACCGCCGCGGGGGAGCAGCGTTTCCGCAAGGAGGTGCTGATCAACTCCGTTCGCCGCAAACCGTCCGAACTGCCAGGCATCTTCCGCGCGCTGCTCTTCCTACCGCAGGAACTGCGCGTGATCGAAGGGGCGCCCGCCGACCGGCGGCGCCATCTGGACGACGCCGTCTCCCAGGCCGATCCGGCCTATCACACCGCATTGTGGGAATACCACCACGCGCTCACCCAGCGCAACGCGCTCCTGCGGGAATTGCAGGAAAACGGCGGCGACGAATCCCAGCTCGACGTGTGGGATGAACCGCTCGCCGTCTCCGGTTCGTCGTTGTTTCTAGGCCGTGTCCGCGCGCTCTCCGAACTCGAGCAGCTGGCCGCGCCGCTCCACCGCCGCTTGACGCACGGCGCGGAAACGCTGGCGCTGAACTATTGCCCGTCGTGGGATCCGGCCCGACCGGAGGAGGATTCGGACGATCTACAGAAGGAATTGCCCCTCCACGCCGCGGTGGACCGATCGCGATGGACCCAGGAGGAACTCCGTGCCATGTTCCGCGATCATCTGCGCCGCAGCCGGACTCTCGCCATCCGCCGCGGGCTGACGCCCGCCGGTCCGCATCGCGATGAAGTGCGCTTTCTGGCCAACGGGATCGACCTGACGGCCTACGGTTCGCGCGGCCAGGCGCGCACCGCGATCCTCGCCGTCAAACTCGCCGAGGTGGAATGGATCCGCCGGCGCGGGGGTGAATGGCCGGTGCTCCTGCTGGACGAGGTTTTCTCGGAGCTGGATGTCCGCCGGCGGGAGGATTTGTTGGGGGATCTGGTGCGCGCGGATCAGGTGCTCATCACCGCCAGCGATCCGGAGATGCTGCCGCCGGGATTCCGCAAAGTGGCGAGGAGTTGGTGGGTGGAAGGCGGGGCCCTCAAGCCGGGCCGTGAGCTCACTGAGTTCTAGTGAAATTAAGAATTGCCAATTTCCGTATTCCGTTCATCCGCTTAATGGTTTTTTCGAGGGGGCTCCCGACCGGCGCGGGTATTTCGATGGGGTGGCGGTTTGTTTCCCTATCAGGATGAGAAACCGTTTTTCCGCGATTCCGGGTAATTCCACGGGGAGTGTCTTCTCGAATTTGCCGCCTAGCAATTCCATCGCGCCCGCCGCGGCTTCCGCCTCCTCCGGACCGCTTTCCCCTTTTTGCGCAAGCGCCCGTCCGCCCACTTTAACCAGCGGCAGCAGATATTCCGCCAGAACCGGCAGCCGCGCCACCGCCCGCGCCACCGCCCAATCATACTGCTCGCGATGGTCGGGATCGCACCCCGCTTCTTCGGCGCGCGTATGAAGGACGGTCACATCCCTCAGTTGAAGGTGACCGATTAGCAGCCGGCAGAATTCAGCCTTCTTCCCGACGGCCTCCACCAAGGTCAACCGGATTTCGGGCACCGCAATTTTTAATGGAATTCCGGGAAAACCCGCGCCGGTTCCGACGTCCACGACCCGGATGTCACATTGCGCGGGAATGGCTTTCAGACACGAGAGCGAATCCAAAAAGTGCTTGATCCAGATCTCCTCGGGGTCGGTGATCGCGGTTAAATTAATCCGCCGGTTCCATTCCAGCAGGAATTCCAGATACGATGTAAACGCCCGCATCTGATTCCGATCGAGTGAGATTCCCGCGATTATTTTTACCGCGTCTTCAAAATTAATCATCCGGTATTTCCTCGCCTCCCGACAGGTGCGTTTGCTTGCGTAAATTGGTCGAAGTTTAATCTGATGCAGATGGTGGATGGCAAAGGTATTGGTTCCAAACAGCGGAAAGAGGCTGGGAGGAATGCGATTTAAAAATCCGGAATACGTCGTCGGGGGTGGTGAAGCCGCCGAGCCCTGAGGTCTGGATGTCCCGCAGGCTGGCCAAAAACGACGGATATCCCATGCGCAGCCGCAGCGCCTGAAGCATCGTCACGCCGCGCAGGTACACCGTGTTGACGTAAGGCCGAAAGCCGGTGAAATCAAAGATGGACTGATCGACGCAGGCTTCGGACGGATACCGATTTACGCGGATCCACCACCACCAATCCGTGAGCGAAGGGTAATACTTCTCGTAAAAAAGCAATTCGCTGTAGGTTGCGAAGGCTTCATCCAGCCAAGGGTTCATCGCCTGATCGTTTGCCACCCGGCCGTACCACCACTGATGCGCCGTTTCGTGAGCGGTGATCGCGGTCAGATAATCCATGCCGTCGCCGGAATACGCCGGAGAGAGTTCCGGGCTGAGGAATACCAGGCCGTCGAACTCCATCCCGTCGGACAGATCGGATTCTACGACCGTTAGTCGGTGATGCGGGTAATCTCCGAACAATGAGGAGAAAAGATCGAGGGATTTTGAGGCAATCTCGGCCATGGAATTTCCCTGCGCCGTATTCCCCGTCTTGGCATACGCGAGGACTTCAAACGGCCCGGACGTCCCCTGGAAAAGCGTTTCCCTGGTAAGCGCCACGGCGAACGACCGGCCGGTGAATTGAAAATGCCAGGGCGAGGAATTTGAATCCGAAATGCCGCTGGCGGCGAGATGATAGGCGGAACCGCCAATCACATCCAAGAGGATTTCAAAGTCGGCGTAGGAGTACGTCAGATTCTCCCCCACCTTTCCCGGCTCGTAGGCCAGCCAGCCTTTCCCTTCCTGATACAGCGGAAAGAAGGCATACCAATCGCCGAGGATGACCTGATCATCGCTCCAGCCCAGCAGCGTGTTTTCTTTCGCCACCTTGCGTTGATAATCCAGGCTGAGCGAGGCGCTCTCGCCCGGAGCGAGCGGCTGGCGCAACGGGATATGCAATTGGCCGTCGCGGATCGTCGGCGGGTTTGCAGCGGAGGCTTGGTCGCAGGAGAGCGCCTGCAATTGAAACAGATCATCCCGTCGAGACAGCTCAAACTGTAAAACCAGTTCCCGGATCGATTCGTTCGAGTGGTTTGAATACACGGCCTCTTCATGGACCGCCAGTGTCATCGTGCCTTCGGTTGCCCCGGTGACGACCTTCGTATCGATCGAGGCCCGGATTCGATACAGAGGGCGTTCCAGAAAAGGAGGAGCGGGCGCGACTTCCGATGTGGGGCTCGGAGTAATCGTTCCGGTGGACGCAGGGGTTGCCGGAATCGAAGTCAAAGATGGCACGGCGCCCACCGTGGGATTATTAATCCCCGGCATGCAGGCGCAGAGACAATAGAATAGAAAGCTGGAAATTACCAAACGCAAAGTCATTAGCGAGATTGCCTTACCAATATATTTTGTCGATTCCCCCGACGGTCACGAAAGCGCGCCCAGCCTGGGTTGTTTCCCGGCGTCCTTCCTTCTCGCCAACCAGGCGGAATGTTTTTCCTCCAAGTCGCGGCCCAGCCCCATCCAATCCTCCACCGCCAGCAGAAATCCCGGTTCCTCTCCCAGGAAGAGGAAGGGATGAGTTAGAGCGCGCAATAAATAAAACGCCATCGGATACGAAGTAAGCTCGATCGCCACACATTGTTTCAGCGCCATGCGCTTGGCGAGCGCGCGCCGGGAGCGCGGCTGACTCGAGGGGGAATAAATCTGGTTGTGCAGCACCGACCGGGAAGTGCGGACCCGGGAGTACGATACGATCAGCCGGAGAAATCCCACCCGCAAAAGAATGTAATCGGGCAGGCATTGGACAAAGGACGCCCGCGGAAGTAGCGCGACGATCAGCCAGAGCCCCACAGCGACCAGCGCGGCGATCAAGAGCAGAAGATCCTGCGCGGAACGGGAAATCCCCACGTTGGCCGGGAGCCATCCCGTGCCGACGACCGCCCAGAGCGCGATCAGGATAGCCGCGACGAAAAAAGTCGGGACGATGAAGGGACGCATCCATTCCCGGTAGAGCAGGAGAGGGTAACGTTTATCGGCAGCCATTTTTTCCTCGATAGGATCCCGCTTTCCGGTTTGCGTCCGCTTCCGGATCCGCTGTGAAAAGGCGGCGGGCGGGAAAATTCAGCCCGACGATTCCACCGGTTGGGTGAACCAGAACGTGCTACCCGCGCCGGGTTTGCTTTCCACCCCGATCGTTCCACCCAGCACCTCCACCAACCGCTTGGTCACGTGCAGTCCGAGCCCCCACCCCGGCTGATCGCGCACGGCGGATGATTCGCCGCGGAAGAATTGCGTGAAGAGATGGGATTGTTCCTGCTCCGTCATTCCGATCCCGCTGTCGCGCACGCTAAACCGGATGGTTCCGCCCTCGTCCGTCACGCCGATTTTTATTGTTCCACCTTCCGGAGTGTATTTGTTGGCGTTGCTGAGCAGGTTGGTAAGGATTTGCATCAACCGCTGCGGGTCGGTATGCAGCCGGGGGAGAGCAACGGGCAGGTCGGTTTCCACCGTTTGCTTGCGCGCGTCGAACTGCGGTTTCATCTGCGCCGTTACCTCCCGGATGGCATCCGCGACGAACACCGGCACCGGCTCGATTCGCAGCCGGCCGGTTTCGATGCGGGAAATATCCGAAAGATCCGATACCAGCGCGGTCATCCGGTCTACGTTGCTGATGATGGTCCGCAAAAACTCGAGTTGCTTCTCGTTTACCGCGCCCACCAGTCCCTGCCGGAGCAGGTCGGCATACCCGCGGATTGAGGTCATCGGGATTTTCAATTCATGGGAGACGATCGAGACGAATTGGGATTTGGCGTCGTTGGCGCGCCGCACTTCCTGGAAGAGCCGGGTATTTTCCACCGCGGCGGCGGCGTGATCAGCAAGGCGGGCGAGCGCACCGCGTTCGGCGTCGGAAAAATCCGGCGCGGGCCGTTCCACCTGAACCAGGCCGACGGTTTTCTCCTCACGCACAAGCGGCGCCAGCATTCCAGGCGATCGATCCGGTCCGCCCGGACGCACGGCGATTTCCATCCCGGCGACGGCCGCCGACAGCGGATCGTCCGGCGCGGGGAGCGCCGGTGTGACGCCGCCGGTGAACCCGCTGGCGGTCACGATCTCCGGGCCCGCCTCGGGGTCTTTGAGAATGGCGGCCCAGCCGCGCGCCGCGTGCGTGGATTGCAGCGCCCAGTCCAGCAGGGTCGCCGCCATCCTGTTCATCTCCAGCGTGGCGTTCAATTGGCGGTCGGAACGCTGCATCGCCTCGAGTTCGGCCACGCGCAGCGCCAGCGCCCGATCCGTGAGGGTGTAGAGCTGCGCGTTCTCGATCGCGATCGCCGCTTGAACCGCAAACGCCGAGAGCAGCTCGCAATCCCGCGGACTGAAGAGCGCAGTTCGAATCCGGTTATCAACGTAAATCACTCCCAGAATCTGTTCCTTCACCTGCAGTGGAACGCACAGCACCGACCGCAGGGAGAATTGCAGTACGGAGTGCTGGTCGGAAAAGCGCGGGTCGGTCTGGGCGTTGGTGGTGAGCACGGCCTTCCCGGTGCGCGCCACTGTTTCCACCACGGTGCGGCTGTATTCCATTTCTTTCTCGCTCAGGGATTCGCGTTCGAGGTTGCGGGCCGCGCGCAGGTCGAGCCGCCCGGCTGCCTCGTCGAAAAGCATGAGGCAGCCGCGCTCGGCGCCGGTGAGGCGGATCACGGCGTCCATAACTTCTTTCAGGGCGTCGTCCAGCACCAGCGACGAGCCGAGAGTGTGCGATACCTGATAGATCGCCGCCAGGCGCGAATGTTCGTCGGCCCGGCTGGCCTCTTGGGCGAAGGCCTGCCAATCGGCCAGCGCCTGTGCGAGGATGGACTGTATTCCATCGTCCGCGGGCAGCCGTTGCCGGAGAGCTTTGAGCGCCGAGTGCAATCCTTCCAAGGAAGCGGGAATCGTGATCGGGTCGGTCATGGTTTCCTCACCGTAAGTTTCAGCCGGCGGTAATAGGGGCACATGCCCCGCAGCGGGCAACGGAGGCATTCGGGCGTCCGCGCGCGGCACACCTCGCGTCCCAGGCGGATCAGATTCAAATGGGCGGAGGCGTATTGCTCCGGGGTAAATAAATTCGCCATCGTCTCGTGCGTCGCCTCGACCGTAAGTTTCTCCGGACGCAACCCGAGCCGCCCCGCGACGCGATACACGTGCGTATCGACCGGGAACGCGGGCAAGCCCAGCGCGAACAGCATCACAATCGCCGCCGTCTTTGGGCCGACCCCCGGCAGCTGCCGCAGCCATTCCCGCGCTTTCTCCGGCCGCAGATCGCGTAAAAAATCAAGCTCGATCCGCCCGCGGGTGTTTTGGATGGTCTGCAAGATTGTTCGGATCCGTGGACCTTTCTGCGGCCCCAATCCGGCGGGGCGAATGGCGGCCACCACGTCGGCCGCCGGGCTCGCGAGGATATCTTCCCAGCGGGGAAACCTCGCCCGCAAAGCCGTGAAGGCCTTATCCCGGTTGGCGTCGTTGGTGTTCTGGGAGAGAATGGTCGAGATCAATTCGTCCACCGGCGTCTTGCTTTCCCATGCCGGCTCCCCGTAAGCCTGCCGTAATGCAGCGAATATCTTTTGAGCTCTGGCGTGCTGGGATCGCATACGGAGATTATATCTGCGTTCTCGAATGCGATCCCTTTGGCGAATCGATCGGCCAAAAAAAAGCCGGAGGCACGTGTTGGCGCGTTGGATTTCCGGCCATCCTTCCGCGCCGGCGTTTGGAACAAACTATCAATTGCCAATGGCGACTGTTCGGGGAGTGAGATTATCCCTTTCCGGATAGCGATTCCTGATACATTAATACCCTGGCAGTGAAGATTTGAAACCTCTGAAAATCATCGTTCGTCCGGAGCCAATCGCGCGAGGAGCGCGGGACGGGCGCTCCGAACTCTCAACAACCCCCACCTAGAACGCGAGGGGAGCCGCCCGACTCCCTGTCCTCAATCCGGCGGTTTTCCGGATTGGGGAAAAGCCGGGCTTTACAGCCGGATTGATCCGACGTCGTTAATAGTCGGGGGCAAGCCCTCCGACGAACGGACTTTTTCAGAGGTTTCTATTCACTATTAACTCATGGTTGGCCGGGATTTTACCAAGGCCCGGCCTAATTTGGCGGATGTGGAATGCCCGCAACGGTGGAATACGCGCAGCGTGACAACTGCATTGCCGAATGGTTGTATCTCGACCGTTTCGGCCGTTGAAACATGCATCGGATGCTATTATCCAGGGCTTAGCTCCTATTAATCAATCAAGAATCCCTGAAAAAACGATATAAAGAGGTATTCTCGCTGATAATCCGCATACCGAAATTTGGTAGAATGATACAGACGGCTGTAACCTTCATTTTTCGGCCGGAAAGGAAGATCCGAGTGGCAGAAAGTCTGGAGCGTTTTACCCAGCGGGCCCGCCGGGTGCTCAGCCTCGCTCACCAAGAAGCCGAGCGCATGCGTCAGCGCGAAATCGGCACCGAACACCTTCTCCTTGCGCTCCTGCAGGAGGAAGGCGGAGTGGCCGGCCGCGTGCTGCGCGATCTCGGTTTGGAGGAAGAGCGGGTCAAAGAAATGATCGAGCGCCTCATCCCTCCGGGAAAGGCGATCTCCGACCGCGTACAGCTTTCTCCGGGCACCGAAAAAGTTATCCGCAACGCCGTAGAGGAAGCGCGGAAGCTGGGTCATCAATACATCGGCACCGAACACCTGCTGCTCGGTCTGGTTCTCGAAACCGAAGGCCCCGCCGCGGACGTGCTCCGCCGGCTGGGGATTTCCTCCGAACAGGTCCGCCGCCAGACCCGGCGCGTGCTGCAGGACAGCCCGCTGGCTAATCCGCTGCAGCAGGCGGTCGGGGCCGCGCCCAAGGTCGATAAATCCAAAACCCCGATGGTGGATCAACTGGCCACCGACCTCACCACCAAAGCCGAAGAAGGAAAACTGGATCCGGTCATCGGGCGCCAGAAGGAAATCGAACGCGTTATTCAAATCCTCGCCCGGCGGACGAAGAACAACCCCGCGCTGATCGGCGAACCCGGCGTGGGCAAGACGGCCATCGTCGAAGGCTTGGCGCAGCGCATCACCACCGGCGACGTTCCGGTTCCGCTGCAGGGGAAGCGTCTGCTGCAGCTCGACGTCGGTTCGCTCGTGGCGGGCACGATGTACCGCGGGCAATTCGAGGAACGGCTCAAGCGGGTGATCGATGAATTGAAAAGCGCCGGCGCGATCCTGTTCATCGACGAGGTGCACATGCTGGTGGGAGCGGGAGCGGCCGGTTCCTCGGTGGACGCGGCCAACATCCTCAAGCCGGCGCTATCGCGCGGCGAATTGCAGGTGATCGGCGCCACCACGCTCGAGGAATACCGCAAGCACATTGAATCCGACGCCGCCCTCGAGCGGCGCTTCCAACCGGTGATGGTCGAAGAACCGTCGATCGAGGAAACCATCCAGATCCTCCACGGCGTCCGCCCCAATTACGAGCAGCACCACAGGCTCGCCATCACGGATCAGGCGCTGGAAGCCGCCGCCCGGCTTTCGGCGCGCTACGTCCCGGATCGGTTTTTGCCGGATAAGGCCATCGACCTGATCGACGAATCCTCCTCCCGGGTGCGGATGTATAAGAGCCCGGAAGCGCGCAAGCTGCGCGAGACGGCCGAAGAGTTGCGCCGGATCCGCCAGGAGCAAACCCAGTCGGTCGAGAATGCTCCGTTCGAGCGGACCCAAAAACTTCTGGAACGCGAACGCGAACTGGAAACCATTCAAAAGGATCTTCAGTCCGGGCCGCAACGCAAGGAAGATTGGCCGCGCGTCAGCGCGGAGGATATTGCCGAGGTGGTCTCCATGTGGACCGGCATTCCCGTGATGCAGCTGGCCGAGGCGGAATCCGCCCGCTTGATGAAGATGGAAGACGCACTGCGGACTCGGATCATCGGCCAGGACGAGGCGATCACCGCCATCTCGCGTTCAGTGCGCCGGGCGCGGGCCGGATTGAAGGATCCTAAGCGCCCGATCGGGTCGTTCATCTTCCTCGGGCCGACCGGCGTCGGCAAGACCGAACTCACCAAGGCGCTGGCCGAATTCATGTTCGGCAGCGAAGAGGCGATGGTCCAACTGGACATGACCGAGTTTACCGAACGGCACACGGTCAGCCGTCTGGTGGGCGCGCCGCCCGGATACATCGGCTTCGAGGAAGCCGGGCAGCTCACGGAGGCTTTGCGCCGCCGCCCCTATTCAATCGTGGTGTTCGACGAAATCGAGAAAGCCCACGCCGAAGCGCTCAACATCCTCCTGCAAATCATGGAGGAAGGGCGTCTTTCGGACGCGCGCGGCCACAAGGTGGATTTCCGCAACGCGATGATCGTGATGACCTCGAACGTCGGCGCCGAAACCATCCGCCGCCAGGCGGCGATCGGGTTCGGACGGCGGGGGGAAAAGATCAAAGGCGAAGTGGAGCCGTACGAGGACATGCGCAAGAAGCTTCTGGAAGAGCTGCGCCGCGCCTTCCGGCCGGAATTCCTCAACCGGGTGGACGCGATCATCGTCTTCCGCGCGCTCGAAAAGCCCGACATCACCCGGATCGTGGAACTGGAACTTGCGAAAGTGGCCGCCCGCCTGACCGATCACCGGATCACCCTGCACGCCGTTCCCGAAGCGCAGGCGTTTCTGGCCGACCAAGGCTACAACCCGGAGATGGGCGCGCGTCCGTTGCGGCGAGTAATCCAGACGGAAGTGGAAGACAAACTCTCGGAAGCCCTGCTTTCGGGCCAGGTGCACGACGGCGACGCGGTGACGATCCAGTTGCGGGAAGATTCCATCGTGATCGAATCGGCGCTCCCCGGCGCGGAGGAGAGCGCGGCGGAACCCCGGGCCGAGGTATTGCCCGCGCGGTAGTTTTCTTCTTTCCCCTAGTATCGATTTCTTCCTTTGAGGTGAAACCCATGATACGAAAAATATCCCTGGTGGCGGGTTGTGGAATGCTGGTTGCCTTTTTCAGCGCCTGCTCGCCGACGGCGCAGCCGGTCGATGTTTCCGCCACGGCTTCCGCCCGGACGGCGCAGGCAATCCTCACTCAAATTTCGAATCAAATCGCACAGTCGCAAACTCTGGCGCCCAGCAACACTCCATCCAGCACCGCCACACCGGCGGTCACGGATACGCCGACCGTCATCGCGACGGTGGATCTCGGCGCCTCCACGTCCACCCCGATGTCCGGGATCACGCCGATTAATTCCACAGCCATTGGACCCACCGTCGATCCGAATTCGCTGCTCACCCGCACACTGGTGGGGAAATGCCCCGCGGCATTCTTTGTCGGCGACGTTGGAGATATCCGGGATGGTTCCATCGTCAAAGCGGGGCAGCAATTCACGAAGACCTGGGACGTGCGCAACATCGGCAACTGCACCTGGGACCGGAGTTACCGGCTGTTCTTCTATACCGGGCAGCACATGTTTGGACCGAACGCGGTCAACTTTTCCGAGATCGTGCCCCCGAACAAAGATACGTTTCTTTCGGTCACCCTGACCGCACCCGACAGCGCGGGCATCCATACCGGCCAGTGGTACATGGAGGATGGCAGCGGGTACCGGTTCGGCGTGGGAAAGAACGGGGACGAGCCGCTGACCGTTACGATAAAAGTCGTTTGAGCGGGTAAGCATCCCGGCGGGAAATAACCGCCGGACGTTTTCCGCCGCCATGCCGCCGCCTCGGGCATGGCGGTTTTCATTTTGCGATTTTCTCCTCCCCGGATCCAGCGTTGATGGGTTCCGCAAAACAGGCGGCGCGTTTCCGGGACGCCCGGAGGGTATAATCGGACCGGGAGCGTCCTGTGACCACCGTCGAGGATATCAAAGCGCGAGTCGACATCGTCGATCTGGTAGGCGAGAGCGTCCGGCTGCGCCGTTCGGGGAAGAACTACACCGGCTTCTGCCCATTCCACGCCAACGTCCATACGCCATCCTTCGCCGTTTTTCCGGACAGCGGAACCTGGCGGTGCTTCGGCGCGTGCAACGAGGGCGGCGACGTTTTCCGGTTCGTTATGAAAAAGGAAGGTTGCGATTTTCCCGAGGCGCTGCGGATCTTGGCCGAGCGCGCGGGGATCGAACTTCATCCGCGCACGCCCGACGATCTCCGCGCCGAGGAAGAACACGCCCGGCTGCGCGCCCTGCTGGAACTGGCGGAAACTTTTTTCCGCAACACCCTGGTCGCAACGGCCGACGGAGCGCCGATCCTTGAGTACCTCCACCGACGCGGTCTTCTGGATTCCACCCTGGAGGCCTTCGGGGTGGGTTTGGCTCCCGCCGGCTGGGAAGCCGGAACGGCTTTTTTCCGATCCAAGGGCTACACCGACGCGGAATTGCAGGAAGCGGGTTTGGCGCAGGAGCGCGAGAGCGGGGGTTTGCGGGACCGGTTCCACAACCGGATCACGATCCCCATCCGCGACGCCGCGGGCAAACTGTGCGGTTTCGGCGCGCGGATTGTCGATCCGAACGATCAGCCGAAGTTCATCAACTCACCCCAAACGCCGCTGTTCGACAAAGGCCGATTACTGTACGGGCTCGACCGCGCATCGCGCGCCATCCGTGCCGCGCAGGAAGCGGTCCTGGTCGAAGGCTATCTGGACGTCATGGCCTCCCATCAGGCGGGTTTTGAGAACGTGATTTCCCCGATGGGAACCTCGATCACCGAGGGTCAGTTGCGGCTCCTGAAGCGGTTGGCCAAACGCATCGTACTCGCGCTCGATCCGGATTCCGCCGGCAACGCGGCCACCCTGCGCGGGCTGGAACTGGCGCGCGAGGCGATGGATCGCGCCGGCGAACCGGTATTCGACGCGCGCGGGCTCGTTCGCTACGAAAGCCGGCTGCAGGCGGATTTACGCGTGGCGACCCTCCCGCCGGGGAAAGATCCGGACGAGGTGGTGTTGGAATCGGCGGAGGAATGGCGCGCTCGCATCGCGGGAGCCCAGCCGGTGGTCTTGCATGTCCTGCAAACTCTGACCGAGGGACAGAACCTTGCCGATCCGAAAGTGAAGGCGGTCATTGCCGCGCGCATGACGCCTTTGCTGGAGGACGTTGAAAATAAAGTGGAACGGGATGCGTATGCGCAGCATATTGCGCGGGTATTGCACCTTGACGACCGCATGTTCCTGCCGGGTGTGTTGCCGAAAACCGCCCGGCGTCCGATGCGCCCGAAAGCGGGTCCGTCCGCACGCAGCGAGAGCCGGGTCCCGCCAGCCGCTCCCGCCGCCGGCCGGCCGGAAATTCAGGAAGCGTACAATCTCGGTTTGCTGTTCCGGCAGCCGGATCAACTCTTCCGGATCGACCGCTCGTTTGCGGAAATGAAATTGGATAGAATTGGAGCGGAGGATTTCACCGAACCGCCCTTCGCCGCGCTGATCGATCTGGTCCGCGGCTCGCTGCTCGAGGAGGACGCGGAGAAATATTTCGCTGCGCTCATTCCGGAGGACTTGCAGGATGCGCGGAAGGCGGCTATGGATGCCTTCCTGAAATATCACGGGGAGGAAGCGGCTTCCGCCGAGGAGGCGCTGGAGGCGATGCTCCGGCTGCGACAGCGGACGCTCGAGCGCCATATGGCTGATTTGCGGTTCTACCTCCTGGAAGTGGAGCAACCGGCCTCCGGGACGGCCGGGGAAAATGACCTTCACGAAACCCGGAACGACGCGCTGGAACGGATCAACCGGATTCGCGATTCGATGCGCGGGATCGACCGGGCGCTGCTGGAAAGCTTTCGAAACGGGGTGACCCGCCTTCCCATCCCCCGTCCGCCGAGGATAGAGGTTCCCTGATGCCGAAGAAAAAAGACCCAGCCAACCCCCAGAACGTCGATGATCTGGACCCGACCGAAATCGAAGCCGAGGACCTTTCCGCCGAAGACGAAGTCGAAGTCGATGATTTGTCCGATGGGGATGAGGATTCCCCGTCGGACGGCGCCGAAGGCGACGTCGATGAAGAGGAATTGGATTCGCTGGAAGAGGAGGGGCTGCCCGAGGATCTGGAAGGCGATGAGATTCTGGAAGGCCTCGAACTAACCGACGATCCGGTCCGGATGTATTTGCGGGAGATCGGTCAGGTCAGCCTGCTCCGATCGGATCAGGAGACCTGGCTGGCGGTGCAGATCCTGGCCCATCGCCATGTGGCGGCGGTACAGGAACGGGTGATCACCATCCGGCAGGGCGGTTCGCGCCTGTCTCCGGCCAGCCTGCTCTATCTGGAACTATTTCACGATTTGCTCGATGATTGGAAGCACTTGCGCGAGACGGTTCAGCGCCTCGGACAACCCATGCCGGACCTGGGCAAGCTCGCGGCGGAAGCCAGAGCGCTGCGGGGTTCCTGGCAGGAAGCCGGCCCGTCGTATTTGCGGACGTGGCTCGAGCGCGGCCCGTGGGGGCACGATCCCGCCTGGAACAAGGTGGCGCGGAACGCCTTCGACGTGTTCGTGGTGCTTTACACGTTGCCCCCTCAGACCCAGGCCAAATTCGCCGCCCATTTGCGCAGCCGGAAGACTCCGCCGGCGCGCCGTGTTTTTCAAACCTGGCTGCCTTCCCCGGCGGCGCTAGACGCGGAACTGAAATCCATAGACGATCGGATGCAGGAGGCGCATAAGGCGCTCATCCGCGCGAATTTGCGGCTTGTGGTGAGCGTCGCCAAACGGTACATCGGCCGCGGAATCGCCTTTCTGGATCTGGTGCAGGAAGGCAATCTCGGCTTGCTGCGCGCGGTGGAAAAATTCGATCCGATCCTGGGCTATAAATTCAGCACGTACGCCACCTGGTGGATCCGCCAGGCAATCAGCCGGGCGATCGCCGACCAGGCCCGCACGATCCGCATTCCGGTCCACATGGTGGAAACCATCAACCGCCTCACACGGGCTCAGCGGCATATGATGCAGGAGCTGGAACGGGAACCGACCAGCGAAGAGCTGGCGGTGGAGATGGATCTGCTCGAACCGGCGGACTCCGCCGAAGTGACCCGGCTGCGCGCGGCGCAGGAACCGCTTCCCGCCGCGCTGGAGCAGAAAGTCCAGCGCGCTGTCGAACGAGTGGATAAAATCCTCCGGCTGGCGCAGGAGCCGATGTCGCTGGAGACGCCCGTCGGCTCGGAGGACAGCAGCATCTTGGGAGATTTCATCGAGGATGAAAATGTGGTCACCCCGCTCGACGCCGCGTCGCGCGAACTCTTGCGGGACCAGATCCGCAACGCGCTGCTGTACCTGAACGAGCGCGAACGGCAGGTGCTCGAATTGCGTTTCGGGCTGCTGGATGGACGGGACCACACGCTGGAGGAAGTCGGCCAGCGGCTGGGGGTCACCCGCGAGCGGGTGCGCCAGATCGAGGCCAAAGCCCTGAGAAAGCTGCGCCATCCCCGCTCCAGCCGCTCCCTGCGGGATTACCTTGGATAGAGAAAGATGGAAATTCCGGGAGCTGTACGCGGATTTCGCAGAGACATAGGATTACCCCCGCTTCGCGAGGGCAGGCGCGGATGGCAGCGCAAAATTAAATAAATATCTACCAAATCCGCCCACTCCGCGTAATCCGCGTACGGTTTTTTCGAAAATCGAAATCGATGGGAGTTCGGCATGGCTGAGGCAATCGAAGTCGCTCCCGGCATTTACTGGATCGGCGTCAACGACCGGACCACGGATTTGTTCGAGGGGATGTGGCCGATCGCGCGCGAGGGAGTCAGCTACAACGCGTATCTGATCAAGGACGAGAAGCTGGCCCTGATCGATCTGGCCAAGGCGATGAAGGGGGAGGATCTCCTGCGCCAGATCGATGCCCTGGCGGACACCGCCGCGCTGGATTACATCGTGATCAACCACATGGAACCGGATCATACCGGGGTCCTGCGATTGATGCAGCGCCTGGCGCCGCGCGCGACCTTTGTGTGCTCCGAGAAGGCGCGGGAGATGCTGGGGACGTTCTACGGCATCACCCAACGCATCCGAGTTGTGCACGACGGCGAGACGATTTCCCTGGGCAATCATGAACTGAAATTCTTCGAAACGCCCTTCGTCCACTGGCCGGAGACAATGATGACTTGGGTGACGCCGGGCAGAGTGCTCTTTTCCTGCGACGGTTTCGGGGGATTCGGCGCGCTGGAAGGCGCGATCTTCGACGACCAGCACGATTCGGTGGAGTATTACGAACAAGAGGCGCTCCGCTATTACTCGAATATCGTCGCCCGCTACGGGCGCATGGTGCTCCGCGCGATCGACAAGCTCGCCGTGCTGCCCATCGCCGTCATCGCTCCCGCGCACGGGCTGGTTTGGCGAGGTCATCCGGAACGGATCGTCGAACTGTATAAGCAGTGGGCGGGCTACTCGCTGGGGGCGGAAAAACCTGAAATCACCCTGTTGTATGCCACCATGTACGGCGCTACGGAAACCATGATGAACGCCGTCGCGCGCGGGATCGCCGCGGCCGGCGTGGCGATGCAGGTCTTCGACGTGTCCCACACCCACGTCAGCTACATTCTCCCGTCGCTCTACACCCGCAAGGGAGTTGTCGTGGGCGCGCCGACTTATGAAGGCCATCTCTTTCCGATCATGACCTCGGTTCTTGGGATGGCCGAAGCCAAACATCTGACCGGAAAGAAGGCGGCGTATTTCGGAAGTTTCGGCTGGAGCGGGGGAGGGCAGGAAACGTTCCAGAAATTGATCGAGCCGCTGCAATGGGACATACTGGATCAGCTTGTCTTTCCCGGCAGCCCGACCGCGGAGCTGTTAAAAAAAGGCGAGGCTTTCGGATTCGAAGTTGCCCGGGCGATAAAAAATTCCAACGCGGAAGGAAAGACCGATGGATAAATGGGAATGCACTGCCTGCGGTTACGTTTACGATCCCCAGAAAGGGGACCCGGCTCACGGTGTTCCGCCGGGAACTCCTTTTGAGAAATTGCCGGCCGATTGGTCGTGCCCGGAGTGCGGCGCCGAAAAAAATTTGTTTGAAAAAATTAAATAGGCTGGATTCAATCCTGGGAGAATAACCGGGAGCCGGCGCAACGCGCTCACTAACGGGCAGCGGAGAAGTCAGGATTTGTCATTGCGAGCCCCACCCCAACCGGGGCGGGCGAAGCAATCCGGGTTTACCATTAGGCAGGAATCCCCCGTTCCATTGGTTGAGGGTAATTATCTGATTGCAATTGGGAAATTGACCCGCCTCGGCTCGTACGGGGAAAGGGCTGCCTTGGCCTGATCGAGGACGGGGCTTCGCTCCCAACCCCCGAAGTTCATGGGGGGGAAGCGGTCGCCCGCAATGACAGTTAACGTGTTTTATCTCTGCAGGCCGTTAGGGATAGCTCAGACGTTGTCTTTGGCTTCCTCGGTACCTACTTCCCAAACTTTGGCCGCCCGGTCTACGAATAGAACCCCGTTGATATGATCGATTTCGTGCTGGAAGATGCGCGCCAGCCAGCCTTTGGCGCGTATCCGGACCGGCGAACCTTTGGGGTTGAATCCTTTAACGACGACTTCCTCATGGCGCTCCACCTCGCCGGCAAACCCGGGCACCGAAAGGCAAGCTTCGATGCCAGTTACTTTTTTCCGCGAAGCCCGGGTGATTTCCGGATTGATTAAAGCATAGAGTACCGGTTTGGGCTCAGGGGCGCCTTCCGGCGGTTGTTCATCCGGTTCGTCGGCATATTCCACGACGATCACCCGCTGGCCGACTCCGACCTGGGGACCGGCGAGCCCCACGCCGGGAGCCGCGCGCATGGTGTCCACCATGTCTTCCACGAGCCGGCGGGTTTCCGTGGAGACCATCGCCACCTTTCTGGCTTTTTTCCGCAGCACCGGATCCGGCAGGGTCCGTATTTCCCGAAGCGCCATGCCTACTCCTTCTCCGTTTCGCCGTCGGTCTCCCCGCGGGTTAGATGGTGGTAGGTTTCGATCCAATCGGCGATTTCTTCGCTCCGCTGGTGGTGTTGAAGCTGCGCGGCTTTCTTTTTCTTCGTTTCCATCCGCCGGAAGATATCCTCCTGCACGTGGATTGGATCGCTCACCTCGTCAAAAGTAAAGCTCACCTGACCGACGGTCGCCTTTACGGTGCCGAAGTCCATCATCCGCGCCAGAATCGAGGGTCGATCGTATTCCAGGCTGAGGATGTTTTCCAATGCGGCCGATCTGCGCTCTTCGTCCCCCAACGGTTTGCGGTGCAAGGCCAGGATCTGATCCGGCGTCACCTGGTAGAGATCGTTGGCCCAATCCGCATATTCGTAAACCGCCCAAAGCAAACCTGCCAGCAGCACTCCGGCGGCGATCGCCGTTCCCGAGGAACGGTCGATCGGGAAGATCCCCGCGGAATTCAGTACCCCGAGCACCACGCCGAAGACGGCGAGCATTGCGGGGAGAAACAGGTTTCGAAAAAGGAAGAATTGATGTTTCCGATAAGTGATGGTTTCGCCGTTAACCAGGCGGGTTTGCATCGCGCCTAGGGTTTCGGCCGGTGGACGATCCGCCTCCAAAGAAGAACCGGTTTCCTCCCGGCGGAGGCCGGGCGTTTCTCCGCCGGATAGCCGCTCGCCGAGCAGACGGGTGATTTCTTCGCGCTCCTTCCGCTGTTCGGTTTGCCGCCGGTCCTTCCAGATCTTCTCCAGCAAGCGGGCGGCCGCAGCCGGATGGGGGATGGATTCAAAGACGATCGGCCGGGTGAAGGTATTCACCACCACATCGCCATAGCCCAGCGACCGCTGCCGCAGCGAGCTGGAGACCGACACCGACTGGATCATGCTCAGCGGCGTTTCCTGGCGGTCGTCGTAAATTAAAGGAACTCTGCGAATGGCCACCACGCGGCGGTTGGTGATCAGATAATAGTCGTTGCCCCAATCCACCGCCGACCAGATCCCATACGCCACGGAGAAGAGGATCCCCGCCGCCGAAAGGGCGTAGGCCCAGGACGGCCAGAGCCGGAAGTGGATAAGGGGGATCGAAGCCAGGCTGACCAATCCCAACAGGACAGGGGCGGCGAGGCTGGGAAAGAGAAGTATGTTGGATTTACGGGTCGCCAGGAAAACCGCCTCGTCGGGCTCCAGCCAGGGAAAAATGACGGAACGGACCAGCCGCCTGCCGCGGGCGACGGTGCAAAGGATTTCGCTCGCGGCCGGCAGGAAACGCAGGCGGGCGTTCAGGCTTTCCGAAGAGGCGCGCAGCACCGACGCTTCACTCTCCACATAGGCCGTGGCATGGCGCCGCGGGAGCCCGAGCAGGGCCTCCTCCCCGAATACCTCTCCGGGAACAAGCAGCCGGACTTGTTCTTCCTTCGAGCCGTGCCGGTGCCACAAACTGATCGTTCCGGAAAGTAGATAATAGAAATAACGGGCCGGTTCGCTCTCGCGGTAGACGTCTTTTCCCTGGATCAATTGTTTTTCTTCGAACAGCGTTTCCAGGGCGGCCGCCTCCTCCGGCGGAAGATCGGCCAGCAGCGGGAAGGAAAGAATAGTAGGCTGAGAAAGACCGGATGAACTCATGACGGTTGACTCATTCTCTGGGGATAATTTTAGCACCTGGGGGATTCCCATTGGAGAACCGTTTCCAGCGGGTCGAATCACGAAAAAACCGCAGTCCCCGACGCTTGGGGAGTGAAAATTTTTCCGTCAGGGAGCTTGGGTCGGTTTGGGATGGCTGGCGAAAAAATTCCACAGGATATCGGTGGCGTTGAGTTCGCGGGTTGCCTCGGCCACTCGGGTTCCGGCCATCAATCCGCCGGGCCAATTGTGGCTTCCGTCCTGGATTGTGTACAACTCGACCGCGGATCCGTTGCTGCACGGCCCGTATTTTTCATGCACGACCGGGCCGGATTCTTCCCGGACGACCGTCGGGGGACATTGATCGGCAGTCAGCCAGAAACCGATCGAATCCTTTACCGAAGCGTAGGAAAATTTGCTGGCCCCTTGTCCGACTCCGCCGGTATAGGGGATGGAGACATCCGATGTTCCGTGGAAATCAACGATCGAGACTGGCTGGGAAGGCCGGCAATCGGCCGTGTTCTGCGTGCCGGCCACTGCGCCGATCGCGGCTATCCGGTCGGCCATTTCGCACGCCAACCGGTAGCTCAGGAGCGCGCCGGCGTCCAATCCCGTGGCGAAAATCCGGTGCTCGTCCACGGGGAGCGATCGTCCAACATCGTCGAGCAGCGCGCGGATAAACGCCACGTCGTCCACGTTATCCTTCTGCGCCGGGCCGCAGCACAGCCCGCCGTTCCACCCGAACCGGTCGCCGGTTTTATTGGTCGCCGTGCCGCGCGGATAGACCACGACAAACCCTTCGGCGTCCGCCTTGAGGTTGAACCCCGTAATCTTGGCAATCATCCCCGGCTGGGTCCCGCCGGCGTGGAATACCAGAACAACCGGCACCGAATCCGACGTCCGGGCTTTGGCGGGAACGTAGATCAGATACGAACGTTCCGTCCCGCCCACCGTGAGCGGATGTTCCTCAAGCGGCGTTGGGGTGAGGGTGATATTGGCCGACGGGATTTTCTGGCAACCGGCCAGCAGAAGGAAAATGGCGGCCCATCCCAAAGCGGTTGTGCGTCGGAAAACCATTGGAATTTCTCCTGGCATCGTATGGCGCCGTTTCAACTCGTGGCGGGCGAGGAAATATTTTCCGGATTAATCTTACCTCAAACCAATTTAGAACCGGCAAAGTCGGCGGAGGGCGCGAGCCTCGTTGCCTGGAACGGCCATCCGGAGAGGAAAAAGTCCCGTTTTTAATCGAAACGGGAGAAACGGTTCACGGCGAGGAATCGAAACTGACCGCCGTATGATCCGGAGGACAGAAATATTGAGATCGCTGAAAAAGTCCACTCGTCGGAGGATAAATCCTCCGCCTAATAACAGCGCCGGTCCCCGCTTCCCCCGCTTCCCCCGCTTCCCTCGCTTCGCAAGGGCAGGCGCAAGGGCAAGCGCGAGGGCGGGTGCAGGGATAAAATAAATCCGGCTGTAAAGCCCGGCTTGAGCTGGGCGGCTCCCCTCGCGTTCTTGGCGAGGGCTGTTGATAGAACGGAGCGCCCCCGGCCCGCACGGCGGGCTAACCGGGGCGGGCTGTCCCGCGCTCCTCGCGGGATTGGCTCCGGGCGCATGAGGTTTTTCAGCGATCCCATACCCCTTAAGGATAATTGGCCTGGCGAAATACTCTACAATCGATGATCAACTGATTCCAAATTTGCTCAGCGGCTTCGCGGAGCCGGGAACCCTAGACCCCTTGATATTTCGAATCGTCAAGTTCTTTTTTAAGTTTTTCTTCCGCGGAAGTCTCCGGTATCTGGGCCTGCGCGGACTGCACTTCCGCCCGCTCGGCGGCGTGCAATTGATCCATCGAAGCGTACCCGACCACGCTCCATTTCCCGCAGTACGGGCAGCGGGTGAATTTCCTTCCAATTAGGTTCAACCCAAGGATAGGCATCGCAAACGGCCGCTTGCATTTCGGGCATATGGCTCCCCCCAGCGTGTACGAACGCGGCGTGCCGGGCGCAAGGCTCGTCGTTCTGTGGCCGGTGAGAATCGGGACGAGCGCTGCCAGGAGCGTGGCTCCAAGGATCAGTGCCAGAATAATGATGACAATTTTCACGGTCGATTGGGTTCCGGCGGACGGTGAAACAAAAATCCTGGTTATCTTCGCAGATGGGAGCTGGCTCCCATCCGACGTGTATCCGATCGCAGAAAGGGAATGCGTCCCGAGGGGGTAATTATCGGTCACGAATTGAAGGGTGAACGGCGCTTTGGTGACTTCGCCGATCTGGTTGTCGTCGATGAAGAAATCCACCCGGGTCAGCGTGGATGGCCCGCTGGCATGCAGGCTGAACGTGCCTTGAATATCGCCGCCGAATCCACCGTATCCGAAGTCGCGGGAGAGGCTGAGGGTCAAGGCTGGCCCCTGCGCCATGACGGCGGAGGCGATCAACAGACTCAGGAACAACCCCAGGGCAAGACCGACATTTGTTTTTTTCATTTATTTACTTCCATCTAGTGAGAATAGATTCGCGCTGGAACAACCGTATGGCCAGGTAGAACATCAACCCGTCGAAGGCCGCCAGGATCGCCGCCGTAACGGAAACGATCTCCAGGTTGAGAACGAATACCCCGGCAATTTGAGCGAAGAACCCGGCCAGCACCGGCACGATGACGACCGTCGAGACCTGCTCGGCGACGCGCGGGTCGTTGACTCGGGAGGATACCATCAAAGAAAATGTCACCGCCATGAACGCCAGCAGCGGCCCGACGACGATGATGGCGATCACCCAGCGCGACTCAAAAAGGAATCCCAGAATGACGGGATTGGCCAGGATGATCCAGGCGCCCACAGCGAATATTCCATAAGCGGCGTAGGTCGCCATCACCGCCGGGACGACCGCCGCCAGGCATTTTCCGATCAGCAACTCCAGCGTGGTGATCGGAGTGGCCAGGAGCGGTTCCAGGCTGCGGGTGGTTTTTTCACCGACGACCGAATAGGCGGCGATGGCGCCCGGGATGGCCACGGGAATAATCATGAACAGGACCAAAAACTGACTCATAATGTAAACCCGGAGACAATCCGATCCGCTTATCCCTCTCGAACAAACGGCGGCCATCTGCGCCGGAACCTCGCCCGAGAGCGAATTCCCCGCCGAGGCCGCCGTGCTGCCCTGCATGCTGTAGAGCACGGCCAGCGGAATAGCCGTCAGCAGGAGCGGCAGGAACACCACGGTGAAGATGACCAGGCGGTTCTGAAATACTTCCATCCATTCTTTTCGGATGATCGTCAGAATTTTTTTCATCTCCGCCTCACGCGCTCTTCATCAACTGCAAATAGACGTCTTCCAGGGAATGGCGCAGCTCGCCCACGAATTGCACGTCGGCGCCGGCCCGGACCAGTTCCCGGATCACGTCGGGGTTTTGCGCTTCGGGATTTTCCAGACTCACCACCAGTTTATTATCCACCGCGCTCACCTCGCGCACGAACGGGAGCGCGCGCACGGCCGCCGCCAATCTTTCCTCCGCGGCGCGCAGGTGGATGACCACTTTCCGGCCGAAAACCGAATTGCGCAGATTCGCGGGCGTGTCCAGCACGAGCAGGCGCGTCTTGAACACGCCCACCCGGTCGCACAACCGGTCGGCTTCATCCAGGTTGTGGGTGCAGAGAAAAATCGTCCGCCCTTCCTTCTTCAGTTCGGCGATGAATTCGCGCACGAGGTGCGAAGCTTCCGGATCGAGCCCCGCCGTCGGTTCGTCGAGGAACAGGATTCGCGGCTCATGCAAGAGCGCGCGGGCGATGGCCAATTTTTGTTTCATGCCTTTGGAGAAGGTGCCGGCGGCGTCCATGCGCCGGTCCCACAATCCGAGCATTTTCAAATACTTCTCGACCTGGCCGCGGACGTCCGCCACCTCGTATAGTTCGCCGTAGATTTTCAAGTTGTATTCGGCGGAGAGGTTGTCGTACATGCCCGGCGTTTCGGTGAGCAACCCGACTGTGCGGCGGATGTCCGTATCCTGGCGGCCGACCACCAGCCCGGCCACAGTCGCCGATCCGCGGGTCGGGCTGATCAGGCAGGTGAGCATCCGCACCGTCGTCGTTTTTCCGGCGCCGTTGGGTCCGAGGAAGCCGAACACCTCGCCTTCGCGGACGTCGAGGGAGAGAGCTTCGACCGCCCGAACGGGGCCGAACGTTTTGGAAAGGTTTTCGGTATGGATCATAATCACCTACGCATAACGGGTTTGGTCCAGGCTATCCGGCGTGGCTTCGAGCGGCTTGGGCGCGAGGACCCGCGGGGTCGGAGCGGAAGGAGGCAGAATTTCCTCCGCCGGCTCCGGCTGACGCAGAACGAAGATGAGAATCACGCTTACTACCGCGAAGACGCCGACGAAAGCTTCCGTCGGAAGGGCGCCGACTTTGGTCGCCAGAACCACGGAGCTTCCATCCAACACTGCATGGTATAAAACCGCCAGCCATACCCAGAACCATTGCTTGCGGGTGAAGGTTTGCAGGACGATCACGGCGAGGGCGATCTGAGTCGGGATCGTAAACAGCCGTTCCAGGGCGCCGAGCAGCGAGGCATACCAGCTCATCGACCAATAGGAAGACACTTGTAGCTGGGCGGCCGCCACTTGGCTGGCCGGGACAACGGTCGCGAGATCCGCGTGGCGCAAATAGGCCAATTGCGCAAACGCATACAGGACGATGGCCCCGAGCAGGATCGCCTCCGCGCCGCCGTGTCCGGCCCCCGCCAGGACGCCTTTCCTCCACGAGCGCGCGTCCTTTGCCCACCAGCGGAACATGCCGTAGCGGAAGAATTCCTCAAACAGGCCGGCGCTCAAGCCGAGGAACACGGCGTTGAATATCAGCTGCGCTTCCGGCGTCATCTTCGCCAGTCCGGTGCGGTCCAGGACAAGCCCGGCCAGCGCATTGAAAGGGATGTGGCCGACTTGCGAAAGGATGAATGTCGCCGCGCCGATCAGCCAGAGCCGCCAGCCGAGCTTCCAGCGTATGGTAAGGAAGACCGCCAGCCCGACGGGCATGGCGATCATGAGCAAACCGTTCATGAGATGCGCTACGAAAAGTAAGTCCATGGTTCCCTTCCGGGCTGGAGACGCGCTTCCCGTTCAAATTGCATACGCAGAAACCCGCTGAAAGTTCCCGATCAAATGGTGCCTGCCACCGATGCGGTTCGCCGCAAAATCCATGCGGAAATGGCCAGGAGCAACAGCGTGGTCCCCAGGATGATCCCGATGTCGAGCAGGTTGCCGCCGAATGTTCCCAGGCTTTGGGAGGCGTTATACACGCCCTCGGCGATATAGTAGGTGGGCAGGAACCGCGCCAGCCGGACGAAGAGGCTCGATCCGCCCAGCACGTCTCCGAGCTGGCCGACGAAGATCCCGCCGACGACGTAGAGGATGATCAGGGGGCTCGCGCTCGCCGTGGCGGCGCTGACGGTATTGAACGCCGCGCCGAACACCAGCCCCATCGAAACGCTGAAGCAGCCGCCGAGGAAAACGTAGACCAGAATCAAGCCGATCTGCCCGGTGTAGCTGCCCTCGATGGCCAGGACGACGGCCGTGAGGATCAGCTGGTAGACCAGGACCACGATCATTTTTCCGATCAAGACGTCTTCGAACGAGGCCGGGGTGACCATCAGCATGCGCAGCGTCTTTTTCTCCTTCTCCTCGATCAGCAGTTGGGGGATAAACGTGGTGCCGATGACCAAGGAGCCGAGCAGGACGATCGGGATATAGATTCCCTTGAGGATAACGCCGGCGTCTTCCGAAGGGGACGGATTGATCACGGTGACGACGAGGTTGACGGGCGGTTGCGGGTGGACGACAGCCAGGGCGTAGTTCCGGATTGACGCCTGGATCGCCGCCTGCGCCTGCACATTCAAGGTGGAATCATCCAGGTACACCGCGATACCCGGCATTGCGCCGGAGGCGAGCGCGCTATCGAAGGACGCCGGCACGATCAGGCCGATTGCGTACGGACCGCTTTTGCTTCCGGCGGGCGGGACGAACGCGGTCGAGACTTCCTCGGCCGAGGCGGCTTTCGTGATCTTCGCATTTTGCAATGAGGCGAGCGCAGTTTGGACCACCTTCGAATCCCCCGGATTGTAGACGAGAACGTTCGTGGTCGAGCTGCCAACCAGCTTGCTGATGACCAGGAACATCAACGCCATGAAGATCGGGGAGAGCAGGCCGCCGACGGTGGCCCGGTTGTGCAGCACGTCGATCGCATCCTTGCGGGCGATCGCCAAGATCGTGCGAGGTTGCATGGCCCGCCTCCTTCCTCCTCAGGCCGGCCGGATGCCGGCGATGTCGATGAACACTTCCTCGAGCGTCGCCTCCTGCGAGTGGACGGCGCGCACGCGGCCCTCGGCGAGCAATGCCGCCAGCCGCGCCTGGTCGGCGGATTGGTCCATCTCCAAGGATTCCTCCGTCAAACGGCTCGCGTCCGCCGGGTCGGCGAGGGTCACCGTCAGGGCGCGCTTTCCGCGGGAGAGCTTCAGGTTGCGCGGCGTGTCGTCGGCGACGATTTTCCCCTCGACAAGGAATGCAACCCGCTGGCAGAGCTGATCCGCCTCATCCAGCAGATGCGTCGTGAGCAAAATGGTCATGCCCCCGCGGCTCAGTTCGCGGATGATCGCGCGCACGTCACGGGCGGCGATGGGATCGAGGCCGCGGGTGGGTTCGTCGAGGAAGAGGACGGGCGGGTTGTGCAGCAGGGCCCGGGCCACCATCAGGCGCTGCTTCATGCCGCTGGAGAAAGTGCGAACGGGGTCTTTGGCACGGTCGGCCAGGCCGACCAGCTTTAGGATGTCGTCCGCGCGCGATTCGGGAAGATTGTAGAGCCAGCAGTTGAATTGGAGATTGTCGCGCGCCGAAAGGCGCTCGTAGAGATTTTGTTCCTCGAACACCACGCCGATCCGCTCTTTGAGTTTCGCGCGATCCTGTACCACGTCGCACTCGGCAACCGTGGCTCGGCCGCCGCTCGGATCGATCTGTCCGGTGAGCATCCGGATCGTTGTCGTTTTGCCCGCGCCGTTCGGACCGAGCAGGCCGAAGATTTCCCCCGGCTGCACATCGAAACTGATTCCGGCGACAGCTTCTTTCTCTTTGAATTTGCGCCGAAGGGAATTTGCTTCGATGGCTGGGCTCGCCATTAAAAAATCCTTTCTCGTCCGTTCAACGGACTACGTTCCCACCGGAAGTCTGGTACATGCCACAGGTCACTCCTTCTTGGCGAGGTTTTCCCCCATTGCGACCAGGCCGGTGAGCCCGCCGAGGTTCATGGTATCCACCGCGCTGGACGGCACGATCACGAGCGCGCCCTTCTGTTTGAGCCCTTCGAAGAGCATGTTCATCGCCCGCAGATGCAGCGCGGTGGGATTGTCGATATAGGCCTTCGAGGCTTCGGAGAACGATGCGGCGATTTGCCGCTCGGATTCCCCCAGGATCACCCGCGCCTGGCGTTCGCGTTCGGCCTGGGCTTGGCGGGACATCGCGTCCTCCAAATCCTTCGGGATCACCACATCACGGATTTCCACCGACTGCACCGTGACGCCCCAGGGCGTGGTGCGCTCATCGATGATTTTTTGCAGGTCGGCGTCCATTTTGTGCCGGCCGATCAGGATGTCGGCGAGGGCCATCTGGCCGATGATCTCCCGTAGCGCGGTTTGGGCGGCCCAGGTGATGGCCGAGCGGTAATTTTCCACTTCGAGCGCGGCTTTTTGCGCGTCCCAGACCATCCAGAACAGAACGGCGTCCACGTCCACCGGCACGGTATCTTTGGTCAGGGTCTTTTCGGCGTTGAAGGGCGTGACCATCACGCGGTGATCGATCCAGGTGGTGACGGAATCCATGATCGGGACAATCCAGAACATGCCGGGTCCGCGCAGACCGCGGAATTTTCCCATCCGAAGCACTACCGCCTTCTCCCATTGGCTGGCCATTTTTAAACCAAAGAGGATATAGAGGGCCAGCAGCGTCACGGGAATGGCGACGGCAGCGGTGATCGTATTCGAAACGTGATAGGAACCCATCACGGTCTCAGCAAACACCATGAGGATCATGATCACGATGAAGAGGAAGAGCCCGATCGGGCTCACCTGATGCAACGCAATCGGGTCGTATTTTCCAGGTTTCGCGGAGGGAACAATGTTTGGAATCATATGGGTCTCCTTTTGCTATAGGCCAATTCGACGTGCGACGGGCTCGCGGCTCATTCCCGCGTACCCCGGTGGAAAACATCCTGCCATACCTTGTTCACTTCCTCGGGAGTAAACCCGAACCGTTTTGCTTCTTCGATCAAACCCTCGACCATCGCCTGCAGCCGATCTCGTTTAAGCCGTCGGGCTTCCGCCGGAGGCGGTCCTTCCAGGACATACGTCCCGCGCCCCTGCTGGGTTGAGATGATCCCCGCTTCGTGCAATAAGCGATACGCGCGGGCGGCGGTGTTGAAATTAATCCTCAAATCCGCCGCCACCTCGCGCACCGTCGGCAGCTGGCTGCCCGGTTTCAATACGCCGGACGCCACCATGCTCTTTATCTGCTCGAATATTTGCAGGTAGATCGGTTCGCGATCGTGGAAATCCAGTCGAAGTTGCACGCTTACGCCTCTTGTAATAATTGTATCACAGAACTAATTGTATACCAAACGGAGTTAATGTCAAGGTTTTCGGCAGCCGGGAGAGATCGACCCGTTCGGAAGGCCGGGCAACTTGCCACGCCGGGAATTCGGGTTTACACTCTGCCGCACCCGTGCACCGGCGGGAATCAATTTATGGGAGGGCCCCATGACAGATTTTATTCAGAATACTTGGAATCCGTTACTCTACATCTTCGCATCCCTGATTAGGCCGATTGGCGGTTTGGTGCTAGGTATCGCAACCGGGTGGATTACCGCAACGACGTTCCTCGATGCGGGAAAAGAATGGCAATTGAAGATTGCCATATTCCTCGGGCTGATGGGCGCGTTTGTCACGCTGAATATCTATTCCGGCGCGGGCACGGTGGGTTTATTTGCCCTCGGTGTCGGCGCGAGCATCATCGCGCTCGGTCTGCGGAGCATGCAACCGAAGAAAAAGGAACCCGTAGGCAAGTAAAAAAACGCCCGCCGATTTGGCGGGCTTTTTTTATCTCCACCCTTGGCTGTACCAGAGAAGATACTCCTCCACATGCGCGCTCCAGTATCCGTCGCTGTGATCGCCGGGCGGGATGTGTTTTTCATACGGGCGCTTGAGAAGATCAAACAGTTGAAGGATCGCCATCATTTGCGGCAACTGCGGATCGGAGTAACCGGCGTCGAAATAAATCCGCGGCCACATGTTCTCCGGGACCGCTTCGGCCCATTGAAAAATGTCCACCGTGGCGTTCTGGCTGGGGGATAAACTGTGCAGGCCGACGGCGCCGAATTGATCCGCGCGGCGCAAGGCCAGTCGAAGGGCCCATTCCGCGCCGCGGGAAATTCCTCCCACCGCTCTGTGATTTCGGTCGGCTTGCGTACGGTACTCCCGGTCGATCGCCGGAAGCAAATCCGCCAGCATGACGGCGTCGTCCGAGTCCTCGCCCGTGATATACGGCAGCACGATCAGCAGCGGGGGGATTTGTCCGGAAAGAATTAAACGGTCGGCCGCATTCACCAACCCAAGATCAAGCCATTGTTCGGGGGTTCTCCCCAATCCGTGAAAAAGGAACAGGACCGGATATCGGGCGGAACTCTCAACCTCGTAACAGGGCGGAAGATAGATGAAGTAGCCAAGCGTTTGTCCGGATATCGTGCTGACAAGGTTCTCGGGTTTAACGATTCCCGCGCCGTCGGGGCAGGTCAGGGTGGAAAGCGGAGCGAGCGTCGCGTCCGGAGAAGAGGGCAGGAACCCGGTGGAGCGGAACGGAGCCGAGAGCGGTGTAATCGTCGGGCTGGGAACGGCCGTGGCCATCCGCGCCCGTTTTAGAGGGCGGGCGGCGAGGCCGCAGGCAGCCAGTCCCAGGCCGCAAGCTGCCAGGAATAATCCGCGAACGAAAAACCGCGCCCGATGTTCCATCAATCTATAATCAAGCCTCGAGGAAAAAAATTGTGAATCTCCGGCCCTCGTCCGATTTGAAAAACCCCGCCCGCCCGGGAGGAACACACCTCGCGGACAGACGGGGGCGCCTGTTGCGGCTAGTGTAGACCGGGAAAATCAGGACGTCAAGGCCGGGATATAATGAGGCCTATTCCGCCCGCATTGTTCTGCGGAATAATTGGAGGAAGAAGAAAATGACGCTGCCAAATTTTGCCTACTTCCGCGGAAAGATCGTTCCTTACGATCAAGCGAAAGTCGGCGTGTTAACTCACACGTTGAATTATGGAACCGGAGTCTTCGGCGGGTTGAGGGCGTATTGGAACGAGAAGGACAGACAGCTGTACCTGTTCCGTCCGCTCGACCATTTCCAGCGTTTTCTCAATTCCTCCCGGCTGCTGTGCATGGAGCTTCCGCACACGCCCGAGCGGTTGACGGAGATCACCGTTGAATTGCTTCGCAAGGAAGCGCGGAGCGAGGATACGTACGTCCGGCCCCTAGCGTTCGTTCCGGACGAGCAGATCGGCGTCCGGTTGCACGATTTGCATTCGGATATCTCGATCGTTTCGGTTCCCATGGGCCGGTACATCGAGAGCGAAGAAGGATCCTCGGCGACGTTTTCCTCCTGGCGCCGGATCGACGACAACAGCATTCCCGCCCGGGGAAAGATCATCGGCTCCTACGTCAACTCGGCTTTCATTAAAACCGACGCGATGCGCGCCGGGTACGAAGAGGCGATCGTGCTCAACGCGGACGGCCACATTTCCGAAGGCAGCGCGGAAAACTTCTTCATGGTCCGCGGCGGCGTGCTGGTCACCCCGCCGGTCACCGACAACATCCTGGAAGGCATCACCCGCCGCACGGTGATCCAACTGGCGCGCGAGGAACTGGGGATGACGGTCGTGGAGCGGCCGATCGACCGCACCGAGGTCTACCTGGCGGAAGAGGCGTTCTTCTGCGGAACCGGAGTGCAAATTTGCGCCATTTCCCAGGTCGATAAACGGCCCGTGGCCGACGGCAAGATGGGCCCGTTTGTTGGAAAATTGCGTGACCTGTATTTCCGCATCGTCCGCGGGATGGAACCCAAATTCCGCGCCTGGAACGTGCCTATTTATCCAGGCCCGTTCGCCGGTTGACCCGGCGCCGCGCGTCTTCTATCCGGCGGCGATCGATCCTCGCGCCGGACTCCCGCCCCAGAGCGGGATCCTCGATCGGCCGCCGGCCGGCTGAACTCCGTCCACGCTCTTTCCGATGATGCAGCGTTTTCCCGTCGCCCGCAGGCGTTTGTTGGTCGGCCATTTTCTGCTGGCCGCCGTGACCTTAACGCTGGTTGGCATCTCCATTTATTGCTTACTGGCATTTCCACTTGGCGCAATTACAGCCGCGGCCTGCGCCGTTTTGGCGGTTGGGGCGGTACTTGCCCCGGCGGCTGCCTATCGCATCTATCTCCTCCTGACGGCTTATTACGGGATCACCTCGACCGGCGCCTTGCGCATCCGGTTTGGATCACGGCGGGATATAATTCCGCTGAATGAGATCGAAGAAATACGATCCGGCGGAAAAATCTCCGACCATTTGCGGAGAACCGGTCCGGGTTGGCTGGAAACCTGGCAGGGGGAGGCGGCGGACGAAGGCGAGACGGTGGATTGGATTGCCACCGACCGCGGACAGCCGCTGCTTTTATTAATCTCGAAACGCCGGCGCTTCGCGATCTCTCCCTCCGATCCGGCCGGGTTCGCCCGGATAGTGACCGACCTCTCGGCTCGGGTAAGCCTGGAAAAAGTTGAATTGGAATCCACTCCGCCCCGCCCGTTCATCCTGGATATTTTAAAAACACGATCGGCGCTTGCCTCTCTTGCCGGTGGATGGGTCCTCATCCTTGCGCTCGGCATATTCCTCTTGGTTCTTCATCCGATCCTGCCGGCTGATCAACCTTTTCGTTTCACTCCTTCCGGATTGCCTTCCAGCCCTGGGGATCCGGCGAGATTGTTGATTCTACCTATCACCGGGGGTGCGATATGGCTCCTGAACGCGATTCTTGGATGGCGGGCCTGGAGAACCGACCAGCGGTCGGCGGCCTATGCTCTATGGGTCACAGGGAGTGCAGTGGCGGCGGGATTATGGGCTGCAATTATTTATTTAATTCGGGCTGGGTAATCCACAATCGATTAAAGATTCTTGCACCAAAAACGCTAATTTTTCCAATGGTTTATCCACAAAAAGACGGGCTTTTTCTACAAAAGAGGGCTGTTTTTCCCAGGTTTTCCACAGTTTTTGGTCAGTTATCCACAACTGAAGGAAGAGCAAACCGGTTGATTATTTAGGCAATAATGGTATTTATTTCATAAACCGCTTTGAAAATCGGTCAAACCAAGAATAGCTTTCGCATTTTATCCCGCTCTCGCGGGATGATGAATACCCCGCAGTTTGCTGCGCAGTTCTTAGGGGTTGCGCTCATTGATACCGCGCGGCTTGCCGCGCGCTCGTTCATTTTCATTTCGGA
The DNA here is from genome assembly GCA_963780865.1 of uncultured Chloroflexia bacterium. Lineage (GTDB taxonomy): Bacteria > Chloroflexota > Anaerolineae > Anaerolineales > RBG-16-64-43 > FEN-1073. The sequence goes on along the minus strand of CAWADT010000015.1, from coordinate 199,504 downwards.
TTTTTAACTGCAAAGGAACAGCATCGTGGCGCGCGGCGATTAAACTTTTTGAATCGTCACCCGATGGATTTGTTCTCCCACCCCTCCCCATTGGAGTTTATAGGCTTCGCTGCCGCGCATGAAATCAAACGCGTCGCGCCCGCTTTCGATGGCGCGCCGGACCAACAGAGCCAGCAGGATCCAGCCGGGTGAGGAAGCGGCAAACTGCGGATCCATGCCGGAGTTGTAGACCCAGATCCGGTTGTCGTAATCGAAGTTGAAAAACCCTGCGACGTTGCGCCCCTGGATTTGCAGAAAGACGAGCTGAAACAGCCCCGCCGTGTCCATCGACCGGGCGATGGATCGGAATTGATCGCGCATGGCCGGCGTCAGGAAAGCGGCTTTGTTTTTATCGGCCGCCATCAAGGAAAAAAATTCCTCCATCGCGTCGGCGCCGGCGAGTTTTAATTCCATTGGCTCTTCGGCGGCCTCGCCGCGGCGCAGTTTGCGGCGGATTTCATGGCGGTCTTTTTTATCCAGCGCCGCGAGATATTCCTCCCAGGATCCCGGCAAGGCCAGAACCGGACAGATCTGAAGCGATTTGCGGTTCACCTTCCACCCCCGGCGCCCGGCGTCGGCTTCCAAAAGGGAAGCAGTGGGCGAGGCGGCCCGCAAGTTGAAGAGATCCAGCATGCGAAATTCCGAATCCGGCAGGGATCCGAGGGCGTCGAGCAGCATGGCGCAAAAAGCGGAATGATGGTCGGCGTCGACGATTACGTCCAGATAGTCGGAGATTTCTACACTGCCAATGAAATACCATCCACTGTGACCGCCGCGCGTTCCCCGAAAAAGCGGGGCAATCCCGCGCAGCTCGCCGTCTTCCCTCCAGAGGGCGATTTGAAGTTCGCCCGCCGCCCATTCCCCGCCCCCGAGATGTTCCCACCAGGCACGTTGATATTCATAACGGAGAAAAGGGGACTTCGCCGCGCTCCGGGAGAGCAAGCCGTTCCATTCCGATTTCAAGCGGCTCCAGGTGTCGAGGTCATGGAGGAATTCAATCGTCATTTCGGTCTCCAGAGTGAATTCTCTTTTCTCTTTCTCGCGGTCGCCGGGAGCGGATCATTCCGGAAAAAGGGAATACGCCGCACGAAGCGGCGTTCAATTTTCTTCAAATTTCTCAATGCGCCGCAACGCTTCTGTGGCCGCACGTTGCTGGCTGGGCTGCCACCCGGCTTCACGGGACATAGCCTGCAAATGAAGTTTTACGGCCGCCTTTTCATCGGCCTTCAGCGATTGCCAGGCGCGAAGGATCAGCGCGGTCTTGTCCGAAAGCAGATGTTCCCATAGTTCTGAGGGTTCCATCGTTTTCCCGTTTTTCCACTCCGCGGATTTCCCCCGGAAGTATAATCGAACCGGAAGGACCGCATGCATCTGATTCTCACTCACGAGCAAGCCGATTTCGACGCGCTCGCCTCTCTGTTGGCCGCCCGCCTGTTGGAACCGGATTCCCATGCCGTGCTCCCCAACCGCGCAAACCGGAACGTACGCGACTACCTGGCGCTCTACGGCGAGGAGCTTCCCCTCGAATCGATCGAGGAGCTTCCGCGGGAGCGGGTGGACCGGGTGACACTCGTGGATACACAGGCGATGCCGACCGTCCGCGGGGTGGGCGAGTACACGCGCATCCACGTGGTGGACCATCACCCGTTGCACAAACCGCTGGCGCCGGGGTGGACTACCGCGATCGAGATGGTGGGCGCGGCGACCACCTTGCTGGTCGAATCCCTCCAGGCGCTGTCCAATCCGCCGACGGTGGAAGCGGCCACCCTGATGCTTCTGGGAATTTACGAAGATACCGGTTCGCTCTCCTACGCCGGAACCTCGCCGCGCGACGTTCGGGCGGCAGCCTGGCTCTTGGAGCAAAACGCGAGCCTGGCGCTGACGACGGAGTTTTTAAACCGGCCGCTGTCCGCCGAGCAGCGCGAACTCTACAACCGGCTGTTGGAAAGCGTGGAGTCACTGGTTATCCAGGGGCAGCGGATTGTCCTGGCGCACGCCAGCGCCAAGGCCGGGGTCGAAGAGATTTCCATCCTGGCGCACAAATTGCGGGACCTGTTCGAACCCGACGGGCTTTTCGTCATGGTGGATCTCGGCACACATCTCCAGTTGGTCGCGCGTTCCGCCACCGACCATCTGGATGTTTCGGAAATTGCGGCCCGTTTCGGCGGCGGAGGGCATAATCGCGCCGCGGCCGCGCTCGTCCGGGGCCGCACGCTCGAGGAGGTCCGCCGGGAGCTCTTGGATGCGCTGGCGGTGAGCATCACCCCGCCGATGCAGGTGGCGCAAATTTATTCGCCCCGGCCCAAGGTTGTGGAAGCCGATCTGACCATCCGGGATGCCGCGGAGCGGATGGCCCGCTACGGGTACGAGGGTTTTCCGGTCGTGCGGGACGGCAAAGTGGTCGGATTGCTCACGCGCCGGGCGGTGGATCGGGCCCTGGCGCACGGCATGCAGCGCGCTCAGGTGGAAAGCGTGATGGAAAGCGGATCGGTGACGGTCCAACTGGGAGATCCGGTGAGTCATTTGCAGCGGTTGATGGTCGATCGGGGCTGGGGCCAAATCCCGGTGGTCTCGCCCGAAGGAGATCGCGTGGTGGGTATCGTCACCCGCACCGACCTGCTAAAGGCGCTCGCTCCGGGCCCGGCGGCCGGACGCCTCAACCTAAAGGACCGTCTCGAGCACGAGTTCCCTCCCTCCCGGCGCGCCTTGCTGCATGCGGTGGCCGCCGAAGCCGACCGGCAACATGTCCCGCTTTACCTGGTGGGCGGCGTGGTCCGCGATCTTCTGTTGAAGATCCCTTCCTTTGATCTGGATCTGGTCGTGGAAGGCGACGCGATCTCTTTGGCGCGGGCGGTGGCTGATCGGTATGGCGGGCGGGTTCGCAGCCACGAGCGCTTCGGGACCGCGAAATGGCTTCTGCAGGAAGTGACTCACGAGGCTCTGGATCTGCCTGCGGCGGAAGGAGATTCGATTCCCGAATCGCTGGATTTGGTCTCCGCGCGGGCCGAGTTTTACGCCCATCCTTCGGCGCTGCCGGACGTGGAACGGGGCAATCTCAAACTCGATTTGCACCGGCGCGATTTCACGATCAACACGCTGGCCCTTTCGCTCAACACGGCGCATTTCGGCGAGGTATTCGACTATTGGGGAGGGTTGCGCGATCTGGAGGATAAACAGATTCGGGTGATGCATTCGATTTCGTTTATCGACGATCCGACCCGGATCCTGCGGGCCGCCCGCCTGGAGCAGCGCCTGGGTTTTCAGATCGAGCCGCGCACGCGCGATCTGATCGAGCGCGCGCTGCCGCTTCTCCACCGGGTGAGCGGCGACCGGATCCGCCACGAGTTCGAGGCGATCTTCGACGAACCCGCGCCCGGAGACGCCCTGGGGCGCCTGCACGAATTAAACGTCCTGGGAAGCATTTATCCGGGGTTGGAATGGAGCCCGGTATTCGCGGAGCATGTCGCTGCGGCGCGCGGATTTGTTCCCGACCCGCTCTGGTCTCGTGCCCTGGGGCAAGCGAGCTTTCCTACCCCGATGGATGCCTGGCTTCTGGCCCATCCGAAGCTTGTGCTCGAAGGAGTTCTTGTGCGGCTGAACTTTCCCCGCCGAGATTCCGAATGGCTCCTGGCCGCGCGCCGGGCGCTGGACGCGCTCGAAGGGCTTCCGGGAGACGCATCCCCCAGTCGGATCGCCGCTACGCTCGAAAACATCCCTGAACCGGCGTTGGTGGGAGCGTACGTCAATGCCGGCGGCGAACCGCGCGAACTGCTGCACCGATACCTCGCGACCTGGCGCAATATCCAACCCGAGACGGACGGCGAAACCCTGCGGCGGCGGGGATTACCGCCCGGACCGCGGTACGGGGAGATTCTCCGCGCCCTGCGTGACGCGCGACTCGACGGCCGGATCGGTTCTGCCGGTGAGGAGGCGAGCCTGCTCGAGGATCTCCTGGCCGAACATCCGATCCAGCGCCCGGAAACCGGGGGCGGCTCATGACGTCCGCACAGAGAGGCGCGCCAATACCGCAGCGGACCGCCGTGGGGGCTCCGGAGGTGGAAAAGGAATTCCTTCTCCGCCCATTGGAAGAGCGCGACCTGCCGGCCCTGGAATGGAACGGGGAATACCTCCACTTCCGCAACCTCTTCCGCCAGGCGTATGAGGATATGCGCCTGGGGACCCGGCTGTTGTTGGTGGTGGAACATCGCCCGAGCGGCGAAATCGTCGGCCAGATTTTCCTCCAGTGGAATAGCAGCGATCCGCGCTTTGCCGACGGATGGCGGAGGGGCTACCTGTATTCCCTGCGGGTCAAATCGGCTTTCCAAAGGCGCGGGTTGGGCACGATGCTGATGGACGCGGCGGAAGAGAGGTTAAGGCAACGCGGGATGGATACGGCCTCGATTGGAGTGGAAAAAGACAACCGGGACGCGCGTTCCCTCTATGAGCGCCAGGGATACCGCATCATCGCGGAAGATCCCGGTTGCTGGTCCTATATCGACCATCTGGGGAGGAGGCAGGAAGTATCGGAACCTGCCTGGCTGATGGAAAAAAAGCTTTCATAAAGATATGGCACGGACGGAGGACGAGGCCGGCAGGGTGAAAAAGAACGTCGCCCCTTTTTCCACTTCACCCTCCGCCCAAACCCTCCCGCCGTGACGGTGGATAATCCGCTGCACGGTCGCCAGGCCGATTCCGTTCCCGGGGAATTCCTGGGCCGTATGCAGGCGCTGGAAAGCGTGAAAGAGTTTATCGACGTGATCCATGCTGAAGCCGGCGCCGTTGTCTCGGACAAACAGAACGGTCTCCCCTTCCGGAGTAGACGCGGTTCCAAATTCGATCCGGGCCTGTTTGCGGCGGGATGTAAATTTCCAAGCGTTCCCGAGAAGATTCTCGAGCACCGATTGTATGAGGCGTTCGTCCCCGCGGGCGGATAATTTTTCCGGAAGAATGCATTCCACGGCCCGGTCCGGATTGACACGGCGTAATTCCTCCAGAATCGCACCGGCGATAGCGGTCAAATCCAGATTTTGGGGATGGATTTCGCCGCGGGTCAGGCGCGAAAGATTGAGTAGATCGTCGATGAGATGGCCCATCCGTTTGCTGGCGGCGCGAATGCGCTGTAGGTGATCCAGGCCCTGTTCGTCCAGAACCGAGGCGTAATCCTCCTGCAAGGCTTGGCCGAACCCGTCGATGCTTCGCAAGGGGGCGCGCAGGTCGTGCGAAACGGAATACGCGAAGGCCTCCAACTCCTTGTTCGCGGCCTCCAATTGCGCCGTGCGTTCCTCCACCCGCCGCTCCAATTCGGCGTTCAGTCGGCGGATTTCCGCTTCCGCCTTCTTCCGTTCGGTGATATCCCGCGCCACGCCGATCGCGGCCTCCTCGCCGTCCAGAGTAAAGGGGATCGCGGTCACTTCCACGTCCACCGGTGTGCCGTCGGTGCGGACGAATACTTCTTCGAGAATCGGCAGCTGCGCCTTGGTTTCGGCCATCCGCGCGATCCGGTCCCGCACCGCGGCCTGATATTCCGGATGCACAAAACTCATCACGCTTTTTCCGACAATCGCCTCGGCGCTGGACGCTCGGAAAGCATGGACCGCGGTTTGATTGACAAAGACAATCCGTCCGTTGCGGTGGATGAAAATGATATCGGGGAAGAATTCCACCAGCCGCCGGTATTTCTCTTCGCTTTCGCGAAGAGCGGTTTCCGCCTTACGCCGCCCGGAAATATCCCGGATGCCGAACACCGCGCCCTCAAAGCGGCCCGCGGGGCCGTACATCAGCCGGGTTTCCGATTCAACCCACAGGTAATCTCCATCCAGACACCGGAACCGCAACTCCTGGCGGAGGGAAGGAGATTTCACGGCAAGCGCTTTCCGGACCTGGTCCAGCAAACCGTGAATGTCGGCGGGGTGTACATATTTGAAAGCCGAACGCCGCTCGAGATCCATGGGATCCCAGCCGAACATTCTTTTCACGGAGGGACTGGCATAAACCAACGTGCGCCTGGCATCGATGTGGCCGATCACATCCACCATATTCTCGGTGACCATCTGCAGCAAGTTTTGAGAAACATGCGCCCGCGTCAATGTGGTTTCGAACCAGGAGGCGCAGATCCAGGAGGCGAACGCCAGAAAAACCATCCCCATGATGGATAAATAATTAAAAGGAATTGCGCCGCCGATGAGAAAATAATTTGCCGTATACAGGAGGATCTGGATGATCAACAGAAAAAAGGAGGCGGCGGGCGTCAGCAAGAAAGAAGAGGAAATGATCGGGATCGCCGAAAGGATAAGCACGTCCTCGTATTGCGCGCGGGGAACGGAAAGAATTGGAATGAGCGAGGTGATGGCTAGAAACAGGATCGAAGCCAGCCGAGTTTGGCCGGTGCGATTAATCCACCAAAGCCCGCACACCAGCACGATACTGCCCGCATCCATCACGACAAATAGGCGCGTTTCCTCGGTAAAGGAAAACAACACCAGGACAATATTGATCGAAAGAACGGCCAGCAATACGAACAGGCTGCCAAGAAGGAATAAGGTTAAAAGCTGCCCGCGCCAGCGTTTCACCGCGCCGGTTTGGCGGATTTCCATCCAATCGGAAAGGAGGTGCTGCCATTTGGTTGCGATCATAAACTGGCTCCGAGGGTCCCACCCGGATTGAATCTCGCGGCGTCCCGCCGCAATCGCTTCGACGGGCCGGTCCGGAAAGCCGGCCCCGATCATTCGGATTATCCGTCAAACTCGAAGGGGATGCAACCAGACGCGGGGATGGATTCCCGTTACAATAGGTTCGAGGATCGAACATGCCCGGCGCGATTTTGGTATTTTGCTCTACTTTGGGTTACGGCGCTGTGCACAGCCTGCTGGCCAGCCAGCGCGTCAAAGCGACCGCCCGAAAACTATTCGGCCCTGCGGCGGATCGTTGGTATCGCTTGGCGTTCAATTTCGCAGCCGGAATCACGTTGCTCCCGGTGCTGGCGTTGACGGCGGCGAATATCGGCCCGGTGCTCGTGGTTATCCCGTGGCCCGGGGGAGCGGTCCTGGTGGCGATTGAATTGGCAGCCTTGATCATTATGGCCTATGCTTTCAAGCATTCCGACCCGGCCTTTTTTCTCGGAATCGGGCAATTGGGAACGGAGCCATCCACGACGGGGCTGATCACGACGGGCGCCTACGGAATTGTCCGCCATCCGCTTTATTCCACCGGGCTCCTGATCCTCTGGTGTTTTCCCATTCTCACCGCGGGGACTTTCGCGTTCGACGCGGCGATCACTGTTTATGTTCTCATCGGAAGCGAATTGGAAGAACGCCGCTTGATTTCCCAGTTCGGGGAAGAATATGTGCGTTATCAGAAAAAAGTGGCTCGGTTGGTTCCGTTTATTTTTTAATTTTGTAATACCTCATGCATAGCTTCGATCCCAAACCATTTGTTCGCGGATTGCGCAGAATAATTAGATTTCGCCGATAAGCACTTTGAAACCCCTGAAAAAGTCCGCTCGTCGGGGGGATAAATCCCCCGACTATTAACGACGCCGGATAAATCCGGATTTAAAGCCCGGCTTTGAGCCGGGCGCTGTTGATAGTTCGGAGCTTTAGCTCCGGACGAACGATGATTTTCAGAGGCTTCAATTTATTGCTTAAAACGAATTCCCTTCATCCGCTTACTCTTCGTATTCCGCACAATCCGCATATAGAATTTTTAGGCCGGTTCGTCTACCAACATTCACGGATTCCAGTTTAGAAAAGTCTCCATTACTTTTACATTGATCGCGAATTCGGGATCGTTGTGGGTGTTCAATTCCAGATCAATCGAAGGAATTCCCTGCAAGGCCGTCCAATCGCTAAGGTCTCCCGTATATTGGCACCCGGTGTCGATCGGAGGATACCGGTAGTCCGAGACTGCGGCGATGGCTTTCGCCAGGCGGACTGATTTCGGATCCGGCGGCTGGCCGGCGGCGAATATTCCCAGTGCCGCGCTATGGTACGAGATCAGGCCGCTGAAGTGATGGGCCAGGATGAAATCGCGCAGGGCGGCCGTCTCGGGTTCCGAAAACGGGTACGGTCCGCCGGTGACGGGCGTGAGGATCCAACACCCGTCTAGATTCCACTTGAGTTTCCAATACGCGTCCCAATTGCGGTTTAAATCCACCCCGTGATCATTGGTCCGCCCGCCGGCGCCGTGCACGCGCGCGTCTCCATCGGGGTTGAGGGAACGCACGATATAAAGGGTCGCGTCCGCCGGCAGCCGCTCCGGATGGGCGGTGTAATCCGCGATCAACTGATCCGCCAGTTCGATCGTATTAAATTCCGCTCCCCCGTGAATGCCGTGAACCGTCAACCGCTCTTCGGGTCCCGTGCCGAACCGGTACGCTTCGATCGGCCGCCCGCCGACCGACGTACCGATCACGATCGGCCCAGAGGCAAAAGGAAGCGAAGTCGCGGTCGGAGATAGGGTGACCGTCGGGGTCAACGACGGGGTGAAAGTTTCCGTGAAGGTCGGAGTTTTTGTTGTGGTTGGCGTGAAAGTAACCGTGAATGTGGAGGTGAAGGTGGGGGTGAAAGGAAAGGTGGCCGTCCAGGTGGGGGCAGGCGTATCGGGGAGGACAATGGCAAGCGCCGCCTTAGCCAGGCCGCTGCGGTAGGCCAAAAAACCGAGCAAGAGCAAAGCGACTGTTCCCCATAAAAAGGCCGCTATCCGCACCAGCCGTTTTGTATCGTTCACTCGGCCACCAGGGATTTTTCAATGGCTTCGCGCAGGGTTCGGCAGGGAATGAGTTCAATCCCCTTCGGCGGCGGATCCCCGGAGCGGACCGTGCGCGGGACGACCGCGCGCCGGAAGCCCAGGGCGGAGGCTTCGCGCAGACGGGCGGTGGTTTGACTGACGGCCCGCAATTCGCCCGAAAGCCCGATTTCCCCGATCAGCACAAGATCCGCCGCCACCGGACGATCCCGCGCCGCGGAAGCGATGGCGACGGCGATAGCGAGGTCCGCGGCGGGTTCGCTCACGCGCAGGCCGCCGACGACGTTAACGAAGATATCCTCCTCGGATACGCGCGTGCCGGCCCGGCGGGTGAGGACCGCGGAGATCAGAAGCAGCCGGTAGAGATCCACGCCGTTGGGCGTCCGCCGCGGCGTTCCGTAGGCCGCCGGACTGGTCAGACCCTGCATTTCCACCAGCAGCGGCCGGGTTCCCTCCATGATCACGGCCACCGCCGACCCCGGCGATTGGGCGGCGCGTTCGGCCAGGAAAGCTTCCGACGGATTGCGCACTTCGACCATGCCCGTGCTGCGCATTTCAAACACTCCCACCTCGGAGGTTGCGCCAAAGCGGTTCTTCACCGCCCGGAGGAGGCGGTAACTCTGGAAGCGATCGCCCTCCAGATAGAGCACGGTATCCACGATATGTTCGAGGACCCGCGGACCCGCCAGAACGCCTTCTTTGGTTACGTGGCCGATGAGGAAGACCGCCAAGCCGGAGGATTTTGCCAATGCCTGCAGGCGGGAAGCGCATTCCCGCACCTGCGAGACCGAACCGGCGGAGGATGTCAGTTCCGGCAGATAGGCCGTCTGAATGGAATCCACGATGAGTATCCTGGGAGAAATCGATTGCACATGCTGCAGGATGGCGTCGAGCCGCGTTTCGGTGACGAGGAAAAGCTCCTCCGGATATTGCCCCGGTTCGATCGGACCCTGCCCGGTTGAGGCCGTCCCTTCGGCCAGCCGAATGGCGCGCATTTTCATTTGCCGTTCGGATTCTTCTCCGGAGACGTACAGCACCGGGCCGGATTGGAGGGCCAGTGCCCAGGATGCTTGCAGCAGAAGGGTGGATTTCCCGATCCCCGGATCCCCGCCGACGAGGATGATCGATCCGGGGACCACACCGCCGCCGAGCACGCGCGAGAATTCCTCGATCGAAAGCGGCAGGCGGTTTTCTTCGCCGCCGTCCACCTCACGCAACCGGCGCGGATGCGAAGCGGCCGGTCCGGAGGCGGTTTCGCCCCGGGTCGGCGCGGCGGCGATCTGCTCGACCATGGAATTCCACGCGTTGCAGCGCGGGCAGCGCCCTAATCCGCGCGGGCTGGAATAGCCGCATTGTTGGCAGACGAATTCCGTGCGAGTTTTAGACAAGTCGGACTCCGGTGTGGGAATTATCCCAATGGAAGCGTTCCGCCGCAAGGGGGAAGACGATTGCATGAAATGGCCGATCGAACCGAAAAAAGAATATAATTCCGTGAGACAGAATACGTGATTCGAGCCACCGCATAAATCTCCGATCGTCTCCTTATGTATCCCCACGGTTGCGAAACGCCATACTTGTGGTTTTCTGTTTGCTGGCGGTTGTTCTTTTGGGTTGGATCGATATTAATACGAGCCCCGAAGTGGCGCTGTCGGTTTTCTATCTCATCCCCATCGTCGCCTCCACGTGGTTCGTAAACGAGAGCGCGGGGGTGGCGGTTTCCCTGTTGTGCGGCGGACTGGCAGCGTACGATTCGGAATTGCTCTCGGGGCTTATGTATCGTAATTTTTGGGTCGGACTGTGGGCGGGCGTTTCGCGATTGATTTTTTTCCTGGTCACCGTCTGGCTGGTGGGTAGACTGCGCCGGAGCATGGAATCTATCCGTCAGATGGCCATGACGGACAGTTTGACGGGGGTATACAATGTGCGCGCTTTTCTGGATTTTATGGAGAGGGAAATGGAGCGCAGCCGGCGGTTTAAACGCCCCGTATCGCTTATCTATCTCGATCTCGATAATTTCAAAATAATCAACGACACGTTTGGCCATCAGACTGGCAATTCCGCGCTGGGAATAGTGGCCGGTGTGCTGAAAGCCTCCGTCCGCTTGACGGATATCGTCGCCCGATTGGGCGGCGACGAGTTTGCCGTGCTCCTGCCGGAGACTGCGGAGGAAGCCGCCCGCGCGATCGCCGAAAGGGCGCGCGAGAATATGGTCCGGGAAATGAATGTGCACCGCTGGCCCCTGACCTTCAGCGTCGGGGTGTCGACCTGCCGGAAAGATCTCTGCTCCGCCGACGAATTGATCCAGGTGGCGGACGATCTCATGTATCAGGTAAAGCGGTCCGGGAAAAACGGAATACTCTATCACGTCATGGACAAATGAATTTCCCCGCAGTGTCCGACGCCTGGAACCGCAGGCTGAAAAAATTTTTCGCGGAATGTCCGGGAGGATAACTCGATGAGTTTGCTGAAAAGGATCCTCAATGTGTTTTCCGGCGGAAGCGGGACGGGGGGATCCATGCTGTATCCGGTCGAGGTGAAGTGCAACCGGTGCGGGGAAATCCTCACCGCCACGGTAAATCTCGCCAACGATTTGAGCGTGGAATACGGCGCCTCCGGTTCCCCGCAGGCCTACTCCTGTCGAAAAATCATCCAAGGCAGCGGGCGTTGCTTCCAAACGATCGAGGTCGTTCTTCATTTCGATCCCCGCCGGAACTTAACAGAGAAAGAAATCCACGGCGGCGCATTCGTCGAATCCTAGCCCCGAACCAAACACCATCGGATGGGCCGGCGGTGAAATAAAAACCGCAGCCGGATTCCTCAGCGGGAATCCGGCTGCGGCCCGATGAATAAGGGCGGAAAAGAAGTTATTTCTTCTTCCAAATCAATCCGGCTGCAATGGCTCCGCCGATGCCTCCGAAGAGGGGGTACAGAACCAAGTTGCAAATCAACCCGCCGAACAAACCCCCGCCGAAGGACGCCGCGCCGCGCAGCATGCTTTCGGAAAGTCCGGGAACCCTGCCCGAAAGGCCGGGAACGTTGCGGATCGAAATCCAGCGCGGACAGCGCACCGGCCCCCGAAAAAATGGCGCCGACGAACGAGGCCAGGATGGCCCCCGCCACGCCGGCCAACAGCCCGAGAATGATCCCCTGGCCCACGTCCAGGCCGGGATTGGCTTTTTCCATCTGGCGGTAAAACCAAACCGTAAGAATCCCGCTGCCCCAATAACTGACGCAAAACAAACAGTTGAGACAGCTGATCAACGGGATTTTTGTGAGGACGAGCATGATTACCCCGCCGATCCCCGCCGCGATGAGCATGGATTTGCTGTTCATAGGATGTCTCCTTATTGGTTTTCCGGATGCTGTCTGGAACATTGCGGGAGGAGCGTGCACCGCACCCGCTTCCCTTTCGCCATCCGGCAAAAAGTGTGCAGGCCGATGTGCCTGATCACTGCGGTCTCCGGGGCGGATTCTTCAGGAGAGCTTCGCCCTCTCCGGTCATGGCCGCCATTACGGCGCGCAAGGTTCCGATGCCGCCCCCGATGACCATGGCCAATCCGGTTGCCAGCTTGGCGGCCAGCAGGTATCCGCTGCGTCCGAGGAAAATGTATTCGACCACCCGGCCAAGATCGAGCGGGGGTTCCATTTGCGAGAGGGTGGTTTGCAAGTCGGGAAAGGCGGAGACAAATGCGATGGTGCCGCTGGCGATCATCAGCAAGCCGATCCCCAGGAGCAGGGGCATCCGGCGTTGGTGGATTTCCTTCTGGCTTTCCCGCGCAACCTGATCGACGAACTGTTTCGCCTGGTTCCAATCCCATCCGGTTTTCTGGCACAATTGAAAAACGATGTCGTTGACCTTCTTGTGGCCCGAAAAACAGGCGACCACCCAACGGTTCAACCCCGGATACCGTTCCATGTCGACGTCGGGCGGGAGCATGCCGGACCTCCTTGATTATTCCCCGGAGCCTTTTTCGGTTTCCACTTCTTCCGGGTTCAACCTCACCCATAGCATCAGCAATTGCCCTTCCACCGTGGGCACATACCGCGCGGCCTGAATCGGGGCCTGCGTAATCCGCCCATCCGGCGCACGGAATTCGAGCACGATCGGCTCGCGGTTTTTCCAGGCGTGGTAGCAGCGTTCGACCAGAGCCGGCCCGTTGAAGGTGCGCATGCGGGTCAGCGCGGAGCGGAACGGCCGGATGCTGTCGCCTAAAGATGCGGGCCAAGCTTCCCCCGGATCCTCAAACACCGGCGGCGGTCCCTCGATGATGGTGATTTTTTGCTGTTCGCTCATTGTCTTTTCGCGCAGGATGATACCACGATTGCCGCCGGCAACGGACCCTCGATTGGAATTTACTTTCCGAGCGACGCCGAGATCGTCACCCGCTGCTATAATCTTTATGGATCCCTTCCACGCGACCGGAGGCGGGCGACCGGCCTGGCTGGAATTGCACCGGAAACGGAGATGCCATGAAACAAGACCTGGATCGACTGATGGCGGAACGCGGGCTGGATGCGCTGTGGATCAGCGGTCCGGCGAACCACAACCCGGCAATGGTCTATTTCACCGGCGTAGCGAATCTCACCCGGGCGGACCTGATTAAAAAGCGCAACGAACCGCCGGTCCTCTTCCACTACCCCATGGAGCGGGAGGAAGCGGCCCGTACGGGTCTGCGCTGCCGCAATCTGAACGAGTTCAAACTCGATCAGATCCTCCGGGAGGCGCAGGGCAACGCCGCGCGCGCCGGAGCAATCCGCATCGCCCGCATGTTCCGGGAACTTGGCGTGCGCGGCCGGGTGGGGGTGGGGGGAACGGTCGAGCTTTCCTCGGCGTACGCGGTGATGGAGGAGCTGCCATCCCAGGCGCCGGACGTCAAACTGGTCAGCGATAGCAAAGATCCGGTATTAGGCGGCGCAAGATCCACCAAGGACGCCAATGAAATCGAACACCTCCGCGCGATCGGAGCCGCTTCAACGGCCGTAATCGGCGAGACGGCCGAATTTCTATCATCGCATACCGTCCATGGAAAAACACTCGTCGGCCGGAGCGGCGAACCGCTCACCGTGGGGCGGGTAAAAGCCTTTATCCGCACCGGGCTCGCTCAGCGCGGCGCGGAATCTCCCGAAGGGCTGATCTTCGCACCGGGCCGGGACGCGGGCATTCCCCATTCGAGCGGGATCGACCGGGATCCGATTCTTCTTGGGACGCCGATCGTATTCGACCTGTTCCCCTGCGAAATGGGCGGAGGATATTTTTACGACGTCACCCGGACCTGGTGCCTGGGATATGCGCCCGACGACGTGCAGCAATTGTACGACCAGGTATTGCTGGCCTATACCGAGGCCGAGAAAAAAATCCGCCCCGGGACGCGAGCCAGGGAGGTGCAGCTGGGCGTCTGCCGGATTTTTGAATCGATGGGTCACCCGACGATCCTGAGCGATCCGCAGACCGAGCGGGGGTACGTGCACAGCCTCGGGCACGGCGTAGGGCTGGACGTGCACGAGTTGCCATATCTTTCGAACGCCGAATCCAACCGCGACCTGCTGCAGCCCGGCGTGGTATTCACCCTCGAACCGGGGCTGTACTATCCCGATCGCAATATGGGCGTTCGGTTGGAAAACACATTGTGGATCCAGCCGGATGGAACGGTCAAGGTGGTGGCGCCCTATCCGCTGGACCTGATCCTTCCCGCCCGGCGCGGATCGAAAAACAGCACCGCGCCGAAGCGGAAGAACGCCGCCGGCGCTGGGCGGAAAACCGCGCGCCTTCCGGCGCGCCGCCGGAAGATAATCCGCCGGAGCGGAAAGAAGGCCCGATGACTCCGAAAACCTCCCCGCCCGACGTCCGCATCCTCGGCATTGAGACTTCGTGCGACGATACCGGAGCGGCCGTCGTCGAAAACGGCACCCGGATCCTTTCCAACATTTTGGTCTCGCAGGGGGAATTGCACGCGCAATACGGAGGCGTATTCCCCGAGATGGCGTCGCGCAGCCACGTGGAAACGATCGAGCCCGCCATTCGCCGAGCGATGGAGGAATCGCATTTAAGCGTGGGCGAATTGGATGCCGTGGCGGTGACGCGCGGCCCGGGCCTGGCGGGTTCCTTGGTGGTGGGGGTGAACGCCGCCAAGGGGTTGTCGCTGGCGTCTGGATTGCCAATCCTGGGAATCCACCACTTGGAAGCGCATATTTATTCGCTTTGGCTTGCGCGCGAGGAAGGCCCGGAACGGTTCCCCGCCTTGTGCCTGATCGTCTCCGGCGGGCATTCCGAGCTATATGTGATGAGCGCCCACGGGCGATACCGGCGCTTGGGCGGGACGCTCGACGACGCGGCCGGCGAAGCCTTCGACAAAGTGGCCCGCCTGCTGGGGCTGCCTTATCCCGGCGGACCGGCGATTGAGGCCGCCGCCCGAGGGGGCGATCCGGAATTCGTCCGCTTTCCGCGCGCGCTGATGGACGATTCGTGGAATTTTTCCTTCAGCGGGGTAAAGACCGCCGTGTTGCGCGAGGTGCGCCGGAGGCAGCCGAACCTGGCGGCGGGGATCAATCCGCCGGAGCCGGGATTGCCCGTTGAGAATCTTGCCGCATCCTTCCAGGCCGCGGTGGTGGACGTGCTGGCGAAGAAAACCGTGCGGGCGGCCAATGAATTCCGGGCCGGAGAAATTTTGGTGGCCGGCGGGGTATCCGCCAATCTATCCTTGCGCGAGGCGCTGGAACGAATCGCGCCTTGTCCGGTGCGCATGCCGCCGCTGGAACTTTGCACCGACAACGCCGCGATGGTGGCCGCCGCCGGATTTTTCCGTTTCCAGGCCGGCCAGCGCGATGCGCTGGATCTGGATGTCGTGCCGGATTGGGAGTTGGCGGAGAGCTGACGTCCGCCGCCAGGGACGCGCCGCGGCCCCCAGGGATTGACGGGTGGACGGGACGGCTTTAAAATCTTTCCCAGTTGAACGGGGAGCCCGTGCACGGGCTGAGAGGAAGGCGCGCAGCCTTCGACCCGCAGAACCTGATCCGGATAATGCCGGCGAAGGGATGCGATCGTTTACCATCGCCCTCCGCCTGCGGAGGTTTTTTTTATGGCCAAACAGCGGGCGGTGATTTTCGCGAACGGCACGCTGCCGAATCTGGAATCCGCGCGCGCCCTGCTGCGGGCCGGGGATTTTTGGATCGCGGCCGACGGCGGGTCGAGGCACGCGCTGGCGTGCGGCCGTGCGCCCGACGTTCTGATCGGCGACCTGGATTCGATTCCGGATCCGGTCCGCGAATTGCTCCGGCTCGCGGGCACGAAAATCCAATCCCATTCCCCTGAAAAAGATGAAACCGACCTTGAACTCGCGGTCTGGTATGCGCTGCGGGAGGAATACCCCTGCATCCTGATCCTCGGGGCCTTGGGCGGGAGGACCGATCAAACCGTGGCCAACCTTTCGCTGCTGGCGGATCCGGCGCTGCGCGAGTACGACATCCGGATCGACGACGGGCACGAGGAAATCTTCTGCGTGCGCGAGAGCGCCGCGGTGACCGGCGCCGCCGGCGACGTGGTTTCGCTCATCCCCTTCGGAATGGCCGCGGAAGGCGTGGTCACCAAGGGCCTGCAATATCCCCTGCGCGAGGAAACCCTTCCTCCCCATCGCACGCGGGGGGTGAGCAATCGCATGCTGGAGGACCAAGCGGAAATTTCCCTGGAGAGAGGAGTGCTGCTGTGCATTCATACCAGATCCATCGGAAGATAAAAAAAACAAACACCGCGGATGGAAAAATCATCCTATGCATTATGGGTTTGGCGGTTGTCATGCCGATCCTGGTTGGCTGCCAGATTCTGAACCCGCAAGGAAAGCGAATGGTCACGGTGATGACCCATGATTCCTTCCAGGTCAGCGACTCGGTCATGAAGCAATTCGAACAATCGACCGGAATTCAAGTGGCCGTGTTACGAAGCGGGGACGCGGGAGAGATGCTGAACAAGGCGATCCTGACCAAACAGGCGCCGCTGGTGGACGTATTGTATGGCGTGGATAATACGTTGCTGACCAGGGCTTTTCAGGAAGGATTGTTTGTGCCCTATAACTCCCCGGCGCTCTCCTCCATTCCATCGGAATTCCAGCTCGACCCGCAGAACCGCGCCCTCCCGGTGGACCACGGTTATGTATGCGTCAATTACGATATCGCCTGGTTTGCCTCGCGCCAATTGGCCGTCCCAAAAACGCTCGAAGATCTTGTCCGCCCGGAATACAAGGGGCTGCTGGTGGTGGAAAACCCGCAGACGTCCTCGCCCGGGTTCGCCTTTCTGCTCTCCACCGTGGCGCACTTCGGACAGGATGGTTACCTGGATTATTGGAAATCCTTGAAAGCCGACGGGGTGGCGATCGTCGACGGATGGGAAACGGCGTACTACACCAACTTCAGCGGGTCCAGCGGAAAAGGGGCGCAGCCGATGGTGGTCTCGTATGCCACGGATCCGGCTTATGAGATGATCAACGCCGACCCGCCGCGCTCCGAGCCGCCCATCGCCGCGCTGGAAGGGCCGGATATGTGCTTCCATCAAATCGAATTTGTCGGCATTCTCGCCGGCACATCGCATCGCGCGCTGGCCGAACAGTTTGTGGATTTCATGCTCAGCTCCGCCTTCCAGGAGGATATTCCGCTGCAGATGAGCA
The DNA here is from genome assembly GCA_963780865.1 of uncultured Chloroflexia bacterium. Taxonomy (GTDB): domain Bacteria; phylum Chloroflexota; class Anaerolineae; order Anaerolineales; family RBG-16-64-43; genus FEN-1073. The sequence continues at coordinate 182,069 of CAWADT010000015.1, read as the reverse complement.
TGTATCCGGTCAAGAACGGCGCCGCGCTGCCGGACGCATTCGTTAAAATTTGCTCCCATCCCCTCCCAACCCGCGAGCCTGGCGCCGGAGGAAATCGCCGCCCACCGGGATGAATGGATGAATAGTTGGAAAGCGACGATGCTGCCGTAGGCCGGAAGAAGATCGGTCCGGCGCAACGGAAATCCTTCCTCGGCGTTCGGGCGCTGCTTTGGATTCTTCCCGTTGCGTTTGTAGGGATCTTCTTTTATTTCCCGCTGGCGTCCATCCTGCGATTGGGGGTCGAGGCGGCGCTGCACGCCGGGTTGGGCGCCTTTTCGGCGCGGACCATTCTGAGGGCGGCGGGTTTTACATTAACTCAGGCGTTTCTTTCAACGTTGCTCACGGTGATCGTGGGATTGCCGGGCGCGTATGTGTTTGCCCGGTTTGATTTTCCCTTCAAGCGGCTGTTGCGCGCGTTCCTGATCGTTCCCTTCATCCTCCCGACGGTCGTGGTAGCAGCGGGTTTTGAGTTGCTGCTCGGTCCAGGCGGTTGGGTTAATCTACTCCTGCAGAGCGCCGGTTGGATCCGTCAGCCGCTTCCTTTTCTACCTTCGCTCGGGGCGATCCTGCTGGCGCACGTTTTCTACAACACTTCGATCGTCCTGCGGCTGGTGGGCAATGCCTGGGAACGGTTGGATCCGGATCTTCCGGCGGCCGCGCGGGTACTAGGCGCCAGCCGCTGGCAAACATTCCGCCGGGTCACCCTGCCGTTGCTTGCTCCCTCCCTTCTGGCGGCGGCGGCGCTCGTTTTCCTGTTCGATTTCACCTCGTTTGGCGTCATTCTGATCCTGGGTGGCCCGGGCTTTTCCACCCTCGAAACGGAAATATACATTCAGGCTTTGCAGGCGTTAAATCTTCCGGCGGCCGCCTTGCTTTCCATTGTCCAGATCGCATTCACCCTGGCGTTAATTGCGCTTTCCACGCGGCTGGCGCAACGGGCTGAATCAACAACCTTGAAAGTGGGATATCACACCGCTCGCAAACCCGTTTCCGCGGCGGAAAAATTATCCCTCGCCGCAGTTCTCTGTCTGTTGGGGGCGTTATTTTTCCTGCCGCTGATTTCCCCGATCGCGTCGTCGTTCCTGCGGACGGAGGCGGCCCGCGGCGAACGGACGGCGGTCCAAACCGGGTTTACCTTGGACTACTACCGGGAGCTGTTCATCAATCGGAAGGCGGCCGCCTTCTTCGCCACGCCAATCGAGTCCGCCCGCAATTCGCTGCTGGTGGCGCTGGCGACCGTGGTCATCGCCCTCGGGTTGGGAATTCCGGCGTCGATGCTGCTCTCCCGGCCCGGGAGGTGGGATCTCCTGATCGAACCATTCCTGCTGTTGCCGCTTGGAACTTCGGCGGTTACCTTGGGCTTGGGGATGCTCGTGGCGCTTTCCCGTCCACCGCTCGATCTCATCCTTTCGCCGTTTCTGCTCCCGGTCGCCCATAGTCTGATCGCGCTGCCGTTTGTGGTGCGCGGTTTGAAACCGGCCTTGGCCGGGATTCCCGGCCGGTTGCGGGAAGCGGCTGCGACGCTGGGAGCATCCCCGCTCCGGGTTTGGCAGGCGGTGGATTTTCCGATCGCGGCACGGGCGGTGCTTTCGGCGGCGGCGTTCGCTTTCGCCGTTTCCCTCGGCGAATTTGGCGCCACCACGATCATTGTCCGACCGGAATTTCCAACCATGCCGGTGGCGATTTACAGATTTCTCTCGCAGCCCGGCGGGCTGAATTACGGCCAGGCGATGGCGATGGCGACGCTGCTTATGATGCTTTGCGGCGTGGCGGTAACCGTCATCGAGCGAACGCGCGAACCGTAAGGAAGGTTTCAATTTCCTTTCCGGCTTTCCATCCCTTCCGCCCTCTCCCGACCTCTCCCTCCTTCTCCCCTCGCTTCGCTCGAGGACGGGCCGTATCACGGGAAGGAGGGAGAGGTCGGGAGAGGAAAGATGGGAAGGGGTTCCTAATTTATCGAGACCACCAAAGCATTCGGCGGACATTGCACTCTGCTTGCATCCGTGTGAAAAAAAAAGAGAGTGCATATCGCATCCGAGCTTGTCTGAAAGTCTGGGTTGGACGCCGATGAAAGAGGTTTGGCATGCTGGAATTGTGTGACATCGGGAAATCGTATGAGGGAAAACCCCTCTTGGAGAGCGTCTCGCTGCGGCTCGGCGAAGACGAAACGGTGTGCCTGCTCGGCCCTTCGGGGAGCGGGAAAAGCACCCTGCTTAAAATCATAGCGGGGTTGGAATTGCCCGATCGGGGAGAGGTGGTGTGGAACGGCACGCAGGTCACCGGCAGGCCGGCCCACCTCCGCGGTTTCGGATTGATGTTCCAGGATTATGCCTTGTTCCCGCATTTGAACGTGGCGGAAAACGTCGCCTTCGGGCTGCGGATGAAAAATTTTCCCCGCGATCGCATCGGGCGTGAAGTGCGGGAGGCTTTGGAGCGGGTCAACCTCGCGGCCTTCGCGCAGCGGCCCGTGGCGGAACTTTCCGGCGGGGAGCAACAGCGCGTGGCGCTGGCCCGCGCGTTGGCTCCGCAGCCGCGAGTCCTCATGCTCGACGAGCCGCTCGGCGCGCTGGATCGCGCGTTGCGCGAGGAATTGGTCCAGGAAATCCGACGCCTGCTGAAGTCGATGCGGATCCCTGCCTTGTACGTCACCCACGATCAGGAGGAAGCCTTCGCCGTCGCTGCGCGGGTGGCTATACTGCATGGCGGACGGATCGTTCAACAGGGGACCCCGGAAGAAATCGTGGCGCGGCCGGCTTCGATCTGGATTGCGAACTTTTTGGGTCTGGGGAATATTCTCCCCGGCCAGGTGCGGCCCGGGAGTCCGTTGCGGATCGAAACCTCCTTAGGTGAGTTTCCAGCGGAACATCAGGAGCCCGCTCCGCCGAGTGGCGCCAGAGGGTGGATTCTTTTGCGTCCAGGAGGAGGCGCGTTCCTGCATGGAAAGCGCGGCGCCCGAAAAGGAATCCGAGGTGTGGTGAGGGAATGCATCCGGCGAGAGGAGGGATATCGGATTGTCCTGGAGGACAGTTCGTCCCGGGAGATTGTGTGTGCATCCGCCGAGCCGTTCCGCGAAGGGGAACAGCTAGTTTGGATTCCCGCCCATGGGACGTGGATCGGGGATTAAAAATCGGAGGGCGGCCGTTATTTTCGGCCGCCCTCGTGATAACCCTAAACGATGTGGAATCAGAATCCGTGCTAGAAGTTGCAGCCTTTGGCGGCGCCGGTGATCACATCACCGCAGAAATAGAGGAGACTTCCGCCGATGCAAACGCAGCACAGGACCAGTACAACGACGATGACGATGATGACAATGTTGCGGGTGCTATTGGACTTTTTAGCCGGAGCCGGCGCTTGCTGTACCATGGAATATCCTCCTCCGAACGATGATGAGCCAAGAGCGGATGGTTTTCATTGTACCCGATATTCCTAAAAAGCGCACCAACGAGACGAACCGGATGAAAAAACCTGATGCTGGACCAGCCCCGTCGACTTTCTGCGACGGCGGGTTCCTCCGCATCGCCTGAGGCCGCCGGGCGCGCCCATCGACGAGTTTCTCTCACCCGAGGATCAGGTTGTCTTCGCTTCGCGGTTAATCCTGCGCCAGATCATCCAAATGATCCACGCGGCTGCGACGCAAATCAGCGCCCCGAGCACAACCGGGACCAGAATTGCGATGATGGAAAGCACGGTGGCGAGAATATCTTCCGCCGCGCTTACAACCGGAGTGCCGGCGCCCGCCGTGGTGACCGTGACGGCCGGGCGGATCGCCAGCGCCTTGGCGCCGTGGATCGCCCCGGCGATGAAGAGCCCGCAGATCATGGCCAGCACCGGGCTCACGTTTGTGATGATGTGCGAACTGGCGGCAAACACGATCGCCCCGGCCACGGGGCGGATGAACGATTGCATGACATCGTTGGCGTGATTCACCGCAGGAATTTTATCGGCGACGATTTCCACCAGCAGGAGTACGGCGAGCACCAGCAACACCCAAGGATCGGTAAGCGTGTCCCAGGGCGGGCCGAGTTTAATGGTCCCGGTGTAGCGGGCCAGCAATCCCACCACCAGCAGCGGGATGTAGGCATTCAATCCTGCGCTGGCGGATAACCCGAACGCGGAAAAAATATCCATTGTTTACCTCCTGCGGGAGTGCGGGGTTCTCCCCTATGCGCCCCGGTTTCTTCCGCCGTTGCCCCTTCGTTGTCCCTTGCCTCATCCGCCCAGGTTAAAACCGCCCCAGGTGTGGGTGAAATACATCCGGACGGCGTCGATCGCCATGATTTGGAGCAATCCGATCGTCAACCCGGCCACGAGAACCGGCCAAGCGTCGTGAAACGTCTCCGCAAAATTTTCCTTCCGGAACAACATCAACAGGATCGCCGTATACACTCCCGTCAGCAAATACAGGACGCCCACCGTGCTCAACAGGGCGAGCGGGTAGAGGATGATCGGGTTTTCCAGCAGCACCAGGACGATTAAAACCGGCGCCGCCAGGAAGTACAGCAGCAGCTCGCGGAAATTTTTCAGAACCGGATCCGGCGAGCCGGTTTTCCATAAGCTCTGGTTCACCGCAGGAAGAAATACCGCCGCCATGGCCAATCCCAGGAAAGTCCCCGTAGTCAATCGCAACCAGTTCTCCGGCGTATACAGGTGGGGCAGCTGGGGAAAAAGATACGCGTAGGAATTCACGCCGTCGAACCCCCACGGAACGGCAGTGAGCACCAGCACGGCGAACAGCTTGCGCGGTGGCCAGACAACGGACCGGCCGCGTCCAAGCAGGATCAGAATCGCCACCCCGACGATGACGCCCAGAAAAGTCCCCGTGCAGCGCGCGCAGAGCGGCAGCTGGCGGTCGCCGAGGTGGAAGGAACGCAAATCGATCCTGTGGCAGACGGCGTATCCGATGGCGTCCGCTTTGCCGAGCAGCCCCGCCGGAGCTGCCCAAAGCCCAAACAACAGAACCGCAATAAAGGCGATTAATATCAGCCATCGACCGTAGCGGATGAATCCGCCGGGATGGTCGGAATTTGCGGCCGGAACATCCGGATGGGACGGAGACGATTCCAAGGTTGAAAATCCTCCGGCGTATTGTATCGCACCTCCTGAGGCGGAAAGGAACAAGGCAGCGGGTTTCCGGTCCTTGCAGATATACGCACAATTGGGAAAACGGTTTGAAATGGAAAGCGCAAGGAAAAAGGGGGATGCGGTGGCGGTGTTTTTGTGGCATACTTAACTCAAGAGAACCCGAGGAATATCGGTCCGGTCCGACGGCGAGGGCGTTGCATGACGCCCTCGTTTAGCGCCTGAACGATGGCGACTCCGGTCCGGAAGGAGAGTGATCTATGCCACTGCATGTAATTCTTGGCGCGCAATGGGGCGACGAAGGCAAAGGGCGCATTTTGGATGCGCTTGCATCCGAGGCGGCCGTGGTGGCCCGCTTCTCCGGCGGCGACAACGCCGGACATACCGTGACGGCCGACGGAAAAATTTTTCGCCTGCATCTAATCCCATCGGGGATCGTCCATCCCCACCCCGTCTGCGTTTTGGGGAGCGGGATGGTGATCAATCCGCAACGCCTGCTGGCGGAGATGGACCAGCTCCGGTCGCAGGGCGTTGATTGCAATCCCGAGCGGATCAAGATTTCCCCTGCCGCTCATTTGTTGACCCCGATGCACATCGCCCTCGACAAGGCCGAGGAAGCCTCCCGCGCCAAGCGGCTGGGGACCACCGGATGCGGGATCGGTCCGGCGTACGCGGATAAAAGCTTTCGGCGCGGCGTCCGAGCCGAAGCGATGGCGCAGCCCGAAGAGTGCGCCGATAAAATCAAAGAGCAAATCCTCCGCGGAAACGAGCTGCTGGAAAAACTCTACGGCTGCCCGTCGCTGGACGCCGACACCATTGCCGCCGAGTTCTATCGATACGCGCAAATTCTCGGCCCGTATGTGGCGGATACGCTTTGGCTGGTAGACAACGCCCTGCGCAATGGGAAGACCGTTCTGGCGGAAGGCGCCCAAGGCGCGCTCCTGGATCTGGATCAGGGGACGTATCCATTCGTCACCAGCTCGAGCACCGGCGTGGCGGGAGCGCTGTCCGGCCTCGGCGTTGGAGCCAAGTCGCTCGGCCGGATCATCGGCGTGGTCAAGGCATTTCAAACGCGCGTCGGGGAAGGCCCGTTTCCCACCGAGGAGACAGGCGATATCGGCAACCGGTTGCGCGGGGACGGCTCGCTTCCCTGGGATGAATTCGGAACCACCACGCACAGGCCGCGTCGCTGCGGTTGGCTCGATCTGGTCTTGCTCCGGTATTCCACACGGCTCAACGGCATCACCGAATTCGTTGTGACGAAATTGGATATTCTTAGCGGATTGAATCCCGTCCGCGTGTGCAACGCCTACCGTGGGTCCGGGCGCGACTTCCGGGACCTCCCGATGGGGGCGTCCCGGATTGATGGTTTCGAACCAGTGTATGAGGACCTCCCAGGCTGGGAGGAGGAAATCCGCCAGGCGAGAACCCGAAAGGAACTGCCCGAGGCGGCGAGAAAGTACGTGGAAATGATCGAGCGCGAGACGGGCGTTCCGGTGTCGCTGGTCTCGGTCGGATCGGAACGCGACGAAATCATCCCCTGGAATTAAAAAAGCAGGGAGCGGTTTTCCGCTCCCTGCTTCCTCGCTTTATCCTTCCGCCGGAATTATTGCGGAACCGTCCAATCGGATCTCAGGAAAATTTCAACATCCACGCTGTTGTTCGCTCGGAAGTTGGTCGCTAGGCCCGTGGAAGTCAGTTTCATCAGGCTGGCCAGGAAGCGAACCGTATAGGGCATTCCGCTGAAGTCGGTAATCAAGGTGTTGGTCGGATGAGAATATAAGTCATCCGCCGTGGCAGTGCCAATGGTGATGTTCGCGTCGGCAAAGCCCTTACTGACGAGGTAGGCCTTGGTCGCTCCGGCCAGACCGGTGATGCCGGCGCCGTTGACGATCTCGATCTTGGCGTTTTCCAGAAAAGCCAGCGACGTGAGATCGGTGGGTGGCGTGGCGTAACCGAGCACCCCGCCGGAAGTGAACACCTTGGCCCGCAACTCGCGGACTTTTTCCAGGTCGGGGATCAAGGTATCTTCATTGTTGATGGTTTCGATGGCCAGGAGGCAGTCATTGTCGATAACGCCCTGGCGGATGTTCTGGCGTTTGATGTCTTTGGCCACCAGCGCCAGCTGGATGATCTGATCCATCGTCAAATTGGTCTTGATGCTAGTGCTGGCCTGACTCCAGAGCTGCGGCGCTTTCAGGAGCAGGCTGGGAAGCAGATCGAGGTTGAGGACCTTATCCCGGATGGCGAGGATCACCTGCTGAGTTCGGGCCGCCCGATCGAAATCGCCGTTTGCCGTATGGCGGTTTCGGGCGTACCCGAGGGCCAGCGCGCCATCGAGGTGATTCCAACCGAAGTGAAGCTGGGTGGTGTTATGCGGGCCGACCGGGTCGATGATCATGTTATCGAAGGGGACGTACACGTCGATCCCATTGATGGTGTCGACGAATGCCGTGAAGGAATTAAAGTCGAGAACGGCGTAATAATCGATCGGGATCCCGAGCAGATTCTCGACCGTCTGAATGGCCAGACCGGCTCCGCCGATTTGCAGCCGGTTCGCCTCGCCGTCGAAATAGGCCTTATTAATTTTGTCGAATCCATAACCGGGAATATCCACGTAGAGGTCGCGGGGGATGGAAAGCATCGAGGCGATCTTCGTTACCGGATCCAAACTTAGCACGACCATCGTATCGGTGCGGGCTGCGGTGCTATTGGCGTCCGGCCCGATATCCCGCGCGTCGAGCCCCATGGCGAGGATCGTCACGCGATCCACACCGTTCCAGGGTTTGTATTCCGGTCCGGCCAGCGGAATTTGGGTCGGGGTTACGCCGGGAAGAGGCGTGTTGTCCACTTGCGGGGGATTAAAGGGATTGAGGTTGGTCATCCCGCTGCCGATGAACGTTCGCACCAGAGAGAAGGAACCAACTCCCACCAGCAGGATGAAGGCGACCAGCAGGGTGGCCAGCATGCCCTTGGCCCATTCCGGGAGGCCGCGGGGAGCGGCGGGTTTTGGCGGTTCGGGCGCGGCCGGTTCCATAGCCTGAACGGGTTCCGCTTTCCGCGGAGGTTCGGGGGATTTTTGAATCTTTGGTTGTTTGGATTTTGGCTTCGGCAGATAGGAAGACATACGTTGTCCGCTTTCCGGGTTTATTTAAACACAAAGGAAAGGATGACCATGACGGCGATAAAGGAGCAGGCGATGAGCAGGATTCTACGCAAATCCTGCCGGATATAAGTGTAGTCCGGATTTTTTAAATCATCGCGCGTTGCGGTGCGATACCTTTTTTCCTTCATTTACATTCCTTATCCTTTCGGATGTCCTGCGAAAGATGCTTCCTCCCGGCCGGCGGAGGATTCCGTCACGCTGCTTCGAACGAGAATCCAATTGAGAGACGGCGCTTTCGCCGGAGGGAAATCGGGCGAATTGTAGCACAAGAATGCGAGCGGGGCGATTAAAGACGGTCTTCTTAGGAAAACCTTATTATTTGGCTAAAAAGATCGGATCGAAATTTGTAAATTATCTCGAGGTTAACCTGCCCTATAAAATTGTTCGGCCAAAATTTAGCGGATTCCGCACACATGCCCTGCCGTGACGGGCTTCCCCGGGATATCTCAGAACATTGAAGAGTTTCGACGCATTTGTTACTCCACGATTAGCAATTGCATATGTGGATTTAACCTGTGCTTTACACGATGTTGAAAAACTCAATTCATCTTGGTGTCATCTTCCCGTTGGTAAACCCGCCCCCCTCACTCCCCCCATTTTTTATTGGAAAATGGGGGGATGAAAGGGGGGATGGTTTGTCCGACCAAAACAAATTCGACGTTTTTCAACAACTTGTTAATAAATTGAATTGGCTTAAGGCGACAATTCCGCCGTCACCACGATTCGCTGGGTGTCGACCATGTAGGGATAACAAGAAATCAGCGTCAGTGTCGGGCGGACCGTGGGGCCCATGATGGACACATCCGTCGGTTCGACCAATTGAACCGTGACAACGCGATAATAGAATTTCTGGGTGGCGGTATACAGGACGGCTTCATCGCCCGGTTTCAACGAGTCCAGATCGCGGAACAGTTCCCCGTAAATATCGTCGTGGGCGGAGAGCACGACGTTGCCGGCCGTCCCCGGATTGGCGCTGCCGATGTGATGGCCGACCCCCTGCTTGAGCTGCTCCCATCCGTCGCCTTCCACCACCGTCATGTTGATCTTGTCCAGACTGGGCAGATCCAGGCGGAGGGGCTGCTCCGGCCCGCGGGTGGGGATGGCCAGGGATTGGTACGATTGCAGCAACGGGCGGAGATTGGCGGGCACTTCGTTGTCGTTGGGCTGCGCTCCGCCCGAGGCAGTCGGCGGCGTATGACCGGAAGGCAGGACGACGGCGGTGATCAGCGGGGTGGAAGACGGCGTGCCGGAAAAAACGAGCGCGATGGATTCGCGGTTGATATCCTGCAGCCGCAAGATAAATTGCAGGACGACAAATCCCAAGACAATCGCCGCGCCGATTTCAAGGTACAGCAACAGCCGATCCAGCGGGCTTTTACCGCGCGGCGGAGAATCGGATGCGCCCGACGGGAAGCTGCCCGAGTTCGCAGACGGCTCGGCCAGCACAGCGCGCCCCGAGCGCACGAACCGCTGGATCCGTCCTTTCCTTGCGGCCTGGCGTTTGGCTGCCAACAGCCGTTCCAGTTCTTCGATCGACAGGTCGTTTGGATCGCGTGGGCTCATGGGAATTCGGTCGACCGCATTATACCGGAGGGGGTCCGGAGACCCGTTGGACTGGAGCGTACGATTGCCTGTGTTCCGGGCAGGCGCCCAGGCGGAGAAGCGCTTCGGCATGCTGGCGCGTGCCGTACCCTTTATGTCGGGCAAATCCGTAGCCTGCGTACACTCGCTCCAAGGCAATCATTTGTTCGTCCCTCCAGGTTTTAGCAAGGACGGATGCCGCGGCGATGGAAAGGCAGAGCAGGTCGCCGTGGGTGACCGCCGTTTGGGGCAAGGAAGACCCGGGCAGGGTTAAATAATCGACCAGCAGATGGTCCGGATCGGTCGCCAATTCATGGATCGCGCGGAGCATGGCCAGGCGGGTGGCCTGGAGCGGGCCGAGGAGGTCCACCTCATGCGCAGACGCGCTGCCGACGGCCCAAGCAATCGCGATCGACCGAATTTGAATGGCGGCGGCTTTCCGCTGCAAAGGAGTCATCAATTTCGAATTGCGCACGGTAGCCAGTTCGTTGCGGAGCGATGGAAGTTGAAGGGGGAGGATGACGGCCCCGGCCGAAAGCGGACCCGCCCATGCGCCCCGGCCCGCCTCATCCAGACCCGCCACCCGGAGAAAGCCGCTCCGCAGCAGGCGGCGTTCCTTATTTAGGTTTGGGTATCGAGCGCGGGTTGGGTCGGTCATAGATCCCTCGGATGCCGTTCCAGCGGATGCGCAGCAGGTCGGCAAACATCCTCAGCGAATTGTCCACCAGGCGGATCCGGCTGTCGGATTGGTAGCGCCAAGAGATGGGAACTTCGAGGATGCGATACCCGCGCCGGCGGGCCAGGTAGAGCACCTCCACGTCGAAGGACCAGCCGGTAAACCGTTGGCGGGAAAACAAATCCTCCGCGGCGGTGTCGCGGAAGCATTTAAACCCGCATTGGGTGTCTTCGAAACCGCGCAGGATCAGCAGCTTGACGGCGAGGGAAAAAATCCGGCCGGTGAAATGCCGGTAAGGAGGTTCATCAAACCGGCGCGCCCCCTTCGCTTCGCGCGATCCGATCGCCACATCCGCGTCGTTCAATCCGGGCGGATAAAACCGCCCGAATTCCTCCACCGGCATCGAAAGATCGGCGTCGCAGAAAAACCGGTACCGGCCCGTAGCCCGCAGCATGCCAGTTCGGACCGCAATGCCCTTCCCGCGGACGGGGGTTTGCGCCAGCCGGATGGCCGGAAAACGAAGCCCATATTCCCGGACCAGATCGGCAGTCCGGTCCGTGCTGCCATTGTCCACAACCCAGATTTCGGAGACGAACACCTGCCGCGACAGGTATTCCTGCAATTTCTCGAGGGTGGCGGGCAGACGCTTTTCCTCGTTATAGGCGGGAATAATGACCGAGAGCCACGGCGGAGAGGACGGATTGGACACGGTGATTGAGAGTCGGGCGGGCAGTCCTTCTACAGAGCTACCGGATCATTTGCATGAGAACGAATGCCAGCAACCCGCAGATAACCAGGAGGTCCACCATGGCGGCGACGCCCAGAAACGTGAGCTGGCTGGTTTTCATGTGCGTCCGGGCAAGGAGCGCTCCGACCGAAAAAGAGGATTGCGGCGCCTGTTCCACCGCCTCTCCCGTCACCGGAGGGGTAGGAAGAGATTCCGGCGCGGAGGGTTCGTCAAATGCGCTGCGCAACGAGTCTTCCGGATGGAAGTTCGTCGCTTGGGCCGGTTCCGCCATGGGTGGTTCTTCGGAGGGCATAATGACCGGCTGAGGGGCAATCTCCTGCGCTTCGGCGGAAATCTCCTCCGCGATGGTCGGTTTTCCTTCCGGATTGGAAAGCCACCGGACGATGCCGGCGGTCTCCTCCGGAGAAAAAATCGGGTTGAGCAGCCTCAGGCTGCCGCCGTAACTCTCCACACCGTCGCACATGACCATCCGGATGGGCGCTTTGATATTCTCCACAAAGGCTTCCGGTTGGGAAAAAAGCAGCACCGGTTCGATGTCGGTGACGGGCATGTCGTTTTGGGAAAGAAATTTCCGCACGGCTTCGGAATACAGCCGGGTTCGGTTGGGTAAATTCGGGTTGGAGATGTGCATATTCCCGGAATTGTCCAACTTTAACCAGGCGTCCCCGCGCGCGCGATACGATCCCTTCACTGCGGTGGCGTATAAAACAAAAATTCCGGACGGGCCGACGAGTACCATCGGGATAGGCGTGCTTAGGCCCGGAAGTTTGACCTCGCGGATGAGGGTGAACTCGTTCCCCAAAGTTTTCTCCAGGCGGAACATCACCTGGTCCTGGGCGTCCAGTTCCGATTGCCAATGCTGCCCTTCGCCGAGGGTCTTCCTGAGCCAAGAGGCGAACGGGATCTTCCCGGTGGTATCCCGGAGGGTGGAGAGGTCGATGATTTTCATTGCGGATTCGCGCTGCTCCGCAAAAGATTATACGTTTGGCGAATTAAATCCGCCAGTGACCGGACGTACCGGCGCTCGCGAAGTCCGGAGAGGCGACGGGGCGGGAGCAGCGGGGTTCCCCGATTAAAAGAAGAGATGCGCAACGAGAATCCGCAAACCGATCAGCCCCAACACCACTCCCCCGGCGATCTCCATCCGTTTCCCGAACCGGAGGCTGAACCGGCGTCCCATGTGCGTGGCAAGGAAGGAGAGCGAGAAGGTCACCACGCCGATCAGGAGGGCCGGAAGGAGGATCGAGGCCGACAACAGGGCGATGGAAAACCCCACGGCGAGCGCGTCGATGCTGGTGGCGATCGAAAGAATGATCAGGGTCGACCCGCGGGTGGGGTCGCAGGACGGGTCGGATTCGGCGTTCTGCAAACCGGAACGGATCATGCGAACGCCCACGAATACGAGAAGTCCGAAGGCCAGCCAATGGTCGATCCCGGCGCTCCAGGCAGAGACCGCGCTCCCCGCAAACCAACCCAGCACCGGCATGATCGCCTGGAAAAACCCAAAGGCAAAGGATATCCGCAGAGCGGATCGGAGCGACGAGGTATAGCCGCCCGCTCCGGCGCAAAGGGAAACGACCATGGCATCCATGGATAACCCCACGGCAAGCAATAACACTTCGAAAAAGGTCATTTGGAATTCCAAGCCCAACGGCGCAGTGTATCAAATATCGGTCCATAAAAAAACAAGCCCGGGAAAGCCCGGGCTCGTCTGCGGGGGGAAGAGAAGATTATCACGCTTTCGCGGGAGGTGGAACCCTCGCAGCTTGCCCCGCATTCCTCTTTTTCAATCGAAGAATGCGGGGCTTGCGGGGCAGATTCTTGAGGGTTGTATTCATGGATGCCGCGTAGCTTGACGCGCGGAGGTTCATTGCGCCAAAGGCAGCCGTTTTTCGAGCGGCCGGATTACCATAACCACCTTGCCGCGCACTTCCAGATTTTCATCCGGATCGTCAATGATGATGGGTTGCATGGTGGGGTTGGCGGGTTGGAGGCGCACCTTGCCGTTCTCGAAGAAGAAATATTTCAAGGTCGTCTCCTCCCGGTTTTTCAACCAAATGGCGACCATCTCGCCATTCCGCGCTTCCTGCTGAGGTTTGAGGATGATGTAATCCCCGTCGTGGACCATGGCATCGATCATCGAATCCCCCCGGACGATGAGGGCGAACAGGTTTTCGTCCCGCGGGAGCAGGTCTTGGGAGATGGCCAGCGCCTCATCGGCGCCGAATACGGGTTCGTTTGCGCCCGGAACCGGCGTGGGTTCGCCTGCCTGAATATATCCCCAGATGCGAATGGGCCGCATATCCGGTTTCTGCGGACGAATTCCGCGCGCCACTCGCGGGTCTCTCTCTAAAAGACCTTCCCTCTGTAGGCGTTCAAGATTGTATCGAACCACCGACAGGGATGGAATCCCGACGTTTTTCATGATCTCGCGATAAGTGGGAGCATATCCATGATCGGAAAAATAGGCTTCGATAAAAGTCTTCATTTTCGCTTGACGTTCGGTAATTCCGGTCTCTCGCATCGGGATGCCTCCTACCTGCCAATTTAAAGCCTGATCAACGCAATAATCGTACACGAACAATCGTTCTGTGTCAATAAATGAATAATTGGACAATTATTATCTAATATAATATTATTTTTCCGGGAAGTCCGACAGTGAATTTTCCGAAAGCTGAAAATTCAATAAAAAAAAACATATTCATCAATTTTTTAGCAGACCCATTTTCACCGGATCTCAATGAAAAACCGATTTCAAGAATATTTAGTCAATATGGATTTTATTTTTAAGGTTTTTCATACTGCGCGCTACATACGCGCGGCGGGCAGTCCCGGGAATGCGCGGCATGATCGGAAAGAGCCCGCATCCTGGTTTCCGGCCGGAGATTACACGGCCGACCATTTTTTCAATGGAATTATCCCGCTTTCGCGGGATGATGGATACCCCGGAGCTTGATGCTTAGATTCTTGGGAGTTGTGCACTTGTAAACCGCGCAGCTTTCCGCGCGGTTGTTCATTCTTTGGGGAGCGGCAAAACCACCGTAAATTTTGTTCCTTCGCCATCCGTCGAATCCACCCATACCCGGCCGCCATGTATTTCGGCCACCGATTTGACGATCGAAAGCCCCAGCCCGGTTCCGGCGGTGTTTTGCACATTCGACGCCCGGTAAAATTTGTTGAACACGTATGGAATTTCCGTGGCGGGAATCCCGATGCCGGAGTCGGAGACTCGCAGCAGGATCTGGCCCTCCTCGCGCTGCGTGGACAAGGTGACGGTTCCATTTTCAGAGGTGTACTTCACAGCGTTGTCGAGCAGATTGGAGATCATCTGCCGGAGCCGGATGGGGTTCCCAATCAAGGATGGAATTTGTTCGTCGAGCGAAATCAACAAATGGATGTGTTTCGTGTCCGCCCGGGTGCGGATTCCTTCCAGCGCGTTGCGCGCCAGGGTATTGAGCAGGACCGTTTCCTTCTGGGAATCGATCCCGGATTCGATTTTCCCCAGATCCAGGAGATCGGAGATGAGGGTGGTGATGGACCCCACGCTGTTCTGAATCCGGGTGATGAATTCCTTCTGCTGCCGGGTGACCGGGCCGGCCCGCTCGATCAGGTCGACGTATCCCAGAATGGTCGTCAGCGGGGAACGCAAATCGTGCGAGACCGTGGAGACGAATTCGCTCTTGAGGCGGTCCAATTCCTTTAGCTGGGTGATGTCGTTCATGACCATGGCGAACCCGACGCCCTCAATCGGGGTCAGATGCGCATTAAACACCCGATCGTCGACCAGAGTGATCTCCGTCCGCCGTTGGGCGGGGGAGGCGGAGCGGCGCCGCGAGAAAAGGAATTGGAGCTCGGGGTTGGGGAACACCTCTTTCAGAAACCGCCCGACCAGCGGCTCGTTATCCAGGCTGAACAGTTCGCGGATCGTTCGGTTGGCCAGAAGCATCTTGCCTTCCGGATCGGTGATGAGCACGCCGTCTTCCACCTGCTGAATAACCGTTTCCAGCTGATGCAGATGAGCCTGTGTGGTTTCATAGAGGCGGGCGTTTTCCAGGGCGATCACCGCGTATTCCGCGAGCGCCTGCATCAGGGAAAGATCGCTGTCATGCAGCGGCAGGCGGGCGGCGCGGTTATCCACGCCCAGCAGTCCGACGATTTTCCCCTCCAGCAGCAGGGGGACGAAAATCAGGGAATGCACCAGGTAGGAAGTTTTTATTTTCCGGGGATTCTCGCCGTCCAGGAGAATTGGCTCACCCGACCGAATCACATCGCCGGCCAGGGAATCTTCCACTTTCATGCGAAACGTGCGCACAAACTCGTCGTCGAAATTTTTCGAGGCGCGCATGTATAGTTCGCCGGTGGCTTCGTCGACCAGCATCAGGCTGCCCTCTTCCGCTCCGGTCAGCCGCACGGCGGCGTCGACGATGCTGGCCAGGGCCTGATCGAGGTCCAGATGGCGGGTGATGGTTTTGCCCAGCTGGGCGAGCGTTTCCAGTTCCCGGACGCGGACGTGGATCGGCGAGGTCGTGCCCCGGTCGAAATGCCGGTCGAGCGCGGCCAGCAGATCGACGGGGCGGACCGGTTCGGAAAGCAATTCATCGGCCCGCACGCGCAGCACGTCGGTATAGGAGTTTCCGATGGATTTCGGGAGCAGAAGAATGATGGCCAGACCCGGCCGGAAGGCGCGGATTTTGGTCGCGGCGTCGAGGGCTTCCGGGCCGGTGGGCAGACCGAGAATCGCCGCCCGGGGCGTCGTTTTTTCCAATTCTGCCAGGGCCTCGGCAACCGAACCGGCCGTCACGATCTTGAAGTTCCGCTGGCGGGTCAGAACGTCTTCCAAGCCTGGAAGGAACATCCGGTTGGGATCAATAAAGAGAACGGAGGAATCAGGCATCGGTTTGGGCCGAATCGGTTTTTTTTGGCGCCGGGCGGCTTTCCAGCGCCCGGAAGAGGCGGGCGTTGATCATCGCGATGGAGGCGTAGTCGGCCACGGCGTCCAACATCGCCTGATCGCGTTGCAGGAATTCCCTGGGTTCCTTGTGGCCGACCGAAATCACGCCCAGGGATTCGTTTTTGGCTTTGATGGGCGCCACCATGACCGACTGGCAGACCTGGGCTATTTTAAACTGCTGCAAGCTCTGGCCAACCAAGCGCAACCCCTCGCCCGAAGCCATCACCAACGGCGAAACGCCGTCGTCCCACGGCTGATTCACTTTGGCGGCCAGGGCCTGGGGCAATCCGTGCTGGCTGCGCAGCATTAGTTGTTTTCCCGAATCGTCCCGCTGCAGGAGCCAAGCCACTTCGGTGTCGGTGGCGTATCGCGCTCCTTCCAACAGGCGGTCGTATAGCCGGTCCAAATGGGTTAGCGAGACAACCGCTTTGCCGATTCCATACAGCAGACTGAGCTCTTTGACGCGCCGCTCCAGTTCCTGGTTCATTTCGGACAGCCGCCGGGCAAGCGCCTCGCGCTCTTTTCGCAAACGCACTTCCGAGAGCGCGCGTTCCACTGCGGAAACAACTTCGGCTTCCCGCAGTGGCTTGGAGAGATAGTCTTTGGCGCCCAAGCGGAAGGCCTGGATGGCCAGCTTTTCCTGGCCTTCCGGTGCGGTGACGATCACGAGCGGATCCACCCCCTGAGCCCGCAGGGCGACGAGTATTTCTTTTGCCGTCAGTCCCGGCAGGGTCAAGCTGGCGATGACGATGTCCGGATGAACGGTCAGGATTTTACGGAGCGCGTCCGGCCCGTCGGAAGCCATGGAGGGTTGATATCCCAGCGGCCCAAGGGTTTGCCGCGCGAGCAAATCCAAGACGTCCAAGTCTTCGTCGGCGATGAGAATTTTTTCAGATGGACCAGGCATGGCACTCGACGCTCTTCGCGGAATGATTTTCCGCGATCTCATTTTCCGCATGGAGCCAAACGGCAAAATTGCGTTCTTACTATAGCATACCGGCCCGCAAGCCTGCAAACCGAACGAAAAAAGCGGAGGAATTCCCTGCCGAGAAGGAATCCTCCAGGCAGAAAGAGCGCCCGTGTGAAGGAAATCCGAAGAAATCGTTAGAGCTTCGTAAGAAGAGGTGAAAAGCGTTGACGCTCATCCGGCGACGACTTAGAATGAAATCACTCAAGGGCCGGACGTTTACTTTTTCCGGTATACGGATTCGCTATGGATTACAAAGACTATTATCAAACGCTCGGAGTTTCGCGAAGCGCCGGCGAGGACGAGATTCGCAAGGCTTACCGCAAACTGGCCAAGCAATATCATCCGGACCGAAACCGCGGCAACCGTGCCGCCGAGGAAAAATTTAAGGAGATCAACGAGGCCTACGAGGTCCTCAGCGACCCCCAGAAGAAAGCCCGCTACGATCAGGTGGGAAGCGCCTACCAGCAATGGCAACGGTCGGGTACGCCGGGCGGATTCGACTGGTCGCAGTATGCGGGTGGAATGCCGCAAGGCGGGACGCGGGTTGAGTTCAGTGATTTGGGGGATCTGTTTGGCGGCGGGTTCTCCGACTTCTTTCAATCCATCTTCGGGGATATTCCGATCCAACAATCCGAGATTTTCACCCGCGGGCAACGGGCGCGGCCGGGAACCGGGCGGGCATCCACCCGGACTCTTCCGGACACGGACGTCACGATTACGTTGGAAGAGGCGTTCCGCGGATCCACGCGGATCGTGCAAATTGGCAACCGCAAGTTGGAAGTTAAAATTCCGCCGGGGGCCGGAACCGGAACGCGAATCCGCTTGGCGGGGGAAGGCGGCGCGGTTTCCGGACGGTCGGCGGGGGATCTGTACCTGAAGATCCAAGTGGCCGACGACCCGCGCTGGGAACGCCGGGAGGATGATCTCTCCACCGAGGTTCCGGTGGACGTGTTTACGATGATCCTGGGGGGCGAAGCGCGTGTGTCGACCATCGATGCAAAATCCGTTTTGTTGAAAATTTCCCCCGAAACCAATTCCGGGCAATCGATCCGGTTGAGCGGACTGGGGATGCCCCGCCTGCACAACCCCTCGGCGCGGGGCGATATGTACGTCAAAGTGCGGGCGGAACTCCCGACCCGGTTGAGCGATGGGGAAAAAAAGCTGCTGGAAGAATTCGTTCGATTGAGGAAAAAACAGGTCTGATCCCATATTCGACGACGAAACGCCCCTGCTTTGGGTCGGAAGGAAGCGTGGTCGCAAGGAAGAATACCCAATCCAAAGAGGAATGTTAGGACGTTTCCCAAGGAGAGAAAACCATGAAAAGAATATTGATGCTTGTGGTGGTGCTCGGCGTTTTGGCGATAGCGTGTTCCGGGCTGTATCCGGTGGCAACACCCACCACGGCGCCGACTATCGCGACCGCGACCCAGACGCCCTCGCCTTCACCGACGCCCGCTCCCGTCACCAGCCTGGTCGGAGCCGACGGCTCACTGGCGGCATTGTATGCCAAGGTTAATCCGGGCGTGGTAACGATTATCGCTTATGCCAGCAACAGCGCGAACGACGCGCTCGGATCCGGGTTCGTCATCGACACCAATGGAAACATCCTGACCAACATGCACGTCATCGCCAGCGCGACGCAGATCGAGGTGGATTTCCCCTCCGGGTACATGACGACCGGCACCGTCGCGGCCAAGGATCCGGATTCGGATGTCGCAGTTGTTCACGTCGACGCTCCGGCGGGAGAATTGCATCCGCTGACGTTGGGCGATTCTTCCCTGGTTAAAATCGGCGACCCGGTCGTTGCGATCGGCAACCCCTTTGCTTTGTATAACACGCTGACGTTCGGGATTGTTTCGGCGAAGGGCCGCACCGATAAATCCCTCTCCTCTTCGAGCGACACCAGCTTCTACCTCATCGGGGATATGATCCAGACCGACGCCGCGCTCAACCCGGGCAACTCGGGAGGCCCGCTGCTTAACATGAAGGGTGAGGTGATCGGGATCAACCGGTCGATTCTCTCGCCCTCGACCAGCCAAGGCGGAACCGCTACCAACACGGGCCTGGGGTTCGCCGTCTCGAGTAATCTGGTCAAACGGATTTTGCCCGATCTCCTCGCCTCCGGCAAATACGATTACCCGTATCTCGGGCTTGGAAGTCTGAGCGAAATCCACCTGCAGGCCCAGCAACAACTTGGCTTGCCCTATACCTACGGCGTCTATATCACCAGTGTGGTGGCGGGAGGACCTGCGGATACGGCGGGTTTGCGCGCGGGAACGGTGGACATCCCGAACGTCACGGACCTAAAGAAAGGCGGCGATCTGATCATCGCCATCAATGGACAAAAGGTAAGCAGCTTCGGCGATATGGTCTCTTATATCGTCATGAACTTTAAACCGGGCGACACCGTGACATTTACCGTTTACCGTGACGGGGGAACTGTCGATGTTCCGGTAACCTTGGGATCCCGTCCGTCCTCTTAGGGCGTCCGGAGGTGAGACTATCGCTGGTAAAAAGGCGTTGAGATCGCCGCCGGGGTAAAAAAAATGCGGATGGGAGTATCATGGAGCCCGTGCTGAACGGGACTTTGATATTTCAAGCGGCTTTTATTCCGCGAGGATCGGATTGGATTGGACGATGGCGTTCCATAATAATTCCCTGATCCTGCGCGCGTTGCGGGTTTCGATCTGGGGAATCCTCCCGGCCTTTTTTCTCTCCGCGTTCACCTCGGCGAGCGCTCCGGTGCGCGCGTCCTCCGGTGAGGATCCCGGCGTACTCTGCACCGTCCAATCGCAAATGGATTTTCCTGATCTGTGCTCCACCACGGGTCCGGGCGCAACGCGCCTAGATTACTGGCAGAATGGCTTGCTCCCCCGTCGGCCGCTGCCTGCCCTGCCGGTGGATCCCTCCCTCGCGATCTTGAGCCGGTCGTACGCGCGCGCCGGGAAAGACGCGGAAGTGGGTTTTTATTCGAGCTTGCAGGACGCCATCTCGGGTCACCCGCATCACAGCCTGTACAAGGGGTACGTGTACATCGGCTACGTGGATACGATCAAACGCCCGGAGGGAACCTTCTACCTCACCGACGACGGATGGTACGTACGCGGCGACGAAGTCACACCGGTAGCCTATAAGAATCAGACGATCAAGAATCAGTTCAGCGGCTTCGCGCTGGCCGAGACGCCCGTCCATCCCTTCGGGTGGGTGCTGCCCTACGAAGGCGTGTTTCCTTCCCGGACGCCGGGAGGGCCGGCGGATAAACACGCCGTGTTCTATACGAGATACACCCCGGTGGAGGTGTTCGATTCCCAAAAGGTCGATCAAACGACGTGGTTCATGGTGGGAATCAACCAGTGGATCGTGCAAACGAGTTTGGGATTGGTTTTCCCGGATGCCGTCCGTCCGGACGGAATTCCCGCCGGGGTGAAATGGATCAGCATCAACCTCTATGAGCAAACCCTGGCGGCGTATGAAGGCGACCGAATGGTATTTGCGACGCTCATCGCCAGCGGGCTGCCCGGCTATTGGACCCGTCCCGGCGTGTTCCAGACTCAGAAGAAATACGATCTGCAGTCCATGAGCGGTTATTTCGAACAGGATCGATCGGATTATTACTATGTAGGGGACGTTCCCTGGGTGATGTACTTCGACCGGGCTCGCGCCATCCACGGGGAATACTGGCACAACAATCTCGGCGCCCCCCATTCCCATGGATGCGTCAACGTGCCGGTGGCCGACGCCCATTGGTTGTATCTCTGGGCGCCGCAAGGCACCTGGGTGAATGTATTCGACCCGTCCGGCAAAACACCGAAGGACGATAAATATTACCTGAACGACGCCGGGATATAACGGCCGTTACTCCGTCCGGACGACAACCCGGTGGAAACTCCAAGCATGCCGCTAAGGGTAACTATTCGCGTCCGGTTGACGATTGCCGGCCGCCGCGAAGTATGATATAGTACGCCTATTCCGGGCTGCGGCCCGACAATCTAAAGGGGGATGCTATGCCTGCACTGAACCGTGTTCAATTGATCGGTCGTCTGGGGAAGGATCCGGAAACGCGCGCGCTGCCTTCCGGCAAGAAAGTTTGCTCCTTCTCCCTCGCGGTGGACAGCCGTTGGAAAAACGGGAACGGCGAAATGAAGGAATCCACCGAATGGTTTCCCGTCGAAATCTGGGGACGGCTGGGAGAGATCTGCAACCAGTATCTTTCCAAGGGGCGCCTGGTGTACGTGGAAGGCCGCGTGCAAACCGACCACTGGCAGGACGATAAGGGAGACCCGCATTCACGAACCAAGGTGGTCGGGGGTGTGATGCAAATCCTCGAACGGAAGCCCGAGGAGCCGGAAATGACTGCGGCCACCGAAGAAGAGGCCGCAGGCTGACCTCGCTTCCGCGGCTCCATCTTGGCGCGAAGCAATATCTATGATTTCCTTATTCACTCCCGGGGGAATGAGGGATCAGCTGCATAGATATTCTAAAGAACAAGTTGTTTGGGTGATTTGTTTTTACGGACGAAAGCGGTGCTTAAAAAAACGCCTCTCCATTGGGAGAGGCGTTTTTGCGCCTATTGCGTTTGACGCAAATTAAGCTTTTCCGTCACCTCGCGGTATTTTTCCGGGTTGGTTCGCCCCAGATACGCCAAGTGGCGCCGCCTCTGCCCCACCATCTTAAGCAACCCGCGCCGTGAGGATTTGTCGTGCGAGTTCTTTTTGAGGTGCTCGGTGAGCTGGTTGATGCGCGCGGTCAGCACCGCAATCTGCACCTCGGGCGAGCCGGTGTCGGTCTCGTGCCGGTGGAACTGGTTCATCACTTTCTGTTTGTCTTGCATCTGGATGGTCATGACCTCTGCGTCCTTTTCTTTCCTGCAGGTCGCCCAGCCGGTAGCTTTCTGCCTCCGGGGGGTCTAGTCAGGTGGGTGGCATTATACCAAACCGCAAGCCCGCTCCCGGTATAATCCGGAGGATGATCGATCGCCGGATCGTTTACCCGGCCGGCCTGGCGCTGATCCTGGCGGCCGCCACTCTGTGGACTGCGCCGCACCGGCCGGAAATCCGCCCTTTGCCGCCAGATTGGTCCGGGACGACGGGCGCGGCCCCTTACCGCCTGGCGCTCTTCCCCGACGGCGCCCTGTTCAGCGGGGATTGGCTGGGAGTACAGGCGCAGGCGGATGAGGATCCCGGGAATGCCCGGCTCCAGGTGCGCCTGGATTCTCCCGACGCTGCCCCATTGGTCGAGGCAATCTTTCCCCGCAGCGGGATGGGCAACTTCTGGCTCGCTCAATGGCCGTGGATCTGGAATTCCGACGGCGGGACCGGATGGCATACGCTGTACGTGATCCCTGCCGGCGGGTCCGGAAACGAACCGAAAATTAATTCATCCTGGCTGCAATTTCCAGTGCGGATCCTGCCCGCCGGCATGCGGCCGGCTTTACGGCAGAATGCCGGCTGGCGGGAAGCGGCGAGCCCTTGCTGCAATTATTATTACCTCGCCGGCACCGAAAGCGAACGCGACCTCGCCGAGTTGACGGGACTGGCCGAAAAATCCTACCGCGACATCACCTCAAAGATGCCGGGGAGCTCATCGAAACTCACCGTCGTTTTTCTTCCCAGGCTGTATGGCCAGGGGGGACTCGCCGATGGCGAAGGAGTCCTTTCCTATATGGATCGAAATGCCACGGGAGCGGATTTTTCGGTGGTGCTAACCCACGAAATGGTTCACCTCGTGGCCGATGCGAATTTTCCGTCGACCCTCCGCCCTCCCGCCATGCTCAGCGAAGGGTGGGCCGTGGAGATCACTGGTGGCCATTACCGCGCGCCGGAACCGCTCGAGGACCGGGCGGCGGTAATTTTTCAGTCCGGCGGCTATATCCCGATCGCCACGCTGGCGGATTCATTCTATCTTGTCCAGCATGAGACGGCCTACATCGAAGCCGGCGCGTTTGTGGATTTTCTTGTCTCCCGGTTTGGAGGGGACAGAGTCTTTGCCATGTATCGCGATCCGGTCAGCGTTTATCCGCCAAGCGCCGCGCTGGATTCCATGCTGAGCGCGCATTTGCAAACGCATCTGGCCGAATGCGAATCAGAATGGCTGGCCGCGCTCCGGGCGCGCGCGCCGGCTCCCGGACAGGTCCAGGATGTAAAATTTACGATCGACTTTTTTGACGATCTGAGAAGATATCAGGACCTTTACACGCCCGGCGACGATGTCTCCGCAATGTGGATTCCGGATCTCCCCGCTGCCCGCAGGCGGGGGATGACAGCCGATTACTTCGCATCGCCCGAAACCGCCGAATCGATCGCCCTGGAGACGATGTTCCGGGCGGCGCAGCGGCAGGCCGGGGAACAAAATTGGCAAGCGGCCCGGGGGATCCTGGCTGCCGTCGAGCGGGTGCTGACCGCAAAGCAGCGGCGCGCTCCCGATCCGGCGTTTGGGTCCGCACTGGCGGACGATTACCGGAAGTTGGTCAACGCAGTCATCCGCACCGGCTTCGAACCGCTGGATATTTCCATGGAAAGCGGCCGCGCCGAGGTGGCGGTTCGGCCTCGCGGTGGTCTGGAGAAAGGAATGCAGATTTGGCAACGAACCGGCGGAATCTGGTCGCGCGTCGAATGAACCCGCTCGTTCCCGCGCTGGGTTTGATCCTCTTTGCCGCGCTGGTCGTCGCGCTGGTGTTGGCGTATCTTGTCCTTCGCGGCCGAACGGGCGATCCGCAACGCAACGCGCTGGTCGGCGACTATTTGAGGGACCCCGGGGCGCATCCGGATTGGATGACGCGGGCAAATTCCCGCTGCGAAGGGTCGCCGTTTGCGTTTCCGACCGACGGCTTCGTCGGTTACCTGTGGGGAGACGCGATGCCTTCGCAGACACGCCACCAGGGAATCGACGTCTTCGGAAATCTGCCCCTCGGCCAAACACCCGTTTTTTCCGCCTCGGACGGTTTTCTTACCCGCCTCGCGGACTGGATGAGCGCCGTGATCGTACGCGTGCCGGACGACCCGCTCGTCCGAGGGCGCACGATTTGGATCTACTACGCCCATATGGCCGACCCGGAGGGCCGCTCGTTCATCGATGCGGAGTTTCCGCCCGGCACGATGGAGAAGCCGGTGAAGATGGGCCAGAAGCTTGGATACCAAGGGAACTATTCCGGCGATCCGGCCAGCCCGACGGGAGTGCACCTTCATCTTTCGATCGTCCTGGGCGACGGCCGCGGCGGCTTCCGCAACGAGATCGATATCGCCAACACGCTCGACCCCTCGCCCTATTTCGGGATGGATCTGAACGCCGCGAGCGCCGGATACGGTGCGCCGCGATGCCAAGAGGCGGAGAAAAAGATTGAATAAAAATAATCTGACGGCGGGAATCAATTCATGTCTTTGGAGTGGGGGATTCTACATAGGGTGAATTTCACGCCCAGTATATAATTCCAAGGTATCCTTGCTACGGAGTTTTGTCTCTGCGAGGACGAACATGAAGCATCTTGTGTATGTTCTTCTTTTCGTTTCCTTGGTCGCTTGCGTGCCGAACCGAAATCAGGGCGGCGGGAACGCCGGCTATTCGGGAAGCATCGTCCCTTTTACTCTGCCGCAGCAATGGACCAGCACGTACACGCGGGAGCCTACCTTACACGAACCGACCCGTACCGACACCCCCGAACCGACCGCGACACTGACTCCTGAACCCACCCGCACCAAGTTACCGACTCTCACCCCTGTACCATCCGCCACATACTACAGCGGACCAATGGGATTCGAGAAAATCCGGACGCTCAGCGCCGGCGAAGCGATCGTGGGCATCGATTACCAGCCGACAATGCAATGGTTGGTTTCGATCAGCGCGACGGGGAATATCCGGATGTATGACACCGCCCAGGGCGCGAGAATTCTCGACTCAAAGATCAATTCCTCCGGACCGGCCAGCATTCTGCTCGACCCCGACGGCGCTTTTTTTATCGTCGGCGTGCAAGACCGGATCGAGATCCGCAACGCGCAAACAGCGAGCTCGATTCATCTTCTCCAGGAGAACTTCCTCCACATCCGGGGAATTGCGCTCTCGGCTGGAAAACGCGTGCTGGGCGTCACCGACGAGAAAGGCTTCTATCTCATTTCGAAAATCACCGGCGAGGCCTCCGTCGTTCCCACAGCAGCCCCGTATCTCTCCGGGTTGAAGCCGATCACCCGTCCCGTGTTTAGCCCCGACGAAATGGAATTGGCGTATGGGGGCATCTGGGAGGGAAGTCAAACCCTCTCTATAAATTACCTCGAGCCCTGTTCGGAGGGACTGTGCGTCAATGGCGGCGAAGGCGGAAATGCCTTCGCTCCATACGGAGCGATCGTGGATCTGCAAATCTCGAACGAGGACTGGCTGGCAGTCGCGAGCGGAAATTATGTCGCCGTATTCGATCCGTCGCGAACAAAGGAATGGGCTCACGCCGAAGTTACAAACCTGGTCAACCTCGCGCTCGCCGAGGATGACCACTTGCTCGTGGCCAGCACCGCGGACGGCAAACTCGTGTTAATGCGGTTTCCCTCGTTGGAAACCGTCGCGTCCATTCAGGCCCATCAGGGGAAGATAAACCAACTGGTGTACAGCGCCGCCGATGGAGTGATCGCGACAGCGGGGGAGGACGGATTGATCGACCTGTGGAAAATCGTGCGGCTATAATTCATCGAGCGGACCGCGCAAAGCATCCACTCCCTTTCCAATGTTCACGATTTGGCATGAGCTAAAAACGCGGGAGTTTTTTAGCGGATTCATCTACCGACCCCTCCTTTTGTTGGCAGGGTTTTTTCTTCCAAGTATCGGTTCAGCGGAGATCGTTCACCGACAGATAACCGATGCGCTTCCCAATCGAAACTCCGCTGATGGAATAGGAATAATTTTGGCTGCAATGTCCGACGCCTTCGATGAAGCATCGGTGGGACTGCCTGGAAAATCCGCGCGGGCGCCGGCCGACATTTCCACAAGCAGAGCGGCAAAAGCTTCAAGGCACATTCTTTTTTCACCATGCTGCTAGAATAAAAATAGTCCTTCGTTCACAAAGGATCCGAACGCCCGGACTAGGCGGGAATCGCCCGTCCGGCCGAGCGCGAGAATCGCATAAGGGAGAACCATGGATATCCTGAAAAAAACCTACCGCGAATCCCTAGCCCTGCTGACAGATTTCTACGAGCTCACCATGGCCTACGGCTATTGGAAATCCGGAATGGCCGACACCGAAGCCGCGTTCCATCTTTCCTTTCGGGAAAATCCATTCGGCGGCGGGTTCACCCTTGCGGCGGGGCTGGAATACGTCCTGGAATATCTTGCCGAGTTTGCGTTCGACCCTTCGGATTTGGAATATCTTTCCGGAATCCGCGACCGCAAAGGGAAGCCGATGCTGGAGCCCGCCTTCCTGAGTTACCTCGGCAGCCTGAAGCTAGCTTGCGACGTGGATGCGATGCCGGAAGGGACGGTGGTCTTTCCCCAGGAGCCGCTCCTTAAAATACAAGGTCCGCTGCTGCAATCCCAGATTTTGGAATCGGCCCTCCTGAATATTATTAATTTTCAATCGCTGATCGCCACCAAAGCGGCCAGGGTGGTCTTGGCCGCCGGAGGGGATCCGGTTCTAGAGTTTGGCTTGCGCCGGGCGCAGGGATTCGACGGCGCGCTAGCCGCCAGCCGGGCGGCCTATATTGGAGGCTGCGCGGCCACCTCCAACGTTCTGGCCGGAAAGCTTTTTGGCATCCCCGTGGCAGGAACCCATTCCCACAGCTGGGTGATGGCTTTCGATACGGAAGAGGAAGCCTTCGCGCAATACGCACGCATCCTCCCCGATAATTGCACCTTTCTGGTCGATACCTATGGAACCCTGCCGGGGGTCCGCCACGCCGTGCACGCGGCGAAGGATTTGCGCGACCGCGGATCCGAAATAGTCGGCATCCGTTTGGATTCGGGGGATCTGGCCGCCCTCAGCCAGGAAGCCAGAAGGATTCTCGACCAGGCCGGTTTTCCAAAAGCGCAAATCGTCGCCAGCAATGAATTGGACGAACACATCATTGAAAGCTTGAAGCACCAGGGCGCGAAAATCGACCTGTGGGGGGTGGGAACAAAGCTCGCGACGGCTTTCGATCAGCCGGCGCTCGGCGGAGTGTACAAACTCTCGGCGTTGCGAAAAAAGGGGGAAGCGTGGGATTATAAAATGAAGATTTCGGATCAGGCATTGAAGACCTCGACGCCGGGGATCCTGCAGGTGCGGCGGTTCCGGCGCGGAGGGGAGAACGTCGCCGACGCGATCATAGAGGAAGGGACCAGCCCGTCGGGCGAGTGCGTGATCGTCGATCCGGGCGACGCCACGCGCAAGGAAACCGTCCCCGCCGACGCCGAACATGCCGACCTGCTCATCCCAGTTATGCGGGCCGGGAAGGTGGTTTACCCGCCGGCGGGGTTGGAAACAATCCGCAAAACCGTGGCCGAGAACCTCGCCGCGTTTCCCTCCGGAATAAAGCGGTTCCTCAACCCGCACCGCTATCCGGTGGGATTGGAACTGGGGCTGTACCGCAAGAAATTGAAGCTTTCGCTGCAGAACGCAAAGGAACAATCGGAGCGGAGTGGGAGCGGAAAATGAATGACCGCGCGGCTTGCCACGCGATATCAAAGGACACAGCCCCCAAGAACTGCGCAGCAAGCTGCGGGGTATTCATCATCCCGCGAGAGCGGGATAAAGTTGGTCGAGTAGCTCCGAAGGGGTGTATCGAGGCCGGTCCCGCCTAGACTGAAGGAGGTCTCGATATGCCCGCAAGGAACACGCGGGCTACTTGACCGCCTGTTGATCAACGGAGGTGCCCAATGAAAGCCTTGATCCTGGTCGATATCCAATACGATTTTTGTCCGGGTGGCTCCCTGGCCATTCCGGAAGGCGATGAGATCGTTCCGATCGCCAACCGGGTGCAGAAAAAATTCGATCTGATCGTGGCCACGCAAGATTGGCACCCGCGCGGGCACGGCAGCTTTGCCAGCACCCATGGAAAACCGATGTATGAGGTGATCGGCATTAACGGTTCGTCCCAGACCCTCTGGCCGGATCATTGCGTCCAGGGATCGCACGGCGCGGATCTGGTCGCCCCCCTCGAAAAAGCGCGGATTGCCCGGATTTTTCAGAAAGGGACCGACCCGCGCATCGACAGCTACAGCGGATTCCTCGATGCGGACCACAGGAATTCCACCGGGATGGCAGATTTTCTCCGCGAGCATCACGTCACCCGGGTCTATATCGCGGGGCTGGCCACCGACTACTGCGTGAAGTACACCGCGATCGACGCCGCGCAGTTGGGGTTTGAAGCGTACGTAATCGCCGATGCTTGCCGCGGGGTCAACCTGCAGCCGGGCGATTCCGCCGCGGCGATCGCCGAGATGGAAGCGGCGGGGGTGAAGATCATCCGCAGCAGCGCAATTCTGAAAACCAGGAAACCCCGCGCGACGCGGAAAACCCCCGCCCGGACACGAACGACCCGAGCCAAGACGAAGAAGCGGGGGTAAAGAAATCAGGCGTCCGGTTCACTCTCAGTTTTTCACAACTGTGGGTTGCCGTAGGTTCGACGAGCGGGATCGAAAACTTCAATGAATTCTTTTCTGTGGGAGATAATTTGAAGCCGCTCCCCGTGAGCATTGGCGGGGAAAATCGGGGCTTTGCATAGATGAACTGATAAACTCGGCGTCCATGCCGAACTCTGGACTGTGGAAAATATCGGCTGATTTTGCCGGACGGTTCCGCGATTGCTGGACAACTTGCCGATGACCTCTACCGCAAAGCAAACTAAATTGGTTTCCTCGAAGTCTGGAACCGACGCCTTGGCGCCCGGAAAGCCCGGACTCCGGATATTGTTTGCCCGCCTTCTGATCGGACTGATCGTATTCATTTGCGCCGAAGTATTTTCCGGCGCTTCGTTGCGTCTCGGGTTGTGGAATCCCTGGACGATTGTCGTCACCTATTGGCTTTATTTCGCGCACTTCTTTTTCTTCACCACGCTCGCCATTCGCACAGGGCGAACTTCGCTCACCTCCCTATACCTCTGGGGCGTGTTGTTCGGCTTATACGAATCCTGGATTACCAAAGTCATTTGGAGCGGGTATGGCGGCGACGGAAAGTTGGCCATGGGGCGCCTCGGACCGTACGGGTTTTCCGAGATCAGCATGGTGTTTCTCTATCATCCGCTGGTGTCCTTCATCCTACCGCTCGCCGTAGCCTGTTTGCTCTGCCCGCCCTTGCGACCAATGTTCCCGGAGCTGGCATGGTTTACCGGAAAGAGCAGGGGCGCGCGGATCGTACAGGTCTATTTGGTGCTGGCCTTCGCCTGCATCATGGGGATGAACTCCGGAGGGCCGCTCAACCTGGCGTTCAACCTGGCTTTGGCCATCTTATTACTGCTCGTGCTTTTGCGGCTGGCGCGGCCCGCCCTCGTTGAGTTGGACGGACGCCCAATCGTGGTTTTCGGTCGGCGGGGTTTTCTAGTGCTTTGCCTTTATCTCGCCTTGTTGTATGGCCTGTCGTATTTCGCGATCCGGCCCGGGGATTTGCCTTCTCCGGCGGTACAACTGTTCACGTTTGTTTTCTACGCGCTGGCGCTCGCCGGCTTATGGTTGCATCGCAGGCGGACCGCGCTCGGTGTGGAAGCAGCCCCGGTGGAAAAACGGGAGCCAGCGCGGGTCGTCCGGTTATTCGTATTCTTGCTGGCCCTGGGCTTTGTGGTTTCTATTACCGGGATAAATCCAGCGCTCGGCGTCTTCCTTGCCTTGAACTTCGTCCTGTGGACGCTATCGGGGTTCGTCTTTGCCGCGCTTGCGCTCTCGAAGGGGTTTTGGGAATACAGGAGCGCGAGGAAATTTCAGGCCGGGGAAAATCCGCTCACCTGACGGCGAATACGCCAAGCTCGGCAAGCACGCTCCGGAAATATCCGACGATGACCAAACTCCGGGATAAAATTATTCTGGTGGACGGCCTCGGTGATCGTCGTCGAAAGCAGCCCATCCCCGAATTTACAGCCCGGAATCTATGGGGAAATCGGCGCGGGTTTCGATAAACGCTGTCTCCATAGCAGCAACGCTTCGTCAAGCGCCCAAGCCGCCAGAAGGCAGAGAATCGGCTCTATTGGAATCCGAAACCGGCCGTTGCTGGCAAGCGCCGGAATGTACATGATCAGGATGCAGGGCGCCACCAACACAGCCAGCGCCTTCCATTTTCTGCGCACGAGGAGCAGAAAAATTCCCGCCGCGGAAAATAAATAGAGGATTCCGTAGAACAGGGAAAGCAGAACCGTCACCAACAAAATCTCCGGCTGCGCGATGTTCGAAATCGCAGGCGAGAGTTCCCCGTTGGTCGTGGAATCCGGATTGACCATTCCCGGATCGAGGAACATCAGAAAATAGGACGCCCCCGGCCGAAGGCCGTTGAGGCTGTTGAGCGCGTTGAACCAGATGGCGCGAAATGGATCCTCCAGAAGCATTTGCATGGCCGCGGCCGACATGGCGTCGGATACCTCGACGGCCGTCACGGGGTGCAATCCTTTTTCGATTAAATATTGCTGATAATAGCGGGTCGCCTCGTCCCGCGCCTGCCCCAGACTGACTCCATCCCGCCAAGTGAGATATCCTGCCGCGTTGTAATACAACAGATTCTCGCCCTGTACGGTCGCCAGTGCCGGCCTTCCGAAAATGGATTCGTTGCGATACATCCAGGGAACGATCACCGCCGAGGCCAGGGCGCTGAATAAAACGCATTTTGCGATCGCGCGGCGTACTCCGACCCCGATCCACAGGGCAGGTATCACGGAAGGCCAGAGAAATATCCCGACCGGGCGGATCAGCACCGCCGCGCCCAAAAGCGCTCCGCCCAACGCCGAAAACACCAGCCGATCTTCCGTTAAGGTCAACAGGAGGATCATGAAGACCGCCGTAAAGAGGATTTCGGAAAGAAGCAGCCCGGCGAAAATTGCCGGCAACGGAGCGATCGCCCACAACAAGCATCCGGCGATGCCCGTACGGTCCGAACGAAAAATTTTTTCGCCCAATCGGAACACGACCAAACCGGTGACGGCGTGCAGCAGAGATTGCATAATCCCCGCCGCCAGCGTCGACGGGCCGGTAAAGAGAAAAATCAACGCGAGGAAAAGCGGATATCCGGGAGTTCGAGATACCTCGGGCTGAAAAGGCGCGGCGGAAGATTGAGAGAATACGCCGGATCGATATAAGTGCAGGGCGAGTTGAAAGTAGCCGGGCGCGTCCCCGGGCGGAATACTCCGCGCGGGATTCGCGGCGGCGAGGAAAAGCACCGGCAGGCGAAGGAGGAATCCCAATAGGAGCAAGCCCAGATACCTGCGCCAGGCTGCGCCTTCGAAAAAGGAGAATACGGAACGCAAAATTCTTTTCATTGTCTGGGAGGAAAGATTGCGGATCGATGGATCGGCGGAGAGGCAGGACCTCCGTGGCTGATCCTTTCCTTTGGCCATTCCCAATGGAAAAAATGGAATTTTCAAGCAGCCGGTCAACCCGGAACGGATTGAATCCCGGGGATGCCGGATGGTTTTGCACATTGTATCCGAATGACATCCATCGGGCAATGAATGACCGCGCGGCAAGCCGCGCGGTCATCAAAGGGAACAACCCCCAAGAACTGCGCAGCAAGCCCCGTACTCTTCGATTAATATAGAGGAGTGCGGGGCAAGCTGCGGGGTATTCATCATCCCGCGAGAGCGGGATAAACGGTCTGAAAGCGGAGAGGGTTGGTCCGATAGCAATTGTTCCAACCACAATTCCACCAATCTCCCCGACCGAACGGCGTCTGCATGAGGCGGATGTTCCAATATTTTCCGGCCGAGTCGGACGATAAGGTCCAATGGGCGAAATGCCAAAACGCGATTGGATCAACCGTCGCCCCATCTTGAAAATGAGATACGCGAATGAAGAAATTGCCGAAAATTAAAAGAATAAAGAGAAATGAGTTGGCTTTCCCCCGATAATCTTGATACAATCTTCCCATGCCGCCCATTCGCCTGCTCCACTTCGCCGATCTGCACGTCGGCATGGAAAACTACGGGAAGCTCGACCCCGCCACCGGTACCTCCTCGCGCACGCGGGATTTCCTCGATCGGCTCGACGAAGTGGTCGACTACGCGCTGGACCACCGAGCGGACCTGGCGGTTTTCGCCGGCGACGCGTTCAAGACGCGGGACCCGGAACCCACCCAGCAGCGGGAATTTGCCCGCCGAATTAAACGCCTCGCCGATAAAATTCCCACCCTGCTTCTGGTGGGCAACCACGATCTTCCCGGCACGATCTCCAAGGCCACCAGCTTGGATATCTACCACGTGCTGGAGATCTCCAACGTGATCGTCGGATACAAACCCGATTCGCAGTTGGTGCAAACGGCGCACGGCCCGGTATACCTCGCCTGGATGCCGTATCCTTCCCGAAACCGGCTGCTCCTCGACGAGGAGTACAAGGGCAAATCGCTGCCCGAGCTGGAGCAGACCTTGCGCGATAAGGTCACCCAATATATCCGGGAGCTTTCGGCGCAGGCCGCGAAGCATGATGCGCCGCGGATATTCGCCGGGCACTTCACGGTCTCCGGCGCGACCTTCGGCTCCGAGCGCACGGTTATGCTCGGAAGCGACGTGGCCGTGATGAAGAGCTCTGTGGCCGAGACGGCGTGGGATTACGTCGCGCTTGGGCACATCCACAAGCATCAGAATCTCACCGCCGGGGAAGCCGGGCTGCCTCCGGTTGTGTACGCCGGGTCGCTCGAGCGCATCGACTTCGGGGAGGAAAACGAGCCGAAGGGTTTTTCCTTCGCGGAAATATCGCGCGGCAAGACCGAGTGGGAATTCGTCCCGGTCCATGCGCGGCCGTTCCACACCATCCGGGTGGATGCAACCACCGAGGATCAACCCACGCCCGCGGTGCTCGACGCGATCGCGCTGCGCAAGCAAGAGATCCGTGACGCCGTCGTGCGAATCATCATCACCCTGAACAGCGAACAAACCGCTCTCCTGGACGAACGCGCCGTGCACAAGGCGGCCGAAGCGGCGTCGCACCTGGACGTCCAGCTCGAAGTGCGCCAAGAGGTCCGGGCGCGGCTCGGCACGGACAGCGCCGAATCGCTCACCCCGCTCGAGCTGCTTCACCGCTATTTACAGGCGAAATCGATTACGGAACAGCGGATTGCTGAACTGCTGCAAGCGGCAGAAGATTTAATGAAGGAAGATGGCGGACCATAGACCACAGACCATGGACAATCGCCGTTGGTTCGCTGAGGATTGTATTTTCATGATATGCGTTCGATATGGAAAATGTATCCCGTGAATTGGTAAAAACGATCGACTTCAGACCGTCGACGATGGTTGATGGTCGATGGTCTATGGTCCATAGTCCATGGTTCCTCGTCTCGACTGTTATGGAAAACGCGATCGATTAAATCGATGATACCTGTAAAGCTTGAACTGCATAACTTTTTAGCGTACCGCGATCCTGATCCCCTCAGCTTCGAGGGAATTCATGTCGCCTGCATTTCCGGCGAGAACGGCGCGGGAAAATCCTCGCTGCTGGATGCAATCACCTGGGCCCTGTGGGGCAAGGCGCGTTCCGCCTCGGCCGATGACCTAATCTACCAGAACCAGCGTGAGACCCGGGTGGCCTTGGAATTCGAGCTGGGCGACGCGCGTTACCTGGTCATCCGGCAACGCAGCATCGAGAAGAAAACCGCGCTCTCGCTCCTGGAGCTGCAGGTTTGGGATCCGGCGGCTGGGGAATGGCGCGGGATTTCCGAAGCGACGATGCGCGCCACGCAGGAGCGAATCGACGGGCTGCTGCACCTGGACTACGACACGTTCGTCAATTCCGCGTTCCTGGCGCAGGGTCGGGCCGACGAATTCACCGCCAAACCGGCGTTCCAGCGGACGCAAATTCTCGCCGCCATTCTCGGGCTGGACCGCTGGGCGCTGTTTGAGGAACGCGCCAAGGATAAGATCCGCCTAAACCGGGAAGTTATCCAACACACCGAAGAACGTCTCTCCGAGATGGAGCGGGAACTCGCCCGGCGCGGCGAGTACGAAGAGCAGTTGCAGCAAGCCCAGCGGGATGCGGATGCCAGCGCCGGGCGACTGGCCGAACTCGAAGGCGCTTGGACGCTTATCGAGCAGCGGCGCGCGGCCCGGGCCGAACTCGAGCGCCAGGCGGAGGAAGCCGCCCGACGCGGGCAGGCGGCGGAAAGGGAATTAAAGGAAGCGCGGGCCGAACTGGACGCGCTTGGGGTGCGCGCCGACGCCGAGGCGGCGGAAAAAGAAGTCGCCCTTCTGCGCGACAAACGGGGGACGCTCACCGCGCGGCAGCCGGAACTGGAGCGGGGCCTTGCGCAAATCCGCGAGCTAACTGGGATGGTCGGCCGGCTGCGCGGGGAGAATGACGCGCTGGCCCCGCAGACCGAACCGATCAAAAAGCGGCTGGAGATTCTGGAAACCTCCACCGCGCCGGAATGTCCGACCTGCGGGCAGCCGCTCACGCCCCAGCACCGCAAACGCGTAATGGAGGAGCTCGCGCGCGAAATCGATTCCCGCCGCGAAAAATTCAAAACCAACGCCGCGCGTCTTAAAGATCTTGCCGCGGAGATCGACGCGCAGCAGAAGGATGTTTCCTCGCTGCAGATCGAGCTGCAATCGCTGCCCGCGCTCGAACGGAAGCTGGCCGAAGCAGATGCGGCGCTCGGGGCGGCGAACGACGCGCGGGAGAAAATCCCCGCCGCGCAGGAGCGGGTCAGCCGGTGGCAGAAGACCCTCGCCGGAGAGAACGCGGCGCTGAAAAAAATCCAAGAACAAATGGGGGAAGCCGGCGCCGGATTGGCGGACGCCGAAGGAGTGCGGGCCCGAGTGGACCGCGCGCGCTTGGATAAACGGCTGGCCGACGAACGGGTGGGCGGCGCGCGCCAGATGTTGGCGGCCCTTTCGGAAATCGCGCGCCAACGCGAAGAACGCCGCGCGGAGGGAGAGAGCGCCCGGCATGGGCTGTCGATTCTCGAAGAGCTGCGCGAGGCGTTCGGAAAGCGCGGCGTTCCGACCATGGTCATCGAAACAGCCGTCCCCGAGGTGGAACGGGAGGCCAACCGCCTGCTGGGAGAGATGAGCGGGGGGAGGATGCGGCTGCGGATGGAGACCCAGCGCGAGACCAAAGCCGGCGACCCGCGCGACACGCTCGAGATAAAAATTTCCGACGAACTCGGGACTCGCGCTTACGAGATGTATTCCGGGGGGGAAGCCTTCCGGATCAACTTCGCCATCCGCATCGCGCTTTCCAAGCTCCTGGCCCGCCGGGCGGGCTCCCGGCTGCGAGCGCTCTTCATCGACGAAGGCTTCGGCACGCAGGATGCCGCCGGGCGCGAGCGGCTGATCTCCGCCATTCAATCCGTGCAAAACGATTTCGACCGGATCCTGGTCATCACCCACCTCGACGAACTGCGCGACGCCTTCCCCGCCCGCATCGAAGTGACCAAGACCGACGGCGGCTCGCAAGTCCGCGTGGTCTGATGCCTGCCCCGGTCCGCCATTCCTCCATCGGAACAATACTGATTCGCTGGTCCCGACACCGGAGCCGGCCCCTTCCCTGGCGGGCTGCGCGCAACCCGTACCGCGTCTGGATCAGCGAGATCATGCTGCAGCAAACGCGCGTCGAGACGGCCATCCCCTACTATCAAACTTTTATAAAGAGATTCCCCGGCGTCGGGGATCTGGCGCGGGCCGAGAGGCAAAGCGTTTTGAAAACCTGGGAAGGGCTCGGATATTATTCACGCGCCCGGAATCTGCACCGGGCCGCCAGGCAAATTGTCTCGGTTTGGAGCGGACGGATGCCGCGCAGCGCGGCGGAATGGGAAACCCTTCCCGGTGTGGGAAAGTACACAGCGGCCGCGATCGCCTCGATCGCCTTCGGCGAGCGTGCCATTGCGCTCGACGCCAACGCGAAGCGGATCCTCGCGAGGCTGTACGCCTACCGGCGCGGGGTTCAGAATGCTCGCGCCGAGCGAGATCTGACGGAACCTTTTCAAAAAGCGCGGGGCGAGAGTGCGCCGGGCGAGTTCCTGCAGGCGATGATGGACCTCGGGCAGCTCGTTTGCCTTCCGAAGCAGCCGCGATGCCCGGAGTGCCCCGTGTCTTCCGGATGCGAGGCCAAAAAGCGCGGGATTCAGAACAGGCTGCCGCTGCGGCCGAAGCCGGTTGGCATTCCGCATGTTGACGTCGCGGCCGCGGTGATCCAACGTTCGGGCAGGGTATTGCTGGCGAGACGGCCCGAAGGCAAGCTGCTCGGAGGGATGTGGGAGTTTCCTGGCGGCAAGCGCGAGCGCGGCGAAACGCTGCCCGCTTGCCTGCGGCGCGAGCTGCGCGAAGAATTGGGAGTTGACGTGCGCGTCCGGGAAAAGCTCATCGAGGTGAAGCACGCGTTCAGCCATTTTCGGATCACGCTGCACGTTTATTTCTGCGATCGATTGCGCGGTACGCTCCGGCCGATGGATGCGGCGGAGGTCCGTTGGGTTTCCATCGCCCGGCTGAAATCCTTTCCGATGGGCCGGGCGGATCGGATTGCGGCGGACCGGCTTGCGCATCCTTAAGGCGGCCGGTTGGTTACATTTTCCCCGAAAAAATTAAAATTGGTTTTTCGCCTATACTTGGGTTGGGAATAACGCTCAATCCGGGTAACCGATATCGATCCAATCGGCGCCAATCGGAGGGCCGTTTTCGAGGCGGTTTTCCTGGAGGTTGTTTGGGGGTTTTCTGGAGGTTTTCCCGGCGTGAAATCCATATAATAAATGATTGAAAATTGTGTCCCCTAGCCAGAATCGGAAAAACGGCAGCTAAAGGTCTTTCTATACAATTAAGAGCGGCATACTCGCGGCTGGATCCGGATTAAAGGAGATTGCGCCATGAAATCCTTGCCAAAGTTTGTAGCTATAGCGTTGCCAATAGTCATCCTTGGCTGGATGCTTTCGTCGTGCGGTGGTGGAGGCCCGACCCCCACCCTGACGCCCGCCACCTCGTTGACCGTTAATTCGAACAACGACGTTGACGATGGAACCTGCGACGCCTCGCATTGCAGCCTGCGCGAGGCGATTAATAAAGCCAACACGCTGGCCGGGACCGTCACGATTAAGTTCAATATAGGCGGCGGAGGTCCTCGCACCATCAAGCCCTTGTTCCCTCTGCCGGCGATCACCGTTCCCGTGACGATCGACGGCACATCCCAGCCATTTTTTACTGGCACCTCGCCGCTGATCGAATTGGACGGAAGCATTACCGGCGGCGGCGGCCCCCTGGACGGCTTGGTAATCAGCGGCGGAAACAGCACCGTGAAGAGCTTGGCAATCATCAATTTCAGCGGGCGCGGAATCCTGATTAACTCTCCCGGAAACAACACCATCGAAGGTTGCTATATCGGAATCAATATGTATGGCGCGGCAGCCGGAAACCAGGCCAGCGGGATTGTCGTGGCCAGCGACAATAACACCATCGGAGGGACGAACTTCCTCCACACCCGGAACGTGATTTCCGCCAACCAGGGGGACGGCGTAATGATCAATGGCACGCAAAACGACGTTCAAGGCAACCTGATCGGCACGAATACCGCGGGAACGGCGGCGCAGGGAAACCACGGCAACGGCGTCACCTTCAACGGAAATATCAACCTCGTGGGCGGTACGGCGATCGCCGATCGGAACGTCATCTCAGGGAACTGGGGCGACGGGGTGCGGGTGCAATCCAATTCTATTTTGGTGCAGGGCAACTACATCGGCGTGGACGTCACCGGGACGGTTGCTATCGGCAACCAATCCAACGGGGTGAAAGTCTTCGGAACGGGAGCGGTCCAAATCGGCGGCAGCGACCAGGACGCCGGAAATGTCATCTCTGCCAACGGGTTATTCGGCGTCTGGCTGGATGAATCTTCCAACGCCGCTTCGCTCTATAACAATCGGATCGGGACGGACGAAACCGGAACCGCCGCGCTGGGAAACGTCAAAGGCGGCGTCCTCGTCGGGGGCACCAACCACCAGATCGGGGCGTCCTTCGCGGGCGGGCGCAACCTGATCTCGGGGAACCATGGCGCGGGGATCGCGGTCCTGAGCACCTCAACCGGCAGCAAGATCCAGAATAATTATATCGGCACGAACGTCACCGGCACGGCGGCAGTGGCCAACGACATCGGGATCAACGTGGGCGTGGGCAATGGGCCGACGCAGGTGCTCATCGGCGGCTCGCCCTACACGGAAGGCAACGTGGTTTCGGGCAACCTGGGCGACGGCCTGCTGCTCTTCCACGGGGCGCTCGTCCAGGGGAACCACATCGGCACCGATCCCGCCGGCACGGTGGCGATTCCCAACGGCGGCAACGGCGTTTTGATCAAGGGGACCGACAACCAAATCGGCGGCTACGGAATGTTCAACACGATCGCCTTCAACGGGAAAAACGGCGTGGCCGTGATCTCGGAGAGCGGAGGCGCCGTGCGCAACGCCATCTACACCAACATGATCCACGACAACGGCGGGCTTGGAATCGCGCTCGGCTCGGATGCAGTCGTCCCCAACAATTCCCAGGATCCGGACTCGGGCGACAACAACCTCCAGAACTACCCGGTGCTGATCTCGGCCGTCAGCGATCCGGTGGCCATCCAGACCACCTTCACCGGAATGCTCAACAGCACTCCCGGGACAACGTTCATCGTTGAGTTCTTTAAAGACGCAGCCTGCGACCCTTCGGGCTATGGAGAGGGCCATCAATTTGTTCATACAATGAACGTGACCACGGATGCAAGTGGAAACGCGGCGCTAAACGTGGTGTTCCCCTCGACCATTTTCGACCTGGGGAACTTCATCACCGCCACGGCCACCGACCCCAATGGCAATGCCTCCGAATTCTCCAATTGCATTCCGGTGACGCAGGCGGCCGCCGCCACTTC
This sequence comes from uncultured Chloroflexia bacterium, assembly GCA_963780865.1. GTDB lineage: Bacteria > Chloroflexota > Anaerolineae > Anaerolineales > RBG-16-64-43 > FEN-1073. Next base: position 142,896 of record CAWADT010000015.1, on the reverse strand, counting down.
CTCCCCGACCTCCAGCGGGATGCAATTCAAACCCGGCGTCTCCCCGATGGAATTCTTTTTCGGCGGTTGCACGCCCGACCGCGCGCAGATCTCCCTTGACGTTATGAATCCGCCGGAGGACATCAACTACATGCTGCTCTTCGTCCGCTTGATGGATAAAAAATCCGGCGAGGCGGGCGAGTGGAGCGAGGGGTTGAGCATGTCGAAACTCGCTTCAACGAAATTCCTCTTCGATCTGACGCTCGACAAGCTGCCGGACTATGAGAAATTTCCAGACGCCTGGCTGCAATACCAGTTCGTGGCGTACAACAAGGCGAAAAAGGAGATCGGACGGAGCGACGTTTTCTTCGATGTGAGCTTCGGTCGCTGCGGAGGGACGGCGATCACGCCAACACCCACCAAGCCAAAGACAGTCGGCGCGAAATAGGAATGGGCTGCCGGGCTTCATCCAGGGGCGCCGGTAGCGAAAGGAAGATGCGATGAAAAAGGCGATTGGGTTATCCGTTACGGTGCTGGTCTTCAGCTGGTGGCTGGTATCCTGCGGGGGAGGGCCGGCTCCCACGCCAACTCCTGCGTCCGAGCTCACAGTGAATTCCACCGGCGACGAAAGTCAGGGCCTCTGCGATCATCCGGGGGAAACCTGCACCCTGCGCGAGGCGATCCAGCGCGCCAACGCCACGGCGGGGACGGTCCTGATCCGCTTCAACATCCCCGGATCGGAAGTGGTGAAGATGATCCGGCCGAACACCCCCTTACCGACGATCACGAATACGGTGATCCTCGACGGCGTCTCGCAACCGGGAAATTTCAACGGACCCAGGGTTGAACTCGAAGGCAGCTGGACCCCCGGCTCCTCCGGGCTCTCGATCCAGGGCGCGGGCAGCATCGTGAAGGGCTTGATGATCGTCGATTTTACGGACAACGAAATCAATATCCAGGCGCCGGACGTGACCATCCTGGACAACTACATCGGCACCGACGGCGGCGCCGACGCGCATATGCCCAACGACGGCTGGGGGATCGACATCACCTGCGCAGCGGTCAGCCCCGCGCGGGCCGTCATCGGCGGGAGCGTGATCGGGTATCGCAACGTCATTTCCGATAATCGCATGGGGGGAATCCGGATCAGCGCCGGCGGATGCGGCAGTTTCGACAGCCAGGCGACGATCCAGGGAAATTATATCGGCACCGACGCCGCGGGGGCGCCTCTGGGCAACGGCGGGCCGGGAATCTCAATCGTCCGCGCCTCACACAATACAATCGGCGGGTTGCTTCTGGAAGGCAATCTGATCTCCGCCAACCACGGCAACGGCGTGGAGATCCTGGGGTCCGCCTCGGAAAATAATAATATCCAGGCGAACCGGATCGGCACGAACGCCGCAGGCGATGCGGCGCTCGGCAACCAAGCCAACGGCGTCTACAGCGAGGGCGATGAGACGCTGATCGGAGGCGAAACCGCGGGGGCGGGCAACCTCATCTCCGGCAACGCGGTGCACGGCATTTTCCTCTTCAACGGGCCGGCCCTGGTCGAGGGCAACCGGATCGGCATCAACCTTGCCGGAACGGCGGCGCTGCCGAACGCCATCGGCGTGGAAGCCCGCGCCTGCGAAGGAATTCTTCAAATCGGGGGCGATACTCCCGTGATGGGCAATGTCATCTCGGGTAACACGGCCGAGGGTATCCTCGTGATCGACACCGGCTGCGACAGCGGGCAGGTGAACATCTACGGCAATTATATCGGTACCAATCCGAACGGCACCACGGCCATCGGCAATTTGGATGGCATCCACGTCATGGCGGCACATGTCGTCATCGGCGGGGAATCGGGGCAGTTCCGCAACAAAATCTCCGGGAACCACGATGACGGCGTCGTTATCGAGCGGGATCACACCCAGGTGATTGGAAACTTCATCGGCACCGAGGTGAACGGCCTTTCCACCCTGGCCAACGAATACCATGGCGTGGTGATCCGGGGAACGGCGAGCGACAATCTGGTGAAATTCAACACTGTCGCCTACAACGGCGGGTTCGGCGTATGGATCATGGGATCGGGGACGGGAAACCACGTTACCCAGAATCATATCCATGACAACGGAATCCTGGGAATCGCAATCGACGAACCAAACGTGATACTGAACGATCCGCTCGACGCGGACACGGGAGCCAACGAAAGGCAGAATTTCCCAACGGTGGAATTGGCGTTTATCAGCGGGGATAACGGCGTCGTCATGGGCACGATGCAAGGCGCAGCGAATACGCAATATCAGATCGAATTATTCGCCAACGACGCGTGCGATTCGTCCGGCTATGGGGAAGGCCAACGCTTCATGGTGGATACCACCGCGACGACCGACGGCACCGGATCGGCGGAATTCCATGGCGGGATTTCCATCTCCAGTTTCCTGCTGGCCCCGGGGATGTTCATCACCGCCACGGCCACCGATCCGAACGGCAACACGTCCGGCTTCTCGCAGTGCGTGCTGGTGACGCAGGCACCCACACCCACGCCGGCTCCCACCTCTGGCGGGATGCAATTCAAACCTGGCGTGAACCCGTCGGCCTTCTTCTTCGGCGGCTGCACGCCGGACCGCGCGGACATCACGCTGGATGTAATCAATCCGCCGGAACCGATCGACTACACGCTGCTCTTCGTTCGTATAGTGGATAAGGAATCCGCCGCGGCGGGCGCGTGGAGCGAGGGGCTGAGTATGTCGAAGCTGGGCCCGGCGAAATTCATTTTCACCCTGACGCTCGATAAGATTCCGGATTTCGGAAAATTTCCCGACGCCTGGCTGCAATACCAGTTCGTGGCGTACAACAAGGCGCAGAAGGAGATCGGCCGGAGCGACGTCTTCTGGGACGTCACCCTGGGTAAATGCGGCGGAGTGGGAACGAAAAAGCCAGGGATGACGGGCGGGGAATAATAAAATCAATTTTAGTAAAAGGTAAATCGGCCTCCCGAATTCAAAGGGAGGCCGATCGATTCATCTTCCACGCCGCCGGAACGGAAAAGGAATTCGGAAAATTAATCTCTGACAAACACCCTCGGCATGCGCGCGCTGATGCCGGTGATGACCTCGTAGTTGATCGTTCCCCAGCGTTCGGCCACTTCCTCGGCGCGGATTTCCTCGCCGTTCTGCTTTCCGATCAGCACCACTTCGGTTCCGAGCGAGGCGCCTTCGGGCAGTTTCACCATGCATTGATCCATGCAGACCCGGCCGATGACCGGCAGCCGCTTTCCATGCAGCAGCACGATGTTGGCCCGGTTGCGCCGCCAACCGTCGGCGTACCCCACCGGGATCACGCCCACCGTCTCCTCGCCGGCGGTATGGTATTCCATCCCGTAGCTGACGCCCCAACCCTTCGGCAAGACTTTGCACGAAACCAGGCGGGCCTTCCAGGCGAGCGCCGGGCGGAAGGAATCCGGAAGCTGCACGTATCCGGACGGGTGCACGCCGTACATGGCCAGGCCGTTGCGGACCATATTGAATCTCGCCTGGGGGAATGCCAGCGTGGCGGCGGAGTTGGCGGCGTGGATCCACGCCGGACGGATGCCGACGGCCTGCAGCGCTTCGAGCGTGGAGGAAAATTGGGCCAGTTGAGCGTCCGTTGGTGCGGGGTTTTCTTCGTCGGCGCAGGCCAAATGGGTGAACACGCCTTCCAGGTGCATCGACGGCATGGCGGCGATGCTGCGCGCCAGAGCGAGGGTCGGTTCGCCCGGCAGCGTGCCCAGGCGGCCCATGCCGGTGTCGACCTTCAGATGGACGTTTACCGAGCGGCCGAGCGCGGAGGCGCGCGTGGAATATAAATCCACCGACTCCTGGCAATAGACGGTGAGCGAAAGCCCCGCGGCGATGGCTTCATCGGCCTCCTGGGCGGTGACCATCCCCAGGACGAGAATCGGCGCGGCGATGCCGGCCTCGCGCAGCACCAGGGCTTCTTCGGCGCAGGAGACCGCCAGCCAGGAAGCTCCCGCGGCGAGAGCCGCGCGCGAGACCTCGATCGCACCGTGGCCGTAGCCGTTGGCTTTTACCACCGCCATGATCGGAACGCCCGCGATCGTGCGCAGGGCGCGCACATTTTCTTCGATGGCGGCGAGATTAACTTCGATCCAGGTGAAGATGGGAGATTTAATCAACGCTGTGCTCCATTAGCGCCGGAGAAATCCGTCGGCAGCGGATTCCGGGTCGTGAGGGCCTTCTTATAAACGAATTCACTTTGATTTGCAACTTGTCGTCTCCTTCCCATTTTGAAGAGCGTTCGACGGGAGCGGGAATCCGGGGGAGACGGATTTGGATACCTGGATGAACATGGGATGGCATGGAAAGTGCAACAGGAACCGACAACAGATATCGACCGTCTGGAGATAATCATGACGGGCCGCCGCCCCGCAACCGGGACGGGCTGCAATAGAACCGCCGGCACACTCAAATCGGACGCCCGGTATATAATACAGCGGTGCGGTTTGGGGCGATGGCGGAACTGGCAGACGCAGGGGACTTAAAATCCCCCGGGGTAACCCCCCTTGTGGGTTCAATTCCCACCCGCCCCACAAGGAAGGAAGCGGGTAGACCCCGGAGATTTCCAGTTCCGCGCAGGCCGGACGGTCTCAGGAAAAAAGGAGAGATGCGATGAAGAAAACAACGCGCAAACGAATCTGGGCGGCTGGTATTCTGGCAGTGTTTCTGGGAGCGTGCGCACTGCCGATGTCGTCCACCCCGACGCAATTCGTGTTTCCAACCCCCAACCTGACGATGACGGCGCTGTTCCAGATTCCGCCAACGTCCACCACCGCGCCCGTTGCGACCGTCGCGCAGGCGACGGCAACCCCGGGAACGCCGACGGTTACCCCCTCGCCGACGGCTTCCAACTGCACAAACCTGGCCCAGTTCGTCAGCGAAACCATCCCGGATTTAACGCTGATCAATCCGGGAGTGGCCTTCATTAAGACCTGGACGCTGAAGAACATCGGCACCTGCACCTGGGGGGCAGGGTATTCGCTCGTGTTCGATAGCGGCGACCAGATGGGCGGACCCGCGTCCGTTCCGCTTACCGCGAGCGTACCGCCGAATGCGCTGTACACCTTCAGCGTAAATCTCACTGCGCCCGCTACGAGCGGCCAGTTCCAGGGATTCTGGAAACTTCAATCGCCCCAGGGAGTGCGGTTTGGGATTAACGCAACCAACCCGGCGATTTGGGTGCGGATCACCACCGTCCCGCTGGCGCCGGCGTGCAATGCGCAACAGAGACGGCCGACCGCCAACGGATCGTTGATCGAGGCGTATCAAACCGGCGGTACCCCGCCGACCATCGATTGGACTTTAATTGGGACGGAGTGGACCATTCCGCTGGTCGATTCCATGTCCACCAAGGTCTTTGGAACCACCTCGGAAACCGCGACGTTCGCCTTCAAGTGGGATTCCGAAAATCTCTATCTGGCGATCGATGTCATCGACCCTGTGTACTATCAGGAAGCCGGTCCCGGCGCCAACATGTACAAGGGCGACAGCGTCGAAATCCTCCTCGATACGAACCTTCAGGGCGATTACTGCGATACGTCGATGAGCAGCGACGATTATCAACTGGGGATCTCGGCCGGTTCGGGCGCAACGGCTCCGGCCGCCTGGTTATGGTATCCGGCCGCCAAAGCAGGCGCCAAGGTCATTTATGCTTCGGCGTCTGTCACCCCGGCGGGCTGGGCCGCGACCACCGGATGGGTGATGATCGTGAAAATCCCGTGGAATATCTTCGGGGTTACACCTGCCGGCGGCGAGTACTACGGGTTTGCGTTGTCTGTATCGGACGATGATCATGCTGGGCTGGTCCAGCAGGACGGCATGATTTCCACCGATCCCAATCGGACCTATCCCTCCAACCCGACGATTTGGGGCACACTCGAAGTCGAGGTCAAAACCGGACCGTAAAGGAACCGGAAGTTGGATACAAGAGGCGGACGTTTCGTCCGCCTCTTTTTTTATAATGGTCGAAGCAACGCGGGCGATATATAATGAATGACCGCGCGGCAAGCCCCGCACTCTTCGATTAATATAGAGAAATGCGGGGCAAGCTGCGGGGTATTCATCATCCCGCGAGAGCGGGATAAACCGCAGGAACCTTGTGGCGTCCGTGAGCGGCTAAAGTCAGATCAAACGGATTGACGGATTCCATGACGATGTTGAATTTCAATTTCTTGGCAGGAATCACAACCGCGTTCCCGCCGGTGGCGGGATGGTTTTTTCCGAAGGCAAATACATTATGAAAAATTTTTCGCATACTTCATCCTTGGCGGCGTTCCTTCTGGTAATCTGCCTCGGGGCGTGTGTTCTGCCGGCGCCGGTGAGGTCGACGCGGATCGCCTTCCCAACCCCCAATCTGACCGTCACCGCGCTCTTTCATAATCCGCTGACGCCGACCTCACTACGGTCGGCGAACCCCTCCTCACAGGGCGGGGATACCGTTTCGCCGGCGCCGTCGGCCACGATTTCGCCCACGGCTCCCGATTGCACCAATCTAGCGATGTCCATCGGCGAGACCATCCCCGATGCAACGTCCTTCGCGCCGGGGTCCGCGTTTATTAAAACCTGGACTCTGAAGAATATCGGCACCTGCACCTGGGGCCGCGGATACGCGCTCGCTTTCGACCACGGCGATTCGATGGGGGGACCGGCTTCCATCCCCTTCACGGCCAGCGTTCCTCCGAATGCGATCTACACCTTCTCGGTCAATCTCACCGCCCCTTCCGCTGCAGGGACCTACCAGGGATTCTGGAAAATTCAAACCCCGCAGGGTGTGCGGTTCGGCGTCGAGCCCAATGGGACGAAATTCATCTGGGTGAAAATCACGGTCGCTTCCGCCGGCGCCTGCACGCCGCAGAACCTGCGTCCGTCCGAAAACGCAACACCGGTTTCGGCCTACTTCACGGCCGCCCCGCCCGCCGTCGACGGTTCGCTTTCCGATTGGAGCAATTTCCTGGGATATTCCGTCCCCAATCTCGTTTTTGGGAAATCTGAAAACACGGCGCGGTACGGGATGCGCTGGGACAAAACGTATCTTTACCTGGCCGTAAAGGTGGCGGACAACATCTTCGTTCAAGAGACGAGCGGTGGTGCCAACTTGTATAAAGGGGACAGCCTGGAAATTCTGCTCGACACGGATTTGAAAGCCGATTATTGCGATCCTACTATGAACGGAGACGACTTTCAACTGGGGATTTCGCCCGGGTACCTGCAGGATCGAAGTTTGGGAGGACCATCCGCCTATTTGTGGTATCCCGCGGGAAAAACGGGCGCCAAGAGCTTTTCCATCGCCGCCAACTTTACCGCCGCGCCGGATGCGCCCGGGTGGCTTCTGGAAGCGCGGATTCCATGGAGCGTGTTCGGGGTGTCGCCCCTCGGCGGCGAAACGTATGGATTTGTTTTCTCGATATCCGATAACGACCACCCTGCCACCGCCCAGCAGGACGGGTTGATTTCCACCGTGGCCAAACGATCCAAGCCTCTCAATCCCATGGAATGGGGCAGCCTGGAAATCAGCTTTTAGCCGATCGGCAAATTCCTCCTTAAAAAAGGCGGACCGCAGTCCGCCTTTTTTTTCAAAGACAATCTCCTCAGAAGAGGACCGACGCCAATTCGTCGCGGTACGGGCGGGTGAGCGGATCGTCGTCCCCCAGCAATTCCAAGACGGCGAGAAAAACCCTGCGCGCGTCGTCGCGGCGATAGTGCTTGTCGCGCCGGAGGAGGCCCAGCAAGCCGTCGAGCGCGGCCGGAAAGTTGCCCCGCAGAAGCAACCGGCCCGTCTGCAGGTAACCGGCTTCGACATCGTCCGCGCCCAAATCCCCGCTCGATCCGGCCTCGGCCATCAGCGCGGCCAGCGGCTGAAGCCGTTGCGCGGAGACGATCTCGCTGCCGGGCGGAAAGCGTTCGATCTGCCCGAGGGCCTCGGCCCCCTTCCCTTGCCAGAGCAGCGCCTTGACCAAATACAACCCGGCGGTGCCGCTGGCGCGATCCAATTCCAAAGCGCGGCGAGCCGCTTGTTCGGCTTCGCTCCAATGCCGGGCCGTGAGCCAGCCGGCGGCTTCCGCCAGCGCCTGCTGAGCCGGGCCGGGGGCAAGGATGCGGAGGAATTTTCGCACCGCTTCTTCCGGTTGGGCGCCGAGCAATTGACCGGCGACCTTGCTCTGCCGGAAGGCCATAAGGAGTGGAATGCTCTGCACGCCGAACCGCGCCGAAAGCCCCGGATTGTCATCGACGTTCACTTTGGCCAGCCGGAACGCACCTGCCGCTTCGACCGCCAATTTCTCGACCATTGGGCCAAGCATCCGGCAGGGACCGCACCAGGACGCCCAAAAATCCACCACCACGGGAGTTTCCGCGGAATAGTGGACAACCTCCAATTCAAAATTCGATTCAGCGACTTCCAGAATATCCGCGTTCATGGTCCCTTTCTGTAAATAAAGACGGCTTTCCGATTTTCGGATCGGCGCCTCGATCCGGCCGCTCCCGCGTCATTCGTCGTTCTCGCCCGCGGGGCCCGAAGGCTGCTCGACACGCAGCAATTCTCCGTGGAGATCAACCACGGCGCGAAACCCCATCATCCCCATCCACATCCGCGTGCTTTCCGGAAGGCCCTGGCGGAAGATTTCATCAAGGTATGCCTCCGGATGGGTCAGGCTGTTCTGCAGCACAGCGTGCGAAAAGACGTCCTCCTGCCCGGTCATCCGCGCCGCCTGCGCGGCCAACTCCTGCTCGTGGCCGCGGATCTGCTCCCATAACCAGCGCAGGATGGATTCGTCGAGCGGCCGCGCGCGGATGTGGCGCAGAAACCCGGCGTCATCAAGGACGTAGAAAGCATCCTCCCCCACATGGGCGGAGGAAAGTTGTTTCCCGTCCCCCGAATAAACCAAACCAAGAAAAAGCGGTTCGTTCACCTTCGCTCCTTGCCGGAGATTCAGAGACCCGAGGGGAACCCGGCTTCGATCCACGGTTGGCCGAATATGCGGAAATCCATTATCCACCGGAATTGTTCGAGGAACGTATATTTTTCCGTTGGATTTCGAACCTTCCCCGCGAAGAATTAGCCGGTCTACAATGCGGGAATCCGGCCGTTGGTAACGGGCGGCCGGCTTTCGCGCTTCCTGGGATGGGTCCGGCCCCGGCCTTTCCCTGGTGCTTCTCGGGCGTTCAGCTTAATCCACTAATTCGGGAGAACCGGACAATATTTTGGCATTCGTCCGGCAGGTTTGGCGGCCGGTAAAATTCATAAGCAGGATTGCTGGAATTGCTTTTGATTCGGGTTTTACCGATCGGAGAATGGATTACCAATGAGTGTTGACCAGCGTGCCAACCGAGGCCCAGTAATACAACCATTCCGCGTCGGGAGTATACATATTCACGCATCCGTGGCTCATGGGCGTCCCGAAATTGTGATGCCAGTAGGTGCCGTGAAGGCTGTAGCCTTCATAGAAGTACATCACATAGGGAACGTTCGGCAGATAATATCCGGGGCCGACCATGAGGTCGTACCGCAGTTTGACGTAGATGTGAAAACGGCCAATGACCGTCGGATGCGCCGCTACCCCGGTCGACACGATGAACGTGCGGACCGGCGTGTTGCCTTCGTAGGCGGTCACCTCTTGGGCGGAAATATCTACATCGATCCAGCGTTCGCCCCCCGAACCCGGCTCGTAATAAATCTCCGGCACGGGAGTTGAGCTGGGAATCAGCGTGTCGGTCGCGGTATACGTCGGCGAAGGAGTGAAGGTGGCGGTGAAGGTCGGCGTAAACGACGCGGTGACCGTGGGAGTAAAGGAGGGAGTGAATGTTGGAGGGATCGCGCTTTGTTCCTTGACCACGCGCGCCAGAACGGGCGGCTCCTGCGCGTTGGTTACCGCGCTGCCGAACGCGGTCGCGGTCAAGGCCAATAGGCACGACACGGAAAGCAAAATCGCCCCCCAGCGGAATCCTTTTCCGCCCAGCAAACCCCTGCGCCCGTTTTCCCTGGGTGCCGGCCGGGCCGAAGATTGCGCTATGGCCTTTGATTCCTGCGGAGGCGGGGCCGGATTATTTTCCGCGACGGTGGCGGCCGGAGCAACGGACGCGGAGGGATTTATCAGGGCGAGGATCTCATCCGGCGTAGGCAGCGGTTGATCTTCCGTGGAATTCGTCGCCATAAACCCGCGGGAATCAAGCTCGGCTTGGGCCTGTCGGGCGCTCTCGCTCTCGGGATGGATTTTCAACAGGTGGTCCAGATACGCCCTGCGGCGGCTCGGCGGGACAACGGCGGATAGCAGCAGCCAGGCGTCCTCCGAGAGCGGGTCCAGGAACACCGCGCGCAGGGCCCAATCGCCGGCTTCGGCCCTTTTGCCCTGAGACAGAGCGTCCACTCCGCTGGCGAGAGCTTGGGATAGCTGCGAACGGGAAGGGAGGAGTGCGGTCATGGCGTGGAAGGAACGGCCGTGGGAACTGTTTCATTCCGCGTAAAGCACAGAACGCCGTCGGCCACACCCTGGGCCACGCGGTCGGCATGCTGGGTCAGAAACGTTCGATCCAGGTACATGAAACCCACTTCGATGATCGCCACCGGGGTGGAGGAATCCACCTCGCCGAAGGTGTGATAGTCGGTCATGTCCCGGGTAATGCTGCCCTGATGGTTTTGCAATCCGGTATCGGCGGCGTAACGGCTTTCCAGGCAGGCGGTGAGATATTGCGAGGATTGCGCGGCCTTGCCGGCTTTGGAGGCGGCCACTTTAAAGCCGGTGGCATTGTCGTCGATGTAATCACAGGTATCGGCGTGAATGGAGACCACCGCCATAGCTTTGTAGCCTGCCAGGCGGGGATCGTACTCCTGAAGCAGATCCACCATATAGCCCTGCCGTTCCAGGATAGCCTTTACCCGCATGGCGACGTCTTCATTAATGGAGACCTCCGTCAGGCCGTCGTTGCAAGTGGCGCCTGAGTTGTTACCGGAATGGCCGGCGATGATCCCGATCGGCAATTTGAAGGGTGCGATCGGTCCCAGCCCGCCGGGAGTGGGATTGATCACTCCGGCAAAGGAAGCGCGGATCGCATCCGGGGATAGCGCGGACGGAGCGAAGGTGATGAACGCCGTCGCGAGAGCCGCAGCCAGGCCGATCGTCCAGACGTAAAACCGCGTCCGGTTGCGCCGCGGCCCGGTATTCGATCCTGAGGAATCCATAACACTATATTAACCGAATTGCGGCCGTTGGCAAGACGGGCTGTTTTTGTGTCTTTGATCGATACAGTTGCCAGATTCTTGCCAGGCGCGCTATTTCGGATTTCGCGGGGTTGCCGAATTTGTTGTTTCCGATAATTTGTAAATGACTTAAAATTGGAGCGCTTCGTCCGAATGAGATTCGGGTATGGTAGGATCTCGAGGTTTACCGAATTTCTCTTTAAAAAGTTGGTGCAATAGGTTGCCGAGAGCGAGGAAAATTTAAGAAAATCAACCCATGACCTGAACGGAGACATTGTGGTTGCCTTGAAACGATAAAGGGAGATGAAAACATGCCGATCCGTTTCCACAAATCCTTTAAAATATTGCCGGGAATTCGAATAAACCTCAGTAAATCGGGCGTTGGTCTCTCCGAAGGAGTGGGCCCGGTTCACGTTTCCGAGGGGCCGCGCGGAACGCGGGAAACCGTATCCATCCCTGGGACGGGTGTTTCCTTCTATGAGCAGCAGACGCGAAAAAAGAAAAAAGGCTGTCTTGGCATCCTTGCCTGGATGATGATACTGGCGCCGCTGATCTTGGCGCTCACGGGTTACGCGGCGATGAAGCTGGTTTAGGGAATAACGCCCGTGAAATTCCAGCCGCGTTCACTCCTGCTAAAAGGGCGGAAAGGGTACGCCCATCGATGAGCCGAAGGATCGGAGCCGATCATGGCCAATGAGGTTATAGCTTCGGAAAAGAAATATTCCGGCCGCGTGCTTGCTCTGCGCGTCGACCGAGTCCGTTTGGGGAACGGGAAAGAAACCGGGTTGGAGATTATTGAGCATCGGGGGTCGGTCGTGATGGTGCCGGTGGACGACGACGGCGGAATCTGGCTGGTGCGCCAGTACCGGCACGCGGCCGGGCGCGAGCTGCTCGAGCTCCCGGCCGGGACGCTCGAACCGGGGGAAGCTCCGGCGGCGTGCGCCGGGCGCGAGTTGCGCGAAGAAATCGGAATGGCCGCCGGGAAACTCACACGCATCGGAGGATTCTTTCTGGCTCCGGGCTACGCGACGGAGTTCATGCAGGTTTTCCTGGCTGAGGGTCTTCGCGCAGATAAAATTCCCGGCGACGAGGACGAGGTGCTGCAACCGGAAAAATTTTCGATGGCCGAGTTAAGGAAAAAACTCGAAGAGGGAAATCTGGAGGACGCGAAGACCGCGGCGGCGCTGGCGATTGCCTTGCCGCGATGGATCACCCCTCAGAATTCCAGAGCACGATAATTCGAATGGAAAACGCACGGACAAACAAAGCATCGCTGAGTGGCTCGATCCGCACGGAATCCACTCAAAGGAAGAGTAAAGTCCCAACGAAAGCCGTTTGAATCTTCTCTCCCCGGGACGACGGTCTCGACCGCGGCGGGGTTGGGCGAATTCGAAAATTTTCGGTTCGGCCATGAGAATTGAAAGTTGCCGGCGGAGTCCAGTCCGATGAATGCGGTGGAATTGATTGGAGCGCAGGGATTTAATCCCGGTTTTACAAAAAATGACAGCATCCATCCTACAATAAGCTATACAGAGGAATCCCGGATTTCAGACCGCCGCTCACTACGCAGTTATACGGCGTGAAATTCTACGGCAGAATGGAGAGCGTACCGGGACCGTCTGTAGTCAATCGGAATGGATTCTGGTAATATCGAAATGAGAAACTCCGCTTGGCAGAGGGGTGGGCAGCGTGAGGCCGGTAACTAGAAATGCTCAAGGTAAGCCGTCGATCATCCTCATTTCCTCCGGAAAAACACACTCGCCGAGGATCCGGTCCATTCTGATGGAAGCCGGTTTTCGCGTCCACTCCTCCGCTTGGAAATCCCTTCCACTGATAAAAAAAGCGAATCGCCAACCTGCGGACTCTGGGCGCGCTGTTCGTTCCGGGAAGCCGCCGGTCGATTTGGAAGGATCCACAAACGCGCAACGGCACCATGATTTGTCGAGCCGCCGCCGGGCGGTCTCCGCGGTCCTGAGGGCGTGCCTCGGGCTTTCTCCCGGCGTTCAATTGGCGGGAATTGCGTTTACCGATTCCTCCCGATCGATGTGCACGGTATACCAGCGTTTGGGAGCGCGCGCCGATCGATTGCCCGACCGTCTGCCGTGGGCCAAGTATCCGTTGCTGCGCATGGCGTACGAAAAGCAAACAGCCGTCTACACGTCCGACCCCCTTCTCCTGCCACAGATCTACCCGCCGGCCGGCAAGGATTGCGGCGGGTTTCTGGCCATCCCGCTGCCCCTCAAAGCCCCGCGCGGCGTGCTGTTTCTCGTCCACACCCGGGCGGAAGCGCTGGACGCCCGAGGATTCGGCGCCCTGATTTCGCTCGCGCAGTCGATGGAAACGCTTCTGGAAAACTCCATGCTACAAGGACAATTGGCCGTTTCCGAAGCGCGCTATCGCAGCATTCTTACGGCTGCTCCTTTTCTCATCGCGTTCCTGGATTCCAGCGGGACGATTCTCGAAGTGAATCCCAAAGCGATCCGCGAACTGCGGCGTCAGGGGATTTCAGTCCGGAAGGTGATCGGCCTGAACCTCCTGAAAAATCCGGCCACGCCGGAGGACATCCGCCGGTTAATCGTGGATGCATTGCAGACGACGGACGCGGTCAACCGCGAAAAGGTGAGCGTATCGCTGCCGCGCGGAACGGAGGTCTTCCGGGTGCACGCCTTCCCGCTGCGCGGGCGATCCGGATCCGCGCCGGAGCTCTTGGTCATCGGGGAAATCATCACCCATTACCAGCAGGTCATGGACGAAGCCGAGCGGACGGAGCGTCTGGCGGCGATCGGCGGGGTGGCTGCCTCCTTGGCGCATGAGATCAACAACCCGTTGCAGGCGCTGCGCTCGCATCTGGAGCTCATCCGCTCCTACCCGCTCAGCGACGAGGAACGCGAGCAGTCGTTTGGGATCCTGGAGCGCGAAGTGGAACGGTTGGACGAGACCACCCGCCGGGTGTTGGGGTTCGCCCGCCCGGCGCCGGACATCCTCCAGCCCGTATCCCTCACCGGAATCCTCGAACAGACGCTGGCCCTCAGCCAGAATTATCTCCGCAATCAGCGGGTGGAAATTCTCACCGACTTTCCCCAGGATCTTCCGCCGGTTCAGGCGGCGGCCGGGCAGTTGATCCAGGTTTTTCTGAACATCGTCCTCAACGGCGTCCACGCCATGCAGGGAAAGGGACGCATGGAAATCCGGATCCGATCCCGCCAGGATCGGGCGGAAATAACATTCACCAACGACGGCCCGCCGATTCCATCCGAGACCCTGCCGCGCATCTTCGACCCATTCTTCACCACGCGCGCGGAAGGAACCGGGCTCGGCCTGAGCATTTCCCACGCCATCCTGCAAAGGCACCACGGCTCGATCCGGGTGGACAATTTGCCTCGTCGTCAAGGCGTGGTATTCACCATCGATCTTCCCTTTGCGGCGCGCAGCGCCTAGATCGGAGAGCGCCATGGATTCGCCCCCCCCTTCGCCCCTGCTTCCGGAAGCCCGAATTCTGATCGTCGACGACGATGCCAATGTGCTGCTGGCTCTAAGCCGATCGCTCAAGCTGCGCGGCTACAATTACGTGGACGAGGCGCGCAGCGGTGCGGAGGCGGTGGAGAAAATCACCCGCCTATCCTACGACCTGATGATGCTGGACATCCGCATGCCGGAGATGGACGGCATGGAAGTGCTGCAAAAGGCGCAACAGATCAGGCCGAGCCTGCAAGTGATCATCCTGACCGGACACGCCGCCATGGAAAGCGCCCTGGCCTCGCTGAAATCCGGAATGGTGGTGGATTATTTGATGAAACCCGCTTCGCTCGACCAGGTGGAAGCGGCCATCCGGAAAGCGTTGCGCCGGCGCATGACCGAATTGCAGCAGAAACACTCGCTGGAGACGGCGATCGCCGCGCTGGAACAGATGAAAACGGAAGCTCCCCTGCCCGCGGGTGGCGGAATCCCGCAGCCGCAGGAGCGCTTCCTGCATGCGGGCCCGGTGACGCTCGACCGCGACAACCGCCAGGCTACGCTCCAATGGGAAGGAAAAATCCACACCGCGGTCCTGACGGCCAGCGAGGAGAATATCCTGGCCTTGCTGATGTCCACCCCGGGAGACGTCTATTCTTCGCGCCGCATCGCCCGCGACGCGCTGAGTTACGATCTTAACGAAAGCGAAGCCAAGAGCATCGTGCACCCGCATATCGTGCGGCTGCGGCGGAAAATCGAAAAAGATTCGAGGCATCCCGGCCTGATCCGGACGGTTCGGGGCAAAGGGTATACGCTGAATTTGGAAGAACGGCCCGCGCAACCTCCCCAAGAAAAAAAGTGAATCCCAAGCCGGTGTCCGCTCCCGGTCAAAGACGCCGGCCGAGGTTCTTAACTTCGCTTTATCCCGCTCTCGCGGGATGATAATACCCCGCAGCTTGCCCCGCACTCCTCTTTATTAATCGCAGAGCGCGGGGCTTGCTACGCAGTTCTTGGGGGTTACGCTCCTTGATACCGCGCGGCTTGCCACGCGGTCATTCATTAGAGAACTGTTAAACGCCTTTTTTCTTACTCTCTCTCAAACCCATGGTATTATCTTTTTCAATCTATTAGCACTCTCGAGCGTTGAGTGCTAAAGGAGCAACAAAGTGCAGAAACTCACTGAAAGACAGGAGTTTCTTCTTGGTTTAATTGTCCGGGAGTACGTCGAGTCAGCCCAGCCGGTCGCCTCGAAAAACCTGGTGGACAAATTCCGGCTTGATTTCAGCTCGGCGACGACCCGCAACGATATGCTGATCCTCACCGAAGCGGGTTATCTACGCCAGCCGCACACCTCCGCCGGAAGGGTGCCGACGGAGGATGGATACCGCTATTTTGTGCAACGGTTGCTTGGGGAAACCGAGCTTCCCGCGGCCGAAAAGCGAACTATCAGCCACCAATTCTTTCAGGCCCGCGGGGATATGGATCAATGGATGCGCCTGGCCGCCGCGATCCTCGCCCGTCATTCCAGCGCGGCGTCGCTCGTGACCGCTCCCATGGCGGAGAAGGCGGTTTTCCGGCAATTGCAGCTGATCTCCATCAAAGGGCGCCAGGCGCTGCTGGTGCTGGTGTTGCAGGACGGCAAAGTGCAGCAGCAGTTTATTTCGCTGGATGAGCCGCTGGATCAGGAAGAGTTGTCGCAAATCGCAAATCAGATTAACGAAGAATTGGATGGAACGGACGCGGCGGCGGTGGAAGCGAAGCTGGAAGCGATGCCGCCCCTGACGCGGGCCGTTACCTCCGTGGTGATGGATCTGATGCGCCGGGCCGATTTCGTCGCCACGGCGGTCATCGTCCATGACGGACTGACCAACGTGATCAAGGCTCCGGAATTTTCCGATCCGGATCTGGCCAGCCGGACCCTGCGCATGCTTGAGGAACAGAATCTGCTGGGGGAATTTCTATCCCGGGCGCTCGGTTCCGAAGTCGGGGGCGTGCAGGTGGTCATCGGCGGCGAGGGCGATTGGGAGGATCTGCGCGAGTGCTCGATCGTGATCGCCCGCTATGGCGCGCCGGGGCTGGCCACCGGAACGCTCGGAGTTATCGGACCGATGCGGATGGCCTACGGAAAAACCATTTCCGCGGTCCGCTACGTCTCCTCGGTGATGAGCGATCTGGTCTCGGAATCGCTGAACGGTTGAAGGCGGCGTCCGGCGGATCATCCTCCGGCCGGAGGGAAAATAAATGACCGCGCGGTATCAAGGAGCGCAACCCCCAAGAACTGCGCAGCAAGCCCCGCATTCTTCCATTAATATATTGGAGTGCGGGGCAAGCTGCGGGGTAATCATCATCCCGCGAGAGCGGGATAAACGCGAAAGCCCATGACGGAAAAAAAGAAGTTGCCGCACGAAAAACATTCAACGGAAGAAGCGCCGATTCCTTCGGAGCCGGCGCCGGAGGAAGCGTCCGCGGCCGTCGAGGCGCCCTCTTCGGTTCAGGCCGAATTGGAAAAAGCCCGGGCCCAAGCCGACGAGTATCTGGACGGATGGAAACGCACGCAGGCCGATTTTTCGAATTATCGCAAGCGGATCGAGCGCAATGAAGCCGAAGCCCGGATCCAGGCCGTCGGCCGGGCCGCCTCGCGCTGGTTCCCGATCCTGGATGATTTCGAGCGGGCGCTGAAAGAAAAGTCAGCCGCGGAAAACCCGGGGCAATGGGCCGCGGGGGTGGAAATAATCTACCGCAAGGGAGTGGCGGCGCTGGAAGCGGAAGGGGTCACTTCCTTCGAGGCGCAAACGGGTTCGGAATTCGACCCCGGTCTGCATGAGGCCGTCACGATGGAGCCTTGTCCGGACAAAAAGGACGGAGAAATTCTGGGAACCATCCGGTGCGGATACCGTTTGGGCGATCGGGTGCTCCGTCCGGCTCAGGTGCGGGTGGCCTGCCGGGCCGAGGCCAATCCGCCTCCGGAAAACGGATGAAAATTTAGAAGGAGAAAACAAGATGGGCAAAATTATCGGCATCGATCTGGGCACCACCAATTCCGTCGTCGCGGTGATGGAAGGCGGCGACCCGAAGGTCATCCCCGCCGCGGAGGGATCCCCGCTCGTTCCTTCGGTGGTGGCGGTCAATCCGAAAACCGGGGAGCGGCTGGTGGGCCAGTTGGCCCGGCGCCAAGCGGTGGTGAATTCGGAAAACACGATCTTCTCCATCAAGCGGTTCATGGGCCGTAAATTCAGCGACCCCGAAGTGCAGCGCGCCATTACGCTCGTGCCCTTCAAAGTGACCGCGGCCTCCAACGGCGACATCCGCGTGCATATGGGCGGAAAGGAATACTCGCCGCCGGAAATTTCCGCGATGATCCTGGCCAAACTTAAAACCGACGCCGAGGGGTATCTCGGGCAGTCGATCACCCAGGCGGTGATTACGGTGCCGGCCTACTTCAACGACTCGCAGCGCCAGGCCACCAAAGACGCGGGGCAGATCGCGGGCCTGGACGTGATGCGGATCATCAATGAGCCGACCGCCTCGTCGCTCTCCTACGGCCTCGACAAGAAAAAGGACGAGACCATCGCCGTCTACGACCTGGGCGGAGGGACGTTCGATATCTCCATCCTCGACGTGGGCGACGGGGTCTTCGAGGTGAAATCCACCAACGGCGACACCTTCCTGGGCGGCGACGATTTCGACCAGCGGGTGATCACCTGGATTGCCGACGAGTTCCAGAAGAGTGAAGGGATCGATTTGCGCAAGGACCGTCAGGCGCTCCAGCGGCTCAAGGAAGCCGCCGAGAAAGCCAAGATCGAACTGTCGACGGTGCTGCAAAGCGAGATCAACCTGCCGTTCATCACCGCCGACGCCAGCGGCCCCAAGCACCTGACCATGACCCTCACGCGGGCCAAGCTCGAACAACTCACCGGCGACCTGATCGACCGCTCGGTCCAGCCCGTCAACCGGGCGCTCGAGGACGCGCGGCTCAAACCGGCGGACATCAACGAAGTGGTCCTGGTGGGCGGAATGACGCGCATGCCGGCCGTGCAGGAAGCGGTGAAGAAAATCTTCGGCAAGGAGCCGCACAAGGGCGTGAACCCGGATGAGGTGGTGGCGGCTGGCGCGGCGATCCAGGCCGGCGTACTGGGCGGCGAAGTAAAGGATATTCTCCTCCTGGACGTCACCCCGCTCACGCTTAGCGTGGAAACGCTGGGAGGCGTCGCCACTCCGCTGATCGAACGCAACACCACGATCCCGGCGCGCAAGAGCCAGATCTTTTCCACCGCGTCGGACATGCAGACCAGCGTGGAAATCCACGTGGTGCAGGGCGAACGCCCGATGGCGGGAGACAACAAGTCGCTCGGGAAATTCATCCTCGACGGCATCCCGCCCTCGCCGCGGGGAATCCCGCAGGTGGAAGTCACTTTCGACATCGACGCCGACGGCATCCTCAAGGTGACGGCGCAGGACAAAGCCACCAGCCGCTCGCAGCACATCACCATCCAGCCGTCTTCGGGGCTCGCCAAGGACGAGGTGGAGCGGATGACGCGCGAGGCCGATACCCACCGCGACGAGGACCGCAAGCGCAAGGAGGAAATCGAAATCCGCAACGCCGCCGACAGCGCGATCTACAGCGCGGAAAAAACCCTGCGCGAACTGGGGGATAAAATCCCCTCCGCCGCGCGCGACGATGTGAACGCCAAAGTAACCTCGCTGCGCAGTGCGCTGCAGGGCAAGGACCTTCCGGCCATCCAACGCGCGGCCGACGAACTGGCCCGCGCTCTGCAGGCCGTCGGCTCCTCGATGTACGGGAGCGGAGGCGGACCCCAGCAGACCCCCGGCGGCACCCCCGGCGGTGGGCCGGGCCCGGAGCCGGGGGGCGGGAGCGGGGATGTGGTCGAGGGCGAATTCAAGCCGATGTAGCGCGGAACGTGAACGCTTTTTTCCCTGCCCGGAAAAGATCCCGGGCAGGGAATTTGGTTTTCTATTCAGAACGACGCCAAGGGCGATTTGGAACCAATTCCGGTACGCGGATTAAAGGAAAATCCGGATTGCGCGGATAGCTTTAAGAACAAATCCACTTCCCCATCCCATCCGCGATATTCGCGTACAAAAATCCCGGTGACATAGAACAGATGCCAACAACGCGTGATTACTATGAAATTCTCGGGGTTCCGCGCAACGCCAATTCCGAAATCCGTCCGGACTGCGTATCGCGCTTTGGCCAAGCGCTACCATCCGGATGTGAACAAGGAACCGGGAGCCGAGGAGCGCTTCAAGGAAATCAACGAAGCCTACGACGTGCTGTCCGACGAACAACGGCGTTCCGCGTACGACCGCTTCGGCCACGCCGGGCTCAGCGGCACACCGTTTGGAGCGGGAGTCGGATTCGAGGATTTGGGCGACTTGTTCGAGGAGTTCTTCCGCGGGTTTGGAATGAGCGGGGGACGCTCCCGCCGTTCGCCGCGCAAGGGAGCCGATTTGCAAACCGTCGTTCCCCTGAGTTTTGAAGAATCCATCAGCGGCGTGGAAAAAGAGGTGGACATCACCCGCATGGAGGTCTGTTCCATATGCCGCGGATCGCGGGCGGAGCCGGGGACGACCCCCGAACGCTGCCCGGTTTGCCAGGGAACCGGCGAGGAACGGCGGATGCGCCAGACGTTCCTGGGCTCGATGGTCAACGTGGCGGTCTGCTCGAAATGCGGGGGTCTGGGAGAGATCGTTTCCTCGCCCTGTAAAAATTGCCGCGGCAAGGGGGTGGAGCGGAAAACCCGCAAGCTCAAAGTCCCCATTCCGCCGGGAGTGGATGACGGTACGCAAATCCGTCTGTCCGGAGAAGGCGAACCGGGAACCTTCGGCGGTCCGGCGGGGAGTTTGTTCATCCTCGTGCAGGTGAAACCCCACGAATTCTTTCTGCGCCGGAACAGCGACCTCTGGTTGCAACTCGGAATTAATTTTGTGCAGGCCGCGATGGGTGCGGATGTGGCGGTGGAAACCGCCAGCGGCGAGACGACGTTGCATATCCCAGCCGGAACACAGCCAGGGCAAGTCTTCCGGCTTCGCGGCAAGGGTGTCCCGCACCTGCAGCAGGGCGGGCGCGGGGATGTGTTCGTCGTGGTCAATATCGTGATTCCCGCAACCCTGACCGCGGAGCAAAAAAAATTGCTCACCCAGCTCGGGATCGCGCATGAATCCCCCCCAAAACCCCAAAAACATACCTTGCTGGACGCCCTCAAGGATATTCTTCGTGAGTGAGGAACACCCCCTGCCGGCCTGGTGGGAAGTCTCGCTGAAGGTGAAAGAGGAACTGGCTGAATCCGTCGCGGACGTAATGGCCCGGTTCGCCTCCGGCGGAGTCGCGCTCGGGTACGACGAGATCGAACCCGATCCCGACGGCGAGGGCAGGCCCACGGGGCCGCTGACGGTGCGCGCCTATCTTCCGGCCGACGCGGAGTTGGCGGAGCGCCGCTCCCGGCTGGAGGAAGCGCTCTGGCATCTGGGACGGATCGCGCCCCTGCCCGAGCCGGAGTGGCGCGAGGTGGTCGAAAAAGACTGGTCAGTGGAATGGAAGAAAAACTATCACCCCGTCCGCATCGGCCGCCGCCTGCAAATTGTCCCGTCGTGGATGGATCCCGCGCCGTACACGCGCAATGTCGTGCTGCGGCTTGATCCCGGCATGGCGTTCGGCACCGGCCTGCACCCGACCACCCAATTGTGCCTGGAGGCCTTCGAGGATCTGATCCATCCTGGAATCGACATTATCGATCTGGGTTGTGGATCAGGAATTCTCGCGATCGCGGCGGTCAAGCTGGGCGCCGGAAAGGCGTTCGGGTTGGACATCGATCCGCAGGCGGTCCGCGTGGCGCGTGAAAACGTTCTGCTCAACGGGGTGCAATCGTCCATCGAAATTCGGTCCGGATCGCTCCCGGAGCTATTGCAGGAAGGGCGTTCCGCGCCGCTGGTTGCGGCGAACATTCTGGCGATGGTTTTACGGGAGATGCTCGCGGACGGGCTGGCCCGGACCGTCGCGCCGGGCGGGCGCCTGGTGCTGTCCGGAATTCTGGAGGATCAATCGGCGGCGGTGGAGGAAGCCCTCCATCAACAAGGATTGCGGCTGGAGGAAAAACGGATCCGCCAGGATTGGATCGCGCTTGTGGCGAAAAAATAAACGAATAAAAAAAAACCGGAGCGTTGGCTCCGGTTTTTTTTATTTCGGTTGTGCATTCTCTTCAAGGGGTTCTCCCTCCCCGCTGGATTTCTTAAACCGGTACGTAATCCGGCCGCGGGTAAGGTCATACGGGGAAAGTTCCACCTTCACCCGGTCCCCCAGAAGAATCCGGATGTAATTCTTTCGCATTTTCCCGGAGAGGTAGGCCAGCACCGTATGGCCGGATGAGAGCGACACCCGGAACATCGTCCCGGGCAGCGCTTCCACAATCAGGCCTTCCATTTCTATTTTTTCTTCCTTGGCCATGCCTTCTCCCGATCCCGTTCGAAGACCATACGCCGATCCGCAAAAAGAAATTTAATCGCCTTCATCACCCTTGCGTTCCCGGCGCTTTAGCCGGCGAATGGATTTCTTTTTCTGAATGCGGCGCAATTCACTCTTGGAGACAAACCATCGTTTTCTTCGGACCGTGCTGAGTATGCCCGAACGGGTGACTTTCTTGCGGAATTGTTTGAGCAGACTGTCCTGACTCTCGTTCGGACGTAAGATAACAGTAGCCATGGTATTTCACCTCCTTTCGTAAACAGGGGGTGTGCGGCCGGTAGAGAAAAAAAGGCTCGACGCACCTTACACCATCGCCGAGTCAGGGAGGGGGAAAGAAAACCGGGGGATGGAGAGGTTCGGCGTTGAAAATTCTCCTCCGGAAGATGCCCTATCCTGCAGCCCGTCCAGCCATTGCCCTGCGTTTGGGTCTCGGGCTCGAAGAGGGCGGATTTGCCCTAAACGGTGGTTCAACCCGAAAACCGGGCGCATTATAAAGCCCAACCGCAGGCTTGTCAATTTTAACAATGGGGAACGCGGCCGGAGGAGGCGGGGCGGGGGATTTACCGCAGCCGGAGGGGCGGTTTTTTCAATCCTCCGATTCGTTTTCTTTGATATATTTCCTGACCTTTTCCTCGACGGTGTGGGCGTCCATATCCACCACCGAGACAATCTTATCCTTGCCCTTTTCTCCCCCAATGATCTCCAGCGCGTTCGTCCGGACCCCGAGGATGCGCGCCAGCAGATCCAGTAAAGCTTTGTTGGCCGCTCCTTCCACCGGCGGAGCGACCAGACGAACCCGCAGCGTGCCGTCCGGGGCAATTCCGGTGAGTTCGTCCTTGCGCGCACGCGGAGTTACGTGGACCGCCATGGCGGAACCGATCCGGCCGTCGTGAAAACGGAACCGACGCATGCAATCCTCCTCTACAAACGCAGCGCACCCGTTAGGATATTTGCGAGCACCTGCACCAAAATGAGAAAAATGAAAGCGCTGAAATCGAACATCCCGACGGGAGGGATTACTCGACGAATGGGAGCCAGCATGGGGTCCACGATGGAGGCAATGGATCTCCGAAACTCGTTATAGGGCGGAAAAACCCAGGTGGAAAGGATGTACGCGAAGACCAGAAGCGTCAACAACAGAGCCAGCATGTTGATGAAATTAGCCATTGGTCGCTCCGGGGGAATTATATCATCCGGCCCTTTCCATTTCCCGCCCGGGGCCGTCCTGCTCGCCGCATTTCACGGCCGCGCTCCGAACAACGCCCGTCCGATCCGCACCATGGTGGCGCCCTCCTCCACCGCCTGCTCGAAATCGTCCGACATGCCCATCGATAGGTCGGTCCAATCGGAGCCCGGCACAAATTCCCGGGCCGCGGCTTGCAGGCGTTTCAGCGTGCGGAAGATGGGACGGGAGGTCTCCGGATCGTTCGAATACGGCGCCATGGTCATCAACCCGGCGACGCAAAGGCCCGGGAGCGGAAGAATTTCCCGCCAGGCGGGCCAAAGAGAATCCCACGCGGAAGGATCGGATGCCGGCCATCCAGATTTCGTCGCTTCCCCCGAAAGGTTGCACTCCAGGAGCACCCGGACCGTCCGCCCGGCTTCGACCGAAAAACGGGAAAGCCTTTGCGCGAGGGTCCCACTGTCGACGGAATGCACGCAGGGAAAATTTTCAACGACCCCTTTGGCTTTCCGGCCCTGCACGTGGCCGATCATGTGCCAGGTGACGGCGGGCGAGAGGAGGTGAATTTTCGGAAGAGCTTCCTCAAGGTAGTTCTCACCGAATTCACACAACCCCTCGGAAATCGCTTTTTGGACCGCGGCAGCCGGCTGTCCCTTGGATACCGCGATCAGGCGGATTTCGGAGGGGTCGCGATGAACGCGCCGGGCGGCGGCCTGGATCCGTGCGCGGATAGAATGGATCCTTTCGGGAAGGGCCGACAAATCGAGGGAAGGTTCCGGGCTGGAAGCGCGGTCGGTCATGGAAATGTCCAGGCCGTTAATCTCCGAGCCAGACCATGGCGCCGAACCGGCCGGTGCGGCCGTGCTCGGCGCGGTGGGAAAACCAATCGTCGGTATGGCAGGACGTGCAAAGTCCGGAGGTTTCGATTTTTTCCACGCCCGTCCGGCGCAGGATGAATTCGTTGGCCGCCCACAGGTTTAAATGAAAGCCGTCGTCGCGGCGCACGAGCCATTGGTCCGCCGCCGGCCCGAACGTGGAACGGAAGGCTTCCGCAACCTCCTTGCCTACTTCATAATGATCGGGGCCGATGGAAGGCCCGATGCCGGCCAGGAGGTCCTCCGGACGGGAGCCGAAGTGCTCGCGAAAGGCTTCCACGGCGCACGCAGCTACGCCGGCCAGCGTGCCTTTCCATCCCGCGTGGGCGATTCCGGCCGCCTTCCGGACCGGATCGTAAATCAGGATCGGCACGCAATCGGCAAACCGCATCATAAGCGTTAGCGACGGGGAATCCGTCACGATCCCGTCGGCCTGCGGCAAGGGCTCTCCGGCGCCGGGGAGACGGCCCAGCAGGATTTGGTTCGAGTGCACCTGGAAAAGTTCGGGTATGGATTCCAAATGCCGATCGAACAAGGAGAGCGCTCGGCGGCGGTTTTCGATCACGCAGGCCGGATCGTCCCCGACCGACGAGCCCATATTTAGCGAGCGATATGGGTTGCGGCTCGCGCCACCCCGGCGGGTGAGAATCGCGTGCGAAAGGCGGGCCGATTCCAGGAGAGGAAAAGTGTAATAGCGGAATTCCCCTTGTTCATGAAAGGTCATGGTTTTCGCGGAGGATTCCCGGCGAGCTCTTCTTCCATGCTTTCCTGCATGTACGGGTAGGCGAACCAGACGCTGGTTACGCCGAATAACACGCCGGTGATCACCCGCAGCAGCGGCGTGCTTTCGCGGGCGGGAAAGTTGAAGAAGGGCAGGTAACTGAGGAGCTGCGAACCGCCGTCCAGCCCGATGGGGATGATGCCGATCAGAATCCACAGCGCCCAATGCAGGGGCTTTACTTTAACCCTGTCGCGCAGCAACGCATACACAAGCCCGGCGAGAAGAATCGAGCCGTAAATGGCAACGCAGCGCTCGCAGAGCGCGATCTTATATCCAAATAAACCGCCGCCAATGAATGCGCGCGACGCCCAGATGTCGTTCGGGTCGATCCCGGTGGCGGCTTGGAATCCGGCGCGCGGATAATCCAACTGATCGCCGAAGAGGAAAAACGAGCGGAACGCCAACTGATGGCAGAGGGCGCTGTAGACGGTGTAGATCCAGCGGGCCGGCACGGTCGCGCCGATCTTCATTAATATCGGGGCGAGGAACGACAGGCCGAGAAACGCACCGACGAATCCGTTGAAAGCCGCCAGCCAGTGGCGGGAAAGCCAGCCGGCCGCCCGATCGGCGGCGCCGGATACCGCCTGCACCGGGCGGGGCACCTTGGTCTCCTGTTGATACTGGCCGATGGCGCGCGCCAGGGCCAGCGCGCTGGCGAGCTCCGATTTTGCGAGCGGCACGCCCAACGGGCGGCCGTTGACCTCCGCCGCAGGCACCTTCGCGCCAGCCGCCTGCTTCCAGGCGGGGTTCGAATCCACATCGCGGAGTTCCAGCGTATGGGGATATTCCGCCTGGAGCGCGTCGGACCATTGCCGGGCCTGCGCGCTGGCGGGGTCATCGGAGCGGACATAGAGAATCAGGTTAAGTGTCATGGAACAACTCCCATGCGAGACAGGATGGCATCGACCTCGGAGGAACCCAAGGCGCCGATTTTAACCTGCTGGACGATGCCGCTCGAATCGATGAAAAAGCTTGTTGGCAGCCCGCGTACGAGATAGAGACGGCGCACCGATAAAGACGGATCCAAAAGCACGGTGAGCGAAACGATCGAGAGCGATTCGGCGAAGGAACGGACGTCGTCCTTCGATTCGCCCGTTTCCACGGCGATCACGCTCAGAGAGCTTTCATACTTCTTCGCGATGCGATCCAGGACCGGCAATTCTTCGCGGCATGGGTCGCACCACGTGGCCCAGAAGTTAATCAGCACGGCCTTATGGCCGAAACTGTAAAGATTAACCGAATGATCCTGTAAATCCGTCAACGTAAAATCCGGCGCCGGCGCGCCGACAATCGGGGCGGGAGCCGCGGTAATGGCGGCGCGGGGAAGCGCGCCGGCCGGACGGGAGGAGGTTTCGACTGAAGCACCCGGCGCGAGCCAGAATGCGGCTCCCGCGCCAACTCCCAAGGCGGCTCCCGCCAGCAATAATACGAAAACTTTACCCGCGCTCATCCTTTGCCTGCTCTATAAACCGATTTCCCAACTGGGAAGCCAGCGGACGAGAATCGCCAACTGGCCCGTCGCAAACAGCACGCCGAACACGGCCAGGATCAACCCGGCGGCGATGGAAATAAAGCGCGAGACTTTGGTTAACGTGCACATCCATTTTCCTATCCGATCCATGAACAACGCCAGGAGCAGCAGCGGCACGCTCATTCCAAGCGCGTAGACCGCCAGAAGCCACACGCCCCGCGCCAGCGAGGCATCGTACGCCGCGAGGGTCAACACCGAACCGAGGACCAGCCCGATGCAGGGGGTCCAGCCGGTGCCGAACACAAAACCCATTGCGGCCGAGGAGAGGTATCCCAGGCGCGGGTTCGGCTGCGCTTTCGGCCGCAGGGTGTATTCCAAAAACGGGATGCGAATCAGACCCATCATCTGCAGGCCGAACACGACCATCAGCACGCCCCCGATTCGCGCCAGCCACTCCCGGTACTCGAGCAGCCAGCGTCCGAGGGCCGAAGCCGCGGCGCCCAGCGCAATGAACATCAGGCTGAAGCCGGCGGCAAACGCCAAGCCGTGAAGGAATATCTGCCATCGTCCCGCTTTGGCCGGATCGCAACCGGCGGCCAGGCCGGCCAGGTACGCCAGGTAACCGGGCATCACCGGCAAGACGCAGGGCGAGAGGAATGACACCACGCCCGCCAGCCAGATCCAAACGATGGGAAACTGCGTTCCTTCCATCGCGGCCGGCCGCTCAGCCGACGACCCGCACTCGCGTGCCGCCCGGCATGCCCACCTGCGCGTCGCCCTCCGGATACGTAACGACGGGCGTGGTCCAGCGGAAAATCCACTTGGCATCCTCGGGACGGGCGTTTACGCACCCGTGCGATTTGGGGATGCCGAAATCGTTATGCCAATACGTGGAATGAATCGCCTCGCCGTGTCCGGAGAAGAGGCAGGTCCAGCCCACGCCGGCCAGGTCGTACCCGGTTTTCAGATCGCCGCCGCTCATCCGCAGCCCGATCCGTTTGCGGTAAATGGGATGGTCGCCCACCGGCGTCGACCACTGGCCCGTGTCCGGATCGCGCCCGCCCGAAGCGATCACGGCGTAATATACTTCCCTGCCGTTTTCGCGCGCCGACATCGTGAGGAGGTTTCCCGTCAGGTCAACCACGATCAATTTATCCTCAACATTCGGGGAGATGGGCGCGATCTCGTCGGCGGTGATCACCCGCAGCCCTTCGGCGCGGGCGTACATCGGCGCCGCCAGCTCGTCGAGGAAATACCACACCCGGCCGCCGCCGTCCTTGACCACTTTCGTCGCCGGATAAATCGAGGCGTAATACAACGTGGCGGGGTTGTCCGGCTGCAATAAAAATACCGGTGAGCTTTCATCCGGCGCCACATGCCCCTCCACCCATGGCACGCTTACTTCCACCCAGACCTTCCCGTTTGGAATCGATTCCAACGGGGTTTGAATTTGGAAGTCCTGGGGGAAGACATAGGGCGCCCAAAGGTAACCGTCGGGAGTTTCGAACCAGCGGTGATTGTGGGGGTCCGCGGCCGGGCCTTTCCCGACCACCTCGCGTAAAATTGTGACGATATTATCCGTGTATTTCTTTCCGACTGCCGGAGCTTGCGCGTCCGGACGCGTGCGTAGCGTGAGAGTCGCGGTCAGGCGCCCCAGCCGGGTTCCATTGGAATAGGTTTTTTTCCATTGGTCGATCAGATCGGCGTCCGATTGCTTCCACAAACCGGGGATGTCCTTGGGGAAGAGCTCATACCCCGCGCCGAGAGCGGCCAATTGGAGAAATTTCCTGCGCGAAAGTTTCACAAATCAGCTCCGGTAGAAAAGCATAACGGCAAGAGTGATTTTAGACAAGGGCGGTGGGAATTACATTCCATGAATAACCAAATCAACCATTAAAAAATGGGAGGATAATTGGGGTAAAGTCGGATGATTTGAAAAGACCTTTCCCTCCCTCGCCCCACCGGGAGTGCACCGGTTGCCCTACCGTCGCCGTGCTCCGGGAGGGCAAAGGGGTGAGGGAAAAATACAGGAGAATGGAGAGATGCGATCCTATCGAAAAGAACTTTGGTTCAACCTGCCAACCCGTCGGGGATTTGTCAACATCACCCCGCAGGTGGAGCAGGCGCTCATGGAAAGCGGAATCCGGGAGGGGCTGGCGCTGGTAAATGCGATGCACATCACCGCCTCGGTTTTTATCAACGACGACGAATCCGGCTTGCATGAGGATTACGAAGCCTGGCTGGAGCGGCTCGCGCCGCACGAGCCCGCCTCGCAATATCGGCATAACCGCACCGGCGAGGATAACGCCGACGCGCATCTCAAGCGTCAGGTGATGGGGCGCGAGGTGGTGGTGGCGGTAACGGAAGGCCGGCTGGATTTCGGTCCCTGGGAGCAGATTTTCTACGGCGAGTTCGACGGCCGCAGGCGCAAGCGGGTGCTGGTTAAGATCATCGGTGAGTGACGAGCCCCCGTCCCTGCCCAATCTCCGGAGGGGTCAGGCGAAGCTTTCGATCAACGTGTTCCATTCCTCACCGTTCAATCCCGTCCGCCTTTGAACAATCGGTTCCCCCTTTAGCGCCATCTCTTCGTCGGCGAGGGTTGGCGCGTCCGTTTCATAGAAGACGCCGATCGGGAGCGCGCCGTCCTCCCGGAGCGCGTGGCGGAGCGCGGCGACGCGGTCGGCCGGATCATGTCCCTCCTCTTCCAACCGGACAACCCGCTTGCGATACCAATCGTATGTATTGACCTTGTTCCATACGACGCAGGGGGAAAGGACGTCGACCAGCGAGAAGCCCCTGTGAGCGAGGCCGCGTCGGATTATTTCCGCCAGATGCGCGGGTTCGCCGGAAAAGCCGCGCGCGACGAACGTCGCCCCGCCCACGATGGCGTGCGCGATCGGATTGAGCGCATACTCGGGAATTCCGGTCGGCGTGGATTTGGTGATATGCCCCTTTTCCGAGGTCGGGGAAGCTTGTCCCGTCGTTAGCCCGTAAATCTGGTTGTCCATCACGAGGTAGGTGAGGTCGAGGTTGCGGCGCAGCGTGTGGAGGAAATGTCCGGCGCCGATCCCGTAGGCGTCTCCGTCGCCGCTGGCAACGATAACGGTGAGATCCTTGTTTGCAAACTTGATTCCCTGTGCCAGCGGGAGAGCCCGGCCGTGCAGGCCGTGGACCCCGTAGGCGCGGAGATAATGCGGCAGGTTGGAGGAGCATCCGATCCCCGAGACGACGGCCAGGTTGCGGCGTTCGATCCCCAACGCGGCGCAGGCGCGGAGCAGACCGCTCAGCACCGCGTAATCCCCGCATCCGGGGCACCACGTCGGCCGGGCATGGGATTTATAGTCGGCGACCGCGCTCATTTGGGCCTCACCGCGAGATCCAGCTCGGATGAAACGAGGATTTGCACGTCCGGCGCGTCGAGCCTCAGGGAGGCCCGCAGCGCGCCCAGCAGCGGCTCGATGGAGAACGGCTCGCCGTCGAATTTACGGACGGCGTGCGGAATAGAAACGCCCGTCTCCTGCCGGATCAGCCGCGCCAGTTCGCCGCCGTAGTTATTCTCCACGCATACCATCCGCTTGGAGTTTTGCAGGAGCGGCAGCGCCCTCTCCGCAGGGAAGGGCCACAACGTTCGGAACTGGATCAGATTGACCTCGCGCCCTTCCTGCTCCAGCGTCTGACGCGCCTCTTCCAGGATCGAAAAGGTGGACCCCCATCCGACGATCGTGAGCTCCGCATCCGCGGGCCCTTCGAAGGCAATCGCCCGATCGGCGGTGTCGCGCCGGACGCCTTCCATCTTCCGCATCCGCTTCTTCATCATGCGGGTGCGCATGGAAGGGTTGGTGTACCAGCCGGAAATCTGCCGCCCTCCTTCGTTGTGTTCGTTCGACGGGGCGATGTACTCGCCGCCCGGAGTGCCAGGAAGCGTGCGCGGAGAAACGCCGCTCGGCGTGTCGCGATAGCGAAGGTAGTCTGATTCAACATCCCGCACCACATCGCCGCGTTCGATTGGCACATCAGGGGAGAGGCTTTCCGGATCGACGGCAACACGGTACTCGGAAAGATACAGATCCAGCAACAGGATCACCGGCATCTGATATTTTTCCGCCAGGTTATGGGCTTCAATGGTGGAATAGTAGGCGTCGACGGGATCGAGAGCGGCCAAAACCGCTTTCGGATACTCGCCCTGCGAAGCGCCCAGCGCCTGAAAGAGATCGCTCTGTTCGGTTTTCGTGGCCAGGCCGGTCGAGGGACCCGCGCGCTGGGAGAGCACCGCGACGACCGGCGCCTCGATCATCCCGGCCAAGCCGATCCCCTCGGTCATCAGGGAGAATCCGCCGCCGGAAGTTGCGACCATCGCGCGCGCGCCCGCGTACCCCGCGCCGACTGCCGTGTTGATCGCGGCCAGCTCGTCCTCCGCCTGGTGCACCAGCATCCCGTACCGCGGAGCGCGGAGCGCCAGCCAGTGCATGATCGAGCTGGCCGGCGTCATCGGATACGACGCGAAAAGTTTGCATCCGGCAGCGAGCGCACCCAGGCCGACGGCCTGGTTGCCGGTGATGACGATCCGGCGCGTTCTGTCCCCCGAGAGCGAAAGCTGCGCCGGCGGCGCGAAGTGACGGAGCGCGTATTCCCACCCCCGCCGCGCGGCGGTCACGTTGGGGTCGGCGAGCGGAGCTTTGCGCCGATCGAATTGGTCGCGGATCGAGCCCTCGAGGACCGGCCAGGAAAATTGTTGAAGGAAGGCCAGGGCTCCGAGGAGCACCATGTTCTGCATGACGGGATTCCACGGGATGTCCGCGCTGAGTTCCCCGACGGGCAGCCCGAACATCGAAGCGGAATCGCTATGCGGAGGTTTCGTCGTCTCGGCGTTGTAGAGGGCGCAACCGCCCGTGCGCGCGGACGGGAGGCGATGGTCCAATATATTTTGATTCAGCGCGATGAGGAAATCCCAATGGCCGCCCTGGGACCGGACGGGATGCGGGCCGATGCGTATCTGCAGCAGAACCTCGCCGCCGCGGATCGCGGACTGGAAGGAATTGTGGGCGAACGCGCCGAATCCCTGCCGGGCAGCCGCTTTAATATAGACGTCGCCCGCCGAAGCGATTCCTTCCCCTGCCTCGCCGCCGATCCAGACCGTGGCTTCCCTTTGCGCGCTCATTCGTTCTTGGGCATGAAGACGTTCGGAAGGACCATAGCGCATATTGTAAAACCATTTCCTGCTCCGGAAGAGGATTTCCTCCGGATCGATTTCTTTTTGAAGTTGAATTCGAATGAACCGGTTTTAGGGAAAATCGGATATATCTTTCCACTTTCGCCCGGAATACCCGCAAGCGGATGGATGGACGTTCCAAAATTTTCTTTTTTTTCAATCCTGCGTAGAATCTAATCATCTGATAATGGATGGAAAGTTTCCGGGAGGCAGGGAAGCATGAAAATCCTCCGCGTGCGGTTTTTCCTGATCCTTTCTCTGTTAATTGGACTATCGTCATGGCCAGTCTCTCGCGCTGCGGCCGAAATTTCACAATCTGGCAGCTCGATCCCAAAAGCAGATACCGCCCATGGCTTTCAGATCCATTTCATCGAACCTCATGTATCGAAGCTCTGCGTTGGACAAAAAACAATATTGGAGGCCGAGTTTGGCCCCGATAGTTTCTTAACGCCGCTGATAGATATTAGCAGCATCACATTTTGGACATCGAATGGTAATTCCTTCTCGCAAGAGACCCTCTATCCATTTGTCAAGGCGGGGGTAGTGAGCAGCACCTTTACGGCAAAAAACGAGGGTACGGATACATTAAGTGTTGATGTGTCGGTTTACCATTATGAAAATGGCATGCCATCCGGCGAAGTTCTTTCGGACTCCGATACCACCACCATCGAGGTCCTGAAATCGTGCCAATATCATTACAAGCTCTCCGGGGAATTGAACGTAGAGATCGTTGAAGGCGAGATCTCGGAATCTTTGCTATTTACCGTCGATTTGTCTGGCGATCTCATGGCGGAGGATCCAGACCACCCGGACATGCTGACGAGCGAGAATAACGAGATCCACATCACCGCCATGATCACTAGTTTAACCATGCCGGGTTGCTCCTTGGTCAGCCAGGATTCCGGAGACGGATATGGCAGCGTGAATGCGTCCGCCGAAATAGACAGCGAAGCAAAGACAGTCCGTTTTACGCTCGGCCCGCCTCAAGACTTTCAATGGGGTAAATCCGCTGTCGGGCAATGCGGCGATCAACAAGTGCCGGTTTCCATGTCGGCCATGATCCCGTCCGAAGGCAATTTTATCGACGGGGTGGATTTTTCCGAGGATGGCGGCGCGCTTTCGATCCAGCTGGATTTCTTCCAAAAGGGCTTGGATCGACTTAAGTCGGTTGCAACCGGCAGCTACACGGCGATCCTTTCGCTGGAGGCGGAGGAGTCGCAATGAAAAGCCAATCACGCTACGGAAAACGCGTTGGGTTGTATATTCTTGCGGCTGCGGGGTGGATCCTCCTTTCCTGCTCGCTGAGCCTTCCCCTTGCCTCCTCTTCCCCTTCCACCGGTGGCAACTCGGGGGATTTATTGAAGGATCCCACCTTGGGCCTGGTGGATCTGGCGGGTTACCACGCGACCCTGAGCCAGGACGTCACCGGGACCCTCAAAGGCGCCGCGTTCGAGCACCATACGAAACTCGAGCTTACCCGCGTCCCGGCGACGGGGGATTACGATTTCTCCCTTACGATTCAGGGGAGCGACGAGCCCTCCACCTATTTGCGGGTGATCGGGCTCGGGTCGGCCGCGTATGCGTGGAATTCGCCCGACGGGCATTGCGCGGGCGAATATGACGAACAGCCAGCGAAAAAGCTGATCGACCCGACCGCGATGCTGTCCCCCGTCTCCAAGGCGACCAAAGTCGGAAACGAATCGGTCAACGGAATCCCCGCGACGCATTACCGCTTCGACCAGGATTCGCTCCCCTGGGCGGACCCGAAACCCAAAACCACCGGCGAAGTGTGGATTGCGGATAAAGGTGGATACGTCGTCAAATATCTGTTGAACGTATCCGCTCCTTCCAAGCCCGATCCGAACGGGGCGAAAGTCGGGCAGACGTGGACATACGAGATCAGCGGTACGGATGGCTCGGCGCCGGTAGCGCTGCCGCAGGGCTGTCTGGAGGTTCTCACGGACATCCCGGTGATGGCGGACGCCCAATCGCTCATCCGCGCAAACGGCATGACGGATTTCGTCACCGGCTCGACCGGCAGGCAGGTTCTCGATTTTTATTCGCAGAAACTGCCGGCGCTGGGCTGGAAGAGCGACAAGGAATTCCCCGCCGGGGACGTACGGATGCCGTTCGCCGTCTCGTTCACCAATGGCAGCCGTCGAATCTCCCTTCACTTGGCCGAAGCCAAGCCAAGCGGTGTGGATGTGACGTTCCTGCTGTTGGGAGCCGCCGGCTCGCCTGCCGCAACCGGACCGACCGCGGCGACCCCCCTCCCTGAAATCACCGACACTCCGGCTGGTCCGCAGCCGACTATCCCCGTTTCCGAAAGCGGATTGCCGGCGGATATTCCGCTTTACCCGGGGGCGACGGGTCTGACGAAAATCACGACGGAAGCCGTCGAGTTCTTCACCAACGATACCCCGGCGAAGGTCGATCAGTTTTATCAGCAGCAAATGCCCGCGCAGAAATGGACGCTGCTGAGCTCGACCAAGCAGGGTGAAAATATCATCGAAGTATGGCAGAAAGACAATCGCGTGGCCACGATTGCCATCCTCCCCCAGGGAAACCAAACGGCCGTGATGATCACCTTCGCAAGTTCGTAATAATCAACAACCTCCATTTGAAAAAACCCGCTCTAGCCGGAACTACCGGTGGCGGGCTTTTTTATCAGGTTTCAAAACCGCTGCCTCTGGCAGTAGATAGAATGGAAAGGTTCTACCGAAAGAGTAATTTATCCGATCATTAATTTGTCCCAACGTGCCAGGATGGCGTTCCGTGCGAGCCATCGTATCCTTCCTCCCTTGTCCCCTCCTCCCTTCCCGAATGACGGGAAGGGAGGAGGGGAATCAAAGGCATAATAATGATAGATATAAAATAAGGGGAGGTGGGATGGGATGGATATACGGGAACCCGCCTTCCACGTTCCGCAATCCAAAGCCACTGCCTCTGGCGGTGATAATTTACTTTCCAAGAATGTTCTATCGAGATCGCGGAGACCGGGCGCCTATCACTGGATGCGAATCGGATCGGTGGGGTCGGTTCTCCTTTTTTTCGAAGCGCTGATTAATATCTGCTCAGGCAGGGAAAAGCGTACCCGGATTCCACAATGAAGCGCCGATTTCGCGGATTCTTTAAAAATAAAATTCAGGGTATGTGACTCTTTGCGGTATTTCGGTGTATCAAAGATTGAAACCGGGCCGGGTAAATATACGAACTATAAGAATTCCCCGATCAACGCGTTCCATTCTTCGTCGCTTAGTCCCATCCGTCCCTTCACCAGCGGCTCGCCCTGGAGCGAAAGTTCCTCCTGGTCGAATGTCGGACGGGTGGCCTCGTAAAACACGCCGAGCGGAAGCTTGTCGTCGGTGCGCATCGCCTGCCGCACGGCGGCTTCAAAGTTGGCAGGGTCGTGGCCCTCACTCTCCAGTTTGAACACCCGCTCGCGGAACCACGAGTAGGTATTGAGCTTATTCCAAGTTACGCAAGGAGAAAAAACATCCACCAGGGAAAATCCCTTGTGGGCAATAGCGCGTTTTATAACTTCGGCCAGCTGCACCGGGTCGCCGGAGAAACCGCGCCCCACAAAGGTCGCTCCGCCCACCAACGCGAGGGCGAGCGGGTTGAGCGCGTTCTCCGGATTCCCCTCCGGCGTGGATTTGGTCTTGACGCACTTGATCGACGTGGGCGACGCCTGGCCGGTGGTGAGCCCGTAAATCTGGTTGTCCATCACGATGTAGGTCAGATCCAAATTCCGCCGCAGGGCGTGGATAAAATGGCCGACGCCGATCCCGTAGCCGTCGCCGTCGCCGCCGGTGATGACCACCGTCAAATTCATGTTCGCCATCTTGATGCCCTGGGCCACGGGGACCGCCCGCCCGTGCAGGGTGTGGATCCCGTAGGAGTTCATGAAATGCGGCAGGTCGGACGAGCAGCCGATGCCGGAGACGATCATCAGATTATGGCGTTCGATGCCGAGCGCGGCGCAGGCGGTCTGGAGCGCGTTGAGCACCCCGTAATCGCCGCAGCCGGGGCACCAGGTAATTCGCACGCGGGATTTATAGTCGGCGGCTGCGCTCATCGGAAGACCACCGGAAGGTCGAGTTCGGACGAGACGAGCGTTTGCAGCGCCGGAGCGTCTTTTTGCAGGCAGTTCTCCAGCGCGCGGCTCAGCGGCAGGATCGAGAACGGCTCGCCGTCGAATTTGTGCACGGCATACGGGATGGTGAAGCCGGTTTCCTGGCGGATCAGACGGGCGAGCAATCCGCCGTAATTGTTTTCCACGCACACGACGCGGTTTGACGATTGCAGAATGGAAAGCGCCCGCTCCACTGGGAACGGCCAGAGCGTTCGGAATTGCGCGAGGCGGACGGAATGTCCCTTCGCCTGCAGCATCCGGCGCGCCTCTTCCAGAATCTGAAAGCTCGAACCCCATCCGACCAGCGTGAGTTCCGCGTCGTCCGGCCCTTCGCAAAGAACGGCTCGCTCGACGGTGTCGCGGCGGACGCCCTCCAGCTTGCGCATCCGTTTGCTCATCATCTTTGTTCGCATCGAGGGGTTGGTATACCAGTCGGTGACCAGCACGCCCTGTTCGTTGTGCTCATCGGAGACGGCGACGTGCTCGCCGCCCGGGGTGCCGGGCAACGCCCGCGGCGAGACGCCGGAGGGCGTATCCCGGTAGCGCAGATATTCTCCCCCGACGGATTCCACCACTTCGCCGCGTTCGATCGGAACGCGCGGATTCAAACTCTCCGGATCGACGATGACGGTCCGTTCTGAAAGATACAGATCCAGGATCACGATCACCGGCAACTGGTATTTCTCGGCCAGGTTGTGAGCTTCGATTGTCGAATAATACGCATCGACGGGAGAGAGCGGCGCGAGGATCGCTTTGGGGTATTCGCCCTGAGAGGCGCCCAGCGCCTGGAAAAGATCACCCTGCTCGGTTTTGGTAGGCAAGCCGGTGGAGGGCCCGCCGCGCTGGGAAAGCACCGCCACCACCGGCGCCTCGACCATCCCGGCCATGCCGATCGCCTCGGTCATCAACGCGAAACCACCGCCGGAGGTTCCCACCATCGCGCGCACGCCGGCGTATCCCGCGCCGATGGCCATATTGATCGCGGCCAGCTCGTCCTCCGACTGCTTCATGAGCATCCCGAAGCGCGGCGCGCGCGGCGCCAGCCAATGCATGATCGAGGAGGCGGGCGTCATCGGGTAGGCCGAATAAAATTTGCAGCCGCCCGCGACCGCGCCGAGCGCGACCGCCTGATTGCCCGTCATCACCATCCGCCGCTTGCCGTCCCCCGCAAGGATGATTTGATCGACCGGCGCAAAATTCTTCTGCGCGTATTCCCATCCCCGCCGGGCGACGGTCACGTTCTGGTCGGAAAGCTCCGCATGGCGTTTGCCGAACTGAGCGCGGATGGATCCCTCGAACACATCCCACGAAACCCTAAGCAGGGACGCCAGGGATCCGAGCAGGACGGTGTTTTGCATCACCGGATTATTGGGCTGGTCGGCGGTCAGCCCGCTTACCGGAATAGGACAAAGGATTGCCGCGCTGGAATTGGCCGGCGGTTTGACGACGTCCGCGTTGAAGAGCGCGCGCCCTTTCGGGCAGGCCGAGCGCAGATGCAGATCGAGCACGTTTTGATCGAGCGCGACGAGAAAATCCCAGCCGCCCCCCTGCGAGAGCACCGGATGCGGACCGGCGCGGAGCTGCAGCAGAACCTCCCCGCCGCGGATGACGGACTGGTAGGAGTTATGGGCAAAGCCTCCCAACCCCATGCGGGCGAGCGTTTTGATCCAGACGTCGCCGGCCGAGGCGATCCCTTCGCCGGCCTCGCCGCCGATCCAAACTGTCGCTTCGCTTTGAATATCCATGGGTATTCGATCCCGGGCCTTCAACCGATGATTTCCACGATTATTCTAAAACCGTTCCGGTTGCCGGATATTGTATATCATTGGCAATTATCGATTCGGCGCCGATGCGCGCTCCAAGTCTACGGAGGATACCTCCGAAAGGCTGCGGAAATAGGGAAAGATGTCATTGCGGGCGACCGCCTTCCCTCGTGCACTTCAGGGGAAGGCAGCGAAGCCCGGCCCGGCAAGCCCACCGGGAAGGAGCTCGCAATGACAACCCCCGAATTATTTCGCAGCCTGGCAGGCCGAAACGACGCCTTTTTAATTCTCGGATATACTCGCAGGATCGATGATTTGTCCATATTTTCCCGCGAGCCGCGGGATTTTCAAGGAGGATCCAATGGCCGATTCCTGACTTAAACAGCCTGTTGGGAGAAAAGGAAGAAATCCTGCTGGTGGACCGCCAGCATTGGCTTGTGTTGCTCGAGGAAATCACCAGCGAGCTGCTGCTTTCCATTTTTATCATCATCCTGACGGTGGGCTTGTCTTTTATCGCCGGCCCGCTTGCGCTTCTCGTACTACTTATCTTGGTGGCGCCGATCGCCAGCCTGACCCGCGACGTGCTCCGATGGTCCAACCGCAAATACGTCATCACCAACCGCCGGGTGATCCAGATTTCCGGCGTGTTCAACAAAGACGTGGTGGATTTGTCGCTGGAAAAGGTTAACGACGTCATGCTGGACCAGTCGTTCCTCGGGCGCGTGTTCGGCTACGGCGACATCGAGGTGCTCACCGCCAGCGAAATCGGCGTGAATAAAATCCGCCGGATCGCCCACCCGATCCAGTACAAGATTGCGATGGTGAACGCCAAGGCGAAGCTGGAAGGGGTAACGGCCGCGCCGGCCCCCGGAAGCGACGTTCCGGCGCTCCTGGCGCAATTGGACGGCCTGCGCCAAAAGGGGGTCATCACCGACGCGGAATTCCAGGAGAAGAAAGCCAAGCTGCTGGCGAAGATATAAATTCACGCACTACCGATTCCTCGTCGCCCTTTCAGGGCTCCTCGGAATGACACATGAAGTACGTCATTCCGAGCTCCTGGTTTTAGGGGCGAGGAATCGGTGACTTGAATATTTAAGCATGCTCCTTTATGACCGCGCTACCGATTCCCTGGCACCTATAAATGCCTCGGCCCTTTAAAGGGACCTCGGAATAACATTCTTAGAGTGTCATTCCGAGCCGCGATCTACGCGGCGAGGAATTGGAGACTTGTAGATAAAAACAAGCTTATTCAAATCCATGCGATACCGATTCCTCGTCGCCCTATCCGGGCTCCTCGGAATGACATAGGTAGTTTGCGTTCCCGGCATTCTTCTCCCAGGTCATTAAATCCAAGACATTCTCATGAGCGGGCATTACGAATCCTATTAAAGTAGCTGAGCCCGCTTGCGCGGGCCCAGCTACAACCACCTTGGAGGGAGAGGGAGGGAGGAGAGAAATTCAGAGCGCTTCGTTCGCACTCCAAAAAAGATATTACGCTCCCCCAAACTTCCACCCTAGTGACAAGTGTCATGTTTTTTCAAACACAAGATTTATAAAACCAGCGGTCTTGGAAAACGTGTTTTTCCCTCCGCTCCCCCGGGGGAACGCCAGATTCCCGCAAGGATTTCGCCACAATCCGGGCACGTTCCGTCTTCCCCGAGCCGGTATTCCAGAATTGAGTAGCCTCTCCGGCGGACAACCGCGTGCCGGCATTTCGGGCAAAGGGTATCCTCCAATTCCCTGACCATTCCCGGGAGGTTCCCGGCGTAGACATAACGCAATCCGGCTTCCAGACCGATGTCCGCCGCCTTTGTAAGGTCAGCGGCATCGGTCGGGCGCGCGGCGTCGTATTGGTAGTCGGGATGGTAGGCGGTGACGTGCCAGGGGATGTCGACCGATACGCCGGCGAGGAACCGCGCCGCGTCCCAGAGCTCGGCCGGATCGTCGTTGAGGCCGGGGATCAGCAGCGTGACCACCTCCACCCACAGCCCGGCCTGCCGCGCGGCCAGGATGGTGTCCAGCGTACGGTGCAGCACGCCGCCGAGCGAGCCATACGTGCTCTCGCGCATCGCCTTGAGGTCGATCTTCATCCCGTCCAGGTGCGGGCGCAGGTAGGCGAGCACTTCGGGCGTGGCATTTCCGTTGGAGACGATCGCGGTTTTAAAACCGCGTTCCCGCGCCGGACGGAAAATCGCGGCGGCCCATTCGGCCGTGATCAGCGGCTCGTTGTAGGAGGAGACCACCACGTCGGCGCGGGTGCGTTCCGCCGCCGCCGTAATCTCCTCCGGAGTGGCGCGGTGGACGCTCTGCCCCATGCCGTCCGCCGCCGGATCGCGTAACGCTTGCGAGGAGACCCAATTCTGGCAGAAGGCGCAATGAAAGTCGCAGCCGAGCATGCCGAATGTGAGCGCCGTCCCGCCCGGCAGAAAATGGTAGAACGGCTTTTTCTCGATCGGATCGGCTTGCAGCCCGGCTACGTACCCCCACGGCATCCTCAGTTTCCCGTCGCGGTTGAAACGCACGCGGCAGATCCCGCGCCTGCCCGGGCGCACGAGGCAGCGGTGGCCGCACGCCAGACAGCGAACCGCGCCCTCTTCCTGCGGCACTACCAGCTCGGCTTCAGCCGAAAGCTTATCCAGCGTATCCTGAAGCGTTTCCATCAAATTCGATTATACGATGTGTCATTAGGGAAGGATGAGGTTCGGATTATTCCGTAAAAAAATGTACGCGGATTCCGCGGATTTTACGGATTTCGCCGAAATGCTTATTACCAGGCTGTTGAATAACGTTGATTTTGTTTTAGCCATAGACACGCGCCCCCCTTTTATCCCCCCATTTTCCAATAGAAAATGGGGGGAGCGAGGGGGGAAGGTTTACCACAGAGAAGATGACACTAGCATGAATTGAGTTTTCAACATTCTGTAACAACCTCTTAGCGAGCCTCTTTTCCGCGAAATCCGCGTACTTGTTCTCCCGAACCGGGCAGAATTTCCAGTAGTGGGATGATATGAACGCGTCCTCTTTTTTCCAAAGCGGAATACGGCAAAGACAAGATCATCGAAATTGAGGAATATCCAATCTGTATCTTCCCAAAGACAAATCGGCGGCGGAGCGGCGTCCTTTCGGCATTCCGGTTTATAATCATGGCGCTTCTACTCTGCAGGGGGATATATGTTTCGTCCATTGCGATTCCGCCAACTTAGCGTTCAATTCGTTCTATTCATACCAGCCCTGGTTGCGCTCGGCTGGGGGTTTTTGCACCGTGAGACCATTTCCGTAAAGCTCCTGCCCACTCCATCCACGATCCGCGGGCTGGGGGCGGACGATGTATGGTTCAGCCGGCCGCTCGAGTTCGACGGCCGGTACGCGGGCGGCCCGGAAGAAACGCTCGTGAAGGCGATCGAGGCGGCGCGATGCTGCGTCGATGCGGCGGTCTATGATATCGATCTCCTGCCCGTGGCGCGGGCGCTGCTCGGGGCAAAGGCCCGCGGCGTGACGGTACGGATCGTTACGGACACCGATTACGCGAACAACGAGGCGATCGGTTTGATGCGCGGGGAGGGCATTCCCATCGTCGGCGACAACCGGGACGAACTCATGCACGACAAGTTCGTGGTGATCGACCGCGAGGACGTGTGGGCCGGATCGATGAATCTCACCGCCAATGACGCCTACCGGAACGACAACAACTTGTTGCATCTGCGCTCGCCGGAGTTGGCGGAGGTTTTCACCGCCGAGTTCGGTGAGATGTTCCTTGGAAAATACTTCGGCACCGATTCCCCCCGCGGCGCCCCGTCGGCGCCGATCGATACCGGTATCGGTCCGGTGGAGCCGCTTTTCGCGCCGGAGGATCAGGTAGCCCGCCACGTAATCGAGCTGATCCACGGG
Organism: uncultured Chloroflexia bacterium; assembly: GCA_963780865.1. Lineage (GTDB taxonomy): Bacteria > Chloroflexota > Anaerolineae > Anaerolineales > RBG-16-64-43 > FEN-1073. The sequence goes on along the minus strand of CAWADT010000015.1, from coordinate 101,447 downwards.
GCTAAAAAGTCGATCCGGTTCTTGGCTTTTTCCTTCACCTCCGCTCAAATCGCGGACGCGATGATCCAGCGCGCCGCCGCCGGCGTGGCGGTATCGGGAGTGATGGAGACTTCCCAGGCAAAATCGAATTCCGGAGCGCAATGGAACGCGCTTCGGAAGGGCGGCGTGGACGTTACGTTGGACGCCAATCCGCGCAACATGCATCACAAGGTGATCCTGATCGACGGGGAAATCGTGATCACCGGTTCCTATAATTTCACCGAGAGCGCCGATAATAAAAACGACGAGGATCTGCTGATTATCTGGAACGGCGGATGGGCCGGGATCTACGAAAAGGAATTTCAAAGAATTTACGACCTGGCAGTCCAAAAAGCGGGAATTGAATACCCGGGCTCGGCGAATGTTTTTCTACTCTAAACAAATACCCGCAGGATCGTGTGGTATATAATCCCAATTATGGAAACTGCTCCCATCTCATCCCCCGCGCCCAAAAAGCCGCGGGCGGCGCGTGTGCTTGTCACCCGCTGGTCGGTGAGGATCGTTGCCGTTCTGCTCGCTGCGGCGTCGACGCTGGCGGTGGCCTTCGCCGTCAGCGCCTCGGTTTACGAATCCGCCAACAGCGGGAGGATCTATCCCGGCGTCTCGGTGTTTGGGATAAACCTCTCCGGACTTTCCGCGGTGGACGCAGCCCAGCAGATGGACGCCGGCTTCGACTATCCCAGGGACGGCCGGATCGTGTTCACCTACGGAGATAAAAAATGGGTGGCCACCCCCGGGGATTTGGGCCTGGGTCTGGATTTGATGGCCACCACCAGCGACGCCTACTCCGTCGGCAGGTCCAAGGATCTGCTGGGCAACGCGGGGGACCAGTTGGAATCCCGGTTCAGCGGGGTGGCCGTGGCTCCGGTGCTGCAGTTTGATTTCACCCGGGCGCTCGCTTATTTGCAGCGCATCGCCCCGGAGGTCGAGCAGCCCGCGGTCGAGGCCCGCCTCGAGATGCAGGGATTGAACGTGGTCGCCATCCCCGGCCAGGTAGGGAAGCGGTTGGATATGGGCGCCATGCTTCCACAGATCGCCGAACCGATCGGCCATCTTACGGATGCCGTGATTCCGCTCGCCGTCACGGAGTTCCCTCCCCGGGTGCTAGATGCCTCGCCCCAGGCGGCGGTCGCCCAACAACTGCTCGGCCAGGATTTTGCCATGACCATCGCCGACAGCCAGCTGGGCGATCCGGCCTCGTTTACGCTCACCCCGCCGATGCTGGCGGACATGCTCTCCTTCCGCGAGGCGTCGGATTCCACCGGGACCCATTATTTGCTGGCGCTGGATGAAGCGAAACTGGCCGGCACGCTCCGGCCGCTGGCGGGGACTCTTTCCCGGAAAATGCAAAACGCGCGCTATCATTATGATGCCACTGGCAACGCGTTGGTGCTGTATATTCCGTCCAAATCCGGACGAGAGCTTGATGTCGATAAATCCATTCAATCCATTCAGGATGCCGTCGCGCAGGGGGCGCATAGCGCGGCGCTAGCTTTCGATACCACCGCGCCGGACGTGGGCGACCAGGAAACCGCCGCCTCGCTGGGCATCACCGGTCTCCTGCCGGGCGGCATGCAATACACCTCCTTCGCCGGTTCGGCTCCGGAACGGATCCAAAATATCACCCTGGCCTCGGCGCAATTCGACGGCCTGCTGGTCAAGCCGGGAGAGGCCTTTTCCATGGGCGCGCATCTCGGGGACGTCAGTCTCGACACCGGCTACGCCGAGGCGTTGATCATCGTGGGCAATCGCACCATCAAAGGAGCAGGAGGCGGTGTCTGCCAGGTGAGCACCACGCTGTTCCGGACGATCCTCATGACCGGTTTTCCCGTCACCGAGCGGTATGCCCACGCTTACCGGGTGGGTTATTACGAGAACGGCGACGGGCCGGTGCATCTCGGCGCGGGATTCGACGCGACGGTGTTCTTCCCGGAGGTGGACCTGAAATTTATCAACGATTTACCGTATTGGATTCTGATGGAAACCCAGGTGGATCCGACGACTAAACGGCTGTATTGGCGGTTCTATTCCACTTCCGACGGCCGCACCGTGAGCTACACCTCCAGTGGACCCACCAATGTGGTGGATCCGCTGGACCCGAAATGGGAGGCCAACCCGCAATTGACCGTTGATTGGACGCAGGTGGACTGGGCGGTGCCAGGAGCGGACGTGACGGTCAACCGTTCCGTCTCCCGCAACGGCCAGGTCATCAACCAGGACCGGTATTTTACGCATTACCTGCCGTGGGGAGCGGTCTGCCAATACAACCCGGATAAATACACACCTTCCTCCGACAAGGCGCCCTGCCCGCCATAATTCCTCCGAATATCTCTCGCGCCGTTTTTCCTTCCACTCCCCGGGCCTTCGGCGGTCGTCGGATTTGCATCCTAAAAGGAAATTCAACATGAGACTACTGGAAAATCGTTGGGCTTTTGTCACCGGGTCCAGCCGGGGGATTGGTCGTGAGATCGCCGTCGGCCTGGCGAAAAGAAAATGCAACGTCATCGTCCATGGCCGGGAAATTGGCCACACGCGGGAGACCTTCCAATTGGCGGAAGCCTGCGGAGTCCGCGTTGCCGCGGTGGCGGGCGATCTGGGCACGCGCGAAGGCATCGAAGCGATCCTGCGCGGCGTGGCTCAGGCGACGACCCGGGTGGATATCCTCTATAACAACGCGGCGGTTCAAAATCCTTGGAAATCGGTTTGGGAGATCACGATCGACGAATGGGTGGCGACCTTTCAGGTCAACCTCTTTGCCATGATCGCGTTGTGCAACGCGCTGATTCCGGGAATGATCCAGCGAGGGTATGGGCGAGTTGTCAACCTGACTTCCGGAATCCAGGACACGCCGTGCCTGGCTCCCTACAGCGTTTCGAAAGCCGCCGTCGATAAATACTCGCGCGACCTGGCGGCGGAACTGCGCGGGACGAACGTGCTGGTGAACTATCTGGATCCTGGTTGGTTGAAAACGGACATGGGCGGGCCGAATGCCGAACACGAAGCGGCCAGCGTACTTCCGGGGGCGCTGGTTCCGGCGCTGTTGGACGACGACGGGCCGAGCGGGCGGTTCTTCGCCGCGCAGGATTATAGAAACTTGGATTAATTTTTTCGAAACCACTCAGATCGGGGAAAACACTCACCGAAACACGGAAAAATTCCGAAATCACCGAAAAATTTTCTTGGATGAAAAAGCACAACTGCTGTTTTTCAGCGCCTTCGGCTCTTTTCGGCGCGATCCGTTCACAAAGGCGGAAGCTCCTCTGAACAGACACTTTTTTTCTTGGATTCCGGGGCCGACCGGAACAGACGGATGAGTCCGGTTGATGGAACTCTCGAGTACAATGTCGGAACGAGATGGATTTGTCCAACCATCCGTAATTCAGATTTGCGGGAAGGGGATAGGACAATGCGGATCGTTGACCTTTGGAAGCCGGGAAAGAAGCCGACCGTCGCTTTCGAATTCTTTCCGGCGAAGGCGCCCAAGGCCGAAGCGAACCTGGCCAAGACCATCGATGCGCTCGCCGGTCTGAGGCCGGAGTTCGCCACGGTGACGTTCGGTGCGGGCGGTTCCACCCGGGAAGGTTCGCGAACTCTGGCCGAGCGGCTGAAGCGGGAAAAGGGGCTGGAGGTCGTCGCCTATTTTGCGGGATTCGGACTCGGCCCGCGGGAGATCGCCTCGGTGCTGGAAGGATACGCCGCCATCGGGGTGGAGAACATCCTCGTGGTGCGCGGCGACCCGCCGCGCGATCCTGATTTCCGCCCGCAGCCCGACAGCCTCTCGTATGCCTCCGAGTTGCTGGCGTTCATCCGCCCGAGATTTTCCTTTTGTCTGGGGGCGGCGGGCTACCCGGAAGGCCATGTCCAGGCTCCGAACCTGGAACGGGATTTGGATTTCCTGGAACGAAAGGTGGAATCGGGAGCCGAGTACATTCTCACGAATTATTTTTACGACAACCGCTTCTTCTTTCACTATGTCGAGCGGTGTCGGGCGCGGGGGATCACCGTCCCGATCATTCCGGGGGTCATGCCGGTGTATTCCGCCAAGCTGACCGAAACACTGGCGTCAACCTGCGGAGCGAGCCTTCCCGACGCCCTGCGCCGGACGCTGGCGGAATTGCCCGCGGAGGATAGACAGGCCGCCCTTAATTTTGGAATCGAATTCGCCGCGGCCCAATGCCGGGAACTTCTGGCCGCGGGCGTTCCCGGACTGCTTTTCTACACGATGGACCGCTGGGAATCGGCCGCCGAAATCATCCGCCGATTGCGCGGCGAGGGCGTGATATAGCGGTTGTTGGATCTCGGAAGAAAGGCCATCGCGCCGTTCATCTGAGAAGGAGTTTACCCATGATTGCTCCCGATCTTCTGGAAATTCTGCGCTGCCCAGTTTGCGTCCAGGATAAGGAAGGCCTGCTGAAGCTGGAAAAGGATTCCTGGCTTGTGTGTCAGGAACCCGATTGCGGGCGTAAATACCCCATCCGGGACGAAATCCCGGTCATGCTGGTCGAAGAGGGCGACAAGTGGGTGGGCACCCGGGTCGAGGATTTGCCCGTCCCGCCCCCCGGTTCCTAGCGCGCCTTCCCGATCCCCATGGCTCCCTACTCGCGGCGGACGTTTCTAAAGTTGGCGTGCGTCTCGCTGACCGGTGTGGCGTGCGCTTCGCTTCCGCCGGCGGATCAACCCCCCGCCTATGGTCTGGCCCGCAGCACGGCGTTCGACATCGTGGTGCAATCCGAGCCGGATCCGGACGCGCCGATCCTGCGGAAGCTGCACCGCGACGAGATTGTCACGATCCTGGAACAAATCACGGGCGGGCACGGCCCGCAGGGCAACCCGCGCTGGTTCCGTTTGCTTTCCGGCTTCGCCCACAGCGGATACCTCCAGGAAGTCCGTTACGATTTCAATCCGGTCGTCTACGACATCCCCGCCGGCGGAAAACTGGCGGAGGTGACCGTCCCGTTTACTCAATCGCGGGATCAACCTTCCGCCGGGGCGCCGCCGCTGTACCGCTTGTATTACCAGGCGGTTTTCTGGGTGGCGGGTACGGTGATCGACGCAGCCGGAAAGGCGTGGTACCGCCTGCAGGACGACCGGCTGGCGCATCCATATTATGTTCCGGCCGCGCACTTGCGCCTTTTTACCGAACAGGAATTGGCCCCGGTGTCGCCGGACGTCCCGCCCGAAGCCAAACACATCGAAGTGGATTTGACCAAACAAACGCTCGCGGCCTACGAAAACGACCGGGCTGTTTTTACCGCGACGATTTCCAGCGGATGGCTGCGCAAGGATCCCAAGTCCGGGGAAGGGCGAACCGTCACGCCGATCGGACATTACAGCGTCTTTGAAAAAACTCCCAGCCGGCATATGGGCGACGGCCGCTTGACGTCCGAGCTGGACGCGAACGAATTGCCGGGCGTACCTTTTGTTTCGTTTTTCCACATGCAGGGGACCGCTTTCCACGGAGTTCTACTGGCACAATAATTTCGGGGTTCCCTGCAGCGAAGGCTGCATCAACATGCGGCCGGACGAGGCGCGCTGGTTGTACCGCTGGATATCTCCCGCGGTCCCCTACGTCCTGGACCCGCCGCAGTTCATCGGCAAGGGGACCAAGGTGTTCCTGCACGATTGAACCCTCCCCCCTAAGAGCACTGTCCCCCCATTTTCGAAAAGAAAATGGGGGGACCACAGGGGGGTGGGACCCGGTAGATAGAGACATCGATTAAGAGTAGAATGCATTCCGGATAATGGTGACAGGCGAATGACTTATACCGCATTGGTTGTGGATGACAATCGGGAAACGGCGGACGGCATTGTCAAGATGCTCTCGCTGCTGGATTTCCAAGCCCGGCCGGTTTACAGCCCGCGGCTCGCGATCGAAACGATGACCCGCGGGCTTCCGCATTTGCTGGTCCTGGACGTTCACATGCAGGGGGTGGACGGCGGCGAAGTGATCCGCTTCATACGGCGGGATCCCCTTATGGCGAGTGTGCCGATTTTGGCCGTGTCCTCGGATACCCAGGAGGCGATCGTCGCTGGCATCCTGAAGGCGGGAGCGGATGCCTTTCTCCCAAAGCCGGTGGAGTTCGACGACCTGGAAAAGACGCTTGCGGACATACTCTCCCGGCGGCCGGCAAATTGACCCCTTAAACCCCCCAGACGAGCAATCTAATGGAAAACCCTTGACATCCGAAGGCCCATTGTGTATATTATGCCTGCTGGCACTCATGACCCATGAGTGCCAACTCTTCATAGCGCACATAATTTCATAAAGGAGGTTAGCAAGATGGCCATTTCATTTAAACCGCTTGGCGATCGGACCGTCATCGAGCCGATGGAGCAGGAGGAAACCACTCCCGCGGGCATCGTGATTCCGGATACGGCCAAAGAGAAGCCCCAAAAGGGCAAGGTTCTCTCCATCGGACCCGGGGCTCGCGATGAGACCGGGAAGCGCATCCCGATGGACGTCAAAGTAGGCGACACGGTTTTGTACGCAAGATATGCCGGTACCGAAGTGAAAGTAGACGGCAAGAAACTGCTGATCATCAAGGAATCCGACATCCTTGCCACGGTCGAAGGCTAGGGCGAGTTCGGCCGGCGGCCGATACTTATTTAGGAGAATAAACTATGAGTCCCAAACAGCTTGTTTTTTCCGATGATGCCCGCAGACGATTAAAAGAGGGCATCGACATCCTGGCCAACGCGGTAGCCACTACGCTTGGCCCCAAGGGACGCAACGTCGCCTTGGATAAGAAATTTGGTGCCCCGACCATCACCCACGACGGCGTGACCGTCGCCAAGGAGATCGAGCTCGAGGATCCCTATCAGAATATGGGCGCGCAACTGCTCAAGGAAGCCGCCACCAAGACCAACGACATCGCCGGCGACGGCACCACCACGTCGACCATCTTAGCGCACGCGATCGTCATGGAAGGCCTTAAAAGCGTAACCGCCGGCTCCAACCCGATGCTTATCAAGCATGGTATAGAAAAAGCCACCGCGGCGGCGGTGGAAGCCATCCGGGCCCAGTCCCAGAAAATCGAAACCAAAGAGGAGATCGCTTCGGTGGCCACCAACTCCGCCGCCGACAGCCAGATCGGCTCCCTGATCGCCGACGTCATGGACAAGGTTGGCAAAGACGGCGTGATCACGGTCGAAGAATCCAAAAGTCTGCAGTTCGAGACCGAATACGTGGAAGGCATGCAGTTCGACCGCGGGTACATCTCCTCCTATTTCATCACCAGCCCGGAGACGATGGAATCCGTCATTACCGAACCGTACCTGCTGATCTACGATAAGAAAATTTCCGCGGCGGCCGACATCGTCCCGGTCCTAGAGAAACTCGTCCAGACGGGGAAGCGCGATCTGGTCATCATCGCCGAGGAAATCGACGGCGAGGCGCTGGCGACGCTCGTGCTGAACAAGCTGCGCGGCATGCTCAACGTGATGGCCGTCAAGGCGCCGGGTTTCGGGGACCGGCGCAAGGCCATGCTGCAGGACATTGCCCTGCTCACCGGCGGCACCGTCATCACCGAAGAACTCGGCAAAAAGCTGGAGAACACGACGCTCGCCGACCTCGGCAAGTGCGATAAGGTCGTCGCCACCAAGGACGATACGACCATCGTCGGCGGCAAGGGCGATCCGAAGAAAATCAAGGGGCGGATCGAGGAAATCAAGGTCGAGATCGACAAATCCACATCCGACTACGATAAGGAAAAGCTTCAGGAGCGCCTCGCCAAGTTATCCGGCGGGGTGGCGATCGTCCGCGTCGGCGCGGCGACCGAAACCGAGTTGAAAGAAAAGAAGCACCGGGTCGAGGATGCGCTCTCGGCCGCGCGCGCGGCCGTGGAGGAAGGGATCGTCGCCGGCGGGGAAATTTCCCTGATTAATGCCGCCGCGGCGCTGGATAAAATCAAGATGGACACGGACGATGCCCAGGTGGGCGTCAATATCGTCCGCAAGGCGCTCGAAGCCCCCATCCGCCGGCTCGCCCAGAACGCCGGGGAGGACGGATCGGTTGTGATCGACGCTGTGAAGCGGAAGTCCGTTGAAACCAAAAACAAGCACATCGGCTTCAACGTGCTCACCTCCGAATACGTGGATATGATCAAGGCCGGGATCATCGACCCGGTCAAGGTCGTCCGCGGCGCGTTGGAAAACGCGGCCTCGATCGCGGCCATGATCCTCACCACCGAGGCGCTCATCACCGACGCTCCGGAGAAGGATAAATCGGCTCCGATGATGCCCCCTGGAGGGGGCGGGATGGAATATTAATCCCGGCTGGAAGATGGATAAAAAAATCCCCCGCGATTTCGCAGGGGATTTTTTATATCCGATCGTCATACCCCGTTTGAGGTCGGGGTGGGAGTCATTGCAGGGGTGACCGAGGGGGTGTAGGTCGGCGTCGGGCCGAACGTCGGGGAGGAGGCGAGCGTCGGGCGCGGCGTGGCGATCCCGTAACGGCATTGCAAGACCATTCCCACGGTCAGGAAGTTGGGATCCGTTATTTTATTTCTCTTGACGAGGTCATCCACTGTCGATAAGCACCTCGCGGCGACCGCTTCGAGGCTGTCCCCGGCTTGAACCGTGATCGGGATGACGGCCCCGGTGGCCAACCCGGTTGGGAACACGGTGGGTGTAAACCCGGTTCCCGCCGGCGGGAGAAGGATCTTCTGGCCGACTTGAATATTATTCGGGTCGAGGGTCGGATTCATGGCGGTGATCGCCTCAACCGAGATGCCGCATCGTTCGGCAATCTTGCTGAGCAGGTCACCGGTTTGGACGACGTACTCAGACGGGCATGACGGCGTGGGCGTTACCGACGGCGTTACCGCAGTCGGCACAAGTGTCAACGATGGGGTGAAGGTAAGCGTAATGATGGGAGTGACGGTCGGCAACGGCGTAGGCGATGAAAGGAACGAAAGCGGGAGAGCCTTGTTGCCCCAGATGCCTATCACCAGGAGCAGCACGCCGATCACCACCACGGCGCCGGTCAGCATCCCGATGAGAAAGTTGCCCAACCCTTCTTTGCGGCGCGGGTAGAACCCTGAGACATCTCCGAAATCTTCCTTGTTCGACAGATCAGACATTTTCTCCTTCCTCCGGTTCCCCTCCAAAGGCCGGTGGGCTCCTCCTCTTTTTACTGATAAGCCGTCAGAGGACCGGATGAATTCATTCTACCGAATTGATCGGGAATGCGCCACAACCTCAAAATAAATAAACCTAAACGGGCCAATAATACCGTTATTATCCTTGAATTTTCATAATAGCCCAATCGACACAATCCCTCAAAACAGGGTCCGGATCGGACTGAAATGGAACCAAGAAAGGGATGGATTCCTCCCGGTGAAGGTTTCCAAGGACAATGATTAGATTTCTAAGGTAGCCCCTCTGTCCCGTCCGGCGCAACGGGCTTTTATAGAATCGAGCCTGCCATTCCTCCTCGGAAAGAGCGGTTTCTTCCGCCACGCTCCGGATGGGAAAATGAGGTCTTGGCCGAAAAGGAAATTCCGCTTCCGGGCGGCTTTTACGGTTCCAAGGACAAACCATCTGGCAGATGTCGCAGCCAAAAACCCACCGGCCGATCCGGGCGCGGACATCGGAGGGGATCGGCCCGCGATGTTCGATCGTCCAATAGGAAATGCAACGGCCGGAATCGATCGTCCGATCGGGCAGGATGCAACCGGTTGGGCAGGCTTTCAGGCAACGGTCGCATGTCCCGCAACGGTCGAACGCGAACGGTGGATCCGGGGGCAGTTCCAATTCCGTGAGGAGGAACGCCAGGAAAAAGAAAGAACCGATCGCGGGATGGATGAGCATGGAATTACGGCCGATCCATCCCAATCCGGCACGGGAGGCGATTTCCCGTTCCAGGATCGGGCCGGTATCCACATATACCCGGTGCTGGAGCCGGCGCCCGGCGAGTGAATCGATCGTCCGGCCCAGCATGCGCAGCCGCTCCGGGACGATCTCGTGATAATCCACGCCCTGGGCGTAGGCGGCGACGCGTCCTTCCCCGGCCGGGCTTTCGACATTCGAAGGCGGTGGATACGGCATCGCCAGAGAAATGATCGAACGCGCCGAGGGGAGCAAACGGGCCGGGGCGGCCCGCATCGACAGGCTGCGTTCCGTCGCCAGATATTGCATCCCGGCCTGGCGGCCGGCGGCGATCCAATTTACAAAATCGGGGTAACGCGCCGGCGGTTCGGTTGTAGTAAACCCGCATTGGACGAAACCCAGTTCGCCGGCCCGCTTTCGCAAAGCCTCCTTCCAAGGTTCCATCGGATCCGGGTTCCTACCAGCCGCTCGCGGAAAATACCGTTGCCAGAAAAGCGGAGCGTTCGTCGGCGGTCATAAACCGCGGGCGGGCGTAATCGACGAAGGTGGTCGTGATCAAATCGACCCCGAGATACCGCCCATTGTAAAAAACATGCCGGTCGATGAACGCGTTCCGGGTCTCTTCCTGGCCGTATTGGTCGAAGAACAGATTTCCCAAGCCGTAATGAATGAACGACCGGCCGGCGAAATCAAACGTCTGGGGATGATGAGCTTGGCTTCCGGAGACGACGACGGCTCCGGCGTCGGCCATCGCGTGGAAATCCCGGATCTGTTCTTCGGTTGGTTGATAATGGTAATACTCGTTGTATTGAAACGTCATGATGACAAGATATCCTTCGGCGGTCAATTGCTTCACCTCGGCCTTGAGGTAATCGTAATCACACGGCGCGGCACCCGGGAGCGAGTTGGTGGCCCATTCGCCGTTGTTGCCGACGTTATTGCAGCCGATGAAGGCCAGACGGTTGCCGTTGCGCTCGACGAAAACGGGTTTCCGCGCCTCCTCCAGATTCCTTCCGCTGGCGTAGAACGACCAACCGCGCTGCGCGTAGAGGTCCATTGTATAGAGCAACGCATCCGAACCCCAGTCCCGCACGTGGTTCCCGGTCATCTCGACGATGTCCACGCCGATGTATTCCAGCAGATCGATGTAGCGCGGATCGGAACAAAACGGGTACAGCCCCGGCGCGGGATTCGGCGGAGGGCAATCTTGCGCGAAGGGGATTTCGTTGCTTACATGGGTGAGATCCGCCGATCGCAACAATTCACCGATATCCTGAGCCGGGTAGAGCACACCTTTTTGTTCCATGGCGTAGGCGGTGGCGCGCACCAGCGCGGTCACCCCGGTGAGAATCAGGGTGGTGAGCTTGGACGGGTCGCGGTTGGTCGCGGGCAGCGTGGATTTCTTGGCGGCCTGATCGAACAAGGCCGAATCCCCGGAGAACGAAATCGGCACTGCGAGCGGATAACCCGACGGATCGAAGGCGTTCCGGATCGGCGATTGTCCGTCCACCTCAAGCACTTTCCAGCGCGGTTCCAGCGATTCCCATGGAACGATCGCCCAGGCGGGAGGGTTGGCCCAAGCGTGGTCCGTTAACTGATCGGCGGGAACCACTTGGACCGCTCCGGGGGCGGGGATACCCCACATTACGGAGAAAACATCCAGCGTATTCTGATCCATGAGCAGCGGCCGCCGTTCGAAGGCACCGCTCGCTTCTCCCGACCATGCGTGCCGCAAGTCTCCGCTGCTTACCCCGTCGGCGACGGTAGGAAACGGCGCCACCAGAGCATAGAACCATGTGGAAACCGGATGCCCGCTGCCCGCCGATAGTTGGAGAGCCGAGCCCTCCGGTCGATCGGCGATCCGCCAACCCGGAGGAGGCGCGAAGGCAGAGAGGAAGGAAGCCGGCAAAGCCGGTGAAATCCACATCGCGGGGGGAATGGGAGTGTCGGTCGCGGCGGGCAGAGGGGTATCCGTGGGCGGGTTCGGATCAGGCAGGGAGGAAGTCCTGGTTTCCGACCCAGGTTGATTCGGCGCGGAACCGGTTTGAGAAGAGGGGGTTCGACCGGTGGGAGGCACGCCTGTGCAGGCGGAAAAAAACATCCCCAGGAGCAAGGTTGAGCAAATTCCTTGTGGCATTGTCCGCATCGTCGGCAGGGGGCGGTGAGAATCCGGGAATTATTCCTTGACCGCCTTCATCTCCTCCCAATTTTCCCCCTGCTTGGCGTCCGCGGTCAGCGGAACGGCGAGGGAGAGAACGTTTTCCATCACTTGGCGCACGAGCCGCGCGGCGGGAATGATTTCCGCCTCCGGGCATTCGAACACCAGTTCATCGTGCACTTGCAGGATCATCCGCGTGCGCAGCCCCGCTCGGGTAAGATCGTTCGGCAAACGGATCATGGCGATCTTCATGATATCGGCCGCCGAACCCTGGATGGGAGCGTTTATCGCCTCCCGTTCCGCGCGGTTACGGGTGTTGGCGTCCAGCCGGGAACCGGAAGCAAGCTCCGGGAAGTATCGACGCCGGCCGAGCATGGTCTCCACGTAACCGCATTCGGCCGCGGTCTTCTTGAAGGAAGCCACCAGATCGCGGATCTTGGTGAAGCGCTCGAAATATTTGCGTATGAACTCCTCGGCTTCCGAGAGGGTCAGGTCGGAGGAACGGGTCAGGCCGAAGGCCGTCTGGCCGTAGAGCAGGCCGAAGTTGACGGCTTTGGCGTGGCGCCGCATGGCGGTGGTCACTTCCGGGAACGGCACGCCATACACGGCTGCGGCGGTGGCGGCGTGGATATCCTCGCCGTGGCGGAAGGCTTCGATCATCCCCGGATCGGAAGCCATATGCGCCGCCAGCCGCAGTTCGATCTGCGAGTAATCGATCGAAAGCAGCCGGTGGCCGGGCGAGCCCACGAACGCGCGGCGGATCCGCCGGCCTTCCTCGGTGCGCGTGGGGATGTTCTGAAGATTCGGGTCGGAGGAGGATAGGCGGCCGGTGACCGTTCCGGTCTGATTGTAGGACGTGTGCACTCTGCCCTCGACCGGATCGGCCTCATCGCTCAGTGCCTCCACATAGGTGGAGAGCAGCTTGGAGAGTTCGCGATGGCGCAGGATCTGCTCAACCACCGGATGAGCTCCGGCCAGGCTATCGAGCACGTCGGCGGCGGTGGAATATTTTCCGGAGGCCGTCTTGCGGGATTTGTCCGGCGGCGGCAGCCCCAGCTGGCCGAACAGCACGTCCGCCAGCTGCTGGGTGGATTGCAGATTGAACGGGCGGCCGACCATCTCGTGCACCCGGACTTCGATCCGGTGCAATTCCGCCTGCCAATCCTTTCCCAACCCCTCCAGATAGGGAAGGTCCAGCCGGACTCCTTCGCGTTCCATGGCGGCCAATACCGGGATCAGCGGCATTTCCATTTCCGAAAACAATTTCGTCTGACTGCGGGATTCCAAATCCTGGCGCAGGGGAGCAACCAACCGCAGGGAAACATCCGCGTCGGCCGCAGCATAGGGGGCCGCCTGTGCGGCCGGCACGCGGTCCATGGTGATTTGTTTTGCGCCCTTGCCGATCAGCGCTTCGATCGGTGTCATCTCCGCTCCCAGCCGGAGGAACCCAAGGTCCTTCAGGCCGAGGCTGTGCGAGGCGGGGTTGCACAGCCATTCGGCCACCATGGTATCGAAGGCGGGCGCGGAAATGGGCAGCCCGGCGCGCTCCAATACGGTCAGGTCATATTTAATATTGTGGCCTGTTTTCGGAACCCGGCTGTCGGCGAGCAAGCCGCCCAACCGTTCCTTGACCGCGTCCAGGTTGACGTTCGGTCCGCCTTCATGGCGGATCGGAATATAGTAGCCCTCGCCCTCCGTCACCGCCAGCGACATACCGACCAGTTCGGCCCGCATCGGATCGGTCGAGGTGGTTTCGGTGTCGAGCGCGAGGAGCGGCGCACGGGAAATGCGTTCGGCCAGGGCGGAAAGCTCCGCATCGCTCTGCACCATATGGCAACGGGTCACCTCGGTTCGAGCTTTCGGCTCGGCGAACATTCCGATCTGCACGGCGGAGGCGGCCGGGGCGGGCAGCCGGGAGAGCAGGGTGCGAAATTCCAATACCTGGAACATGGCGGCCACTTCTTCGCGCGAATATTGCCCCACCCGGCACTGGGCGAGATCCGCGCGCAGCGGGACGTCGGTGCGAATGGTGGCGAGGGTGCGCGAGAGCATCGCGCTTTCGCGCCCGGCTTCCAGTTTGGTCCGATAGCGCGGAGGTATCTCGGCCAGACGCTGATATATTTCATCCAGCGAGCCGTAGGTTTGCAGCAGCTCGGTCGCGGTTTTCTCGCCGATGCCGTTCACGCCGGGGATGTTGTCGGATTTGTCGCCCACCAACGCCTTGTAATCGATCAGCTGCGCGGGGGCAAACCCCCACTGCTTCTCGAAGGCGGCCGGATCGTAATCGGTGGATTCGGAAAGGGATCGGCCGGGCAGGCGGACGGTGATCCGCGGGCTGACCAGTTGCAGCAGGTCCCGGTCGCCGCTGAGGATGAGCGTATCGGTGCCAGATTCGGACATTTGCCGGGCGAGGGTTCCAAGCACATCGTCGGCCTCGAACCCCTCGGCTTCAAAAATGGGAATGCGGAAAGCGCGCACCACATCGCGGATGCGGTCGATTTGCGGCCGCAGGTCCTCGGGCATCTTGGCGCGGGTGGCCTTGTAGGCGGGAAAGAGATCGTCGCGGAAGGTTTTTCCGGTATCGAAGGTGACCGCGAGATATTCGGGTTTTTCTTTTTCCAGAAGCGAGAGCAGGATGGAGGTGAAGCCGAAGGTGCCGGCGGTCGGTTCGCCGCGGGAGGTAATCCAGCGGCTGGTTTGCGTACCGGCGGACGTCAGCGCAAAATAGGCGCGATACGCCAGCGCGTGTCCGTCCAGCAACGTTATCTTAGGAGCCATGATCGTCCAAAGGGCCGGCGGATGAGTCCGTCGGTTTGGAAGACGGAAGTTCGCCGGTGCGGCGTTTGCCGCCGGAGAGTTCGCCGGTTTTGCGCCGGGGGGACAATAATTCGCCCGTCTTGTGGCGAAGCGCTGCGAGGTCTCCCGTGATCCTGCGCAGCGTCCCCGTAGCCGGCGGCAGGTCGAGCGCTTTTTCGAACGCCTTGGCCCTGCGTCGGGCGACGGAGAGCGAGGTCTTCCGGTCAAAGAGCAGGGTCAAATCGTAATTCATCGCGAGGGAAATCGAATACAGAAAGACCTCTTCGTTCTCCGGTGGAAGCCGGACGTATTGGGCGATGGCGCCGCCGGGGGTTTCGGCCCACATCTGGGAAACGCGCCGCGCGACGAGGGATTGCTTTTCCCGGGAGAGCGACCCGGCGCCGGCGTGCAGCTCCCCGCCGTGAGTGATCAGACAAGCCAGGGTGGAATTCTCGCTCGAGAGCTTTTCCAGCCAGGCGCCGGCCCGCCCGGCGTTTTCCAGCCACGGCACGGATCGCGTGGATTTCTTGGGCGGGGGCGGTTTGATCGCCGCCTCCTCGAGCGTCTCGGGCTCGTCGGGAAACACCTCGGCCAGCGCAGGAACGTCCGCTCCCAGCAATCCGGCGATATAGGGAACCAAATCCGGCAGATAAAAAGGTTTGGTAATCGCCCCCTGCATCCTCAGCATCGGGATGACCGGATTATTGGGATCGTTGTCGGGCGGGATGCCGAGCAGAAGAATGTCCGGATGGACCCCCTGCAACGCGCGGACAAGTTCCTCCGCCGGGCCGTCGGGCAGATGAAAGTCGACGATCGCCAGATCGACCGGCCCGGCGGAGGCGAGCTGAAACGCCTCGCGTCCGGTGTGGGCCAGGAGGCATTGGAATCCAACCGACGAGAGCGCCTGTTGCAGCATCCCGGCGAATCCCGGGTTGGCATCGACGATTAGAATCGAACGGGTCATACGGTAAGTTTACCCCGCTTTCGCCATTCGAGTTCTGACGAAGGTCATAGTTTCGGATTCGATCGCATATCTCGGGAAGGGGGATACTTGAAAATTCCCGGATCGAATTTTCTTCAGCTTATCCGTTGCTGAGAATAACTTGGAATCTTCCTCCTGATGAAAAAAAACCGCGGCGTCTTTGGACGCCGCGGTAGGGAGAAGATGCTGCTTCGATTAGTTGGCGGCGGTACCGCCGATGTCCTTGCCGTTTCCGGGACCGGAATGATCCTTGGTTAGAACGTAGATCAAAATCAAACCCAACCCGAAAAAGAGCGGGATGAAACCGAAGATCATCCACGGGGTGATCCCCAGCGGATAGCCGCCGCTAATTCCCAGCGGCAGAAATCCGATGGTGAGCGCGAGACCGAGCGCGGCAAAAACTATGCCCCAACGCAGCGTACCTTGACCGTTGCCGCGCGATTCCAGCCGGCCTTTTTCCACAAGCGCCAGGATCTCGCGGTTGTTTTCCGGCTTGAACAGGCCTTTTTCCGCCAGCGCCAGCGTTTCGCGGTATTGCAGGTAGCGCCAGCTGAGGAGAAACGCGAACAGGACAACCAAGACCAATAGCCCGCAGCACAAGGGCGCAACGAAAATTGCTGGATCAGCGTTCGAGTACATGGTTTTTCTCCTTGGTCACGAATGGTTTCATCGGTACTTGCAAAGACGCATCGTTCGCTTTTCGGTTGCTCCAGTTTATTGACCGGCGGGTTGGATGGAAAGATTTACACTTCCGCTATTGGTGGATGCTTTGATCGACGGTCCGCTCGATCCCACCGTGCCGACCAGATGCGTACTATCGGTGGTGGTCGCGACTATCGGGAACTCGCTGTGGATGGAGCCGAAGTTGGTCGAGAGATCGGCGGAGAATTGCGCATCGGCCGGAAGATTGATATGAATATCGCCGAAGTTGGAATGCAGCACGCTTGCGGCGTTTCCGAGCGAGCCGGTGAACGTGACCGATCCGCTGTTGGAGGAAAGATCCAGCACGGCGTCCTTCCCGCTCACGGTTACGTCGCCGTAATCGGAATGGGCCTTGATGGCACCCTGCGCGTCTTCGGCGGTCACGTGGCCCGAGTTTGTGCTCAGATCGTAGCTGAGGGCCGTTGAAGTTTTCATTTCCACATCTCCGAACCCCGATCGCGCAGTTAACCCCGCCGCCACCTGTACTCCCTGCAGCGCAACTTTCCCGCTATCGGTTCTCGCGGAGAACCATCCCGCCTTCAGGCCGGCCGCGTCGACATCACCGTAACTTGTCGAAAGGTTCACTAACCCGGTGAAGTTATCCCCGGAAGCGGAGACTTCGCCTGAACTGGATCTGGCCGCAAGGTCCTTCCCCGAGGATTGGAGAATTTGAACTTTTCCAAAGTTGCTTTCCGCCTGAACGGCACTCGCCGCGGCTTGCACGGATTGAACCGTCACATCGCCGGAGCTGGATCTTGCCGTGAGCGCGCCCTGAATTTGCATCGCGTCCACTTTGCCGAAATCCGAATGCAGGATCGCCTCCCCGGTCGTGCCCGTCAGGCTGACGTCGCCGCTGGCCGAGGATGCATCCACCGAACACTCGACCGGCACGCTCACGGTGAAATCCACCGAGATCGCGGCCGGACCGATGTGGAGGAAATCGACTTCCACCGGCGTGGCGACGGAAACGTTCACGGAGTTTCCGGTCTGCGCTACGATCACTTTGGTTTTCTGCAGGAGGGAATCCGCGGTCGCCTGGGTTCCCCCCCAGGCGGATTTGTGCGCGCTGACGACCATCTCACGGCTGCCCTGGACCGCCGTGATCTCCACCTTGCCGTATGGCGTGCTGATTTTCAATTGCGCCGGACCGTCGACGGCGGCCCGATGTTCTTCCACCGCGTCTGCGCTGATTCTGTTTACCGATAGCGCATTCCATTGAATGTTCCCCGCCCCAATCTGGCGGAGGACGGGCAGGATCGCCAGGATCGACGCGGCGCAGACCGCCAGGACGGCGATCCCCAACCCCCCCGCCACGAGCCACTTTTTCGTCATAAGAACCTCCAGTTAAAATGGTTACAATGATTTGACCGCCCTCCCGCCGAAAAGTTTCATTGAAGCGACGGGGAATCATCGCCGCCGGAATATGGATCGTGAAACTTATTCCCGAGAAACCGGTCTAACCTTTGGAAGGGTTTACCTGCCTTGGAGAATGAAGCGGAGGTCGTGGCCCGGGCGCAAGCCGGAGACACCGTAGCGTTCGAGCGGCTTGTCGTGGAGCATCAGACGTTTGTGTACAATCTCGCTTTGCGCGTGCTGGGTAACGAACAGGAAGCCGAGGATGCGGCTCAGGAAGCCTTCGTCCGCGCCTGGCTTTCCCTGCCGAAATTCCGGGCGGACGCGCGCTTCAGCACCTGGCTGTACCGGATCGTCACCAATTTATGCTGCAATCGGATTCCCAGGCTGCGGCGGGAGCTGACGGCCATCGGCGAGGACGATCTCATGGAACAGCCCGATTTTCGCAGCGCGATGCCGCAGGAAGGGGCCGAAGCCGCCGAACGGCGGATCTGGCTCCAACATAAAATCGACGCGCTGCCCGAATCCTACCGGCTGCTGATCACGCTGCGTTACCTGCAGGAACTGCCCTACGAAGAGATTGCGTCCATCACCGGATTGCCGCTGGGCACTGTGAAGACGGGGCTCTTCCGCGCCAGGGAACGGCTGCGTTCCGATTTGAAAACGTATGAGGAGCGGGTATGAACGATATGGAAGGCCGTCGTGTATTCGATCCGGTCGAAGATGCCCTACGGACCTATCCGCTCTCCCCTGTCCCCAATTCGCTGAGAACCCGGGTGATGGGAAGAATTCAACCGGCGACCATCGCCCCCCGGTTTACCTTTCCCTGGCTGGAAGCCGCGATCAGCATCGTATGCACCACGCTCCTGACGGCATTGGTTTCCTTGGTCTTGGCGGTTCCACCCGCCGCGGCAATGCGGTGGGAAAACACTGCGCGGATTTTCCTCCTTCAACCCGGTTCCCGCTCGATTGTCCTGGCGGGGGCATCCTCGCTTGCCCTTTCGTGCGCCTGCCTCATTCTTGCGCTGAATCTGTTTCGGAAGCCGTTCGCTTCGCGTTTAATCCCCCGGCATTAGTCTAAGGAAGCGCAACGACTGTTCCAAGAAGCAGCTTCCCGGTATTGGGTCCGTCCGCCGGATCGCCAGGCGGCGCGAGGAAGAAGCGGCTTTCCCGAACGGGCTCCCAATGATTCTTTTTCGAAAGCTCAACTTCAAGAAACTCCATCCGGCTTGCGCTGGGAGAAACTTTCGGTTCGGATGATATAATTTTTCCATGTTTTCCAAAGGCAATTCCGGATGGAAGACCGGCGGCCCGGGGCGAATCCTCGGTATGAAAACCTGGCAACTTGCCCTGTTGGGAGGGATGGGGCTGATGGATTGTCTTGTCCTGGCTGCCGGGCTGATGTTTGTCTTCGGATCTCTGCCCTCGGGTTCCACCAGCGGAATCGCGGCGGAAATTCCCATCTCGGATTCCTCTTTGGCCGCGGCCGTCCCCGTGCCGACGGCCGCCGTTCCCTCATCCACACCGGAGCCATCCGCAACCTTGGATTATCAATTCCCCACGTTCACGCCGCTGGGAACCCTTCCGGATAGCCCGACTCCCACGGCGTCGGCCACTTCCTCGATGCAAGGCTGGGTGAAATACTCTGTTCGGGAAGTGGAAATGTGGATGCCGGGAAGTTTCGCGGCCGGAAATCCGCATACCGACGCGAAGGCCATCATCGCCTCCTTGAAAGAGAAGGGGGCCAATTATAATTTTGACGCCATTAACAAGGATTTGGCGACCTCAGCAAAAAATTATGTGCTCTGGGGCATTGATTCGGTCCAGGGGAATCCGAATATTGTAACCAACGTGGCCGTCCTGTATGATTACCCCCATCCGGGGGAGCCGCTGGCGGATTACATCACCCGCTTCGTCGGCGAAATGTCGGAGACGTTGATCTTAATTGAGCAGAGTAAAATCAACAGTTCGGTCTATGAAATCGAACGGACTATTCTGGAAACGAAGAGCTCCCAAACGACCACAACGCGACTCGCCTTCTACACCGTTCGCGATCAAAACATTATTTGGGACGTTCTGTGCATTACCGCCGCAGACGAGATGGCCTCCCGGCTTCCAGCCTTTGACTTGATGGTCGACACGCTGCGTGTGCTCGCCGCTCCCCAATGATCCCCAGGCTTTCCGGTTTTGACCCGCCGAAATCCCCCATTGACAAATAGACGGTTGTCTATATAATACCGGCCGTCGGGAAGATCCATGGCCAAATCCAAACCGCTGGGGCAATCCGTCGAATTCGCAAAGGCGATCGCCGATTCCACCCGGCAGAAGATTATGCACTTCTGCTGCTGCCAGTGGCGTTCGGTGAGCGAGGTGGCGGACCGCATGGGAGTCACCCAGCCCACCGTTTCGCATCATCTGGCGGTCCTGCGGGACGCCGGCCTGGTGGAAATCCACCATCGGGGAAAACAGACTTTTTACAGGCTGGATCAGGGAAGAATGGAAGCTTGCTGCGGCGAGTTGACGCGGATCTTCGCTCCCCGCGGAGGTTCCACCGCCGCCTTCAAGGACTGACGTCGACCCTTTTTTTTCGGTTAATACATAGACGCGCGTCTATACAAAAGGAGACTAAAATGAAGAATCAAGATTCGGAAGCGATCCACGCCGCCGTGCAGGATCATTACCGCCGGGAAGCGGAGAAATTTTCCTCGGATTGCTGCGGCTCCAAAGCGCCCTGCGATTGCTCCTCGTCGAAAAATTATCCGGCGGATGACTTGCAGAGACTCCCGGAGGGCCTGGCGGACGTATCGCTGGGATGCGGCAATCCGGTCTCGGCGATTGACATGCGCGCGGGCGAAACGGTGATGGATTTGGGATCCGGCGGGGGATTGGATTGCTTCCTGTCCGCCAACAAAGTCGGCTCCAGCGGCAAGGTGATCGGAGTGGATATGACCCCGGAAATGATCGCCAGGGCGCAGGCCAACGCGCGGAAAGTCGGCGCCGCCAACGTAGAATTCCGGCAGGGACAGATCGAATCCATTCCCGTCGCCGACGGAGAGGTGGACGTCGTCATTTCGAATTGCGTGATCAACCTCTCGCCCGACAAGCCGGCGGTATTCCGGGAAATGTACCGGACCCTGAAGCGAGGCGGGCGCGTGGCCGTTTCCGACATCGTCACGAGCGGCCCGATGTCGCCCATGGTGGCCAAGTCGCTCGAGAGCTGGGCCGGATGCATTGCCGGCGCGCTGGATATGAAGGAATACCGGGACGGATTGATCTCGGCGGGATTCCAGGACGTGGCGGTGACTCCCACCGACGGCACGCCGTTGGCCGCCGTTGCGCAACGTCTGCCCGGGTTGCCCTTTTCGGCGCTGATCACGGCGAAAAAGGGATAGCCCTTACGAGCCTCGTAATCTAAAAGCCATTTCTCACCGCAAAGTCGCAAAGGCGCAAAGAGTTATAGGAATTTCTTCGCGTCCTTTGCGGCTTTGCGGTAAGATTTTTAAACGGAATCGCGTTGAAAACTGAAGCGCTACAACGACCAGGTTTGGCTGTGCTAGAATTCATAGGATCAATCCTCCGGAGGAGAATTCCATGGATAACAGCAAACCCCGCGGAAAATATTATGAAGACCTCGCGATCGGCCAAAAATTTTTCACCGCCGGCCGCACAGTGACCGAAGCCGATGTGGTCGGGTTCGCCGGCTTATCGGGAGATTTCAACCAAATTCATATCGACGCCCAATTCGCCGCCCAGGGGCCGTTCGGCCAGCGCGTGGCGCACGGCCTGCTCGTACTTTCCATGATCTCGGGCCTGGCCGTGCAGACCGGCATCATGGATCGAACGGTGATCGCCTTCCGTGAAATCGCAGAATGGAAATTCAGCCGGCCAGTGTTTTTCGGCGACACCGTGCGGGGCGAGATGGAGGTGGCGGGCCTCAAACCCTTCCCGCGGCTGGGCGGGGGCGCGGTGGACATCGCCATCACGGTGAAGAACCAAAAAGATGAATCCGTGATGAGCGGCAAGTGGGTCATTCTGCTGCAGAGCAGGCCCGCCGGTTGAGATGGACGAATCGTCAGCGGATCGTTTCCGCAGGCTTCGGCGCAGCCTGGAAGAAACCGGGGATATGGAAAGCCCGGAGGAGGAACCCTCCGCCCCCGAGCCGGCGCCTCCTGCGGATCCGCAATCCCCGCCCGAAGGCAAAAAGTCGTTTTCGGAACTGGAAGGTTCAGATCGCGCGACTCCGGACGAGAAAATCGTAAAGACAAACGATACAGTTGAATTGGCCGATGCCCTCGCGGAAGAAGCTCCGGAGGAATGGGGGCCGCCGCTGCTCGAACCGTCCGCCGACGAGACCCCGCCCGCCGGCCCGGAAAAAGCCGAGCCGAAAAGCCCCTCAAAAAAAATTTTCATCCCGCAATGGCGGACGCGCCGCCGGTTCTCCCGCACCGGTCCGCTTCCCCCGGCGCCGGAACCCGCTCAACCGCCGGCCGGATCGGATCCGGCCCGCGTCGGGCGCGCAAGAAAACGCACGTTCCGTTCGTGCCTCGTCCGCATCGCGTTGACCGGAGCCTTCGCCTTCACCGCGATGCTTTTCGTGGCGGCGGGTTTCATCCTGTACGAATATTTCGAGATCGCCTCCACCCTGCCGTCGGTGGACGATCTGAAATCGCGCGCGTCGCAGTTTGAAACCACCCGGATCTTCGACCGCAACGGAGATCTACTCTACGAGATCCTCGATCCAAACGAAGGCCGGCGGACCTACACCACGCTTTCCAACATATCCCCGTTCATGACGGCGGCCACGATCGCCATCGAAGACCGGAGCTACTACAGCCATCCCGGGTTCGACCCGTGGGGGATTCTGCGCGCCTTCACCCAGAATATCTCCTCGGGCCAAACGGTTTCCGGCGCGTCGACCATCACCCAGCAACTGGCGCGCACCTTGTTGCTGAGCCCGCAGGAACGGACCGAGCAATCCTACCTGCGCAAGGTGCGCGAAGCCCTGCTGGCGGTTGAAATCACGCGCCGGTATTCAAAGGATGAAATCCTCGAGCTGTACCTAAACGAAATCTCGTACGGCAACCTCTCGTATGGGGTGGAGGCGGCCGCGGAAACGTATTTTCATACGACCGCCGACAAGCTTACCCTCGATCAGGCTTCGCTCCTGGCGGGCATTCCCCAGGCGCCGACGGTGTACGACGTGTATTCCAACCGGCAGGCAACGCTGGAACGCCAACGCCAGGTGCTGGTGGCGATGATCGATACCAGCACCGCGCAAAACTGCATTTTCGTCGGCCTGACCCGGTCCGCCGTGTGCGTGACGGCGGAGGATGCCGGAGCCGCTTGGACCGCCGCCCAAACACAGACGTTTCAGCCGCCGGATGTGAGCATGCGCTATCCGCACTGGGTGGACTACATCCGCCTGCTCCTGGAAGCCAAGTACGATCCGCAGACGATCTACCGCTCCGGTTTCCAGGTGTACACGACGCTCGACCCCGCGCTGCAGGATCTGGCCGACGGGGTGGTGCAGCAGCAGGTGGCGGCGCTTGCCGACAAGCACGTCACCGGCGGCGCGTTGGTCGCCATCCGCCCCGCGACGGGCGAAATCCTGGCCATGGTCGGGTCGCCCGATTTTTCCGCGCAACCTTCCGGCCAGATCAACATGGCCATTCGGCCCCGGCAGACGGGTTCCGCGATCAAGCCGCTGACCTATACAGCGGCTTTCGAGAAAGGCTGGACTCCCGCCACGCTGATTTGGGACGTTCCCACCGAGTTTCCGCCTTCCAACGATCCCTTCGACACTAGTCCCCCCTATAAACCCGTGAACTACGACGGAAAATTCCACGGACCGGTGACGGTCCGCACCGCCCTGGCCAATTCCTACAACATCCCGGCCGTCAAGACGCTTCAATACGTGGGCATCTACGACGACCCGTCCACCCCGGCCCCCGACGGGTTGATCGCGATGGCCAAGCGCCTCGGGATCACCACGCTCACCCGGACCGATTACAGTTACGCGCTGGCCCTGGGCTCGGGCGAGGTGAGTCCGCTCGAGTTGACCGCGGCGTACGCGGTATTCGCCAACGGGGGAGTCCGCGTTCCGCCCGTGGCGATTTCGAAAATCACCACCTACGACGGGAAGACGGTTTTCGATTACAAACCTCCCGCCGGCCAACCGGTGATCCGCCCCGAGCACGCGTTTCTGATCTCCTCGATCCTTTCGGACAACGACGCGCGCACGCCGATGTTCGGGGCCAACTCCGTCCTCAACCTGCCGTTCCCGGCCGCGGTAAAAACCGGCACGACCAACGACTTCCGAGACAACTGGACGCTCGGCTACACGCCCGACCTGGTGGCTGGAGTGTGGGTCGGTAATCCCGATAACACCCAAATGATCGAGAGCACCGGGGTGAGCGGAGCGGCGCCGATCTGGTCCCAGTTCATGATTCAAGCGGAGCAACAAGTAACCGGCGGCAAGCCCACGCCGTTTACCGTGCCTCCCGGCGTCATGCAAAAGCTCATCTGCACCGTTTCCGGCGCGGAACCCAGCCGATACTGCCCGTCGACGCGCACGGAATATTTTTCCGCCGACCAGCCGCCGCTGCCGGCGGATCAGGACTTGTGGCGCGACACGTACGTCGATCTGTTCACCGGGCTGCGCTCCTCGGCGGCCTGCCCGAACAATTACGATGAGCAGTTGACCGTGGCGGTCGGCGATCCAGCGGCCCGGCAATGGCTGATCTCCGATCCCGACGGGCAAGCGTGGGCCAAGAGCCACGGTTTCCCGAATCCGATCGTGTTCTATCCGGACGGCGAATGCACCGCCGACAGCCCGCATCCGATTATGCAAATTTCCAGCCCGTCCGACGGCCAGGTCGTCACCGATCAGCGCCTGGAGATCCGCGGAGAAGCGGGCGCCACGCGCGAGTTTGACCATTTCACGCTCGAGTACGCGCTGGACCGCGAGCCGGACAATTGGATTGCGATCATCCCGTCGTCGACAACGCCGGTCGCCACGCCGGGCAAGCTGGCCGATTGGGATCTATCCAGGATCGATAATAGTTGGATGACCATCCGGCTGACGGTGTATTCACGGCAAGGGGGAAAAGTCGAATTGAAGGTGCATTTCGAATTGCGCAAACCGTCCCCCACGCCCTTGCCGACTCGCACTCCAACCCCCACGCCCACCGTCACGCCAACGGCGTCGAGCACACCCACGCCGGTCCCGACTCAAACCCCGACGCAGATTCCAACCGATACTCCTTCCAATATTCCTTCCGATACGCCGTCCGCGACGCCCACCGATGAACCCACCGCGACCGAGACGTCGGTTCCCTCCGAGGCTCCGACTACGTAGGCCGGGATTTCCCGGCGCGTTATAATTCACCGGGCTATTCTCCCGGCATTCCAGCACGAAGCCCCTCCTGTCGGTTTTCCTTCCACGCGAAAGCGATATGCAGGATCCGGGAATCTTTGGACGGTCTTCCCATGGATTCCAGCGCGGTCCCCCAAAAAGACGCCGATCGTGAAAAACGTTTGGTGGCGCTGTCATCGGTCGCAGCGGCGATTTTCCTCACCTCGATGAAACTCGTCGTCGGGCTGCTGACGGGGTCGCTCGGCATCCTCTCTGAAGCCGCGCATTCGGCGCTGGATCTGGTGGCCGCCGCCGTGACTCTCCTGGCGGTGCGCATTTCCGGACGGCCCGCCAGCAGCAGCTATACCTACGGCCATGGGAAGATCGAGAACCTCTCGGCTTTATTCGAAACCCTGCTGTTGCTGGTAACCTGTTTATGGATCATCTACGAAGCGATCAACCGGTTGTTCATCAAGCCGGTCGAAGTCGAAGTCACTGCGGCGGCGTTCGCCGTCATGGCGATTTCCATCGTCATCGATTTTTCGCGCTCAAGGGTGTTGGCGCGCGCGGCACGGAAATATCAAAGTCAGGCGCTCGAGGCGGACGCGCTGCATTTTTCGACCGACATCTGGTCCTCGGCCGTGGTGATCGCCGGGCTATTCCTGGTGTTCATCTCCCACCAATTTTCGATCGCCTGGTTGGGGGAAGCCGACGCCGTGGCGGCGCTCGGAGTGGCCTGTATCGTCGTTTATGTATCGGTGCAGCTCGGCCGGCGGGCCATCGTCAGCTTGATTGACGGCATTCCAGGGGGATTGCGCGAGGATATCCTGCACGCGGCCAAGGTTCCCGGCGTAATGGAAGTGAAGCGCGTGCGTGTGCGGCGCAGCGGGGCGGAGTCCTTCGCGGACGTGGTCCTGCTGGTGCCGCCGAACACCCCGCTCGAGCGGGCGCATCAAATCGTCCAGGACGCGCGTGACCGGGTGCGCGCCATTCTTCCCCAAGCGGACGTGGTGGTGGAGGTCGATCCGGATTCGATCCGCTCCGAAGGCGTGCTGGATACGGTCCGGCAAATGGCGGCCCGCCAGGGAGTGGGCGTGCACAGCGTCCATCTATATGAAGTGCCCGGATCGCGGCTGCTGGAGCTTCACCTCGAGGTGAGCGACGACCTGCGGCTGGACGAAGCCCATACGCTAGCCGGCGTGTTCGAAGAATCGCTTCACACCGCCCTGCCGGACCTGGGGGAAATCGTCACCCATATCGAACCCGCCGGCGATACCACGCTGCGGCGCCCGGCCTCCCCGGAGGATGAGCAGCGGCTGCTGCGCTCGATCCGGGAGGTGGCGGATTCGCTCGCGGTCAGGTGCGAACCGCACCAGGTGAATGTGCGCCGGGTGGAGGAGGACCTGGTGGTGACCTTCCATTGTTTGTTCAGCCCCGATATCGCCATCCGCGACGCGCACGCCATCACCGAACAATTCGAGCGCGCGTTGCGCGCGAAGGAACCCGAACTCGGGCGGGTGGTGATCCACGTCGAGCCGGATTCAGAGATCGGGAAGACGAATGAAGAACAATAAAGCCAAATCTCACCGCAAAGCCGCGAAGGCGCAAAGAATTAATATTTACTTATTTTAAAATGCCGCCCAGCTTTGAGAAACAACAAGAACTGATACAATAAATTAACCTTGGATTTTATAAACGATTCCAAACGAAAGGGAGGGAATATTTATGCGATGGAATAAAAAAATCATACGAATCCTTCTGCTGGCCTTGCCGGTTGCGTGTGTCTTCACATCGCAAACCACAGGCACCAACATGCCGCAAACCGCAAACACCAGCGCCCCTCAGACCGGGAAAAGCTTCAGCCTCAGCATTTCCACCGGGGGAGCGACCCGTGATGCGTGGGTCCATATTCCCGCCGGCTATGCATCCGCAAAGACCGCACCGCTGATTGTGAATTTCCACGGTCTTGGCTCCACCGGCAAGGACCAGGAAGCTCAGACCGGAATGTCCGCGCTCGCGGATCAAAAGGGTTTCCTGGTGGCTTACCCGGACGGCGTAGCACAGAACGGGAAACAGCAATGGAACACCGACCACGGGTCGCCCGACGTGCAATTTATCGGCGATCTCGTCCAAAAGCTGCAGGCCGATTACAAGGTGGATCCAAAGCGGATTTATGCAACGGGCATGTCCAACGGCGGCGGCATGACCAACCGCGTGGGTTGCGACTTGGCGAATATCTTTGCGGCCATTGCACCGGTTGAGGGTGGATATGCGGATCCCGGATGGAAAGGATTGCAATCTTTCGCTTACGCGCCCGTACATGCCGGTTATGGCGTTCCATGGCCTTACTGATCCGATTGTTCCATATGGTGGGGGACATGGAACGGGGCCCGCAACGTTGGAAGTATTTCCCCCCATTCAGGATTGGGCGGCAGCTTGGGCAAATCGGGATTCGTGCAACGCGACCCCGACGCCGACGTCCCCGACAGCGATGCAATCGAACGGAATGACCGTCACACGCCAGGAATGGACGCAATGCGCTGGCGGCGCCGTGGTCATTCTGTTCACCATCAATCCCCACGGCCATACCTGGCCAAGGGGCAAGCCGATCGACGCAACCCTGGAGATGTGGGGTTTCTTCCAGGCGCATCCGATGACCTAGCGGCGGAACTTCCCAACCGGTTCGGTTCCAACGGGCTGCGGAAAAAAGGAAGATGTCATTACGAGCGGCCGAAGGGAGTGAAGCAATCTCGATTTTCGCGCAAGATAACCCAGATTGCCTCGCCCGCCCCGGCTGGGGTGGGCCGGGGACGCAAAGACGCTAAGACGCAAAGAATCAATAATTTTTCCTTTGCGCCTTTGCGTTGAGGTTTTGTGTTTGAAATCGAGTAATCAACACTCCGAACTTAGTTACAATTACATAAATTTAAAATCGAGTTTTCGCATCGGCAAATTGCTAGGGCTTTCCATCCCCCAGGTTGTATAATCCCAGCCATGTTTCTCCGCAATGCGAGGATGGGAATCTGGTTTCTTCTTCTGGCGGGTTGCCGCGCCGTCGCGACATCCACGCCCGCTTTCCCCACGCCGATTCTATGGCATTCGCCCACCATATCGCCCACGCTGGTTTTCCCCACGTTGCTGGTAACCCTCACTCCATCGCCGATGCCGACCGCCACGCCGATCACCTACAAGATTAAGGCAGGGGATACGCTGGGGGCAATCGCAGCCCGCTACGGAGTAAAGGTGGAGGATGTCCAAAAGGCCAACCCGGGCCTGGATCCGAACGCGCTTCCGATCGGTCAGGTCTTGATCATCCCAAGCGCTTCCGGGGCGGAGGGAACCGTTCCACCATCGCCGACTCCGGTGGATTTGCAGGTGGAGTCTCCGCATTGCTATTACCAGACCGGCGGCGGAAAATGGTGCCTGGCGCTGGTCGGCAATCCCGGGTCGGATCCCGTGTCGGGCGTCTTTGTCCGGTTCTCGCTGTACGCGTCCGCGACGGCCGACGCTTCCGCCGCGCGCGAGGTCGGGCTGCCCTTGATGGTGCTCCCCGCCGGAAAGCGCACGGTCGCCGCCGCGTTCTTCCCGCCTGAGGACTCGGGGGGCGACATCTTGCGCGTGGAAATTCTCAGCGCGGTCCGATCCGTCGAGGGGGCGACGACGCTCCCGCTGATCATATTAAAGGAGAACTCGACGACGCTGACGGGTGGAATGGAAGTGACGGTCGATTTTCAGGTGGATCCACAAGCGGCCTCTCCGGCCGCGCGGGTGGATGCGGTGCTGACGCTGCTCTCTGCAGGGGGGCAACCGGTCGGATTTCGGATCGCGCGCAGCGAAGGGCCGCTGGCGCCAGGAGCGCTCCAGCATCTCACGCTGAGCGCTTTTGCGCTCTCCGGCCAACCGGTCCGCTTCGAGCTTATCCTTCAGGCCAGGCCGTAACGGAAGGGAATATGTATTTTTTCGTCCGAGGCATGATAAAAATTTTCTTGTTCCTGGTCTCGAAGGTCACCTTCCTGGGAATCGAGAACATCCCGGCGGAGGGCGGATTTCCTCCTGACCACCAATCATTTGAGCCAGATCGATCCTCCGCTGATTATGGTGGCCGTTCCGCGCCGGATCCCCGTTTTCGCAGCGGAAAAATACCGCCGCAACCCGTTCCTGCGCATCCTCTTTGATGCCATGGGTTGCATCTGGGTGCGTCAATTTGAAGCGGATCACGAAGCCATGCGCACCGCCATCCGCCACCTGCGCTCCGGTGGAATCCTGGGAATGTCTCCGGAGGGAACCCGCAGCCGTGAAACCCACGCGCTGATCCGCGGCCGGGACGGAGCGACCCTGATGGCCAGCCGATCGGGCGCGATGATTTTGCCGGTCGCCGTCTGGGGCACGGATACTTTCGTTGCCGATCTGCTTCACCTGCGCCGCCCGCGGATCTTCCTCCGGATCGGGAAGCCTTACCAGCTGGATATTTCTCCGCGGGCCAAAGGCGCCGAACTGGAAAAGGGAACCGACGAGATTATGCACGCCATCGCCGCGTTGCTTCCGCCGGCCTACCGCGGAGAATACGCCGATCCGCCCCGGCTTTCTTCCCGCGCCCCTCAGGCGGGCGCATGAGCGTCGAACCGTTGCCGCCCGGCTTGAGGGGATCGCTCCGAACGCTTTTGGAGATCCGTCGTCCGGGCGACGCGATGGTTTCCTATTACGCGTTGGAATACCCGGCCGCGAAAACCAAAATCTGGATTTCTCGTTCCCCGGAAGGGCGGGAGGATGGTTTCCTCATCCGCTCCCAAACGGGGCAGGATCTATTCCGGCCGCTGGTCACCCTGCGCGCGGGGAGATCCGCCTCCGCGGCCGGGTTGCTTCAGGCCGCCTTTCCCACCCCCGCTCCGGCAATTTTTTCCATCCCGGAATCCATCGCGGGGTGGGTGCTTCCGCTTCTATCGGTTGAATCCCCCGCCCGGGTGTTGTTGTACTGGTTGAATCCCCGCCCGGCTCGAGCCGGTGGTAAATATCCTCGTCAACCGCGCCCCCTCGCCGGACGGCCTGCCGCGCTATGAAATCCGCAACGAGGAGCGGCTGCTCGCGGCGGCCGGGGTGAACTGGCAGTCTTCCGCCTGGGCCGAAATCTTCGTCCAGACCGATCCGGCGGTGCGCGAAAGAGGATATGGAAAGTCCGTGTGCGCCGCGCTTTGCCGGGATCTCGTGGAGCGGAAGAAGGAAGTGCTCTACGCCGTGGAGGAAGACAACTCCATTTCGCTTCGGCTCGCGCAGGGGTTGGGATTCGAAGACACGGGCGAACGGGAAATCCTTTTCGTCGGATCGGTAGTAGGTCCGGCATCGCGATGACTTGGTTTGGAGGACCTGGTACGCGGATTGCTCGGATTGAACAGATTCCATGGATTGAATAGAATTTTTCAAGAATAGTTTTCCGCGCAATCGGCATAATCCGTGTAATCAGCGTACAAAAGAAGCGATAATCGAGGTGCCGGCGGGCAATCTCTCGAAGGGAGCGTATTCTTAAGAAGGCAAAGATGATCGAGGCCGCATTTCATTTTCCGGAAGGATTTAAGTGGGGGACGGCGACCGCCGCCTATCAGGTGGAGGGGAATAATCACCTCAACGATTGGTCGGTCTGGGAGCAACAACCCGGCCGCATCCTGCGCGGCGGTCGTTCCGGCAAAGCCTGCGATTGGTGGGGCGGGCGCTGGCAGGAGGATTTGGACCGGGCCGCGGAGGCGGGACAAAACGCCCACCGCCTCTCCGTGGAATGGAGCCGGATCGAACCATCTCCCGGCCGCTGGGACGAGCACGCCCTAGGGTTCTATCGCGACGTGCTTTCCGGAATGCGCGCCCGGGGCATCGAGCCGCTGGTGACGCTGCACCATTTCACCAACCCGCTGTGGCTGGCGGACATGGGCGGGTGGGAAAACGAGGAGGTCGTCCCGCGCTTTGAAGCCTTCACCCGCAAGACCGTCGCGGCACTTCAAGACCTCGCGGATTTCTGGTGCACGATAAACGAGCCGAATCTCTATGCCTATTCCGCGATCGCCGCGGACGATTTTCCGCCCGGCCGAAACAGCATCCGGGCCGCCTTCCGCGTTATGCGCCATCAGGTGCTGGCCCACGCGGCAGCGTATCACGCAATCCATGAGATCCAGCCTCAGGCACGGGTGGGGCTTGCCCATCATTACCGCGGCCTGGTCCCGCACAGCCCTAGTCCCTTGGACCACTGGGGGGCGGGGCTCCAGGGAAGGATCTTTAACAATTTGATTCCCATGGCGCTCCACGACGGGCGCCTCCGTTTTCCGATCGGCCGGGAATACCTTGCCAAGGTGGCCCACACTCAGGATTACTTCGGCGTGAATTACTATTCGACCGACCACGTTTCCTTCGACCTGCGCCGCCCCGGTGAGCTCTTCGCCCGCCGTTTCTATCCGCAAGGATCCGACCTCAGCCCGGTCGGAATGAACGCCAACGTTCCGGCGGGGATGCGGATGGCGATCCGCTGGGCGCATGCCTTCGGCCTGCCGATCTATATTACGGAAAACGGCATCGAGGACGAAACGGACTCGATCCGGCCGCGCTACCTGGCGCTGCACCTGCACCAAACGTGGAAGGCGATCAACACAGGCTCACCGGTGCGCGGCTACTACCATTGGACGCTAGTGGATAACTTTGAATGGGAACGGGGTTGGACGCAGCGCTTCGGGCTTTGGGCGCTCAACCCCGAGACGCAGGAGCGGACCGAGCGAGCCTCGGGGAAATTCTACGCGGAAATCTGCCGTGAGAACGGATTGACCAGCGACATGGTCCGGAGCTATGCGCCGGAAATCTTCAACTCACTCTTTCCGGTATGAATTGCCCAGATTTAATCTCGCCAATCTTGATTCGGAGCGTCTCATTCGTGATAAAAATCCTATGATAGATTGTTCTGATCGTCATGCCCGCGTGGGTTTGGCGGGCATCCACGCAGAAGAGGCTCGAAAATTATTTGTCGGTTTTGGATTCCCGCTAGGATCACGCGGGAATGACGTGCTCTATCCGGTCGACGTAGTGCTAAATATTTTCGCTGCCTTCAAGATTGAAGCCTGTCCTTGATTGCAAAGCCGATGATGGATCCTCGGACTTATGGATTTGAGGATAGCTATCCCTTTTCTTGCCGAATTACCGGCAACGTGAGAAGATTTCGAAAGCTTTCAAGGATTGCGAAGTTTCGAAGAGGCCTGAATGAATAATGCCAGCCGGCGGTCGATCGGTTTTTTTCTGCTGTTCATCTGCATGGGGATGGACATGGCGGTGGTCGGGCCGACGCTGCCTTTTCTCTCCGCCCAAACCGGCAGCACGCTCGGAGCGATCGGGTTGATCTTCTTTCTCGGCGCCGGAGGCGGCGCGCTGGGCACGCTGCTGGGCGGCTGGATGTTCGACCGGATTTCAGGCAAGTATGTTTTGGCGGCCGCACAATTTTCTTCGGCGGCGCTATTTTTCCTCCTCCCGCAGGTGCCGTGGTATGGGCTGGTCCTGGGAATATTCATCGTCAAAGGAATTTCGGTGGGACTAGTCAACACCGGCGCCAATACTCTCCTCCTGTGGATCCACGGCAAAAAAGCCGGACCGTTTATGAACGCCTTGCACTTCTTCTTCGGGTTGGGTTCTTTTCTCAGCCCGTTCCTGCTTGGATTGCTGATCGCCTCCGGCGGCGGCGATCCGGCCGCCTACCGTTTGCTCGCGGCGATGGATGCGGCCGTCGGGTTGTATGTCCTGGTTTTCTTGGGCGCGACTGTTTCCACGCCGAAGCAATCCTCCGAGGCGGATGACCGAACGGCGGCGCCGGCCCTCGCGCCGATCGTCCTCTCGGCCGCGTTGTTCCTGTTTTTCTACGTCGGGGCGGAACTGACCTTCGGCGGATGGATCTACACTTACGCGATCACGCTTCATTTGGCCGACGCCGTCCGGGCGGCGTACTTAACCTCGGTATTCTGGCTGGCTTTTACAATCGGGCGGCTGATCTCCATCCCGGCCGCTCTCCGTTTTTCTCCACGCCAAATTATTCCAGTTGCGCTGGCCGGAGGCGCCGTCTTCCTCGGCATCCTGATCCTGGCGTCGGCATCTCCTGCGGTTCTCTGGATCGCGGCGGCGGGTATCGGTTTCTGCATGGCGCCAATCTGGCCCACTGGGTTCACCCTGGCCGGACAGTCCGTCCGGTTGACTGCCCGCGTCAGCAGTCTGATTCTGCTGGGGGACAGCATCGGAGGAATGGTGCTGCCCGGATTGATGGGCCTGCTGATGGAACGCGCCGGCGCCACGGCGATGACGCCGGTTGTCTTGGGCAGCCTCTCGGCCACCTTCCTGGCATATCTTGGGGTTCTCTTTTTTGGAAAAACCCGGAGGGAATTTTCATAGCTTTCTATTTCTTCCACCCCTGACCCTTCCGAAGGCCGAGGAAGCCAAAGCCGAGACCATTTCCGGAAAAGTCAAGAAATAAATATCAAAGTATGAAAAAGAGGACCTGAAAAAGCCGGTCCGATTTGTTTTTAATTTCATTTGAAAACCGCGTATTTTTGCCCATATACACCTGTTCGAGTTTCGAACCCCCTCTCAAATCCTCTCAAAAAACCGGCCAAAGGGTGCCATTTTCCCCCTGAGAGCCAATGCAAGATGGGGAAAACTATCCTTGTCTAGCCATGGCGGAAAAATCGCGCATTCCCGGTTTCCATAAAAAGGCTTTAAAAGACCGACAAGCCCTCCTTCGGGAATTGATTCCGCTGGATGAAGACGACCTTCGGAATCTGGAGAGTGGCGGACTTGACCTTTCCATCGCGGAAAAGATGATCGAGAACGCCGTCGGCGTATTTTCGCTTCCGTTGGGAATCGCGACGAACTTCCGGATCAACGGCCGGGACGTCTTGGTTCCGATGGTGATCGAGGAACCGTCGGTCGTGGCGGGCGCATCGCTGGCCGCGCGCCTGGCGCGCGAGGGAGGCGGGTTTATCGCCGAGACGGACGCGCCGGAAATGATCGGCCAGATTCAAATTCTGGATGTTCCGGACGTGGAAGCGGCCGAGCGCGTGCTCCGGGATCACCAAGCCGAGATTCTGGCCGAGGCGGAGCGGGCGGACCCGGCGCTGAAAAAAGCCGGAGGCGGTCCGCGGGAGATATTCGTCCGCCGGATCGCGGCTTCCCCCGCCGGAGCGTTTCTGGTGTTGCATCTGATCGTCGACGCGCGCGACGCGATGGGCGCCAATGCCGTCAACACCGCCTGCGAACGGATCGCCCTGCTCGTCGAAAAGCTCAGCGGCGGACGCGCGGGCCTGCGAATATTATCCAACCTGGCGGACCGTAGGTTGGCGCGCGCCCGCTGCACCATTCCGGTTCAGTCGCTGGCCTTCGAAACCTGGGGCGGCGAACGGGTGCGCGACAGAATTACGGAAGCGTCCGCCTTCGCCGCGGCCGACCCCTATCGCGCGGCCACGCACAACAAGGGAATCATGAACGGCGTGGACGCGGTGATCCTCGCCACCGGCAACGATTGGCGCGCGGTCGAAGCCGGCGCGCACGCGTACGCGGCGCGCGGCGGAACCTACAGTTCGCTCTCGCGCTGGGAGCGCGACGCCGCTGGCAATCTGGCGGGGTGCCTGGAGATGCCGATGGCCGCGGGGATCGTCGGGGGAACCACGCGCGTCCATCCGCTGGCGCAAACGGCGCTGAAGATTTTGGATGTGCACTCCGCGCGCGAGCTGGCCGAGGTGATCGTTTCGGTCGGGCTGGCGCAGAATCTGGCGGCGCTCCGGGCGCTGGCCACCGAAGGGATTCAACGCGGGCACATGCGCCTTCACGCGCGGCAGGTGGCGATGGCCGCCGGCGCGAAGGGCGACGCGGTGGAAAAAGTGGCCCTACGGCTGGTCGAAGAAAACGCGATCCGCATCGATCGCGCGGAAGCATTGGTAAGGGAGTTGCATTAACTTGCGATGACTGACGCCTCGGAAATCAAAACGGAACGAACTCGATCCGCAGCGGTCATGCGCCCGGCACGCAAAACCGGCATCACCGGCTATGGCGCTTATCTTCCGCGCTACCGTCTCCCGGGCAAGGAAGTTTCACGGGTGTGGACCGAGGGCAATACGCCGCCGATCGTCCCGGAAAAATCTGTGCCGGGGCTGGATGAAGACGTGGTCACCATGTCGATCGAGGCGGCGCGCAACGCGCTGGCGCGCGCCGGCGTAGATCCTTGCAAAATCGGCGCCGTGTGGGTCGGATCGGAATCCCACCCCTACGCGGTCAAGCCCACCTCCTCGATCGTCGCCGAGGCCATCGGCGCCACGCCGAACCTTCTGGCCGCGGATTGGGAGTTCGCCTGCAAGGCCGGAACCGAAGCGATGCAGGCCGCGGTGGGAATGGTCGGCTCGGGAATGATCGAGTACGCGCTGATCCTCGGCATGGACGCGGCCCAGGGGCGCCCGGGCGACGCGCTCGAATACACCGCCGGCGCCGGCGGCGCGGCGTTCCTGATCGGACCGGCGGAAGAGGCCCTGGCGGTGATCGAAGCATCCTATTCCTACGCCACCGACACGCCGGATTTCTGGCGGCGCAATGGCGCGAATTACCCTTCGCACGGCCAGCGTTTTACCGGCGAGCCGGCCTACTTCCGCCACACACTGGCCGCCGCGCGAGCGCTGCTGGAAGCCACCGGCACCCAACCCGGCGACTACCGTTACGCCGTTTTCCATCAGCCGAATCCGAAATTCCCGGAGCGCGCTGCGGAGACGATCGGCTTCACCAAGGAGCAGATTCGAACCGGGCTGCTCTCGCCGCAAATCGGCAATACCTATGCCGGGTCCGCGCTGATCGGATTGACCGCGGTGCTGGACGAGGCCGCGGCGGGCGACCGGATCCTGATGATCTCCTTCGGCTCGGGCGCCGGGTCCGACGCGTTTCAATTCACCGCCACCGACCGGCTTTCCGAGCGCCGGGCGCTGGCTCTCGGCACGAGCCGATACATTTCGCGCCGGAAAGAAATCGATTACGGCGTGTACGCACGCTATCGTGGAAAATTGAAAATGTAATCCCACCCCACTCCCCTCGATCTCCCCCCATTTACGCTTCGTGCAAATGGGGGGAGGCAGGGAGGAGGGTCGTAAAAGGAGAAACGATATGGACATCGCGAGAAACTGGAGATTGCGCCGGCAGCGCTACGCCCTCGAAGGCGAACAATGCGAGCATTGCAATCAATATATTTTCCCGCCGCGGGACATCTGCCCGCATTGCGGCCAGGACGCGCGCGGCGTGCATGCCATGAGCGGGAAGGGCGAGGTGTATTCCTATACCGTGGTGCACGAGCCGCCCACCGGCTACGAGAGCCAGGCGCCGTACGCCATCGCCATCGTCAAATTGGAAGAGGGGCCGATGGTGACGGCGCAACTCACCGACGTCGACGCCGCGGAGATAAAAATCGGCATGCCGGTGGAGATGGTGACGCGCCGGCTGCGCACCGACGGCGACGAAGGCGTGATCCAGTACGGATATAAATTCCGCCCGCTGTTCGCGCATTCGAACTGACCCTCATGCGCGAAGTCGCAATACAGGGGATCGGTCAAACGCCGGTCGAAGAACATTGGGATCGCTCGCTGCGCGATCTCGCCGTCGAGGCGGGCCTCGCGGCGATGCGCGACGCCGGCGTGGACCGGATCGACGCGGTGTTCGTCGGCAACATGCTTTCCGGGCAGGTGGCCCGCCAGGAAAACGTAGGCGCGCTCGTGGCGGATTGGATGGGCCAGCGCGGCGCGGAAGGGTTCAAGGTGGAGGCGGCTTGCGCTTCCGGCGCGGCGGCCTTTCGCGCGGCGTTCCTGGCGGTGGCTTCGGGAGCGCTCGACGCGGTGCTGGCGGTGGGGGTGGAAAAGATGACGGAGACTTCCGGCGCGGAGACGACCGCCGCGCTCGCCACCGCCGCGGACGCGGATTACGAAGGCATGCAGGGAGTCACCTTCGTGGGTCTGAACGCGCTGATCATGCAGCGTTATTTGCACGAGTTCGGATGGAAGCACACCGATTTCGGAGCCTTCTCGATCAACGCCCACGCCAACGGCGCGCGCAATCCCAACGCCCGGCTGCGCGAACCGATCACCGAGCGCGATTACGCCCGGGCCAGGATGATCTGCGAGCCGATCAACCTGCTGGACGCCTCCCCGATCGGCGACGGCGCGGCCGCGGTCCTGCTGCTGCCGGCCGATAAGGTTGCGCCCGGACCGCGCCCGAAGATCCTCGTCGCCGGGTCGGCCGCCGCGAGCGACTCGGTGGCCGTGCACGACCGGAAGGATCCGATGTTCCTCTCGGCGGCTTATTCGTCGGCGCGCAAGGCGTACGACCAGGCCGGGGTCGACCCCTCCCGAATCGACTTCTTCGAATTGCACGACGCCTTCAGCATTCTCAGCGCGCTTTCCCTCGAGGCGTGCGGCTTCGCCGAGCGCGGGCAGGGGCCGCGGTTGGCGCTGGACGGCGCGATCCGCCTGGACGGCAAGCTGCCCATTTGCACGCAGGGCGGATTAAAGGCGCGCGGCCATCCGGTCGGCGCCACCGGGATGTACCAAATCGTCGAGGTCGCGCAGCAATTGCGCGGCGAGGCGGGGGAGAATCAACTTCCGAAAGCGCGAATCGGAATGGCGCAAAACATCGGCGGCTCGGGCGCGTCGATTTTTACGCATATTCTACGGGTTGCTTAATCTCTTACCGATAAAATAATCTTCCTATTATCCAATCTCAAAAGCGCATATCGATTGATGCCTTTATCACTATAGGGATTTCCAGCCCGTTCCCTTTCCCTCATCCGGCCTTCGGCCACCTTCTCCCAGCACCTGCCCACGCGAAGCGGGGGTAAGCTGGGAGAAGGGAGGGATGAGGGCGGGTAGGCCGCATCTATTCTTCCATTCAGCTTGGCACGATCTATGCACCATAATATTGCGAAACGCAATCCTTTGTGCTAGGATACATGGGAAATTTGCGGGATTTTGGGAGGAAAAATGATTAAGACAAAAAAGGCCTGGTATGTTTTTGCGATGGCCGGTGTTCTGGCGGGGTGCACGGTTTCTTATAGCTCGCCGTCAGGATCCACCGGAGCCGCTTCTCCATCCGGTTTCTCTTCCACTTCGCCGGCCCTCGCGACCATGAATGCGCTACGGACCGCGTTTATCCAGCAGACCGCCCAGGCGCGGGGCCTTACTCCCGGCGGGGAGACGACCAACACCCCGTCCTCCTTCTCCACCGTAGCCGTCACGCCGACCGGACCGCAATCCACGCCGGTCACCAGCGTTCCGACCGTCTCCGCCGCGACCGCAACCGCTCCCATTGTAGCCACTTCCACTCCGGGATTTCCGGCCACCTATAAAATCAACGAAGGGGAAACGGTCTATTGCCTTGGCCGGCGGTTCAATATCAACCCCAACGATATTCTGGCGCTGAACGGATTGGGGATCAACGACGATGTATTCCCCGGGGACGTGTTGAAAATTCCGGCCAACGGTGCTGCGTTCCCCGGCGACCGCGCGCTGCACCCGCACACCCCCAATATGGTCTATGCCGTTTCGGCGGACTACAACACCATCTATAAGATTGCCTGCTATTTCGGCGACGTCGACCCGAACCGGATCATCGCCGCGAATAATCTGCAGCCGCCCTATACGCTCAGCTCTGGGCAGAAGCTCATCATCCCCTAGAAACTACTCCGATCAACGGAAAAGAAAAGAAGCGGCCAAGCGCCGCTTCTTTTTGTTTACTGGTCGGCGCTCATCTCCCGGCGAGCCGTTTTTTCCATTTGGCATACGTTGAAAAGAAGTGCACCCACCAGGGCGACAGACGGCCGAAGACCTTTGCCTGCGGGAGCGCCGCGTGCAGCGTGGCCGCGTCCTGAAACGGAGGAAGCTCCAATCCGGCGGCACCGAGTTCGAATGCGGTATGGGCGTCGCTGCCGGCGGTCGCTAGGACTTTATTTTCGCACGCAAAGATATCCGCCCGCCAGTTGTCCTCGGTAAACAGACAGCGGGCGTTGAACTCCTCGATGGCGTCGACCAAAGGAAGGATTCTCCGCAGGGCGTCGATCTTCCAGGCGCCGTGCCGCAGCCGGTCGAAGGGATGCGATACGCTGATCGCCGCCCCCTGGTCCCGCAGAAGCGCGATGGCCGCTTCCGGGGTCAACCCTTTGGGAATTTCCTTCCGAAGGTAATATCCCAGCAGTTCCCCTTCGGTGGTCATGATCTCCTCGCCGGGGATGATAAGGTCCGGAGCCAGCGCGGCCGCCTCCAGCGCGCCGCGCAGCGTATTGTGGTCCGTCACCGCCACGCGGTCCAAACCGGCCCGCCGCGAGGCGGCGATGAACTTTAGGATGTCGGTCGACCCGTCGGGGGAATAAAAAGTGTGCGTATGAAAATCCGCCCGCAATTTTTTTTCCATGCTTCGAGCACCTTTCATCCGGCCGGGAAGTTTGGCGCGGGAACGGGCGAGTCCGGTTCGGACCGTTTCCACAAGCGGGGGGTGGCCGCCCAGGCGACGAGCCCCAGCGTCACACCGAACCACAGCGTGGCCAGGCGAATGAGCAGCGTAGCCGCGGCCGCCACCGCGTGATCGGCCGTCGCCGTCAGCAGCAGCAACGCGGTAATGCTGGCTTCGGCCGCGCCCAAACCGCCTGGCAGCGTCGAGGCCGATCCGACCAGGGTGGAAACCGCCAGAACGAAAATTGCGTCGGCCAAAACCGATGCGGATGGTGGAATTCCCAACCCGAGCAGGATCAAATAGAAACCGACCCCTTCTCCGAGCCACGAAACGGTTCCCAGGGATACCGCCAGCAGGAGCGGACGCGGACCGAGGAGGAGGTAGCCGGCTTCGTAGAATTCCCGCAGTGCGTGGATCTGCCTTCCGATCAGCGGCGCACGCTGCAGCCATCCCAAGATCGCCAGGGCCAGCGGGCGAATTTGAGCGAGCGCGACGATCGCGAGCGAGAGAATCAGGGCGATCAGGAACGCGGGCCATAGCGCGGGAACGGCGAACACCCCGAGCGCGGAGAGGGCCAGCACCGCCAGACCGTCGCTGAAGCGCTCGGCCAGGACGACCGGCAGCCCGCGCGAAAAGGTAACCTCGTTACTCCACTCCGAGAGCCACAATGCCTTCAGCGCTTCGCCCACTTTTCCGGGAGTGACCGCCAGGGGGAATCCGGCCACAAACAAACGGGCGCTGTCGGCTGTGCGTATGTCGCCGGCGCCAACCCGGCGCACATAGTAATGCCACTTTCCGAACCGCAGGACGTAGTTGAACAGCGTGCACCCCAGCGCGAGGGGAAAAAATTCCCAACGGAAACGGGAAAGAATGGTTTCCAGCGAGGAAAGGTCGGACCAAAAAGCCAGGACCAGCATCACCAGGACGCCCAGCCCCAACCCGATCAGCAGACGGTTTCGCAATGTATACAAGGGGATCCTTCGGCAAATCGGTGTGATTTTACCGCAATCATTTTGGGAAACACCGAAAAAACGGTTTCCGCTCGCCGAGTGGCCGAACGTCTCGCTCCTCTGGATGCCGGAGAAAACGAATAAGCCCTGCTTCGGCAACGACGGTTAACTCCCTCATTTGCCAGCCCGGGGCTTGAAAAACCACCATTAATTCCCCTCCCGCGTTAAGGTTGGTTGGGGATGGATTTCACGGGTATAATTTCGCGCATCCTTCATTATCTTTGGAATTACCGGAGGCAAACTGATGAGTCGCTTTTTCTCGTTTGTCGCAGGTTCCATGATGGGCGCCGCCGTCGGGGCGGCGATCGCGCTGCTGGTCACTCCCTACTCGGGTGAAGAACTGCGCGAACTCGCCCGCGAAGCGGCTTATGCCCGGCGCGAGCAGCTCGAGGCGCGCATGCGCGAGTTGAAAAGTTCCCGCAAGCGTTCGGCGGCTCCCGAGGAAGAAGTGTGAGAAACACAAGAGGTTGCGCATAACGCAGCCTCTGATTTTTTATCCATGGGTTGATATTAGGTTAGCACGACGAATTCATAGGGAGCCTTCTCATTGGTAAACCGGGCGGTTCCGATGACGATCAAATACACCTCCTCGCCCGCATCCGCCGCAAGGGAGATGCTGCCGGACATGCGGTCATCGAGCGGCATTTCCTCAACCGTCGTTTTCGATCCGCGCCGCACCACCAGCACCCGGTAACTCTGCGGAAGGGCATTCTCCAGCCGGACGAACCCCTTCCCTTCCCAGCCGTCCAATCCGTCTTCGAAACCCGCCGTATAAGATATTTCCGGTATGCTGATGTTGTCGATCATAAACCCTGCGCCGTTGACGGCGGCGTCGGTGATGTATTCCCACCGGAGTAAGACATGTTTTCCCGCGTAGGCGGAGAGATCCGCCTGCTCATGGATCCAGGCGGGATCGCTCCCGCCGCCGCTCTCTCCGGTCCAACCCCATCCGTCATTATTGCCTTCGGGATTGGTGCCGGTGCCGGAGGGCGTGTGCACCATCGTCCAGGTTTGCCCTCCGTCAACCGAGGCCTCCAGGTAGACGTAATCCCAATCCTTCTCGACGTCGTACCAAAGGTCGTATTCCAGGGTGGAGGCGGATCCGGAGGGCAGATCGAACGCGCGGGTGAGAGTCATGTCGGATTGGTCGCCGCGGTTCGACCATACGTAATACTTTCCATCCTGCGGATCGACCGGCAGCGCCTGCTCCTGCGTCTGCCCGGAAAAGTAAATGGTCAGCGGCCCGGAACACTGCACATGGTAGTAATCGATCCCGTATTGGGTTACGGTAGAATTTCTTTTATCCGTGGGGCAGGATCGGATATTCTGGACGCTATCGAGGGGCGGGAGACCGGGGTAATTTTTCAACCCGTAGCGCCCGTTTTCGAAGGAGTTATCCTGCAAGAGCAGCGCGGCGGCGAAATCCGCCATGACGTCGTCGGCGGTGAGCGTTTTTCCGGAGTTGGGGTCGGTGAGACCGAGCGTTTTAAGCGTATCGTCGATTCCGGTGAGGCCGTTTAACGGATTGCGAACGAGGGCCTGGGTGGCCTCGTTGCCAAACCGGTTGAGGAAATAATCCAGGAAAAGGAAGGACGCTCCGTAGTGGGCGCCAACATTCGGGTCGCTGGGGTCCGACCAGGTGTTCAATTGGAGATCGGTATTCTGAAGGTATACCGAGTCAGCGCCACCGACGTCGAAACCGTTGAGCAACATCGCCAGGTCGGAAAACCCCTCGTTGATCCAGCCGTCCTCGTTGGGGTCGGCGGCCCAATGGATCATGTGCTGGAATTCGTGGGCCAGCACGCCGAGCGTATAGCTATCGGTGAGATCCTGGGAGGCGTTGATATAGAACATTTCATGCTGGTTGGAATACGGTTGGGCCAGCCGGGAGAACTCGTCCACCGAACTAAAATACCCGGCCACGGTACTTCCCAATCCGTTGGCGTAGAGGATATACAGGTGCACGTCCCCATCCACGCCGGGGGTCCATTCCGATCCAAAAAAATTCCGATCGGTGGGATAGATGGAATTTTCAAACCGGTCCACCAGGGTGCGGATGTCCGCGTCGTTGGCGCTTGCGCTCTGATCGACCCAGAAATAAACATGCGGCGTGGCGTAGCGCATGACCGCGGTGATCGAGCTGGTTTTATTCGTATCCTGGTTGGAGATGAAAAAGGAGGCGGAGGTTCCGACCGGCACGGGAGCCGCGTGGTCGGCCACCACGCGCGGGATGTTGGCGATGCCCTTCAGCCGTTCCGCCTGTTCCAACAGATCGCCGGCCGGCGGATCCCCCGCGAGCAAGCTTTGCAGGCTTTCCAGCGCGGCCGCAGAAACGGGATCGGAGAGATCAAGCGGAAAGGCGGTCGGGGTCTGGTTTTCCATTGTCGAACTCGCGGTGGGCGCAAGATTGCCGGTGCGCTCGGAGGTGGGAGTTTGCGTTGGAGGCAGCGTGGCAGTGATTGGAACGGTCGGCCGCGGCCGCAGGAGGTAATACGCGCCGAGGGCGCTCCCGCCGGCTATCCCCAAACAGCATAAACACACCAGTAGCGCCAGGCTGACAGAAAGCAGGGTTTTTAATTCGCGATCCATGAAGTTGTTCCTTTCGATCCCGCGGATCTGAAGTTCGCCGCCGAGGCGACGATGGGGAAGGACATGCGCGGCGGGATCATGGCTTGCGGCTGGTAGTGGAAGGATCACTCGATTGCAATCGGGCCACGCAATCGATTACCACGGCCGCGCCCTTAAGCAATGCGGCGGCCTGGACCGTCGTGCGCGCGGGCGGAACGTTCGGGAAAAATTCCGCATAGGCGGAGTTCATCTGCCCAAAATCATCGAGGGAGACAAGGAACACGGTCGTTTTAACCACATCGGCCATCGTGGCCCCGCCGGCTTCGATGAGCAGCACGCAATTCTCAAGCGCCCTGCGGGTCTGGGCCGCCGTCCCGCCCGGCACCAGTTCCCCCGTCTGCGGATCCAACCCCAACTGTCCGGAAGTGAAGATCCATTCCCCGGCGCGGATCGCGGGGGAATACGGGCCGATCGCCTTGGGGGCGCTAATAGAAGCAACAGACTGTTTTGGGTTCATGGATCCTCCGACGAAAAGACTTAAGCGGTGACTCTCGGGAAAATTCAAGGACGGTGCCTGCGGATTCGCGGTCGTCCCCCTTCATCGTCCGGGCATTATATATACCGCAAATCCCGGCGTCAATCACGCCGAGCGGACCGATACCCTCGTGCTATAATCCAGGAAGAGATTCGCCATGCGAAGAGATTTCTGGCGCGACCTGTATCCGATATCGGAAACCCAAAGGCGGTTTACGCGCGCCTCGGCGGCGTGGATCTATCTGCCGATCGGCCTCGGCGCGTTGATCGCGCTCGCCGTTGGCGCCGTACTCATCGCCGGCAGTTCCGGCAACGGCCTGGGCCGTTGGGCGGAAATCGCGACCATTCTTTTTTCCACGCTCCTGATCGCCGCGGGATTGGCGTTCTTCCTGCTGCTCCTGGCGGCGATCGGCGGACTCGAACTGCTGCTGGAG
This sequence comes from uncultured Chloroflexia bacterium, assembly GCA_963780865.1. GTDB lineage: Bacteria > Chloroflexota > Anaerolineae > Anaerolineales > RBG-16-64-43 > FEN-1073. The sequence goes on along the minus strand of CAWADT010000015.1, from coordinate 57,211 downwards.
ACGCTGCCGTTCTTCTCCAGCCGCGTCCGGCTGAGGGTGGTAACCGGCGCCCGCGGGATTCGAAGGATTCTGACGCAAATCCGTCAGTCGGTGGCCGTGGTGGATGGATTGTTCTTTTCCGGCGGAACGGTCGCGGTCGACGCCTGGCGGAACCGGATAAACGGGAGCCGGCGCGGAGGAAAAAACCATGGATAAAACGCTCGTCAAACGCAACGGCGAGGCCGGCCGCAAAGCGGGGGTGCTGCTCGTCGGCGGATTGATCGGGGCGCTCACCGGCGTCGGCGCCGCGTATTTATTATGGCAGGCCAGAGAGCGGCGCTCCCACGGGGCGGAGAGCGGCGAGCCGCTGATCTCTTCCGGAAGCGCGATGAAGCTTGGCGTGACGCTGATCGGGTTTCTGCGCCAGATAAACGATATCGCCCGCGGCAAATAGCGGAACCCCGCCGCCGGAGTCCGTCAACCCCAAATCACCCACGCAACCCAGATCCCCATCATGGCCAAGCCGAGGAAAAATTTAAATCCGTAGGAAATTCCGCAGCCGGCCAGCGCCGATCCGGTGGACCTTAAGGCTTTCTTCCACGTGCGATGCCGGCGATATTCCAGGAGCGTCAATCCCGCCAGCCCGAGCAGGATTCCGATGAGCGGCGTGAACAGCAGCGAACCGGCGATGAGCAGCACCACCGCCGCGCCTGTCGAAAGCAGCGACGTGCCGGCGGCCTGCAGACCGAGGCCGGTGATCCAAATGTCGGAGGAGAGACCCAGCAGCAGCAGGGCGGTGATGACCAGAAATAAAACCACGCCCAGCGTGGTAAAGCCGTGGAAGACGCCGTACCCCAGCGCGGCGAGCCAAATCAGCTCGATCCCGGGCACGATCGGGAGAAACACTCCCGCCAACCCGATGAGCATGACGAGGATAACGACGTACAGCAGAATGAGTTCGCCCATGGCGGATCCGGCCCCGTGAGAAGGTGGAAAAAATTATAACGTACCGCGGCGGATTATCGAATGGCAACGGCAGGAGGCTGACATGAAGGTGGTGGTTATCACCGGAAGCACGCGGGGGATCGGGTTCGGGCTGGCGCGCGAACTCGTTCGGCGCGATTGCGGAATCGTCCTCTCCGGGCGAAGCGCCGATCGCGTGGGTTGGGCCGTGGCGGAACTCTCGGCCGAGTTCGGCTCCAATTGCATTTTCGGCTTGGCCTGCGACGTAACCGACTTCGCCTCCGTCCAGGCGCTGTGGGATGCGGCGGCCAAACGCTACGAGCGAATCGACATCTGGATCAACAACGCGGGCATCAGCCATCGCCAGACCGATCTGGCCGCGATCCAGCCGGAGGACTACCGGGCTTTAGTGAACACCAATATTTTGGGAACGCTGTACGGCGCGTCGGTGGCGATGCGCGGCATGCGCGCCCAAGGGCAGGGAGCGATCTACAATCTGGAGGGCTTAGGCAGCGACGGTCGCCACATCGGCGGGCTCAACCTGTACGGGATGACCAAATACGCCGTCACTTACATCACCGACTCGCTGGCGGCCGAGGCCAAGGGGAGCGGCGTGATTGTCGGCGCGATCCGCCCCGGGATGGTTCTCACCGAACTGATCACCGCGCAATACACCGGGCGGGAGGGAGATTGGCGGCGGATGCAGAAAGTATTCCGGATCATCGCCTCGGACGTGAAGGACGTCGCACCCTGGGTGGCCGAGCGGGTGCTGGCCAACCGGCGCAACGGGGCTCGGCTCCAGTACGCGACCGTTTGGCGGATGGCCGGGCGGATGATTAAAAATCTGGGAGGGCAGAAAAAAGAGTAAAGCCCAGTCGTCATATCGCGATGAGTTCCCCCGGTAAAGTTTCCTCACGCCGGTGTACCTGAGAAGAGCGAATGCTATGGTTGGGATTGTCATTCCCGCGGAAGCCCCCGGCCCGACCCGCCGGGGCGGGAATCCTAAATTATCCTTCGCATAAAGAAATATAGACCGTTAAATCCAATTGGATGCCGCCAAGAACGCTCGGGCATGATGAACTTGCCCCGGATATAGACATAGAAATCACTTTAAGGAATTGATACTCCTCAGCCTTTCCCCCTCATCCCATCCTTCTCCCAGCCTGAGCTGGGAGAAGGTGGCCGAAGGCCGGATGAGGGAGAGAAAAACCGGGCTCAATCCCGCAGAATTCCTCCCAGCATAGGTTGGGCTGAGTAGATATGAGGAATCTGAATTAAAGGTTTCTTCGTCCGTTCCACTTTATAATGAGCCAGAATTCCTGACCGAAATATTTCATTCATGCCCATCGATTCGATCGTCCGCTCGCTTCGCTCCGATCCGCGCTTCGCCGCCAACATCACGGCCTGGGAAAAAATTCCGGCGCGCGAGGCGCAGCTTGTTCCACCGCCGGAGAGTTTGCGTTCCGATTTGCGCGAGGCGTTGCGCGCCCGCGGGATCGAGCGGCTGTACGCGCACCAGGCCGAGGCGGTGGAAGCCGCGCTGCGCGGCGAAAACACGGTCCTCGCCACCGGCACCGCGTCCGGAAAAACGCTCGCTTACAATCTGCCCATTCTGAACGCCAGGCTCGAGGATCCTTCCGCCACCGCCATCTACCTTTTCCCCACCAAGGCGCTGGCGCAGGACCAGGCGGCGGAACTCGCGCGCTGGGAGCATACCCTCGACGCCGGCGAGCTTGGCGTGCGTCTGTACGACGGCGATACGCCGCAATCCCGCCGGGCCGACACCCGCCGCAGCGCGCGGATGCTGGTCACCAACCCGGACATGCTCCACCTCGGGATTCTTCCCCACCATACCCGCTGGGCCGAGTTCCTCTCGCATTTGCACTATGTGGTGCTTGACGAGCTGCACGTCTACCGCGGCGTGTTCGGATCGCACATGGCCAACGTTTTGCGGCGGCTGCGCCGCGTGTGCGCTTTCTACGGCGCTTCGGGCGGAGCGGCCGGGCCCCAATTCCTCGCCTCCTCGGCCACGATCGCCAACCCGCGCGAACTGGCCGAGCGGTTAACCGGCGCGCCGGTGACCGCCATCGAACGCGATTCTTCGCCGCGCGCCGCCAAACATCTGATCCTGTACAACCCGCCGCTGGCGGATCCATCGCTTGGAATCCGCCGTTCCTACATCCGCGAGAGCCAGGAACTGGCGATGCGGCTCATCCACGCCGGGGTGCAGACTGCGCTCTTCGCCCGCACTCGGCGGACGGTGGAGCTGCTGCTGGGTTTCCTACGCGACCAATGCGCGGCGGAGGGGCTCGATCCGCAATCGGTGCGCGGCTACCGCGCCGGATATCTGCCGGAGGAGCGGCGCGCGATCGAAAGCGGTCTGCGCGGGGGGAGCGTGCGCTGCGTGGTGGCAACCAGCGCCCTGGAGCTCGGGGTCGACATCGGCACACTCGGGGCGGCGGTGATTGCCGGGTATCCCGGCACGATCGCTTCCTTCTGGCAGCAGGCGGGCCGGGCCGGGCGGCGCGATGAGGAATTGCTCGCGATCCTGGTGGCTTCGGCCGATCCGCTCGACCAGTTCCTGATGGCGCATCCGGAGTTTCTGCTCGGCCGCTCGCCGGAACACGCGCGGATCAATCCCGACAATCTGGCCATCCTGGCCGGACACCTGCGCTGTTCGGCGTTTGAGCTTCCGTTTTCCCGGGCGGAACGGTTTGGATCGGAGAACGTGGACGACCTGCTGGCGGCGCTGGCGGAGGAAGGGGAACTGCACCGCTCGGAAAGCGGGGAGGTCTCCTGGGTGGGGGAAGACTATCCGGCGGCTGCGATCAGCCTGCGAACCGCCGGAACCGACCGGGTGGTGGTCCAGGTGGTGGAGGACGGCCGGCCGCGGATGATCGGCGAGGTGGATCGCAGCGCGGCGCCGTCGTGGGTTCACGCCGGCGCAATCTACCTCCACGAAGGGCGCACCTATTTTATCGACTCGCTAGATTGGGAGGCGGGGATCGCGCTCGCCCGGCCGATCGAGACGGATTATTACACCCAGGCTTCGCTGTCTGTGGATCTCGACGTGCTGGCCGTTCGCGATTTCGAGCGAAGGCGGAGCGCTGCGCCGCGCTTGGGGCGACGTGCGCGTCCGTTCGCAGGCGGTGGCCTTCCGCCAATTGCGCCGGGCGACGGGCGAAACGATCGGCAACGGCGAAATCGATCTGCCCGCCAGCGAGTTTACGACGGTTGGATGCTGGCTGTGGATCGCGCCGGAAAGCGTGCGGGATTTCGAGGGGGAAGCGCGCGAGATACTCGCGCTGACCTTGCCGAACGATTACGGTCCCTCGTGGCCGGAGGCGCGCCGCGCCGCCCGAGAGCGCGACGGCTTCCGCTGCGCGCACTGCGGCGCGCCCGAACCGGAAGGACGCGAGCACGACGTACACCACCGCATCCCGTTCCGTTCGTTTGGATACCTGCCGGGGCGGAATGAAGAACACTTGCGCGCCAACGCGCTCGAAAATTTAACAACGTTGTGCGCCGCGTGCCACCAGCGCGTGGAGGCGCAGCAAGGCACGCACACCGCGCTGGGAGGACTGGCGCACGCGCTGCACAACCTGGCGCCGCTGCTGCTGATGTGCGATGCGCGTGATTTAGGAGTAACGGTCGACCTGCGCGGAAAAGAAACCGGCGGGCCCACGGTGATGTTTTACGACGAAGTGCCGGAAGGGTTGGGCCTCTCGGAGGAACTCTACGCGTCCCTGCCCGCCTTGCTGGGGTCCGCCGCGGCGCTGATCCGCGATTGCCCCTGCCAGTACGGCTGCCCGGCCTGCGTCGGGCCGGTGGCGCCGGGCGCCGGGCCGGTCAAGCGCGCGGCGGAGAGGCTGGCGGAGATCCTCGGAGAAAGGAAAGGGAAATCAGATTGATATTTATTTTCGTGATGCCCTCATGACAACTGATCGGAAATAGCTTCTTTGGATTTTGATAACTTTTTACAGGCTTGTCGAATCATTGAGAGGACGATCTCTTCGTGATGCAGTATTTCCTCATTCGAGATATGGATAACGCGAAGTCCTAAAGATTTCAAGAATCGGTCCCGTGCCAAATCCATATCTTTTTGGTTTAAGTGAATATCTCCGTCCGCTTCGATAACCAGACGAGTGGTATAGCAGATGAAATCAACAATATAAGGACCAAGGACAACTTGCCTTCGGAAATGCAATCCATCCAGCCGGTGAGCCCGCAACTGATTCCATAATCGTTTTTCCGCATCCGTAGGATTTTTACGAAATTCCTTCGATAAGCGAATTTTGTTTCGGTTTGTCCGATGAGGAAAAATAATAGGCGTCATGCTATTAGATGTCCCCCTCCCGATATTTTCCGGTTGTCAAACCATATCACAAAGTCCTGTTATTGGCCGTGGCGCTTACATCTACCCCGGCCCCTCCCCAGAATGGGGAGGGGTGAGGGGAGGGGTTATGGCATCGGATGCGCCGCGAAGAAATCCCACATCGCGTCGGTGGCATTGATATCCTGGGTGGTGATCGCCGCCGGCATGTTCGACCCCGGCCAACTATGGCCTTTCCCCGCGATCGTGTAGAGCACGACATCCGCCCCCTGGTTGCACCCGCTCCAGGTTTCGCCGGTCACGTCGCCTTTTTGGTACGTGACGGTGGGAATGGAAGTGCAACCGTTGCGCGCGGCCCACGCCGCCGCCCAATCGTGCACCGGCGGGAATAACGGAGGGATGCCGTTGTAGGGCAGCAGTTTGTCGTCCGTCCCGTGGAAGGCGACCGCCGGAACGGGACGGGTAGGATTGCAATCGCCGTACTTTTGATACGCGCCGGAGACCGGGGCGAAAGCGGCGAAGACATCGGACGCATCGCACGCCAGGCGGTAGCTCATCTCGGCGCCGTTGGAAATACCCGTGACATAAATTCTTTTTGGATTAATGGAACCCGCCCCCTCCAGCTCGGCCACGAGGTCACGGATAAACTCTACGTCCGCTTTCGCTTCCGTGAAATTTCCGAAATGCCATGCCTGCGGTTTTCCCAGGCCTTCGGGGTAGGCGGCGATGAACCCGGCCGCATCGGCTTTGACCGACATCCGGCTGACGGTTTCCTCCTGCGCGGCGTTTGAATCAAATCCGTGCAGGTTGACGATCAGCGCCATCGGCTGCCCCGCCATGTAGCTTGGTGGGACATGCAATCGGAATTCGCGCAGCTGCCCGCCGGTGGAAATCTGCCGGATGGATTCACCCGGAAGGAGGGACACGTCCGCAGATTGCGCCGGCGGCTGCGGGGATCCACCGCGTAGGCTGGACAGTGTGCAGCCGGCCGCCAGAAAAACGGCGGCGAGGAGAAAGCCGATAACCTTGCCGGGAAGTTTTTTTTCAGTCAAAAGGAAGGTCCGAGGGTTATTCGAAGATGAGATGAGGGTGACATCAGCAGCGATTCGTTTTTATTCGGCGGCGATCCGGACCGGTTTACCACCGGTGAGTTGGATAAGTTGCGCGGGGGTAAGCCGGAATACCGCCCGGTCGCTCCCGGCGGAAGCCCAGATTTCCTCGTGGTCCATCAGCGTTTCATCGATGAAGGTTTGCACGGGATTTACGTGACCGACCGGCGCCACGCCTCCCACCGGAAAACCCGTCTGCGCGAGAATAAAATCGCGCGCGGCCATCTCCACGTTTTCTCCGGCCGCTTGCGCGAGCGCCGCGAGGTCGGCCCGGTGCGCGCCGCCGATTTCCGCCAGGTAAGGTTTCCCTGTTTCCCGCCCGCGAAAAACCATCGACTTTACAATGCAATTCAGATCGCAGCCCAACGCGCGCGCCGCATCACGGGCCGTTCGCGCTGTTTGCGGGACGTACACCACCTGCAGTTCGAGACCGGACCGGTCCAGCGCGGCTTGCACTCTGCGGATGGGTTCATCCGCCGGAGAATCTACCACCGATCGAGCTTCTGCGGACGGGTGACGGAATAAATGATGAACCCCGCCACGCCAAGGAGCGCCAGCCCGATCAAACCCAGCCACAACGAACCGCTTCCGCCGCCACCGCTTCCGCCATCCGGAATAACGGGGTTGCCGCTTTGAACCGGAAAACTGATATACACTTTGTCGCCGGGAGCGAGCGTCAGATGCTGGTTCATATCGGCCGTCGGGTTCCAGCCTTTGGGGGCGGCGGCGGCAATATTGTAGGCCCCGGCGGGGATATCCACGAAGCAGTGCGGTTCGCTCACCCCGTCGGTGGTGTAGGACCCAACCTCCGTGCCGTCGGAGAGCGCCACGCTGATTTGTCCGCCGGCGACCATGCCCTCCGTATCCACCTGCCAGGTCGTATCGCCGTTGGTATCGTTATAAAATGCGACGCAAATTTCCCCCTTGCCCGTTACCGGCAGGGGCGAAGGCGTGGCCGAAGGCAGAAAGGCCATCGTCGGTTCGCTCACGGTCGGCGTGACCACTCCCAGAATCAGGGTGGTTCCGGCCAGCAACGGATCCTCGCGATGGATGTTATTCAACCGCTCCAGTTCATCGAGGGAGACCCCGGTGATGGCGGATATTTTCCAGAGCGTATCGCCCGCCTGCACCACGTAGAGAATCCTTCCATCCGCCAAGGGAGTTGCGGTTTGATAAGCGGTGGGAGGCGTGCCGGCCAGCGGCGCGGATCCGGCCAGGGCCGGGACGGCCGCCAAGGTGATGAAAAGGCCGGCGAGAACGGCGGATGAAGCAATGGAACGCATCGGGAATCTTCGCATGGGAATATCGCTCACCTCGACGGGATTATAGCGCCTTCGCGCGAAGGTCACTAGGATGGAAAAACGCCTTTTTTATAAATGGATTCGGCTGCTATTCGGAAGGCGCGTTTCGAAGTCCCGCTTTTTATAATTGATCGATGAGGAGATGCCAGGCAGTCCGTGGATGATCAATGTACTATCTGTGGTATCCGTACCGTATCCGTGCGATCCGTGGTCAAAATAATCCCCGCAGAATAATCAGCAGCCCGATCACGACCAACGGGATTCCGATGATCGCGCCGACGATCGTCAGAGAGACGAGGCCGCCTAAAATCATGAACACGGCGCCGATCACGACCGCCACCAAGCGGCCGGTCAGACCCACGATCATTGCGATCAAATGCCAGAAAGCTTTGAAAGGCCACACCAGCCATGAATCGTGATGATGGTTCGTCATGGGAGCTCCTCCCGGGAATGATCTGCCGTTCTACCAAGATTACGCAACGGAAGGAGGAGGGTTGCAGGTTGAAAAAGAGAACCTTACGTCTCGCGGGGAAGCCGTTCCCGAAGACCCTTCGAGGAAAAACCGAGACGGAGCGGAGGAATGATTTACAACCGCAGGGGTTTTATGCGGAAGTGGGAATCCCGACGGGGAGCGTCGGTTCCTTGACCAATTGATTAAAGGTTATCTCGCGCAGGCGTGTGACCAATTCTTCCTGCAGCCGGCACCACACCGGACCCACCAGGCACTCCTTGCCGAACTGGCAGACGGAGAGATCCAGGGCGCATTCGTTAATCGACATCGGGCCATCGATGGCTTCGATGACTTCCAGGAGGGTAACTTCGCCGGAGGGCCGGGCGAGCGTGACTCCGCCGCGCGCTCCGCGGGAGGTGTTGACCAGTCCGGCAACGGAGAGTTGTGAAATAATCTTGGCCAGAAACGAAGGGGGGATGTGCTTGGCTTCGGCGATCTGGTTGGTGGGAGCCCTGCCCTTCTTTTCGTTTTCGGCCAGAAAAAGGATGGCTCGGATGGCGTAATCGGCCTGGCGTGTGATTTCCATGGGCGCCTTCTTGGGTTATCTGGATGGGAAATATCATATTCCAGGATTAGGTTTGGGGCAAGTGACAACCTTCCCGTTCTACCGGCCGTAGGCCGGGAAAAGGCGCTTTTATATGGAAAGAAGTGCTTTTTCTTATGCCGGGAAATGGAATACAATCCATTGTCTACCCTTTACCTCGGGGAATATGACTGCGGAGGCTCAATGAAGGAAATATGCGTTATCGGGGTGGGCTACGTTGGACTGGTGACCGCGGCTGGGTTTTCCGACCTGGGGAACCGGGTGATGGCCCTCGACATCAACCAGGAACGGGTGGATAACCTGCGCAAGGGAATTCTGCCCATCTATGAACCCGGTCTGGAGGAGGTCGTCTCCCGCAACATGCGGGCCGGCAAACTCCTATTCACCACCTCCTACGCCGACGCGTTGAAAAAAGCGGAGTTCGCTTTCATTGCCGTCGGAACGCCGGAAGGGGTGGATGGGGAAGCGGATCTGCGCTACGTGCGCGAGGCGGCCGAGTCCATCGCCGGGGCGATGCAGCAGCCGCTGGTGGTGATCAACAAATCCACCGTCCCGGTGGGCACGGGAGACTGGGTGGCTGAGATCATCCGCTCGCATCTCGCCCAACCGCTCCCGTTCTCGGTCGTTTCGTGCCCGGAATTTCTCCGCGAGGGCTCGGCGCTTACGGATTTCCTCAATCCGGCCCGGACGGTGCTGGGTTCGATGGACCGCGAGGCGGCCGACAAGGTGGCTCAGCTGCATCTGCCGCTGCGCGCCCCGATCGTGATCACCGATCTGCGCACGGCCGAGATGATCAAATACGCCTCGAACGCGTTCCTCGCCACGAAAATCTCCTTCATCAACGAAATCGCCAACATCTGCGAGGCGCTCGGCGCCGACGTAAAGGAAGTGGCCAGTGGGATGGGATACGATCCGCGCATCGGCCGCCAGTTCCTGGAGGCCGGGATCGGCTACGGCGGTTCGTGCTTCCCGAAAGACGTGAAGGCGCTGGCGTACATGGCGTCGGTGCAGGGGCGCAACCCGCAACTATTGCAGGCGGTGATGGACATCAACGAGGATCGACGCCGGATGGTGATCGAGCACATCGAATCGCTGGCGGGGAAATTGGACCAAACGGAAATCGGGCTGCTGGGGCTGGCGTTTAAATCCAACACCGACGACATCCGCGAGGCTCCCGCGCTGCAAATCGCGGCCATGCTGAAGGAACGCGGCGCGAAGGTGCGCGCCTACGATCCGGTGGCCATGGAAGGCGCGTCCCGGATCGGCGCGGAAATCCGCATGTGCAAGGATCCCTACGAACTCGCCGACGGGATCGATGCCTTAGTAGTGGTCACCGACTGGAACGAATTTAAACAGCTGGATCTTTCCAGGATCCAAAAACTCATGCGCCATCCCAACCTGATCGACGGGCGAAACATTTACGAACCGGACGAGATGACGCAGCTCGGATTCCATTACCGTGGAATCGGCCGCGGATACAACGGCGGCAACGCGGGAATCCCGCTGCCCGCCGGAAAAAAGGAACGCGCGCGATGACCGCGGGCCGCGTGCACCGCGCCCGGCTGCGCAACGGGCTGCTGGTGCTGCTCAAAGAAATTCACGCCGCGCCGCTGGTCAGCCTGTGGGTGTGGTATCGCGTCGGATCGCGCAACGAACGCGCCGGGCTTACCGGCATCTCCCACTGGGTGGAGCACATGCAATTCAAAGGCACGCCCGCCTACCCGGCCGGCAGCCTCGACCGCGCGGTTTCGCGTGAAGGCGGTCTGTGGAACGCGATGACCTGGCTGGATTGGACCGCGTATTACGAGACTCTCCCCGCCGACCGGATCGATCTTGGTTTGCGGCTGGAAGCCGACCGCATGACCGAGAGCGCCTTTGCCCCCAAGGAGGTCACTTCCGAGCGGACGGTGATCATTTCCGAACGCCAGGGCTACGAGAATGAGCCCACCTTCCGGCTCTCCGAAGAAGTGCAAGCCGCCGCCTTCCGAGTGCATTCGTACCATCACGAGGTGATCGGCGACGTGGCGGACCTCTCTTCGATGACGCGCGACGACCTCTACCGCCATTACCGAACCTATTACATTCCCAACAATGCCATCGTCGCCGTGGCCGGCGATTTCCAGACCCGGCCGATGCTCGGGCGAATCCGCGAGTTGTTCGGCGCGGTCTCCATCGCCGGCCTGCCGACGCAATCCACGCGCACGGAACCGGCCCAAAAAGGCGAACGCCGGGTGGCCGTGGAGGGACCGGGAGAAACCGCGTATGTCGAAGTGGCTTTCCACGCGCCCGCGGCCAACGATCCGGACTTTTTTCCGATGATCGTGCTCGACAGCGTCCTGGCCGGGCCGAGCAATTTCAATATGTTCAGCGGCGGAATTTCCAACAAGACCTCGCGCCTGTACCGGGCGCTGGTGGAAACCGAGTTGGCCGCGGGGGTGAGCGGCGGGCTAGCGGCGACGCTGGATCCCTATCTGTATTCGATTACCGCCACGGTCCGCAACGGGAAGACCCCGGACCAGGTGCTGTCCGCGCTGGACACGGAATTGCGGAAGATGGCAGAGACACCGCTCCGCGGTGAGGAAATGACCCGCGCCGTCAAGCAGGCAAGGGCCATCTTCGCCTACGGCAGCGAAACCGTCACCAACCAGGCCTTCTGGATGGGATACGCCGAAATGTTCGCGTCCATCGACTGGTTCGACAATTATCTCGCTTCCCTCGCGGCCGTGACGGCCGACGACGTGCAACGGGTGGCGCGCAAGATCCTGGCAAAGCGAAACCGGACGGTCGGCTTCTATCTCCCGACGGGGGCGGAAGGCAAACCCGACCCGGCCTCCGGCCATTGATTCGCGGAGAATCGGAATGACTGCCGCTTTAAAACGCCAAAAAAAATTGCTCCCAAGAAAACCCTCCCTGTCGCGCCGCAAGGTGCGGCGGATTGCACCGCGCCGGGCGCGGATCGAGCCCTTGGACCTGCGTACGATTCCGGGTCCCGAGACGATCGTCCGACATGTTCTGAGCAACGGGATCACGGCCCTCGTGCGCGAGAATTTCCTCAGCCCGTCGGTGGTCGTCCTCGGATCCCTGTGGGCGGGGGGCTTGGATGAAAGCGACGAGAAGGCCGGCCTTTCAGCGCTCACCTCCACCTGCTTGTTGCGCGGAACCGCAAAAAGATCATTCCATCAAATTTATGATCTGCTGGAATCGGCCGGCGCGACGCTTTCCTTCGGCGCGGGAATGCACACCACTTCGTTTTACGCCCGCTGCCTGGCGGAGGATCTGCCCCTGGTGCTCGAACTGGCGGCGGACGGGCTGCGCGCCCCCGTGTTCCCGCAGGACCAGTTCGAGCGGCTGCGCGGGGAATACCTCACCCATTTGACCATCCGCGAACAGGATACCGGCGAGCGCGCGCATATGGCCTTCGCGGAACTGGCCTACGCCGGGCATCCGTACGCCCATGACGAGGAAGGCAGCCTGAAAACGGTGCCGGGCATTTCCCGCAAGGATCTGCAGGAATTCCACGCCAGACAGTACGGTCCGCGGGGGATGATCCTGACCGTGGCGGGCGCGGTGCACAGCGCGAAAGCGACCCACCTGGTGGAAAAATATTTCGGCGATTGGAAAAATCCCGCCCAGCCCTCCCGCGGGCCGCTTCCACCCGCGCCGCGCGGCGAGGCGAATTTGGAAAAGTACGTCTTGCTGCCGGGGAAAAGCCAAGCGGATCTGGTGCTGGGAACGCCCGGCCCGGCGCGCGCCGCGCCCGATTATCTCCCGGCGGTGATCGGCAACAACATCCTCGGCGTATTCGGGATGTACGGGCGCATCGGCGACGCGGTCCGCGAGGCGGAAGGCCTCGCCTATTATTCGATGAGCACGCTCAGCGGGGGCCTCGGCCCGGGGCCGTGGATGGTGGTGGCCGGGGTGAACCCGCATAACGTTCCGCGGGCGGTCGAACTCATCCGGCGCGAGATCACGCGCTTCCTCTCGGCCAAAGTGAGCCGCGGCGAACTGGCCGACAGCCAGGCCAGCCTGATCGGCCGCATGCCGCTGCAGTTGGAATCCAACGAGGGCGTGGCGGGGTCCCTCATGAACATCGAAATCTTCAATCTGGGGCTGGATTACTATCAGCGTTTCCCGGCGCTGATCCGCGCCGTCACGGCGGAACAGATTCTGGAAACCGCCCGCCATTATTTGCATCCCGAGAAGATGGCGCTAGCGGTGGCCGGCCCGCCGGAGGAAGAAGGGACAACCGATGCTGCGGGTGGGAACCGACCTGATTGAAATCGTCCGCATCGAGGAGGCCGTGGAGCGCTGGGGGGAACGGTTTCTCACGCGGATTTTCACGCCCAACGAGCGCGCCGCCTACGGGGAGAGGATCTCATCGCTGGCCGCGCGTTTTGCGGCCAAGGAAGCCGCCTCCAAAGCGCTCGGCACCGGGCTGATGACCGAAATCCCCTGGACCGACATCGAAGTGCTCAGCGGTCCGGCCGGAGAGCCGGGGCTGCACCTGCACGGGCGCGCCCGCGAACTGGCTCAGCGGCTCGGATTGACCGAATGGGCGCTGAGCCTCTCGCATTCCGGCGGTCACGCGCTGGCGGTTGTGATCGCGATGGATCGAGCGAGTTAATGGAAGGAAACGTGAAAAAACTTCCCTCCATTTTAATTCTTACCGCCTTGGCGGCGGCCCTTTTTGCCTGCGGGCCGGTGGCCCTCGCCCCGAGTCCGACGGCGACGGCATTCTCCGCGACGGCGATCCCATCGCCGGTTCCCAGCGCGACGTTCACCCCGACGTTTGCGCCGATCTACACTCCATCCCGGGGAACGTGCGAGATTGTCGCCGACGAATCCGTGGCAGTCTTCGAGCGGCCCAGCATCGCTTCCGGTTTATTCGGAACTCTCGACCCCGGGGATCGGATGCCGGCCGCGGCTTACACCGCCGACGGCTGGTTTGGTTTCGATCCGGGCGTCGCGCAGGCGGCCAACGTCGGCGTCTTCCGCAACCGCTGGGTGCCGTGGGGAGCCGACTTTCATCTGGAAGGAGCGTGCGCAACGCTCCCCCGCGTGGTCGGGCCGCCCGCGGGGATTTGCTTCCTGATGGCTTCCACCGATACGCCGGTGTACGCTTCGGCGGATGTTTCCTCCGCCGTGATCGCCACCCTTCACCTGGGCGATTACGCCAAAGCAATCGGACGCGCGCAGGGTTGGTTCAAAGTGGATTTAACCGCGGGCAGCGCGGGGATCCATGCGGAGGGTTGGATCACGGAGGATCTGGCGAACCTCAACGGCCCATGCGATGCTCTGCCCGCGATGACCCCGTAAGGGAATCCACGCCCGGCGGTCGTGAAGCGTTCCGAATTGGGATTTTATCCCTGCGTATCATTATCAGAACGGGCGGGCTTGGAGGAATTAGCCATGTTGGAGAGGGTGGCCTTCATCTCCATTTTTAAACAGGGATACGGCGGCGGCGAAGGGCGGGCCGCGCACGAACTCGCGCGCCGATTTGCCGACGACTACGATACCGCCTTGATCGTCCCGGGCGATACGGCCGGTTTGGTCTTCGACGGTTCCCGGTTGAAAGTGTTGCAGCTGCGGAAGATCGGCAAGGGCAACGCCTGCGTTCCCCAGCTTTCCCAGGAAAACATCCGCCTGCTGTTTGGATTTCTCGACCACTACCAGCCCGACATCGTTCACGCCCACGACCCGGCCCTGACCGGCTTGCTCGCGCAGATCTGGGCCAAGATGCGGACCAAGCCCTTCGTCCACACCTCGCACATTATTCCCGGAAAGATGATGGAGTTCGGAGCCAAGGAAGTGGCGAATATTCCGGAAGGTTTTCTGGCCGACGCCATCACCCGCGATTACATGGATTCCTTTTACCAGAATTGCGACGCCATCATCGCCCTCAACCAAACCATGGTCGACCGCTTCCGCCAATTCGGGTACGACGGAAAAATGTTCGTCATCCCCAACGGGCGGAACCTCGAGCACTACAGCCGGTGCCAAAACGCCGACTTGGGGACAAACGACATTCTCCTGACCTGCATCGGTTTCATCAGCCGGCGCAAGAACCAGGCCTTCCTGATCGAAGCGCTTGGCCATCTACCGCCCCGTTTCTGCCTGCAGATCGTCGGGGTTCCGCTCAATCCGGCGTATCTGGATGAGCTTAAGCAGGCCGTGCACCGGGCCGGGCTCGATGACCGGGTCGTCTTTACGGGAGAGATTAGCCATCGGGAAATTCCCGCGCTGCTGGAAAGGACGCACGTGCTGGTTTCCGGGTCGAAGATGGAAGTGCAAAGCCTGGTGGTGATCGAGGCGCTGGCATCGGGCACGCCGGTGGTGGGCCTGGCCAATGAGACGATTGACGAACTCGTGGACGATTCCGTCGGCTTGCGGCTGCCCAAGGAAGCCGCGCCCGCGGATTTCGCCCTTGCCGTGGAGCGGATCTGCGCGCTGCCGCAGTCGGAGTATGACCGATTATGCGCAGCCGCGCGCATCCGGGTTCAGAAACTGGATTGGAGCTCTGTGGTCCGCCAGACTTCCGGCGCCTATGGAAAAATTCTGGAGGAAGCGGCATCGCTCCCGCCCGACCAAACCCGGCTATCCAAGATCATCGACCTCGTGCCGTCGAGTCCGGTCCGGAATTTCCTTCACCGCCGGGCGGCCGATCCGGCGCCGGGTGGAAAAGGCATGCGCGGCGTACCGCTCCGCACCTGGGTCTTTACGAGCCTGTCGGTGGCGGTTTCAATGGCGGTGCAATTGGACCGGCAGCGGCGGGCGGTGCTGCTGAGGCGCAAGCACAAGGGATCCACGGGAAAACTCACCATGCCGGAGGGCGGCGGAAAGGGACAAGTCTAGAATCGCGAATCAGGAATTTGTGCGCTAATTTCGTGGAGAGGAAAGAGTACGCGAAAATCAGGACGGAAGAAAGAATAGTTATTCAGCCCTTCAGCGGAATCCTTTTTTATCGGTAAAAAACCGCGAATGAAATCTCCCATCGATATATTTTCATTTACCATCGCCGGCTTGGGCAGCGGCACTTTAAATCAGTAGGGCGGGTCATGGTCCCGCCCTACAATCCAATTCGAGATTAACTGGTTTCAGCTATTCCGTACCGCTGTCTCCACCCCAGGTGCGTCTTTTTAGGGGCCGCTGTTTTTGGTTTCCGGGCGGGTGCGGATTGGTGTGGTTTGCGCGCTGAGCCGGCATTGTGTGCCTTACGCGCAGCGCCGGAATGCTGCGGTTTGCGTGAGTTGTTCGCCGGCTTGGGCGGAGGCGCTGCTTTGTAATCGAAGTCGTCCATTGTGCGCCGCGGAAGCGGCTTCCCCATGATTTTCTCCAAGGTCCGGATGAGATCGCCGTCTTCGGTGGTGACCAAAGTAAAGGCGTCGCCGGTCCGCTCCATCCGGCCGGTCCGGCCGATGCGGTGGATGTAGGCATCGGCGGTGTCGGGCATGTCGAAGTTGATCACGTGCGAGATATTCTCCACGTCCAACCCGCGCGCGGCGATATCCGTGGCGACCATGATCTGATAGCGGCCGTCTTTGAACCCGTTGAGCGCGGTTTGGCGCTGCCCCTGGGTGCGGTTGCTATGCAAGCTGGTCGCGCGGAAGCCGGCCTGGCCGATCTGCCGCGCCAGTTTCTCCGCGCGGTGCTTGGTGCGCGTGAAAATCAGAACCGATTCCGTATCGGTGCGACGCAGCAGGGTGAGCAGCAGCGCGGATTTCAAATGCTGCGGCACCGGAAACAAAGCGTGGGTGACCGTCTGCACCGGTGCGTGAAGGCCAATCGCGATCCGCTGCGGATGGGTGAGGGTCTTGGCCGCCAGTTGCTCGATCTCGGGCGGGAAGGTCGCCGAAAACAGCATCGTCTGCCGCCGGGAGGGAAGAAGCGCCAGGATGCGTTTTACGTCGGGCAGAAAACCCATATCCAGCATCCGGTCGGCTTCATCCAGGACCAGCACTTCCACTTTGTCGAGCCGGGCGTGGCGTTGTTGGACCAGATCCAGCAAGCGCCCCGGGCAGGCGACGAGGATTTCCACCCCGTCGTGGAGCGCCTTGATTTGCGGTGCCGGGCCGACGCCGCCGTAGATTGTGGCGCTGCGCAATCCCGTTTCCGCCCCCAGGCTGCGGATGACCTCGTGAATCTGTTCGGCCAGCTCGCGGGTGGGCGTGACGATCAGAGCCCGCGCGCATTTGCGCGGACCGGGCAGCAGGCGTTGCAGGATGGGCAGGACGAACGCGGCCGTTTTGCCGGTTCCGGTCTGCGCCGTTCCGATCAGATCGCGTCCGGCGATGGCCGGCGGGATGGCGCTATTTTAAATCGCGGTCGGCTCGTGATAGCCGGCGCGATGGATCCTCGTCATCAGGCGCGGATCGAGATTAAACTCTTGAAAACTCACAGTTGATCCTTTTCTTCAGAAGTCAAGCGGATGTCAGGGGTTCGAGCGAGGCTCTAGCAAATGACAGAAGCAGCGACTGCTGAAATAGTTGGTTGATAATGCGGATATATTACCGGAAGGCGGGAGTTAAGTCAATCATAGATGATTTTCGACGCAGCGGGTCTTCTCGCCTGTCGTCGTATTTGCCCGCCCCCTATGGGTCCGCTCGTTTTCACTGCTCCCATTTGTCCCGAGGTTTGCCCGCCCCCCTATGGCCTCCCCATTTTCATAAGGAAAATGGAGGGAAGTGATTTTGGGGGGAGGGTTGTGGCATAATTGAAAGAGGTTAAGGGGGAGAATATTTCACCACGTCGCAGTAAATAAAAATCCTATCTTCGAACTCGCATATTACGCAGAAATTTAACGGATGCCGAGGAGAAACTATGGGCTCACCTTCGCGCTCACCGGCTGGCGGGCGTCGGCTTCCGATGTCAGCATCCAATCGGTATTTATATTGTGGATTTCTGCGCACCGCGCAAGAAAATCATCGTTGAAGTGGATGGCGACCAGCATGGAGAACAGAAGGAATACGACGCACAACGGACCGCTTTCCTTCAAGAGAAGGGATATAAAGTTTTACGGTTTTGGAATAGCGAAGTGATGAGAAACATTAACGGTGTTTTGGACACAATTCTTACTTACATTGAGAGTCGCACAATTGAAGAAGACTAGTTCTGCGACGAATACCCCGCCCCCCTATAGTCCCCCCATTTTCCTTCGGGAAATGGGGGGACAGAGCTTTTTAGGGGGGAGAGTTGCGAAATTCGCGCCGTTGTGAATCAGATTCCGAAGGAAAATGGGGAGGCAGTGCTTTTTAGGGGGGAGGGTTGTGAATCCCGCATCGGATAAACTCAGCCGCTTGGAACAGATCCGGCAGGATCCGCCAAGCCGCTGCGGCCGCTTCCGCCGACGGAGGCTTCTGATCCGGAATGACCACCACCCGCATCCTGGCGGCGCGGGCGGCCAGCACGCCCGGATCGGAATCCTCGAACACCAGGCACTCCCCCGGCGGAACGCCCAGACGCTCGGAAGCGAGCAGGAAAATATCCGGGGCGGGTTTGCCGTGCGCCACCTCGTCGCCGCCCGCGAAGGTTTCAAACCGGGCCTCCACGCCCGCCACTTTCAATTTGTAAATCGCCCGCTCGCGCGCGGTGGAGGTAGCCACCGCCTTGCGCAGGCCGAGGGAGTTCACGGCGGCGAGAAAAAAGGGCAGGCCCGGTTTTTGGAGGATGCCTTCGGCGGCAATGAGCTCATCCACCAGCGCGAGTTTGCGCGTGGAAATCGAATCATAAGAAATGTCGGCGCCGTACCAGGACCGCATTTTCACGCCGACGTCGGAAAAAGTCAGTCCGATGAGCTCAAGATATTTTTCATCCGAGAGGGTCAAACCCCGTTCGGCCAGCGTCCGTTGCCAGGCGGTGCGCGACATCCCCTCGGTATCGAGCATCAATCCGTCCATGTCCAGGATCACGGCGCGGATCGGCGGTTCGGATCTCTTCTCGTTATCCATAGGGGATATTTTACCCTTCCCGCTCGATGGAAAGGAGCCGCCGCTACTGTGATAAAATTGTTCTCTATTCACCGGCAGGCGACAGGCCCGCCGACTCATCCAGAGAGGCTGAGGGACCGGCCCAACGAAGCCTCGGCAACCACTCCGCAGCGCGGGGAAGGTGCCAAATCCGGCAGAAGTCCGTCCTCGCGGCCGGGCGTTCTGGAAGATGAGAAGCGAAGGTATTCTTGCCTCTCTTCCGGAGAGGTTTTTTTATCCTCTCCCCCAATCCCCGTCCCCTTCCCCCTCTCCATTTATATGGAGAGGGGGAAGGGGACGGGGGATGGGGGTGAGGTTGGAGCGCGGCATGATTTTCGAACGCAGATACCTCGACGCCCTCGCAAGCCGCGTGCTGGTGCATGGCGGCGTGATGGGCTCCAATATTCAGAAGCTTAACCTGACAGCCGAGGATTACGGCGGCCGGGCCACCGAAGGGCTGAACGATTACCTCGCGCTGGTCAAGCCCTCGGTGATCACGGGCGTGCACCGCGCCTTCCTCGAGGTCGGCGTGGACGTGATCATCACCTGTTCCTTCCGCGCCAACCGGATCACGCTGAAGGAATACGGGCTGGAGGATAAAGTCCACGCAATCACGCTCGCGGCCGCCCGGCTTGCCCGCCAGGCGGCGGACGAATTTTCCACGCCCTCCCAACCGCGCTTCATCATCGGCACGATCGGCCCGACTGGAAAGTTGCCCTCGGCCGACGATCCCGAGCTCTCGAACATCTCCTTCGACGAACTAGCGGATATCGCCCGCGAGCAGGCGGTGGGGTTGATCGAGGGCGGTGTGGATGCGGTCGTGCTGGAGACCTCGCAGGATCTGCTCGAACTCAAGGCTTCGATCTTCGGGCTGCAAAAAGCATTCATCGAAACCGGGAAGCGCGTTCCGATCCAGGCCCAGGTGACGCTCGACACCACCGGGCGGATGCTGCTCGGCACCGACATCACCGCCGTGGCGGCGGTGCTGGAGCGATTGCCGGTCGAAGTCATCGGATTGAACTGTTCCACCGGCCCGGAGCACATGCGCGAGCCTGTGCGTTACCTGTGCGAACACTCCGGGAAATTCATTTCGGTCATCCCCAACGCCGGGCTGCCGCTGAACATCGACGGCCGGGCGGTCTATACGCTCGAGCCGGACCCCTTCGCGCGGGAGCTCGCCGGGTTCGCGGAGCAATACGGCGCCAACGTGGTGGGCGGATGCTGCGGCACCACGCCCGAGCATCTCCGGCGGCTGGTGGAGCTCGTGGGCGGCCGGCCGCGGATGCCGCGCGTCCCCAAAACGACGCCGGAACTGGCTTCCGCAATGCGCGCGGTGGCGATGCGGCAAACTCCGCCGCCGCTGCTGATCGGCGAGCGGCTGAACGCGCAGGGCAGCCGCAAGGTGAAGGAACTGCTGCTGGCGGAGAATTTCGACGCGCTGACGCAGATCGGCTGCGATCAAACGGAAGGCGGGGCGCACGCTTTGGACGTGGCCGTCGCGCTCACCGAGCGCGCCGACGAGGCGGACCTGATGCGGTGGATGGTCCACAAGCTGGCGCTGGCGGTCGACGCCCCGCTCGTGATCAACTCGACCGAGGCGGCGGTGGTCGAAGCCGCGCTGAAAGCCGCGCCCGGGCGATGCATCGTCAATTCGATCAACCTGGAAGGCGGGCGCAAGCGGATCGACGCGTTTGTTCCGCTGGCCCGAGCCCACGGCGCGGCGCTGATCGCGCTGACCATCGACGAACAGGGAATGGCCAAGAGCGCCGACCGCAAGCTCGAGGTGGCCCACCGCATCTTCGAAATCGTCACCGGCGAGTTCGGCTTGGCGCCGGAAGATCTGGTCTTCGATCTGCTCACGTTTACGCTGGCCACCGGAGACGAGGAATTCGCCCGGTCCGCGGTCGAAACCATCGAGGGCGTCCGCCGTTTGCGACAGGAGCTGCCCGGCGTTTTCACGTCGCTGGGCGTGAGCAACGTTTCCTTCGGCCTCGCCCCCGCCGCGCGCGCCGTGCTCAACTCGGTCTTTTTGTATCACTGCGTACAGGCCGGGCTGGACATGGCGATTGTCAATCCGCGGCAGATCACACCCTACGCGGACATTCCCGCGACAGAGCGCGAACTGGCCGAGGACCTTCTCTTCGCCCGCCGAAGCGACGCGCTCGCGCGGCTGATTGCCGCCTTCGAGGGTGTGGCGGCCAAAACCGAAGCGCCGGACGAGGCCGCCAGCCTCAAGCTTGCGGATCGCATCCCCTGGCGGATCGTCCATCGCAAGCGCGAGCACATTGAGGAGGAGATCGACGCGCTTATGGAACAGCGGATGGGGAGCTCTCCCGGCACGGGATCGATTCCGAGCGCGGAGTCCAACCGCGCCGCGGTGGAAATCCTCAACACGCTGCTGCTTCCGGCGATGAAGGAAGTGGGCGACCTGTTCGGAAAGGGCGAACTCATCCTGCCCTTCGTTCTGCAATCGGCCGAAGTGATGAAGCGTGCCGTCACCCATTTGGAAAAATATCTGGAGCGCGCCGAGGGCGTGACCAAGGGCAAGCTGGTCCTCGCGACGGTCTACGGCGACGTCCACGACATCGGCAAGAATCTGGTCAAGACGATTCTGGTCAACAACGGCTTCACCGTCATCGACCTGGGGAAGCAGGTGCCGGTGGAGACGATCGTGGCGCGGGCGGAGGAAGAGAAAGCGGACGCAATCGGGCTTTCAGCGCTGCTGGTTTCCACCAGCCGCCAAATGCCGCTGGTCGTGCAGGAACTGCAGCGGCGCGGAGCGCGCACGCCGGTGCTGATCGGCGGTGCGGCGATTAACCGCACCTTCGGGCGGAGGATTCTCTTCGCGGCGGAGCGCGAGCCGTATGCGGGCGGCGTGTTCTACTGCAAGGACGCCTTCGAAGGCCTCTCGACGATGGAGAAATTGCGAAACCCGGCCGTGCGGGAGGACGCGATCCGCGTCAACCGGATCGAGGCGGAGGAGGAAAATCTTCCCTTGCCGGCCCCGGCCGCGCCGCAGGCGTCCGCCCGTTCGGAGGTGGCCGCGCATCGCGTTCGGATTCCCGTTCCGCCGGCCTACGGCGCGCACGTGGTGCGCGAGATGCCGCTTTCCGGCGTGTTCGATTGCCTCGACCGCGACGAACTCTTCCGCCTGTCGTGGGGGGCCAAGAACGCCCACGGCGCGGAATGGGAAAAATTGCGAAGCGAGTTCGACGCGCGGCTCGAGCGGATGGAACGGGATGCGTTGCGCGCGCCGTGGCTGCGCCCGCAGGGCGCCTATGGATACTTCCCGGCCCAATCCGCGGGCGACGAGTTGATCGTCTATGATCCGGCGAGGTCGGGGACAGGTTCCCTCCGCGAACTCTCGCGCTTCGCTTTCCCGCGCCAGCCGGAGCAGGAACGGTTGTGCCTGGCGGATTATTTTGCCTCCGTGGATTCCGGCGTGATGGACCTGGCGATCTTTCAGGTGGTGACGGTGGGGCGCGAGGCGACCGCGCGGTTCGAAAAGCTGGAAACGGCCGACGAATATTCGGAAGGCTATTACCTGCACGGGCTGGCGGTGCAGACGGCGGAGGCGGCGGCCGAATATTTGCACCGCATGATTCGCAGTGAACTGAAGCTGCCCGCGAACCGCGGTAAGCGCTATTCGTGGGGGTACCCCGCCGTCCCCGCCCTCGATGATCACCGCAAAGTGTTCGATCTGCTGCCCGTGGAGAAGGAACTCGGGATGGCGCTCACTCCCGCGTTCCAGCTTATCCCGGAGCAATCCACCGCCGCAATCGTGGTGCACCATCCGGAAGCGAAATACTTCATGGTGCCGCAGGCCAGGCGGGGATGAGATAGATTTGTGGAAAGAGTCACCGATCCCTCACCCCATATACCGGGGCTCGGGATGACATCCCAAAGGCTCGCAGCTCACACTCAGTATGTCATTCCGAGGAGCCCTAAAAGGGCGACGAGGAATCGGTAACGCGTGGATAAAGAGAAGCATGGTTTGTGGAAAAAGTCAGCGATCCCTCGCCCATAAATCGGGCTCGGGATGACATCACATAGGAATGCCACTGCACCATTGACATGATCCCCTACCTTCTTCAAGGAATCGTCTATGGGTTCGCCGCCGCCGTGCAACCCGGACCGATGCAGGCCTATGTGATTTTGCAATCCGTCCGCAGCGGATGGCGCCGGGCGATTGTCTACGCCTTCGTCCCGCTGTGCAGCGATCTGCCGATCATCGCGCTGGTGCTTTTTGTCCTGGCGATGGTTCCGGGCGCGTGGGTGATCGCGCTCCGCCTGATCGGCGGGCTGTTTCTGATTTACTTGGCGGGAAACGCCTATCGAACCGCGCGGAATCTCCCGGCAGTGGACGACCCGGAAATGGGATCTACTCCGAAAAACTTTTTCCAGGCGGTGCTGATCAACCTGCTCAATCCGAACCCGTACTTATTTTGGGGCCTGATCACCGGCCCGATTCTCGTCGCCGGATGGAAGCAGAATCCAGCCTTCGCGATCGGTTTGGTGGCTGCGTTCTACCTGGTGATGATTCTCGTCATGGCCGGGTTGATTGTCCTGGTTTCCGCCGCGCGGAATTTGCATGTGAAGATGCGGCAGGCGTTTGTCTTCCTCTCGGCGGCCGGGCTGGCTTTCTTCGGGTTGTATCAATTGGCAGTGGCGGCGATTGCTCTTTTCCCAGCTTTGAAAGGGCTCGGGAATATTTTTGGAGGGACGGCATGACGGAAGACGGCCTCAAGCATTGGAGTCAGCCGGAGTATGCGCAGGAATACCGCGATCATTCCGATTTCTACGTTCAGGATCGGGCGGTGCTCGCCCGTGTGACGGCTTCCTACGCCCGCGCGTTTCTGGGCTCCCGCCCGCGCCCGCGCCTGCTGGACCTTGGCTGCGGCGACGGCGCCGTCTCGCGCACGCTGCACTACGCCCTCCCGCGGGCGGAAATTCTCGCCGCCGACGGATCGGCGGATATGATCGCGGCGGCGCGGAATCAACTGGCGGGGCTGCCGGTCGAGTTCCGCATGATCTCCTTCGAGGAAATCGCCGCCGGCGGGCTTCCCGGCCCGCGCTTCGACGGCATCTTCTCCGCCCTCGCCATTCACCATCTTCCGATGGAGGGGAAAGCCGCGCTGTTCGGCGCGCTGCGTTCGCTCCTCAAACCGGGCGGGCGCTTCCTAAATGTTGACGTTGTTACGTCGGAGGTTCCGGATTATACCGATTGGTATTTCGCGCTTTGGCGCGAGTGGATCGTGGAAAATCAACGGGCTCTGCGGCTGAAGGAATCCTACGAGGATATTCCGGATGGGGCGCGCGCCAAAGCCGAGAATCATTTTGATCCGCTTCCGGCGCAGCTCGCCGCGCTTGAGCTGGCGGGCTTTTGCGATGTGGAATGCCATTACCGGTACGGATTGTTTGCGGCGTATGGCGGAAGGGTGAAGGATTGAGATTTTTGAAGGAGTTCGCGACTCCTCGGCCTTCGGCCTCCCCGGCTTGCCCGATGGGCTGTCCGGGGCGGGCGGAGTGACAATAAATTAGGATGGTCGCTTAGACTTTTTATGTCATTCCGAGGAGCCGCCACAGGCGGCGACGAGGAATCGGTAACACATGGATGTAAGGAAACATGTTTTGTGGAAAGAGTCACCGATCCCTCGCCCTTAAGAACTGGACTCGGGATGACATTCCATAGGGATGATAAATAGAAAAGTATGGCTGATCAAATTCTGCAACTCTTCGCCGCCTCCGGCGGAAAACCGATCCTGGCCGACGGCGCGATGGGCACGCTGCTTATCTCGCGCGGCGTTGCGCCCGGGGCGAACCTGGACGCGCTCAACGTGGAGCGCCCCGAGCTCGTTGCGCAGGCGCACCGGGATTACCTGCGCGCCGGCGCGCAAATCATCGAGACTAACACCTTCGGCGCTAACCGCTACAAACTTTCGGCGGCCGGGTTGGAAAACAAGCTCGCCGAGATTATCCACGCCGGAGTCCGGATCGCGCGCGAAGAGGCCGGAAGCGGCGCAGGCGCAGCCTTGGTGGCGGGCAGTATCGGCCCCTTGGGCGTGCGCCTCTCCCCGTATGGCCGCGTGAAACCGGAACAGGCCGAAGCCGTGTTCGGCGAACAAGCATCGCTCCTATTAAAAGAAGGTGTGGATCTGATCCTGATCGAAACGATCAGCGACGTCCAGGAAGCCCTTGCGGCATTGCGCGCTGTCCGGGTTGCGGGAGCGCAATTTATCGGGGTAAGCCTGACCTTCACCCGCGACGGATTGACGTACCTTGGCGATTCTCCCGCCGAAGGGGCGCGGGCGCTGGCCGGGGCGGGCGCGGATCTGATCGGCGTGAACTGCTCGAGCGGCCCGGCGCAGGCGATCCGGATTTTTAAATCGATGCGCGCGGCGGCACCGCAAGCGCGCTTCTCCGCAATGCCGAACGCCGGCTGGCCTGAAACCGCCGGCGGGCGGATCCTCTACCCGGCCGGGCCGGAATACTTCGGCGAGTACGCGCTCGCCTTTGCCGAGGCGGGCGCGAGCGTGATCGGCGGATGCTGCGGCACGGAGCCCGCCCACATCGCGGCGATGCGCCGCGCGCTCCAAACCTCCGCGCCCCGGCGGCGGGACGCTGCGATCACCCTGGAAGCGCCGATGGAGGAAAGCGCGACGGCGGCGGCGGAGCCGACCCGATTTGCCGCCAAGCTCGCGTCCGGTAAATTCACCCTCGGAGTGGAGGTGGATCCGCCGAAAGGCTTCTCCACGCACAAGCTGATGGCCGGCGCGAGCCTGCTGGCCGAGGCGGGCGCGGACGCGATCAATGTGGCCGACAGCCCGATGGCGCGCATGCGCATGAGCCCGTGGGCGGTGTGTCGCCTGATCCAGGAGCGGTTTGGGATCGAAACGGTGTTGCACTTCCCCACCCGCGGGCGCAACCTCCTGCGGGTGCAGGGCGATCTGCTGGCGGCGCACGCCCTCGGCATCCGCAACCTTTTTGTGGTGATGGGCGACCCGGCCGCGGTGGGCGATTTTCCGCACGCGGCCGACAATTACGACATCGTCCCTTCCGGCTTGATCCGGCTGATCAAGGGATCCCTCAACCTCGGGCGCGAGGCGGGCGGGCGCGACATCGGCGCGCCGACCGCGTTCTTCGTCGGGTGCGCGCTCAACCTGTGTTCGAGCACTCCGCAAAAAGAACTGGCCTTCTTGCGGAAGAAGCTCGAAGCCGGCGCGGATTTCATCCTCACCCAGCCGGTGTTTGAGCCGGAATGCGCCGCGTCCTTTTTGGAAACCTATCGCCGCGAGTACGGCGAATTGAAAACGCCCGTGCTGGCGGGGATCATGCCGCTCTACGGCGCGAAGCACGCCGCCTTTCTGCACAACGAGGTGCCGGGGATGGCGATCCCGGAGAGGGTCCGCGCGCGGATCGAGCGGGCGGGGCAGCGCGCGCCGGAAGAAGGCGTGCGCATGGCGATCGAACTGCTCCGCGCGCTGCGCGGAATGGTGCAGGGCGCGTACCTCATGCCGCCCTTCGGACGCTACGACCTGGCGGCGGAGATTATCGATGGGATGCGATAGCAAAGGATTGCGTTCCATTAAAACTGGAGCCGAACGGTTTTCGAATTAGATTGAACCCGATCCATTTATAAATGGGAAGCAGGATCGTTCGGGTCGGTTTTCGCGGCTTGCTCGACGCTGTCCCAATAACCGTCGCCATCCGTATCCCTTTTCATCGGGTCCGTTTTGGTGCATAGATCCGCGGGCTGGTGGAGACACGTCTCGTCGCTGTCCGTCAAGCCGTCCTGATCGCTGTCCACCATCATCTGGCGGACATCGTCTTCCGTCGTCCCATTCCAGGTTTTAATGGCCATTTGCAAAAAGAGTATCCGGCCTTGAGGATCGTACACAAAGTAAAGATAGGACCGTGAAGCGTCGACCGCGCCGGCTTTCGGCATAAGAACCGGTTCGGTCGAAAGGATGAGCTGTTTATCGTCGGCCCAAACGTTCGCGAAGTCCCCCTCTTTTAATTGAGACGCCGATCCATACAGCGCATCCACCAATCCCCAGCACGTTCCTTCTGAATATTGGGCGACGCAGGCTGTCATATCCATCCGCACCGAAGGCCATAGGAGAGGATTGGCGGAGTCGATATCGTGTTGTTTTAAAAAACCAAGATAGGTCTGAAAGATTTGCCAGGCTTGAGCCTTAATGTCCGCTGCGGGCGCGGGCGATCCGGTTTCGGTCGGGGTTTCCGACGCAACCAAGGACGGCGCGGCGGTCCATCCCGAGACAAGGCTCGGAGTGATCGAAGCGGTTGCGGTTTTCGGAAGCGAGCTCTCGGCGGTCGTCGTTGCATTATCCAATGCGGTGTTCGACCCGGACGGTTTGAGGAAAGAGGGGCTGGTTAATAGTAAAACAACCATCGCCGAAATCACGGCGCAATCCAGAATTCCCATGCATCCCAACACCAGATAATGTTTCGGTTTCATGCTTCCCCGTGCTCTCGTCGGACTTTTTGGTTATCTTCCCTCCCCGCCGAGAATCCATCGGAGAATAGGGTCGCCCCTTCCTCCCGGGAGATCTGTGTCGATATCTCGGCGGAGCAGGAATCAATTAATTTGCAATTCGTAAATGCGGTAGCCCTGTCCTTCCTGAACGACGGAATAATTTGCCGCCAGGAAGGCGCGCAGTTCCGGGAAATCCATCGAAGTGTTCGGCCCGGTCGGTTCGGCGGAGGGGCCGTCGTCGTACACATCGATCACGAAGCGGGGCCGGGCTTGTTGCAGGTCGCCGATGAACCGCAGCCTGAGCTGCTGGACGTAAGGCACGTTGAGATCATGGTAAAAGTATTCGTCGTAAATGAACGGCGTGGCGATTTTAACCCGCGCGATGAGCATCGCGTGCACGGCGCCGCCGACCCAATCCAGCGGCTGAACCGTATCCCCCGGATGTGCGTTCGCCTCCAGAAAAGCGGCGATCTCGTCCACGCGGCCTTCTATTGGATTGTTCGCGGCGGGCATTTCATGATATTTGATGAGCTGGTGGATATTGTAAAGCGTGTCCGGCCGCATCAGGGAAATGGAAAACACCATCAGCACCCCCGCCGGCAGCCAGCGGAAAATGGCGCTGCCGCTCTCGGCTTTCACCGTCAGGCAGAAAAAAGCCGCCTGGAATAAAAAGAAGACGAAGGGAAGCCAATGCTGGGGGAAGAACTGCCCGGAGAAGGCGGGATAGATCGAATACGCGATGACCATCAGGAGCAGGAGCGTGCCGCGGGTTTTCTTCTCCGGAGAGAGCTCGGGGGATTGCTGCACCAAGAACAACCCCAGGAGCGCCGGGGCGATCCAGATTCCATATCCGCCCAGGGCTAGATAATCCTGGACGAGAGCGAAAATCCGCGGGATCCCGGTAACCACCTGATGGTTGCCGTTCATGTGCGCGAAGAGCGGCAGGTAATTGAAAACAATGTCCAGAAACTGCGGCAGCGCCCCATGGATGCCCAAATAGAAGAAGACAACGACCCACGGGATGAGGAACCCGACCATCAACCAGAGCATGATCCGGCCGAAAAACAATCCTAGTTTTTGCTTGAGGGGATTTATCGAAACCGCGGGCAGCGAAATCCATTCCACCGCGAGGATCGGAAGCAATCCGATGAAAGCCTGCGGCTTGATCGTTGACGACAGGCCTAAACAGAAACCGGTGATCAGGAAACGGAAGGCGTTGCGCCTTGGGGAGATATTGGCGTACGCGGCAAACGCGCACAGGATGGGGATCATCATCATGTACTCGCGCTGCATCATCGCGGTGGGGCCCAGCGCGAGGTAAACCAGCCCCCAGGCCATCCCTCCGAACAAGCCCGCCCAACCGCTCAGCTTCCGCATCCACAACCAACCCAGAAAAATGATGACCGCCAGGAGAAAGTAATCCAGGATGCGGACCCCCAGGACCGAATACCCGGTCAGTCTTCCTACGAGAATATCGGCAAAATAAGTTCCCGGCATGTTGTATTCGAAAAGATCGCGATAGGGGATAATCCCGAACTTGTCGATCAGCAGGGATATGTAAAAGAAGATCGGGGCGTCGTGATAGTACCTCCAGTTGAATGCAAACAGCGCGGTGAGCGCGAGCAACCCGATAAGGAAAGTGGAAAGGAGGTAACGGAAGATTTTCATCCGGTCCTGGCCTGGCCGGGGAGTCGGAGTCATTGGATTAGATGCTCCTGAGCTTTAGGAAGGTAGTGCCGAAAATGTAAAAGTACCAACGCAAGTAGCTCGCGGACCAATCGAAAACCCGAAACCGGCTTTTTCCCTCGCTTCGTTCGAACCACCGCGCCGGCACCTCGGCGATCTTCCAGCGCAGGCGGTGGCATTTGGCCGTAAGTTCGATGCTGTAGGTGAACCCCTGCGACGATTCAATTTTCACCGCAGTGAGCAACCGGCGGGAAAACAAGCGGAAGCCGTTGGTGGGGTCGTGCGCCGGGAACCGGGCGATGTGGTAGAGGGTCCAGGCCGCAATCCGCAGGGGGATGGCCTTGTACCAGCGGCAGCCTTCCATGGAGCCGCCGGGGAGAAAGCGGCTGGGGACCACCACGTCGAACCCCTGTTGGAATTTCTGGATCAGCAGGTCGATCAGCCCGGCGTTGTAATCGTCGTCCGCCATGTAGGTGATCACCGCCGGCCCGCGGCCGAATGCCATGCCGGTCGTAACCGCCCCGTGCGCTTTCCTGCCGCGGTTCTTCACCGGAACCACTTCGAATTTCGTC
This sequence comes from uncultured Chloroflexia bacterium, assembly GCA_963780865.1. Lineage (GTDB taxonomy): Bacteria > Chloroflexota > Anaerolineae > Anaerolineales > RBG-16-64-43 > FEN-1073. The sequence continues at coordinate 27,754 of CAWADT010000015.1, read as the reverse complement.
TGCGCGCCGCGGATCGCGGCGAGGGTGGTGTCGGTATCCTGATCGTAGCAGATCAACACGCGGATGGGGCTTTTTACCTCGCGCTCAAAAGCGGAGAGCACGTGCAGGATGGCCTCGCCCTCGTTGTAGACCGGGATCACGACGTCCACCCGGCCGGCGTCGTCCGGATTCATATCCCGCCCAATTCTATTTGCCGCCGGATCCAGGGAATAATTTCATCCAGCGCCTGGCCAAGCGTCGTCGAAGCCTCGAACCCCAGCACGCGCTTGGCTTTTTCCACCGATGGGATTCGCTTTTGGACGTCGTATGGATACGGCGTATCGCTGACGTACTGGAAGGGTTCCCCCGGGCGGATTTTTTCCCAGATCAGTTGGGCGAGTTCCAGGACGGTGGTGGAAACGGGCGTGGAAAGGTTGAAGTCCTCGTTGACGGCGCGCTCGTCCTCGACGCAAAGGCGGATCCCCGCCGCCAAATCCCCGCCGTAGGTGTAATGCCGGATCTGGTTTCCGTTTCCGAGGATGCGCAGCGGCGATTGGCCCTTGAGCACCTTTTGGACGAGGTCCGGCACCACGTGGCTCATAGCCAGGCGGATGTTGCCGGACATCACTTCCTTGTCGCAAACCGCGCGCCGTTCGCCTACTCCCACGCAATTGAACGGGCGGATGACGGTGTAAGGCAGCCGGTATTGCTCCCACGCGCCCTTGGTGAAATATTCGCAGGCGAGCTTTTGGAACCCGTAGGTGGATAGCGGAGGCGGGCAGCGGAACTGCTCGCCTTCCGCGGTGGGAAAGCTCGCCGCGGATTCGAAAACCATCGAGGAGGAAATGACGTTGATTTTTTTTAAGCGCCGCTGGGTGAAAGCCCATACGGCGGCGTCGAACGTGGAGGCGATGATGCGCTCGTTTTCCGCCAGCAGGTCGTAGGCGTATTCGTGGAAGAGGGAGATCCCGCCGATCATCGCCGCCAGCGCGATCACCTGATCGCAATCTTCGATCAGGTTCTTTAGGAGCGCCGCGTCCTTGGCGTCGCCTTCGGTGAAGAGATAGCGGGGATGGGCGTCGTAGCTTTTTTCCGTTTTGCCATATTTTGAGAAATTATCGATCCCCAGGACGGTATGGCCGCGGCCCAGGAGCTCCTCCACGAGGTACCCGGCGATAAAACCCGCGGAACCCGTCACGAGAATTTTCATTCCGCCCCACACCGCGTTCTAACAGGGTGTTGAAAAACACGATAGATGTCATTGCGAGGAGCGAAGCGACGAAGCAATCTGGGTTTTTTGACTCGAAAAGTGAGATTGCTTTGCTCCCTTCGGGCGCTCGCAATGACAAATCCAAACTTTTTCAGCACCCTGTTAAGAAGCTCATGGGACCGATTCCTTTTCCAGGGCTCCCCAAATATCCACGACGGGTTTCCCCAGAAATTCCGTGGTTTTATAGATTCGATGCGGCACGGCCAGGATCAGGATGTCGCTGCGCCGGATCACCTCCGGGAGCGGCAGAAGCGCGGGATCCTCGCGGACGAACGGATCGGTGGTGAGCACTGCCCGGGCGTGGAATTCGAGCACCTTCTTTAATTTATAACTGAGCGACGCGCGGATGTCGTCGTTCTCCGGCTTGAAAGCCATCCCCAAAATTCCCACCGTCTTTTCCTTTAACTTCCACTCGGCCTCCATCCGTTCGACGACGAACATCACCAGCCCCTCGTTGATGTTCATGGCCGCCGCCCCGAGGAAAAATTGGTTCTTGGCGAATGCATTCAACTGCATCGTGTCTTTGAGCAGGCATGGGCCGGCCGAGAGGCCCGCGCCCGGCAGCCCTTCGAGCCGCGGGTAATGGAATTTCATCCCCGAGAGCAGCCGCGGATAATCCGCGCCGGCGGAGGCGGCGATCATGTAAAACTGATTGGCGATGGCGAAATGGATGTAGCGGTAGGCGTTGGAAAAAAGTTTCGCGAACTCGGCTTCGATCGGCGGGAGGGGGTAGGTTTCCACGCCGATGAGGCGGAAAAGCGCGATGGCCTCGCGTTCCGCATCCAGGGTCACCCCGCCCACGATCTGGGGCAGGTGCTTGATCTCCTCGATCGCTTTTCCCTGGACGACTCGTTCCGGGCAATACGCGAGCGGGATCGCGAGCCGCTGTTCCCGCAGCCACCCGGCGCACCAGTCGGTGGTGCCGGGGTAAACCGTCGAGCGCAGGAGAAGAATTTGGCCTTCGCGCAAAAACGGTTTGAGTTCCGCCAGGCAGGTGCGGATGTCGCGAAAGACCGGGTTGAAGAATTCGTCGACCGGCGTCCCGATGGTGATCACGACGGCGCGCGAATCGCCGGAGATGCCGGGCGAATCGGAAAACGTGAGCCGCTTTTCCGCCAGCGCTGCTTTCAGGAGCGCCTCGCCCCCCTGTTCCATGAACGGGACAACGCCTTGGGAGATTCGATCCAGCGCCGCTTTGTTCTTATCATAGATGGCCACCCGCAAGCCGGCCTCGGCGAAAACCAGCGCAAACGGGAGCCCGACGTGCCCGGCTCCGCCCACCACGCACAGATCGTTCGGAAAATTCATGCCGTCGCTCCCACTCCCAGAGTATAGTAATTCGCAACCGCTCAGCCTCTCCCTCATCCCATCTTTCTCCCAGCATACCCCCGCTTCGCGAGGGCAGGTGCTGGGAGAAGGTGACCGGAGGTCGGATAAGGGTGGGAAAGAGTGTAGTCTTTTCTTGGTGATGGCTCATTCAAATAGAACAAGTTGAGCAGTTGCAGTAATTCTATCAGAATAAGCCGAACCCTCCACCCTGAGGTTGTGGTTTCCATCGGAAGGCTAAGGTCCGCGCCCCGGTTCGTGGAAGGAAGGACCCGGAAGACTCCCATTTCAATTCCTTACTCTATCCCAGCGGATATTCGAGACACAATCGATAACTCATCCCAAAGGCCGGATTGAAAAAATTGACAATCGTTGTGGCTAAGGTAAAATATTTTTGATATTTGTGACCCAGATTGAAGATCAATCCTAAAGATCATGAATGAGGACATGAAATTGCAGGGAAACATTAGCCGTTGTTCCACACCTCGGACATTTCCACTCGGCGATGATTTGTCATCCGAAAAACCTTTTTCGGAAAGGAAAGGGTTTGGCCTGACGGTGCCTCCTGCCGTCCATGCGTCTGCCGGAAGGTTGCATTTGGTTTTATTCCTCCTGGTTTTGGGACTGGGAGGTTTGTTGCGCTTCTTGGATTTGGGCAGCGTTCCTCCGGGATTAAACCAGGATGAAGCCTCGGTCGGAGTTCGAAGCCTATTCGCTGTACCACTATGGGATGGACCGCAACGGCGTTTCCTTTCCGGTGAATTTTATTTCCTGGGGGAGCGGAATGGACGGGTTGTACGTATATTTGCTGCTGCCCCTGGTCGGGTTGGGCCTCTCGCCCATGGTCGTGCGGCTGCCGATGGCGATCGCCGGAGTATGCACCCTGTCCTTGGTGTACGTCCTGGGGCGAAAATGCATCGGGCCTCGTTTCGGTCTCCTGGCGATGTTCCTCGTCACGATCAGCCCCTGGCATATTATGCTCTCTCGCTTTGGATTAAATGACAACATCCTTGCCTTTGTGTTCACGCTGGGGGCGGCGATTTTAGTTTTCAGCCGGCGCGAGAATTATTGTTTTCCCTCGGCCATGGCGGTCTTTGGGGTTACCCTGTACGCCTACGGCGCGGCGTATGTGGCGACGCCGATCTTTCTCATTCTCGCTACGATTTACTTCATTCGGAGCTCACGGCTAACGCCGGCGAAAATGGCGTTGGGGTGGGCGATCTTTCTGCTCGCCGCGTTGCCCATCGCCCTATTCGTCGCGGTGAACGTCTTCGGCTGGAACAGCATCCAAATTGGACCGCTGACCATTCCCCGGCTGCCGGTCAAGCCGAGATTTCAAAATATGGGAATTCTGTTTTCCCCGGATATTTGGGCAAGCCTGGGGAGCAACCTAAAATATTTATGGGACGTTTTATGGCGGCAAACGGACGGACTGATCTGGAACGCCATGGCCCGGTACGGATACGCCTATCCCGGCGCAATCCTGATCGGGAGCGTCGGGCTTGTCATCTACATTTTCTATTTACGCCGTCGCGCCGCGGGTCCGCTATGGATCTTGCCGATCTGGCTGGCGGCCGCGCTTTCCCTTGGGGTGGCGATGGAGACGAACATCAACCGGCTCAATCTACTCTTTCTTCCAATCCTATTTATGATGGCGGCCGTGTTGGAATTCCTCTTCTGGAGATTCAAGCTGATCGCCTGGGCGGCGGTCCTCGGATATGCAATATTGGCGTTCCTCTTCGTTCGGGTCTACCTGGGCGGCAAGTATGCACAGATGGCCAGCGAAGCGTTCATCGATGGAATTGTGCCGGCCCTGCAGAGCGTCAGCCGGTATCCGGACGCCCCGGTTTGTGTGACCGATCAAGCCGGGGTGTCCTATGTGTATATGCTTTGGGTGGCGCCGAGCGACCCGCGGGAGTACCTGCCGACGATCCGGTACTTCGATCCGAACGCGCAATTTCGGATCGCCGAAAAATTCGAGCGATTCACTTTCGGAATAGACAATTGCGCCCCGGCCGAAAATGAAATTTACATCCTCAAATCGGAAACGCCGCCGCTCGGGAATGGAGAGTACCGGGTCGAAACCTATGCCCTGTTCCATGTGTACATTCCCGCGGAGTTGGAGGGAAAGTCGAACGACGGAACGCCATCTTAGTTGATTGCATATCCACTGAATGCGCCTAACAGGATGCTGAGAAAGTCTGGATTTGTCATTGCGAGGAGCGGAGCGACGAAGCAATCTGCTCTTTCTTCCGCGAAAAACGAGATCGCTTCGCTCTATTCGATCGCTCGCAATTGACATCTATCTTGTTTTTCGGCACCCTACTAAGGTTTTTTTTTCACCCGATCGTATCGCTCTTACAAAAACGGCGGATTGTATAAAAACAATTTCTCACCGCAAAGCCGCAAAGAACGCAAAGGGAAAAAGATGACTGAAGAGCCAATTCAATATCTGAATAATTGAGACCTCTGAAAATCATTGTTCGTCCGGAGCTAATCCCGCGAGGAGCGCGGGTACGAGCGCTCCGAACTTTCAACCGCGCCCGGCTCAAAGCCGAGCTTTATAGACGTATTTATCCGACGCTGTTAATAGTCGGGGGAATTATCCCCCCGACAAGCGGACTTTTTCAGAGGTTTCAAATAATTATTCCGAAATTTCATCCATAACCGGACGCCGGTTTTTGCGGCCTCATTTATAATATTCACAGGGTTGGCGAGAGGAGGGTGGCTCATGGATCGCTTCCGACTGACCATAGCGAAAAACATTATAATTTTTATCGCCTTTACTATCTCCGGATGCAACGCATTCTTCTCTGTTCCAACCAGAACACCTGCGCCAACATTCACCAAGACGCCTGATTCAACTTACACTCCAATCACCTTGCGGTCTTCAATATCCACGTACACTCTTCTATTTCTACAAACCATTTCATTAACCCATACACCCACTACCTTGCCGGCCTCCACAGGTGGGGGAGGGAAGATTGTTTTCTCCCACCCGGTGGAGGGTGGTAAATATACCGACACATATTTGTATGATTTTTCATTGGGTAAGGAAATCCCATTGATTATTGGTTCCAAGATGTATGTTTTCAGTTATTCTTGGTCGCCGGATAATAAACAAATTGCTTTTCAAGATGGTAGTGATTTGTCTGGAGATCGGTTAATGATCGTCGATGTCGAGACAGGAATAACACAAACATTGACATACCCTACAACGTATCGCAATTTTGATCCCTCCTGGTCCCCTGACGGGAAACGAATTGCATTCGATTCTGACCGAGACAACCCTGGTAAGGATTTCCATATCTTCATTATGAATGTTGATGGATCCAATCCCAATCGATTGACGAATTTTAATAGTGGATCCCCTAATTGGTCACCTGATGGAAAAAAGATTGTTTTCGGTGGTTCTTTAGGTGGAAGTTCGGGGATATTTGAGATAAACATTAATGGGACTAATCTCGAACAATTAACCGATTTCGGCGATAGACCTATTTGGTCGGCGGATGGAAAAAAAATCGTCTTCCATTCCTATACTGGCGGTGGAGATTTTTTCGCCGATGATGGTATATATATAATGAACGCCGATGGTAGTAATCGAATGAAGATAGCCGAGTATGGAATTGATCCTTGCTGGTCGCCGGACGGAAGTCTTATTGCATTTAGTTCGGATCGCATTTATATCATGGATGCGGATGGAAACAATGTCAGAGTGTTGCCGACTATTTTGAATGCATTTTACTTTAGCTGGTCGCACTGAAAGCCGCGTACCTGGCGAATACGGATGCATGGGTAAACACACTCCATAAACCCATGCATCATTTTTCTTGGAGGAATTTATGAAATTTCCAAAGATAGCGTTTTTCATGATATTTTTAATAATGATTTCGTTATCGAGTTGTCAATCATCACCATTTCTATTAAAAAAGCCGACACTTGGAATTGTATCGTCCACACCTGGAAATACCGCCACGAAAACCATTTATCAAGAACCAAGCATAACTCCTTCCTCTACCAGTTTGTCATCACCGACGTTCACTCAGCCCTTCATCCCTACATTACCAAAAACTGAAGCAGGAAAAATGATGTTGAGTCTACTTTCCAACAATGGAAATTGTCGGCTCCCTTGTTTTTGGGGAATTACTCCTGGCTTAAGTACATTTCAGGATGCTCAAAGTATTTTATTCCCATTAAATAGCCTTTCAAGTTCTGCAACATTTAAATTTTATCCTGATTATAATTCATGGATTGGGAATATGTCTTTAATATATAGTGAAAAAGATTTTCATTATATTGTCGACATTTCAGTTGTCTCATTCCCGGGAATAAATATAATTAGTGAGATCGCTTTAAATCATATAGAAGCTTATCAACAAGAAAATAACAGCAATAGTATTACATTTCCGGAGTCAGTATTACAAAAAATTTCATACTATAGTCTTCCGCATATATTATCTGAATTTGGACCTCCGTCTTCCATATTAATATCAACCACTGGAGGACTCTCATCTACGGGGCAAGATCCCTTAGAAATGGTAATCTTATATTCAAATGATGGGATTCTTGAATATTATTTTACTATAGCTTTTTATTCTGGTAATTATATTATTGACTGCTTTAATAATCCCGTCCAAGAATTGGAGTTATATCCTTCGGGCAATGCTGATAATTTCTTAAATATGATTGCCCCTTACTGGAGTGATAGGCTTAAACCATTTAAACCTATTCAATATGTTACCAATATGTCTATTTCTGATTTTTATCAAACATTTCGTAAGCCAACCAATAAATGTCTATCGACACCGATTACTCAATGGCCAACTGTTCCACTAGGAGGTTAATAACCCGATGATTCGGTTAATGCACCAATTGATAAAATAGGCGTCTTTACGTATACCCATTCAAATAGATTGTGGAAATTAAAAATAGATCATTAGCAATCGACCCCTTCAATTCGTTCGGGGCAAGCTTCAGTAGCAAAAAAAAATTACAAATCACGACTTTTTACACTATACTAAGTGGAGATTGACTCGACAAAAAAGAGGAATCCAATGAAGAAGAGTTCAGCCATTTTATTTGTTTTGGCTCTCCTCCTCTCCGCCTGCATCTTCCGCAACCGGGCGGCAACCGTCGCAATGAGCCCAACGACCGCTGCGTCCGACCGGGCGACCCAAGCCACAACCACGACGGAGAAGCCTACAACAAGAGCGACCAAAGAACCAACATCGACGGCGGTCTCCGTCGTCCGCCGCGCGGCGGGCGGCACGCAAAAAATCTGCCAGCTCACCGGCGAGACTGACCGCGAACTGAACCAGCCCACCCTCAACCAGACCGGGTCCCGCTTCGGCGTGCTCGGCACCGACCTAGGGTTCTCGTTCCCGTTCGAAGGCAAACTTTACTTCCTGTTCGGCGATACGATCGGCGTGCATGGTGGCGACAGCATCGCCTACTCAACCGATGCCGAGCCGGAAGATTGCCTGCAGTTGCAGTTCGCCACCGGATCGGACGGGCGCTATCTCCCGACCAAGGTGCCAGGCATCAGCCTGGGCCCGTTTGAGGTTGCGGTGGGAGGCTTCGGGAATGAGCCCAAGATGTACGTCTTCTTCACGACCGATCATACGGAACAGAAAGTCATGGGCCGCTCGGTCCTGGCCCGTTCCGATGACAACGCAAAAAGTTTCACTTTGCTTTACAACGTATCGACAGATAAATTCATCAATATCGATCCAGTGATCGTCGACAACGCCGCGATCCCCGGGCTGCCCGAATCCTCCGGCATGGGCGTGCTCCTGTGGGGAACCGGGGACTACCGCAAGAGCGATCCCTACCTGGCCTATGTCCCGCTGGCATCGATCGAGGATCGCGGCGCCTGGCGTTTCTATGCCGGCATCGATCCGGCCGGCGGGCTGCCGCGCTGGAGCGAGCAGGAGGCCGACGCCGCGGCGCTATTCGATCATCCCTGCCTGGGGGAGCTCTCGGTGGCCTGGTACGCCTCCTTGGGCAAGTGGCTGATGCTCTACAATTGCGCGCTGCCGCGCGGGATCACGATGCGCTCGGCGGATGCGCCCTGGGGTCCGTGGTCCGTTGGCGAGGTGATCTTCCAACCCTGGGACGACGGCGGCTACTGCCGCTTCATGCACGTCGCGTTTAGTTCGCAGCATTGCGACGCGGTTTCGGATCCCGGGCGCGAAAACGAATGGGCCGGCGAATACGGGCCGTATATGCTTCCAACATTGGCGTGGGATAAGGATGGGATTACAACCATCTACTATGTGATGTCGGTCTGGAATCCGTACGAGGTGATGCTGATGAAGACGGAATTAATGCTTGGATAAGTTGACGGGAACGAACACGGATTTCACGGAAAAAAAACTGAAACAAAAACAATTTCTCACCGCAAAGACGCGAAGGACGCAAAGAGAAATTAATAATTCCTTAGCGTTCTTTGCGTCCCCGGCCTGCCCGGCGGGCTGTCCGCGGCGGGCTTTGCGGTAAAAACCATCCTCTCCTCCTTCCCCCAACCCCCTCCCTCCTCCCCGTAATACGGCCTGTCCTCGAGCAAAGCGAGGGGAGAAGGAGGGAGGGGGAGGAGAGGGGGCGGGTGGATGGGATGGTCATTATGAATGACACGGATAAAATGGAGTAGACGGATCAACCTTCTGAAAATAATTTATAAAAATCGAGCCCGCATATGCGGGCTCGATTAATAAATTGTTCTATCCGTGTAATCCGTTTGCTCTTTCGGTGTAATCCGTGGTGCCTCATTTCCCGCTCGGTGCGAGCACCCCGCAGAATGCCAGTGTGATATTTCCAAACACGTCGCTGTGCAACAGCGGCGTCCCGCCCTTGTCGTTGGCGACGAACTGATACTGCAGCCACGCCTCCTTGATTTTAAAGGCGGGATAGCCCGGAAGATCGTTCAGGGTAAGGGTGAATAAATATTTCCCGCCGCCGATCGGGCTCATCGCGTACCCCTGGCTCCAGCCGGACAAATCGCCGGTGCTTTTATCCTTAAGCTGGAAGAAAATGCCGATGCTTTGCACCAGATCCGGGCGGGATACGCCGATTTGAAATTGCACTTGGACCGGGCCGCAACTGGACCCGGGGTAATGGAAGAGGTCGGTGGAGATCCACAGATCGATAAACTGGAGTCCGCTCGAGGTGGGCGTCGGGGTGATCGTCGTCGTGGGTGCTAGGGTGGGCGTGGGAGTTGCGCCGGGCGCCTCCAGCCAGCGGAAGGTGGCAGCGATCTGGTCGAAGACCGCGGTCTCGGCCGGCATGTCGAACAGCACGGGGGGAGTGGCGTACATGGCCGGATTGGTCGAGTGCAGGACGCCCGTCAGGCTGGCGCACACATCGGCGCGCTGGGTCGAGAAGCCGATCCAATAGTAGAGGCTGCCGGCCGCGCCTGAGCTCGCCTTCTGCACCAGAAAATCCAACCCGGCGATGGTGCGGGGCGCCGATTGGATGGCGGACGGGTCGTATCCCGCGGCTTGCGGCGATTGGCAATCCGGCGGTACGTTGCTTCCGTCCACGTCCATCCACTTTTCTTGCAGGTTGGTTCCTGCAGCGATGGTGAGGTGAATCCGCACATGCGACGTTGTCTCGTCGGAGAGGGTTGCATCCGAGGGATAACAGATCTCGAAGGCGTAGGTTACGTTCGTGTAGCACAGCCATCCCGCGGGAATACCTTCGGTACTGGTAGCCGTGGGAGTTGCCGTTGCGGTCGGGCCGGGCGCTTCCAGCCAGCGGAACGTGGCGGCGATCTGGTCGAAGACCGCGCTCTCGGCCGCCTGATCGAACAGCACCGGGGGAGTTTCATACATGGCCGGGTTGGTCGAATGCAAGACGCCCGTCAGGCTGGCGCAAACGTCCGCCCTCTGCGTGGAGTAGCCCATCCACTGATATAGGCTTCCGGCCGCGCCTTCGCCCGCGCTTTGCAGGAGGAAATCCAGCCCGGCGATGGTCTGGTGCGAGGTGGTGATCACGGACGGATCAAAGCCCGCCGCTTGCGGCGATTGACAATCCGGCGGGACGTTGCTTCCGTCCACGTCCATCCACTTTTCTTGCAGATTGGTTCCCGCCGCGATGGTCAGATGAATCCGCACATGGGACGGGGTCTCGTCGGAAAGGGTCGCATCCGAGGGATAGCAAACCTCGAAAGCATAGGTTGTATCGGTATAGCACAGCCATCCCGGGGGAATAGTCGCAGTCGTGGCCGAGGTGGCAGTGGCCGCGAGGGTCGCACCGGGAGCCGGCAACCAGCGGAAGGTGGCGGCGATCAGGTCGAAGACCGCGCTCTCCGCGACCGGGTCGACCGTCGGGGGAGGCGTGGGGAAGTTGAGCGCGTCGAGCGTGTGTACCACGCCCGAGAGGCTCGCGCAGACCGGAACCCGCTGCGTCGAATAGCCCGTCCAATTGTAGAAGTTGCCCGCCGCGCCCTGGCTCCCGCTCTGGACCAGGAAATCCAGCCCGGCGATTGTCTGGTGATGATCGTTGGTCGTGCCGGGCGCGTAGCCCTCCGCCTGGGGGCTCGCGCACTCAGCCAGGCCGCTGGCCGCGTCGACGTCCATCCACTTTTCCGCGAGGTTCGTCCCCGGCGCCACCGCCAGGGAGATCCGCGCGTGTTCCGGGGAAGTGGAACTGAAGGTCGCGTCCGGCGGATAGCAAACTTCGAAGCCGTAGGTTGCGTTCGTGTAGCACACCCACCCGGCGGGGACGGTTGCCGCGGCGGAGGTCGGCGTCGGCGTCGGGGTCTGCGTCAGGTTGCAAGCCAGCGACGCGCCCATTGCTGCGGCGATGAAAACCGCAATGCGTAGGAATGGCGTCCGATGAGTGTTTTTGGCAAATGTTTCCATCTCTCCTCCCGTTATCGAAAAACCTAGCTTGTGACGATGAAACTGAAAAACCTAGTCCATTCCCTCTGCCATAAATTCTATAACGTTCCGGGGTTTTTACCAATTGGCAAACATGGATAAAACCTCCAGAAAACCTCCAAGGGGATGATGGAAAGAAGAATATATGCGCAGAATTCAGTGAAATATCAATTGAGTGCAAAAAATTGGAAATGATGTGGATTAATGGCTGGAAACTTTTTTTGTGTTCTTGGAGCCCTCGGCGGATTATATCCTCCGGGGATGCGTATACATAGGAGCCTTGGGCTATATCACCTGTAAAGCGCTCGTCATGAGAATGACCGCCACGCACCCCGCGGCCGTCAGTCCGTTGATCAGCCGGAATCGTGTAAGCAGGCTCGGCCGGTTGGCGTCGCGCGATTCCGACAGCCGGCGGGCAATGCCCATATCCAGATACACACCGAGAATGATGCATATGAGAACGAGTAGATGCTTGGCGTACATCAGTCCCGACCAGGTATTTGTAATTTGAAGGAATCCCATGTAATGGGAATCGGTCACCGTCATCCAGGTTCCGGTGACGATAAATATCCCGATCGAGCCGAGCACCCACGGCCGGGCGCGCTGAATTTTTATCGGGGACGGGCGTATTGGCTGCCGGCCGGAGGAAGATCGCTGTAGCCGCGATCGCCGATCGCGGCTACATTATTATCGGTCGATCGTGGCCACATTTTTATCGATTGAGGCGGCTTTATTTTTATTGGTTGATCGCGGCGTCAAGATTGCTTGGTCAATCCCGAATGCATCAGCCGGCGCGCCCGGCGATTACGATCAATGCGGACGAATCTTCGGCAAACGGCGAACGATCGTAATCCCCCCACAAATGCAGCAGCCGCAGCCCGGCCCGCTCCAGCAGCAATGGAATTTCGTTCGGGAAGAAATACCGGAGATCCATGGGGACCGTCGTCCGGGTCACTTTTCCGTCGGGATCCATCTCGTCGTAGATCCAGGTGATATGCCCGAGCTGCGCGGTTCGGTCAACTCGCAGACTGGAAAATTGCTGGACGGTCACGTTTCGTTCTTCGTCGCGGAAGACCCGCTCCAGGACCAGCCCTTCGGGAAGTGCGGAGTAAATCGGGATCGGGTTGGGCAGGGCGAGGGCGAGAGTGCCGCCGGACGAAAGATGCGCGGCAATCACCGCCAGAGCCGCGATCGCCTCGGCGGTCTCCGTCAGATGCGAGAAGGTATTGAATGGAAGAATAACCAGCGGGAAGGTTTGCGCAAGGTCCAGACGCCGGAAATCCTCTTCCACCAAATGGATCCGGCCGGCGATCGCCGGTTGCTTGGCCAGCCGGCGCCGGGCGAGCGCAATCATTTCGGGGGAGGAATCCACGCCGGTTGCTTCGAAACCCTCCCGCGCCAGATGCAGGAGCACCCGGCCGCTGCCGCATCCCAGTTCGAGCACCGGCGACCCGTGCTCGCGCGCCAGATCGCGCCAGAAAGGAAGATCCTCGGTGAGTTCCGCGTTCTCCCAGTCGTAAAAACGTGCGATTTGCGCGTAGGGGTTCATTCTTTGCTTGACGGTGTGGATGGCGGGCATTATACTCCGCGCTCCGGGGTGTAGCGCAGCTGGTAGCGCACTGCGTTTGGGACGCAGGGGTCGGCGGTTCAAGTCCGCCCACCCCGACTGGAATGCGGGCGATGCAGTCTCCCTTATGGTCGCCCTGATCATCACCCCTGGAAAGAAATTCGAAGCGATTGTAGATACCCCGGCCCCACGAGGAAACCACCAATGGCGGATTGCTCCTTAGAGGCAAATCGCACCCTTCAATTCCAACGCATAATTTTCAGCTTACAGCTCGGCATGATCGTCGTGATGTCCCTCATGTTCTTAAGCCAGGGGAGATTGCCGGGGATCGATCTGCTCGGGCTGGCCCTGCTTACGATATTCCTCTGGTGGGCGCGGGATCGGACGTCGCTCCTCAACTTTGCCCCCTTCCTGATGTTGATGCTAACCTATGAATTGATCCGCATCCTGGCGCTCGTGCCCGGCTTTGGCGTCCTCCACGTGACGGATCTCATCCGCTGGGAGGAATCCATTTCCGGCGGAACCATTCCCTCCTACGTTCTGCAGCACGCGTTGAGCGCGCAACCCTATACCTGGATCGTGGATCTCGCGGCCAACGGTTTTTACATGACCCACTTCGTCTCGGCCATCGCCCTCGGCCTTTTGCTGTGGGTTAAGCGGCGGGAACATTACTGGCCGTTCCTGCTCGGCTTGACGGTCCTTTCCTACGCGGCCTTCCTGACGTACGTGTTTTTCCCCGCGGCCCCGCCCTGGTGGGCGTCGATGTACGGCTATCTCAAGGGCCAGGCGGTCGATCTCTCGCACAGCCTGCTCTCGCCGGGATACATCTTCGCCACGGGAAATCCGGTGGCTTCCATGCCCTCGCTGCATACGGCGTATCCTTTCTACATTCTCTTCTACTGTTTGTACCTATGGGGGAAGAAAGCCATTCCGGTGCTCATCCTGCCCGTGGGGGTCGCCGTCTCCTCCATCTATCTGGGGCATCACTACGTTATCGATATTCTGGCCGGCTTGTTCTACGCGATCGTCGCCTTCCTCTGTACGATTTGGTGGATGAGAACCAGGTTCAAACTCAACCCTCAGGAACAGCCCGAAGTATTGGCGCCGGCGTAACTCCCCGACCTTCGCGGCTGTTCCGTTTGCCAATCTTTTTTCGGGAAAACGCGACCCCATCCCTTCCCGCGGTGGATTGTACGCCGATGGGGAAGCCGCTTGAGAGGAGCATGAAAAATGACCGGAATCATTCTGGATGGCAAAACTCTGGCCAAGCAGATCGAAAGTGAACTGGCGGCGCGCGTGGAAAAGCTCGTCGCGCGGTCCGGCGGCAAGCCCCCGGTCCTCGCTACCATCCTGGTCGGAGAAGATCCGGCGTCGGTGACGTACGTGCGCATGAAGGGCAATGCCTGCAAGCGGGTGGGGATGGAATTGATCCGGGCGCTGCTGCCCGAAGGCAGCCCGACTGAACGGGTTCTGGCGGAAATCGACAAACTCAACGCCGATCCCGGAGTGCACGGGATCCTTATTCAGCATCCGGTCCCCAAACCGGTCGATGAACGGGCTTGCTTCGAACGGATCGATCCGGCCAAGGACGTCGACGGCGTGACCTGCACGGGGTTCGGCCGGATGGCGATGGGAGAAAAAGCCTACGGCTCCGCCACGCCGGCCGGGATCATGCGTCTGCTCTCGCACTACGGGATCCCGCTGGAGGGGATGCATGCCGTTGTGGTCGGGCGCAGCCCGATCCTGGGAAAACCGATGGCGCTGATGCTGCTTAACGCCAACGCCACAGTGACGGTGTGTCATTCGAAGACGCGGAATCTCGCGGAGGTCGTCCGCGCGGGGGATCTCGTGGTGGGCGCGGTCGGGAAGCCGGAGTTCATCCGCGGGGATTGGATCAAGCCGGGCGCCGTGGTGGTCGACGCCGGATACAACGAGGGCAACGTCGGGGATATCGAACTTTCGGCCGTTACGGAAAAATGCCGCGCCTATACCCCGGTTCCGGGCGGGGTGGGGCCGATGACGATCGCCATGCTGATTGCGCAAACGGTGGATGCGGCCGAGAAGGCGATGGCTTGATTTTCTTTTCTTGAACCGGGGTGGATGAAATAATTGAACCGGGGCGATGGTTTATTTGTAGCCGGGATCGTCGATCCCGGCTACATAAAAAAAGATCCCGGCAATACAATGTGCTCGGCATGCCCGCGAGTTCTTGGCGGGCATCCACGCACAAGTAGAGATTCCCTTCTTCGGTTGAAATGGATTCCCGCTTAGGACACGCGGGAATGACAAACTTTTCTACTCGTCTCCCCGCGGGGATGACGGCAGTCATGTAGGAATGATCGTCATGCCCGAGCCCGCCCTCGCACAGCATCCCGACTCGCGTCGGGTTCATGAGCCGGGATGAATGCGAAGCGAGGGTGATCTTATCGGGCATCCACGCACAAGTAGAGATTCCCTTCTTCGGTTGAAATGGATTCCCGCTTAGGACACGCGGGAATGACAAACGGCCTATGTGCAATAGTTTTGCTTGACGGTCCGGGGCCGCGGAGGGTATACTCCCGCTCGCCGAATGGTTCGATATTTTTAGCGGGCGTCGCCAAGTGGCAAGGCATCAGCCTTCCAAGCTGACATCGCGGGTCCGAATCCCGTCGCCCGCTCCTTGGGCCCGTAGCTCAATGGCAGAGCAGCTCCCTCATAAGGAGTTGGTTGATGGTTCGAGCCCATCCGGGCCCACACTTCCTAGCCCCCGAACAGCCGCAGCCACTCTTCGATATCCGTAGGCTTCTCCGAAGTTTTTTCTTTTTCCTCCTTGCGCACCAGGGCGACCACCCGCCGCGCGAATTCTTCCGACGAAACCACTTTTGCTCCTGTGCGCCGTGAGCGGTTGCGCACTTCGGCATCCGAACTGACCACGGTGGTGCCGCGCGCATCCCTGTGACTGCGCAGGAAATCCAGGATGGCGTCGTCGGCTTTGAGCGGCGCAGGAACAAAATGCGCCGTAAGCATCCGCCCGGCGCGGATTTCCGGGCGGCCGCCTGGCATCCCGCGGTCGAAAAAAACCACCACTTTGTGCCGCGAATACCGCGCGAAAATTTCCAGCACCTCCATGAGCTTGCGTTCGTCCTCCGGATCCGAAAGCTCGATTCCCGGAAAGCGTCCGATCAAATTGTGGCCGTCGATCACGTAGGGCATGCGTCTCTTTCCGGCGCGGCTTTCTGGTTGATCCTTCCCGCGGGAGGTGCTACACTGAAAGCAGCCCGCCCTCGGAGGTGCTCATGGCCCGGCGTTGGTTATTCTACCTCGCGCTCAACGTTCTGGTGTCGGCCGCGACGATGCTTGGCGTGTTGTACTGGTGGGATCGCTCCCATCACAGCGCGGCGATCACCGTCCCCTCGCCCACACTGCTCCCGGCCGGATACACGAGCCCCTTGCCGCCGGCCCTGCCTTCCCGCACGCCGAGGATTTACGTTGTGCAATCCGGCGACACGCTCGGAAAAATCGCCGAAAAATTCGGCGTGGGCACGGACGAGCTGGCCGCGATCAACAACATCCAGAATCCAGACGTGCTCACGCCCGGGATGCAACTGATCATCCCAACCAGCGTCCAGACCGAGCCGCCCGCCTCCCTCCATCCGACCGTCACGCCGCAGGACGGGGAAGCCTTCCCGTGGCCGGCGATCGATTCGGTCCTCTCGGCCGGCGTGTTGGGCAACGAGGCGGTGAAGATCGTCAACCCGGGGGCAAACGCGAATCTGACCGGGTGGCGGCTGCGCGCGCCCGGCGGGGCGGAATATCAGTTCAAGGAATTCTCGCTGGTGTCGCAAGGAGCCGTCCTGCTCCACACCGCGGCGGGAATCGACACCTCGATCGACCTGTATTGGAATTTAAAGGAGCCGGTATGGCATTCCGGCGACGAAGTGCAGCTCCTGGACTCGCTGGGTAACCTGCGCTCGGTGTTTGTCATTCCGTAATTCGCCGCCCGGCAACCTTCATCAGGAGCGACCGCCCGCGGGGGAGGAGGAACGGGGTCTGGTCAGAACCGCACCCCTCTGCTACACTACCGGCCCCGGAGAAAATCATGAATCAGGTCCTATACCGGAAGTGGCGTCCGCAAGCGTGGGACGACGTCGTCGGGCAGCAGCACATCATCCGGACTCTGCGCCAGGCGGTCGTCTCGGGCCGCGTCGCGCACGCCTATCTCTTCTCCGGTCCGCGCGGGACCGGCAAGACCAGCACCGCGCGCATCCTGGCCAAGGCCGTCAACTGTCTGGCCGAGGATCCGGCCGCGAGGCCCTGCAACCAATGCCATCGCTGCACGGCGGTGAACGAAGGCGCCTACCTCGACCTGATCGAAATCGACGCCGCCTCCAATACCAGCGTGGAGGACGTGCGCGATCTGCGCGAGCGGGTTCCGTTCGCCCCGAACGACGGCCGGTATAAGGTTTACATCATCGACGAAGTGCACATGCTTTCCGCGGCGGCCTTCAACGCGCTCCTGAAAACGCTTGAGGAGCCGCCCGCTCACGCGATCTTCATCCTCGCCACGACCGAAGCGCATAAAATCCCCGCCACCGTGGTCTCGCGCTGCCAGCGCCATGAATTCCGGCGGCTGAGCGTGGAGGAAATGGTGGCGCAGCTTTCGGCGATGGCCGCGGCCGAAGGGTTACAGGCGGACCGCGAGTCACTGGAAGCGGTGGCCCGCCAGGCGACGGGCAGCCTGCGCGACGCGATCAGTCTGCTGGATCAGCTCGGTTCGCTGGGCGAGGCGATCACGCTCGCCCGCACGCTGGAGATCCTCGGCTCGGCCGGAAACGAGGCCGTGCAACAGCTCGCGGCATGCATCGCGAAGGGCGATACCGCCGAAGGGCTGCAGATCATCCACCGCGCCACGGACGCGGGCGCCGACGCAAGGCAGTTCGCCCGCCAGACGGTGGACTACCTGCGCGGCGTGATGATGGCCGCCACGGGAAACGCCGACCTGGTGGAGGCCGCGCCGGAGACGCGGGCGCGGATGAAGGAGCTTGCCGCTCTCCTGGCTCCGGCCGCACTGTTACACGCGATCCGCGCCTTCTCGTACGCCGCCGGCGATCTGCGGTCCGGATGGCGCCCGCAATTGCCGCTGGAGCTGGCGCTTATCGATTCGATTCTCGAGCCTTCCGTTGCGCCACCGGAAGCGCCTGGAAAACTCGCGTCCACCGGCGCGGCCGGTTCGGGGAGTATTCCCAAACCGGCTGCCGCCAGGCCGGCGACGCCCGCACCCCCGCCCGCCGCGCCGCCCGTTAAAACTTCGGCCTCCACTGCGGAGCAGCAGCCCCCATCGCCCGCGCACGGATTAACCCTGGCGCGCATTCAGGAATCCTGGGAGCGCGTGCTCGCCACCATCCGGGCGCGGGATTCTCGCAGCCATACTTTGTTTGCGGGCACGCTGCCGGATGCCCTGGACGGAGATTTGCTTTCGGTGGTGGTGCCATCCGATCTTGTGCGGCAGAAATGTTCCCGGCCGGAGACTCTTCTAGTTCTGCAAGGAGTGCTCGCGGAAGTCCTCGGAGGTCCGCTGCGCGTGCGTTTTCGGATCGGCGCCCCGCGGGCGGTGGCCGAAGGCGGAGCGAAATATCCCGACGGCGGGATGGTGGATACCGCGTCGCGCGAGTTTGGCGCGCACGTCATCGATTTGCCGTAACAATCCTGGAAAAGGTTGAAAGTGGTCTCGATATGCGGCTTCGCCGCTACCCCGGCCTCGCCACGGCGAAGCCGGGGCGGGGCTCGACCACCCGCTATCGAAGATGGGAACCAGGCACGTCTATTAAGGAGTTTCCAGCCCCATGGGTAAACAACACAAACCAAATCTCCCCGGCGGTGGTCCGGGAATGATGGCCCAACTGCAGCATTTGCAGGAGGAGATGGAACGCGCCCAGCGTGAACTCGAGGAGGAGACGGTCACCGTAACCTCCGGCGGAGGCGCGATCACCATCGTGATGACCGGCGGACAGGAGTGCCGTTCGGTCCGGATCTCGCCCGAGGCCCTGCAGCAGGCCGACCCGGACCTACTGGGCGATATGCTCACCATTGCCTTCAACCAGACGGTGGATGCCTCCAAAGAACTTATGCAGCGCAAGCTCGGCCCGCTCATGTCGTGACCCTTCCCAAGCCCGTCTCGCGGTTGATCGAGGAATTCCAGCGGCTGCCCGGCATCGGCCCCAAGACGGCCTCGCGCCTGGCGTACCACCTGCTGCGCGTTCCGGAGGAACAGGCAAGCAGCCTGGGGCAGGCGCTCCTGGACCTGCGCGCGCAAACCCGCTTCTGCTCCGTTTGCTTCAACATCACCGACACCGCCACCGACCCCTGCTCCGTGTGCCGCGATCCGCAGCGCGAGGGATCGCTTCTGTGCGTGGTCGAGGCGCCGCTCGACGTGCAGGCAATCGAGCGGGCCCAGGGGTTCAAGGGCCGCTACCACGTGCTCCACGGCGCCATCTCGCCGGTGGAAGGGATCGGGCCGGAGAACCTCAAGATCCGCGAGTTGGTGGAGCGAGTGCGGGTGGGTGAAATCCGCGAAGTGATCCTGGCGACCAACCCTTCCATGGAAGGGGAAGCCACCGCGATGTATATCCACCGCCAGTTGGAGGGGCTTCCCGTGCGGGTGACGCGCTTGGCGCGCGGGCTGCCGGTCGGGGGCGATCTGGAATATGCCGATGAGACCACGCTGTTCAAAGCCATCGAGGGGCGGAGCGAAATGTAGCCCGATAGCATGACTGCCAACCATCGTAAAGCGATTCTTCTTCTCGTTTTTCCGTTTCTCCTCAACGCCTGCCAACCCGCTCCGAATTCCGTACAGGGAACAGCTTCCGTTCCCGGGTTCATCCGTCGATTGTCCGACACCGGCTGCGTCCAGGATGGAAGCCTCGGGGAAAGCTCCGTTCCCAGTCCCGCGCACGGATTCCCCGTTACTTTCCAATACTATCTCCCGCCGTGCTACGACCAACTCGCTTCACATTCCTTCCCGACGGTGTATTTCATCACGGGGGATTTCGAGACCGGGCTCAGCGAGACGGATGAAACGCCGATTTCGTCGGCCAACCGGTTAATCCGGGCGGACAAGATTCCGCCGGCCATCCTGGTGGTTCCCGATCCAGTGGTGGGCGTCGGCTTTCACGTCTCCCTGGCGGAGGATCTGGTCCCCTATGTCGACGGCATGTTTCGCACGATCCGGAACCGGCGGTTCCGGGGCGCCGGCGGATATTCGCATACGGCTGCGATTGCCGCGCGGATGGCGTTCCAATATCCCGGATTGATCGGCAGCGTCGGAGTCTTCAGCGGGGGAATCACCCAGAGCGAGATCCCCCAATTCGAAACCTGGGTGGGCGAAACTCCGAAGGATTTTTATCCGCGGGTTTTGTTCGATATCGGCGATCGGGATCAAATCATCGCGCTGACGCGAAATCTCACCGGCGTCCTGGATCGACTCCACGTGCCCTATGACTTCCATTTCGCCGCTGGCGGCCACGGGGATAATTTCAGCGTGCAGATGGAATCGTATCTGCTCTGGTTTGCCGCCGCCTGGTAGCCTTCCCAAGGTTGCCGGTAAAACACCGGAAACACTCGCAAGGGAACCGCTTCTCTTGACAAGCTGGAACGGCCCTTTATAATGGTACAAGGTTAGCCCGATGAAGCAAATCATTGTTTCGGCCGCTTGCTTGTGTATCTGTGCGAGGCAGAGACGGAGGTCTCCCGCTTAGGCATTTGCGCGATTGAAACCGGATTACCGCTGATAGGCGAAGACAACCGTCCCAGGAATTCTTGAGGCGGTTATTTTTTTAACCCCTCACCCAGCCGGAAAAGAACCGGCCTCCCTCTCCCTGCTTATGCTGGGAGAGGGGCGGAAGGTGAGGGGGTGAAAAGCGAATACGAAACAAATATAGGAGGACAAAATGAAAATCGCGAATTCCGTTACTGAATTGGTCGGCAACACGCCGCTGGTCCGCATCCGCCGGCTGACGGAGGGCGCCAAAGCCGAGCTGGCGGCAAAACTGGAATTCTTCGGTCCGGCGCATTCCGTCAAGGATCGCATCGGGGTGGCGATGATCGACGCGGCGGAGAAGGCCGGCAAGATCACGTCCGACACCATCATCCTCGAGCCAACCAGCGGCAATACCGGGATCGCCCTGGCGATGGTTTGCGCCGCTCGCGGATACCGCTGCGCGCTGACGATGCCGGAGACGATGAGCCGCGAGCGGCGGATGCTGCTCAAAGCGTACGGCGCGGAGCTCATCCTCACGCCCGGCAGCGAGGGCATGCCCGGCGCGATTCGCAAGGCCGAGGAAATGGGCGCGTCCGACCCGCGCTATTTCATCCCGCAGCAATTTCAGAATCCGGCCAACCCGGAAATCCACCGCCGCACGACCGCCGAGGAGATCTGGCGGGATACCGACGGCAAGGTGGATTATTTCGTCGCGGGCGTGGGCACGGGCGGGACGATCACCGGCGTGGGCGAGGCGCTCAAGGCGCGCAAACCGGCGGTGCGGGTGGTGGCGGTGGAACCGGACGCTTCGCCCGTGCTTTCCGGCGGCTCCAAGGGGCCGCATCCGATCCAGGGTCTCGGCGCCGGCTTCCTCCCGGACGTATTGAACACCAAAGTCTATGACGAAGTGATTCGGGTGAAGGGGGACGACGCGTTCGCCACCGCCCGCCGCGCCGCACGCGAGGAAGGCCTGCTGGTGGGCATCTCCTCCGGAGCCGCGTTGTGGGCCGCGCTGCAGGTGGCGCGCCGCGCGGAAGCCGCCGGCAAGTTGATTGTGGTGATCATCCCGGACTTCGGCGAGCGCTATCTGAGCACTGCCTTGTTTACGGACCTGGCGGAGTAAGAGCGACCATCGACCACGGACGATGGACCACCGAAGAGGATTCGACAACGGGAGATCTTCAGTAATCAATCGACTGCAAATCACCGACCTTGGTCTATGGTCCATGGTCTGCCGTCTTCAATCCTAAAGCACGGAAACTGCTTGTTCTGGAGAGGGTATGTTAAAGACAATTCGACGCGATATCCAAGCGGTGTTCAACCGCGATCCGGCTGCGCGCAGCCTGCTGGAAGTGCTCACTTGCTACCCCGGGTTGCACGCGGTGTGGGGCTACCGGGTGGCGCACTGGTTTTGGATTCATAATTTCAAACTGATCGGGCGCATCTTCTCCCAGGCCGTGCGCGGATTCACCGGGATCGAGATTCATCCCGGCGCGAAGATCGGGCCGGGGCTGTTCATCGACCACGGGATGGAGGTGGTAATCGGCGAGACCTCCGAGATCGGGCAGGATGTCACGCTCTATCACGGGGTGACGCTCGGCGGCACCAGCATGGCCAAGGGCAAGCGCCATCCCACGCTCGGCGACGACGTGGTGGTGGGCACGGGCGCCAAAATCCTGGGAGCGATCACGCTCGGCGACGGTTGCAGAGTGGGAGCCAACGCCGTGGTGGTCCGTTCGGCGCCGCCGGATTCGGTCGTCGTGGGTGTGCCAGGCGAGATTCTGGTCCGGTCCAGGCCGCGGGCGGAAGCGCGTACGCCGGATCTGGAACACTCGCAAATGCCGGACGTGCTGGGCGAGGCGCTGGAGTCGTTGATGAAAAAAGTTGCCGAATTGGAAGGCCGGATGAATGGACACGCGCACCCGTCATCGGGGCGGACGCTGAACCACGGGCTATGGTACGGGGAGGATTTTCAAATCTGACCCCCTCCCCCCTGTTGTCCCCCCATTTGCCCAAGAACGCACGAGATCCTTCATGAGAATCCATAATGGGCAAATGGGGGGACGTGAGCTTGGGGGGCGGTCGGGGTGGGGGTAACTTGACATGCATCGCGCCGATATGATATAAGCCGGGCCAACAACCGCATACACGAACCACTCTTATCCAGAGAGGCGGAGGGACCGGCCCGATGAAGCCTCGGCAACCTGCTACAAAGCAAGGTGCCAATTCCGGCAGAACTAACTGAAAGATGAGAGCGCAGTGAAATTATTCATCACCGCCTCTTCTTTCGAAAGAGGCGTTTTGTTTTTACGGACAGGAGAGCGATGTGTTGCGGTAATTCCCAAGGAGGAACCATGACGCAGGAAAAATCTCGTTCGTACGGTTTCACCACCCGGCAGCTGCACGCCGGGCAGACGCCGGATCCGACCACCGGCGCGCGCGCGGTGCCGATCTACCAAACCACATCCTACGCTTTCCGGGATACGGCCCACGCGGCGCGGCTGTTCGCCCTGGAGGAGCCCGGCAATATTTATTCGCGGATCATGAATCCGACCAACGACGTGTTCGAGCAGCGCGTCGCAGCTCTGGAAGGCGGCGTGGGGGCGCTGGAAGCCTCGTCCGGCCATGCGGCCCAGACGATGACGGTGCTCGCGCTGTGCGCGGCGGGCGATCACATCGTCTCCGCTTCGACCCTCTACGGCGGAACCTACAACCAGTTCAACTACACCTTTCCCCGGCTCGGGATCGCAGTGACGTTCGTGGACCCGGCCGACCCGGAGAATTTCCACCGGGCGATCCGCCCGAATACGAAGATTCTCTACGGCGAGACGCTCGGGAACCCGCGCATTAACGTCTTCCCGTTTACGGAAGTTGCCGCCATCGCGCGCGAGGCGAGGATCCCGCTGGTGATCGACAATACCTTCGCCACGCCCTATCTCTGCCGGCCGTTCGAGTGGGGCGCCAACATCGTGCTGCATTCGACGACCAAGTTCATCGGCGGCCATGGCACGACGATCGGCGGCGTGATCGTCGACGGCGGCAATTTCGATTGGGCGGCTTCGGGACGGTTTGCGAACTTTACCGAGCCGGATCCCTCCTATCACGGGTTGAAGTACGCCGAGCTGGGCGCCATCGCGTTCATCGCCAAAGCGCGGGTCCAGATTTTGCGCGACGTGGGCGCCTGCCAGGCGCCGTTCAATTCGTTCCTGCTGCTGCAGGGGTTGGAGACGCTCAGCCTGCGCATGGATCGGCACGTGGCCAACACGCAGAAGGCCGCGGAATTTTTGGAAAAGCACTCGAAGGTGGCCTGGGTGACCTACCCGGGATTGCGCAGCCATCCGGATTATGAACGCGCGAAGAAATACGTCCCGAAGGGGGCGGGCGCCATCCTGGGGTTCGGGGTCAAGGGCGGTTTGGAGGCGGGCAAGAAATTCATCGATAGCCTGCGCCTCTTCAGCCACCTGGCGAACGTCGGCGACGCCAAGAGCCTGGCGATTTATCCCGCCAGCACGACTTACGCGCAGCTCAGTCCGGACGAACAGAAAGCCGCCGGGGTCACGCCGGATTTCATCCGCCTGAGCATCGGCATCGAGGATATCGACGACATCCTTTGGGATTTGGATCAGGCGCTGGCGAAGACGTAAGGCGACGATCGGCCATCGACCATCGACCATAGACCATCGCTGTTGGTTGGCCATCTATTGTTCATTGGTGGTCAAACGCAGGATTGTCCACGGCGATGGTCGATCGTTGATGGTCCATGGTCTATGGTTCATCGTCCATGGTCGGCTTTTATCGGTCGTATAATCGAATAGCGATGCGAAGTTATTCCGCATTCGAATAATCCCATGCCCGATCTTTCCCCGCATCTCTCCGGAATCCTCGATACGCTGCCCCAAAAGCCCGGCTGCTATCTAATGAAGGACGACGCCGGCAGGGTGATTTACGTCGGCAAAGCGATCAACCTGCGCTCGCGGGTGCGTTCGTATTTCCAGGCCGGTGCGGACCACACGCCCAAGACGGAAAAACTGGTCCAGCACATCGCCGACCTCGAATGGATCCTGGTCGGATCGGAACTCGAGGCGCTGATCCTCGAGATGAACCTGATCAAACGCTACCGGCCGCATTACAACATCCGGCTCAAGGACGACAAGCGCTACCCGTATATCATGGTCCACTGGGCCGATCCGTACCCGAAGGTGACGGTCGTCCGGACGATGGCTCAGGACGGCAACCGCTACTTCGGGCCGTACACCTCGATCTGGGCGGTGCACCAGACGCTCGATTTGCTGCGGAAAATATTCCCCTACCTGACCTGCGACCGGATCATCACCGGAAAGGATCCGCGCGCCTGCCTGTACTACG
The DNA here is from genome assembly GCA_963780865.1 of uncultured Chloroflexia bacterium. GTDB lineage: Bacteria > Chloroflexota > Anaerolineae > Anaerolineales > RBG-16-64-43 > FEN-1073. The sequence continues at coordinate 2,633 of CAWADT010000015.1, read as the reverse complement.
ACCTCAAACTGTGCTGCGCCCCGTGCATCGGCGTGACCGGGCCGGAGGACTACCGGCGCATGATTGACGACCTATGCCGCTTCCTGCGCGGCGACATCGCCGAGATTTCCGCCCACCTGGAGGCGCAAATGCGCCGGGCGTCGGTGGATCTGGAATACGAAAAAGCCGCCCGATTGCGCGACCAGCTGCAGGCGATCCACGCCGTGGTGGAGAGGCAGAAAATCATTTCCTCGGAGAGAAACGATTCCGACGTTGTGGCCCTGGCGCGCCAGGACGGCGACGCGTGCGTCCAGGTGTTCTTCATCCGCGCCGGACGGCTGATCGGGCGCGAGCATTTCATCCTCGAAGGATCGCGCGACACGGACGAGAAAGAAGTTCTGCGCCAGTTCCTGGTTCAGTATTATCAGGAGGCGACCTACATCCCGTCGGAGGTCCTGCTCCCGACCGATGTGGAGGAGACCCGGATCGTGGAGGAGTGGCTGCGGACGAAGCGCGGCGGGGAAAAAGTCCAACTCGCGGTCCCGCGCACGGGTGTGGACCGCGAACTGGTTGAGCTGGCGGCGGAAAACGCCTCCGAAACACTCAAATCATTGCGGGCCCAATGGGAGTCGGACAAGTCGCGGCAGGTGGAGGCGCTCGGAGAATTGCAGCGCGAACTAGGACTTTCGGCGCCTCCCTCAAGAATGGAGTGTTATGATATCTCCAACATTCAGGGCACCGCGGTCGTGGCCAGCATGGTCGTGTTCGAACAGGGGGTGCCCAACAAGGCGCACTACCGCCGCTTCAATGTGCGTAGCGTGGAAGGCGAACCGAACGACTTCGCCTCCATGCACGAGGTGCTCCACCGGCGGTTCGCGCGCTGGAAGGGCCCGGTGACGGAAGTCATCGGCCGGAAGAAAGACCCGTCCTTTGCGATGCTCCCGGATCTGCTGCTGGTGGACGGCGGCAAAGGGCAACTGGCCGAAGCGGTGAAAGTGCTGCAGGAATTCGATCTGACCGGCCGGGTGCCGGTGGCGTCATTGGCCAAGCAGCAGGAGGAAGTGTTCCTGCCGGGTCGGAAGGATTCCATTCTTCTGCCGCGGGATTCGCGCGGTTTATTTTTATTGCAGCGGATTCGAGACGAAGCGCACCGGTTCGCCATCACCTACCACCGGGCGGTACGGAATAAAAAGGGGCTGGCTTCGAGGCTGGAGAGCATCCCTGGGATAGGACCGGCGCGGCGCAAGGCGCTGCTCACGGCCTTCGGCACGATCGAGGCCATCCGCCAGGCGCCCGTCGAAGAACTGATGAAGATCAAAGGGGTTACCCGCGAACTGGCCGAACGGGTGCGCGGGGAAATTTGAGGATGTCCATGTACAAAGCCTGGATCATCGACGACGACGTGGATATGTGCAAGGCGGTGGGACTGCTGCTCGTGGTGGTTGGCGTGCAGGCCCGCTCGTTCCGCAGCGGAATAGACGCGGGCCGGGCGCTGCTTTCGGACCCGCCGCCCGACGTTATCTTCCTGGATCTTAACATGCCCAAGGTGGACGGTGCGGAATTCCTGCGCTTCGTGCGCAGCCGGTATTCGAGCCAGCAGCTTCCGGTGGTGATGCTCTCGGTCGAAAGCGCCGAGACGGCGGTCTACACGCTGCTTTCCGCCGGCGCCAACGCTTTCCTGGTCAAGCCTATCGACGTGGACGAGTTGCGCAAAGTGCTGGAGCGGGTCTTGCCGGGGTTTGCTGGACAGAATCCGGAGGATATTTTATAGTTACGCTCACGGAGAAACTATGTCATCGCGAATGGGACGCATTTCCAAAACCAGCAAGCCCGTAAAGAGAAAGCCGCATATCGATTGGCGGAATGTTCTTTTCATTATTTTCGGATTGGTCATGGTGCTGTCCATGATCGTCCTGGCGGCTGCGAAACTCTAACTCACCCGCGGCACGGCATCGGGCTGAACACCTTCAACGACGGACACATATTGTGCTGCGGCGAAGTCTGCACAGCAGTTGGTCTCCGCTTTGAGTGCTTTTCTTCTTCCGGAAATTCTGGCCCCGGAAGCAAGAGATCTTTCCCCTAATAATTCCGGCCTTCCATTCAGCGCCCGCAGTTATTTAAAAATTCAATCTCCAACGATATGATAAAAATCGGGAGGCGGTTGATATCAACCGCCTCCCTTTTAATTGTTCGCTGCGCGCGATGCGGGAATTAATCCTTTTCGTCGTCGTCCGATTTCCCGCGCGCCATGAGCCGGGCGGCCAGGCTGGGGGGCTTCTGCGTCGGCGAATTCTTGCGGGCGGATAGAAACAGCCCGCCGCCCGCCCAGAGGAGGAAAAGGGAAAGGCCCGCGATCCCGAGCCATTCCACCGGCACCGTCGCCGGGTTCCGCCGGAACGCCTGGACGATCGGCAGAGCATACAGCAGCAGCAGCACGAATCCGATGGCCAGAAAAAAACAGCCGAAGCGTTCCCGGACGTTCAAAGTTCAGGCCTTTTCGATGAGAGTCCGGCTCTGCTCGTGCAGGTAGAGCTGCAGATAGTACGGCCCGCCGGCGTTCTTGCCCGAAGAGCCCGACCCTTTCCAGCCGCCGAACGGCTGGAACCCCGGCCAGGCGCCGGTGCTGGCGCCTTGCGGTCGGTTAGCAATACATC
>CAWADT010000014.1:0-8117 GCA_963780865.1 uncultured Chloroflexia bacterium | reverse complement strand
TACGGGTCGCAAAAAGATCATCAAGTTCGACGGGTGTCACCACGGACACAGCGACGGCCTTCTTGTCGCCGCGGGATCTGGGTGGCTACCCTGGGCATTCCGGGTTCAGCCGGCGTGTTAAAAGAAACGGTCAGCTCCACGATCAGCCTGCCTTATCAGGACCTTGGTTCGGTGGAAAAAGCATTCAGGAAATACGCCCATGACATTGCCGCGGTGGTGGTGGAACCTGTAGCGGGCAACATGGGCGTGGTGCTTCCACAAAAAGGGTTTTTGGAGGGTCTGAGCAGGCTGACCAAAAAATACGGGGTGCTCCTTATCTTTGACGAAGTCATCACCGGATTCAGGCTCGCGCTGGGCGGGGCACAGGGCCTTTACAGGGTTCAGCCAGACCTGACGTGCCTGGGCAAGATCATTGGCGGCGGCTTTCCCGTGGGCGCTTACGGTGGAAAAAGAGGTTATGACAAGCTGGCCCCTTTGTTGGCGCGGATCCAGAACGATCGCGGCCAGACGGTCTGTCGCAGCGGTCCGTACCGGATAGTGCGCCACCCGGGATATTCGGGAACCATACTCCAGTCGGTGGGAACCGCGTTTCTATTGGGTTCGATCTGGTCCCTGGTCCCCGCCGCCGCGGCGGTTGCCTGCATGGTTGCCCGGACAGTGCTGGAGGACCGCATGCTGCAAAACGAATTGCCCGGCTATAAGGATTTCGCGCAGGACGTCCCGCATCGGCTTGTTCCTGGAGTTTGGTGAATAGACCCCTCCTCCTCATCCTGGGGGAAAAGAAGGAGGGGTTAGTGAACCATATCATGAAGGACCATTATGGGATTGGCGCTGGAGCTTTCGTTTGCGTTCCGCTCGTGGATCGGTCTGGCCGCCGCGCTCGCGGCGATCGGCATTCTGTTTTTCCGAATCCACGACGAGGAAAATCTCCTGCATCAGGAATTCGGCAAAACGTGGGAAGCGTATTGCCAAACTTCCTGGCGATTGCTGCCAAGGATATATTAATTCACTAACAGGGTGTTGAAAAAGCCGGTCGAGCCCCGCCCCGGCCGTGCCGTGGCACGGCCGGGGTAGCCCGCGTTCTATGCGGGCGTATCGAGACCCCGCTGAAATCCGGTGGTCTCGCCCGCCCCGGCGGGTCGGGCCGGGGATACGCAAAAACCGCTACTCGACTACCTTAGGTGCTTTTTTCCACAACCTGCTATTGGAATGGGCGGCTTTTCCGGAGCATCGGCTATCGCTGGACGCCGGGCACTCGATAAAAAACACCCGCCATCGATTCCTTTGAATAGAGAAAACAAACCGGAGGTATGGTTCGGGGATTCCAGGAGGCTCCACCCGAAGCGGTGGGAATTATAGTGTCAGCTCTGCGGCTGTAGATAATTCTCCACCGCCCATCCCTGGCGCGTAGCGTCGTACACGCCCTGCAGCAGCCACCAGGTGTATCCATCCGCCGAACGCGGGCCGTCGACAACGGTAAACAATTCATTCGCGCTGGCCTGGGCGAGGATCCGGCCATTGAGCGAGGGCGCGTCGCGCAGCCGCAGCCCGTCCTCGGTCGCCTCCACCATCGCGCCGACGCCGATCGTGCCAGGAATCACCGTGGGGAGCGAAGTGGTGGGCGTGACATATGGCGTGAGGGTGGGGGTGGGAGGAACCGGTGTAAGCGATGGCGGCGGAAAGACCGTAAAGTACGGCGCCGCGGCTTGCGCGGGGAGCGTGGGCAGCGGCGCGGTGTAGATGGCCACCCAGGCGACAAAGACGATCACCAGCGCCAGGATCGCGCCAAGCGCGAGAGCCCGCCAGGGCAAATTCCGACGTGGGGCGGCGGGTTTCGGGTTTGAATGAGAATCGGGCGGCGGAGCGGATTCGGCGGGCGGTTTGTTTATGGGGCGGGTCGAGGCGGTACTCATCGTCGCTCGGAATTGCGGCTAGGCAGAGCCTATGCTATCCTTTCCCCGGGGATGGAAACCATGATTGAACTATGCGGGAATCTTCACATCCATACGGGATATTCCGACGGCACATTGTATCATGCGGAGATCGCCGCACAGGCGGCCCAGGCCGGGCTGGATTTTCTTTTTGTCACCGATCACAACGTGCTGGTGCGCGGGGTGAACCGCTGGTCCGAGTTTCCCGGCGGTCGGCGGGTGTTGCTGCAGGCGGGCGAGGAAATCCACCAGCAGGACCGCATCCCGCAAAAGAATCACCTGCTCGCCCTGGGGATATGCAACGACCTCGGCCGAGCGGCGCGCGATCCGCAGAAGCTTCTCGATGCGGTGCGCGAATCCGGCGGCGCGGCATTCTTGGCCCACCCGTTCGATCCCGCCGCGCCGATTGTCCATGAAGATTCCCTGGGCTGGGTTTCCTGGGACGTGCACGGATACGCCGGCCTGGAAATCTGGAATTACATGAGCGAATTTAAATCGCTCCTGCGCAATCCCCCGGCCATGGTTTTCTACGCTCTGTTCCCGTCGCTCGGGATCAGCGGCCCGGACGCGGAAACGCTCGCCCGCTGGGACCGGTTGCTCTCTGAGGGCGGGCGCGTTTCGGCCGTCGGTGGATCCGATGCGCACGGCCACGCCTATGCGTTCGGCCCGCTGCGGAAAATTGTTTTTCCCTATCGCTATCTGTTCCGCGCCGTGAGCATGCACGTCCTGGTCGACGCGGTCACCGGCGGCGAGGAGCAGGACGGCCGCGCGATCGTCGCGGCGCTGCGGTCTGGACGGGGCTGGGTGGGCTACGATTTATCCAAACGGACGCACGGATTCCGGTTTTGGGCGGACGGGGCGGCCGGCCGCGCCGAGATGGGAGGGGACGTAGCCCTTTCCACTGGACCCGTCCTGCGGGCTGAATTTCCATTCCCGGCCCGCTGGAAAATCATCCGCGCGGGAACCGGACCGGCTGCCGGGGGATCGGGAAGGCAAATCACATATTCCCCGTCGCAGCCGGGCGCTTACCGATTGGAAGCGCGGCGGTCTTTCCGCGGCCGCTGGCGCGGTTGGATTTTTTCAAATCCAATTTACGTCCATTGAAGCCTGCGGCGGGCCATCCCTCGCCGCGCATCTACTGTCCGACCGCCGGGTGATACTGCGCGTCCGACCCTTTCTCGAGAAAGCGCGCCGGGAATGATAAAATGGGGATTGGAATATTATTGTCGGACGATGGAAGGTCCGGAATTTTCTGCTCGAGGAGAGAAAAATGAAAGCCCATTCAATCCCGGTGTTGGCCTGCCTGGCGCTGGCGTTCGTCGCGTGCAGCCCGGCCCAGAATCCCACCAGCCCGACGGCCTCCCTGCTCGTTTCCAACACGGCGGTTGTCTCCACGCCCTCTGTGACGTCCGTTCCCCCGACCGCAACGCCTTCCGGTCCGGTCGGGTCGATCTCCGGGCAGATCGTTCCGATCGGCACGGCGCAACCCGCCACCGCGTTAAAATTGTTCGCCCGCGAGAAAGATGCGGGAACGATCATCGAAACAGACATCCCCATTGACGCGACGAGTTACACCATCCCCAATATCCCGTTGGGAATCTATAACGTATTTGCGTGGTATTATCCGGGCGGGCTGCCTGGCGCCTATACGTCTCTGAAAATCACGAACGCCGAAACATCCGAAGACCAATTCAATTGCACCGATGCGCTCGTAGACGTTACGATTTCAATGAACAGCCTGGATTTCAAGGGCGCGGATATGGCCTGCTGGGGGGGGAATTATTTCTCCTACCTCCCGACTTCGCTGTTGCCGAAATAACATTTCCGTTCTTGGAAAAATAGAGCGCCCGGCGGCCGCCGGGCGCTTTTTTGTTTAACCCCGCGGGGGAAATACCTCGTCCGGAAACCGAACGCCTCGACCCGCTCGCTTTTTCGCGCCGCGCGATGGCGGCGTCACTCGCCGACAAGCTGCACGATCAACTCCCTCTGGCGGGGCCGAGTGTCGAAATCCACATAGATGATTTGTTGCCACGTGCCCAGGATCAATCGCCCGCCGGTGAAGGGGACGGTCAGCGACGGTCCAAGCAGCGCGGCGCGCAAGTGGGAATGGCCGTTGCCGTCGTCCCAGGTGGCGTTGTGGGCGTACTCCCGCGCGGAGGGCAGGAGATCCTCGAACATCCGCTTCAAATCAGCCACGCAACCCGGTTCATACTCAAGCGTGGTCAAGGCGCTGGTCGAGGACGGGCAGAAGACCGTCGCCGTTCCCGCCTGAAGTTTACTCTGCCCGACTGTCTCCTGGACCGCGTCGGTGATATTCCGCACGTCGGTTTGCTCGAGGGTGGACAATCTCAGCGGATAAGTTTGCACAGTCATTGGGATATCCTCCCGGCGGGATCGGCCGATCCCGCGAGCATTCTACCTTGGCGGACGGTCGTGGTTCAAGGTCGCTGGCCCGTGTCAACCATTCACTGCGGTCCCGGGAGGGATATACCGGGGGTGGATCGGAGCAAGCCTGGATGTGGATCGATAATATACTTCGCGGGAAGGATGCCCTGCTTGCTGGACATCTCCGCCGAATTGATGGAAAATAGCACCGACATTCGGTCCGGACAGCAGATCGGATCATTCCCGCGGAGGGTAAATGCTTGAGTTCATCGGAGCGTTGTTCAATTTTCTGATCCGGCTGCTGGCCGTTGTGCTGTGTTTGCTGTTCATCGTTACGATCATCGTCGTGCTGCTGCTGGTCAACGCGGATTCCATGCTGCTCTCCGCGACGGTCTACCAAAACGCGCTGGTCCGGGAACGGATATACGAACGGCTGCCGGATCTGGCGGCGGCCCAGATTTACATGGGGATGCATCCGGCCGGCGAAGGAGAGACCTGGGCGAGCGGAGGCAACCCGCTTCAATACGCCGGCCCGGAAGCGACGGCCTGCGTCCAGGCCGCGCTGGGCCAGCAAACCTACCGGGATATTCTCGGCGGCCTCCGCCCTCCCTCGCAACAGGAAATCGACGCCATGGCGGAATGCGGCGTCGGCGGTTCCGCTAGTCCGGGCGGGGCGCCCGCCTTCTTTAAAACAATTTCGCAGGATGAATGGGCCTCGATCCTGCGCACATTGCTCCCGCCCACCTGGCTGCAATCCCAGGTGGAAAGCGTTCTCACCCAGGGGTTTCAGATTTTGGAAAAGCCAGGGGCTCCGCTGAGTATCACCATTGATATGCGCGAATTTAAAAGCCGCCTTACCGGACCGGCCGGAACCGACGCCGTGATGCAGATCATCCAAAGCCTGCCGGATTGCGCGGCGGGGTACGTCCCGGATGCCGCCAATCCATCCCAATTGCTGGATTGCAAACCTCCGGATGCGAACCTGGCGCAGCTCAGGCCGCAAATTTCCAAAGCGCTTTCCGACGCCACCGCCGATATCCCCGACCAACTGGACGTCTTGAAGCAACTGCGCGACTCCGGCGCGGTGAACGTCGAGGCGCTCGGGCTGCCGGTCGGCCCGCGCCAATTGCTGCAGATCGGCCGCTGGGTCGTCCGCTTGAGCCCGATCCTTTGCATCGCCATCCTGCTGATCGTCACCCTGCTGGTGGTGCGATCGTGGAAAGGGTTTCTGCGCTGGTGGGGATTCCCGCTCCTTGCGGCCGGGGTGGCGGTCCTGCTGACGGCCATCCTCCTGTGGGTGGGCCTGGACGTCCTCGTTTCGCTCGGCCGCGAGAATCTCCCCGCGGCGGTTTCCATCGACGTATACGACACCGCCGCCGGTATTCTGGTATTCATCCTCCATCGTTACTCGTTGGTTACCGGCGCCGAGGGGATCGTTCTGGGATTGATCGGCCTGGGATTGGTCATCGGCTCGTTTTTCTTCGGGCGCGGGAAGCCCGCCGCCCGGCTCGGCGCCCCGCCCGCCGCCGCACCTCCCTCGCCGATCGCACCCCCGCCTCCGCCGGTCGACACTACCCACCAGAACGGTATTTTTGGGTTGACTCTACTCCGCGGCTGATCGCATCCATCTGCCGGCATCCGTGAAAGGCGCGAGGAGCGCTTTTTAATTTCTCGCTGACCGCCCCGGACGCGGTAAAATTCATGTCCGCAGCGCGGGCCGCTCCTCCCGCCCCGGCGAGCGCGAACCCCACGGGAACGCCGATCCCATCCCATCTTTCGGATTTTTGGATTAGGTATGAATAAGAAAAATTTGGCCACACTCGTGCTGATCTGGCTGGGTTGGTTCCTGGTCCTGTATGGCTTTCAGGCGGTCGTCTCCGCGCGCTACGACGCGGCGCGGCCGGATACCGCGCTTTCCTGGACCTCTTACCAGACGACGGACACCAGAGGGAGCGGTTCCGTATACCTGGAAGAGCCATTTCTTAACAACCAGGCCGCCTGGGATTCGGAGTATTACCTCGGGATCGCCGTGGGCGGTTACAACGACACCCGCGCCGGGCGGGAAACCAATCCCGCCACGGGCCATTCGATCCAGCGGAACTATTCCTTCTTCCCCCTCTATCCCTTTTTGATGAAGGCGCTGGCCCTGCCGTTGGATATTTTCGGACTGACGCCCATCGCCACCGCGGCATTGGCCGGAGTTATCCTCTCCCTATTGGGCACGCTGGCCGGGATGATCGCGCTGTACGACATCACCCGCGAGTATTTCGACGAGGAAGGGAGTCTGCGAACCGTTTTTTATCAGTTAATTTTTCCATCGGCCTTCTTCCTGGCCCAGATCTACACCGAGGGTTTGTTCATCGGCCTGGCTTTCGGCGCGCTGGCTCTTTCCAAACGCGGAAAGTGGCTGCCAGCTTCCGTCCTAGCCGCGCTGGCCGCCTGGACCCGCGCCTACGGAGCCGCGCTGGCCCTGCCTCTGGCCATCGCCTGGTTCGGGTCCGTTCCCTGGCGGCAATGGAACCGGAGCCAGTGGCGAAGGACGGTTGTACAAGGCGCGAGCGTTTTTCTGCCGATCGCGGCCTATCTCCTCTGGCGCTTTTCGCCCCTCGGACGGGGCTGGGCCGAGCTGCAGGCTTTCTACTTCGGGCGGGGATTCCTGTCGGTGGAAACGTCCTTGGCAAGTTGGATCCAGGGATTCCAATACGCCACAACCAATAGTCCGGCGGCGGTTTACTTCGGGATCGAAATCCTGGCGGTGGCGATCGCCTTCTTCGCAAGTTTGCGCATGATCCGCCGGGATCCTCCCATCGCCTGGTTCAGCCTGGCGGGGGTGATCTTTCCGTCTTTAGCGGGTCCGCGCAGAGCGTAGAGCGTTATATTCTCGTCACGCCGGCTACCTTCATCGCGCTGGCGTTCCTCGGCCGGAATAAGGCGTTCGATAAAACCTGGACGATCGCGAGCCTGCTCCTGATGGGAATGTCGGTAACGCTGTTTACCTTTAAATTCTGGGTGGGGTAAATCCCGCATTGCAGATGAAGGATTCCACATTTTCTCCACCCAATTCCTTTTTTACGTCCGGTTAAGGAATCCGGATATCGAATACGATATACAATCCCCTAAACGATGGCGCTATTCTTGCCGACCCGGGGAACGGGTATTCTCGGGTTACGGATTGTCTGTTCTTGGTATTTAGCGCGACGAGAGCCTAAAAGGCAGACTCAGGCGGATGATATCGTTCATTGCCAGAAAAAGGGGCCTGATAAATGAAAAAATCCACGCTCGCACAACTTACGGACCGGCAAAACCTGCTGATCCTCACGTACGCTCCGGCCGGGCTCGGCCATTTGCGGATTACCGACGCGCTCTACGACGGCCTGCCGAAAACGGTGAACCCGGTCGTCCTGGGCAGCCAGGATAAATCCATCCAAACCATCCATCGGATCACGAGCATTCATCCGATTGGACGCGCGATCTTCGACTGGCTGCAAACCGGGCCGCTTGCGCGCCAGGCCAACCGGCTGTACCGGTACAGCCTGCGCATGAATACTAATGTGGTGTACCAGGAAATGGTGCAGTTGATAGAGGAACGGCTGGATCCGCCCGCAAAAATCCTGGTCGTTGCAACGCACTTCGGCCTGGCGCATAAACTGGCGGTGATTAAGGAGAGGATCCAGAAGGAAAAAGGGGTTCGGATCGTTCTGGTGGTGTTCGTGTCCGACGACACCTTCCAGCACATCTGGTACGTAGACGGGGCGGATGTGCTGGCGGTGACCAGCAGTTTCATTAAAGGAAATACGCCGC